>JAKFCO010000076.1:0-6719 GCA_036676605.1 Algoriphagus sp.
TAAAAACGAATGCGAAACCGGTAAAATATCAATCAGAACCGTCCGAAAAGACATAATGGATTCTCTGAAAAAATTGCAGAAAGACGGAGCTGCGGAAGATGACATCAAACGGGCTGAAGACGTTGTCCAGAAATTGACAGATCAGTATTCTACCAAAATAGATGAGATCCTCGCCAAAAAAGAAATCGACATCATGAAAGTCTGACAACTAAAAACCCCGACCATTCAGTCGGGTTTTATTTTTTTAATCGGCGCTGATATTAAGGAAAGTGGCGATACCAAATCTTACGCCTCCTCTCAGGAAGTTACCATTTTCAAATCCTGCGCCCATTTCCACCCGGAAAATTCTGAAGAGATTATCCAGCGAATATCCGACTTCCCAATAATGCGGTGAGTTCTCAGTTTTCAGGTAATTAAAAAACAGATTTTCCCTGACCCCGGAAAATCTCAACATGGGCAGTTGGGTGAAAAGGAATTTTCTAAACTGGTAGTGGATTAAACTTGAGACATAAGAAGTAATGGTACTGTACTTATAATAATCCATAAATCGGTAATTGGAAGCAGGGCCGAAGTTGGAGAAGATGGTGCGGTTACCACCGAAATGCTGATAATCCTGAAAATAGACCCGGTCATTGGACAGGAATGTTCCCGCCGAAATATTGAAATCCAACTTACCGCTCACTCCAAAGCTGTAGCTATGCTCTACCCCAATTTTTAAGTGATCAAAATCAGCCGAGGTTGTTGAATTGAGCAAGCCGCCAAAGGCTTTGTCATAGTTCAACGTGATTAATGGTGACCGATCCGTAATCGGATACTTCCTGCCATTTCGAATTCCGTATCGGATTCCCGGCCTCCACTCAAGTGAAGTACTAAGTTTCAGAATTTCATAATTTGAAAAAGCCTCTTCATCGGATTCTGAATTTTCCGGCCTGTTTGAGGTATAAACTCTTTCCGGCTTATTGTAAAAACTGAAGTCTGAATTGTTGAATAGCTCTCTTCGCTCAGCATAAGTCATATTGACCCGATAGGTAAAGCCATAATCTACCCGGTGCGACCAATAAGCCCGGACAAAGTCCTGCTCGTACAACTTTATACTGTTTTGTCTGAAGAGTAATGAATAGAGCGCATTTACCTGTTCATTGATCGAATTTCCTCCATTAAACTGATAAATGAATCGTCCTCCTTCCAGGCCAAAAGTGGTACCGCTTGTTGGAAGTGTAGTAGACCAACGGAAATCGAATTTTCCATAAAATCGATCACTCGAAAAACCGTATCGCAATTCCGGCTCGATATTGAAACTCTTTCTTTGAACTGTAACGCTGTCGGCAAGCTTGGTTTCCTGATATTTTCGGTAAAAAAGGCCCATTCCAACTTTCCAGCCTTCCGCGGTATTGAATGAAACCTTGGTCCAGTTTTGCTTAAATCCAATCGAAACACCTTTGCCAAAACTGTAGGAAGAACCATTCATGAAATCAAGTGGCTTGAATTTGCTTCTGGCTTTTTTGGCAACCGAATCAACTTCACTCACTTTCGCAGCTTCAATAGTAGCAAGGCTATCATCCCGATCGTATCCTTGAATCTCAAGTGATGTCAAAGGAACCGGGCGAATACTATCCCAATAGCTCAAATCACGTTTTTTTGCCATCGAATCGATTGAATAATAGCGCTCAGAAATGACGTCAGGTTCACTTTGTTCTTTCAGAGATTCCTTTTCATATTCATTAAGGAGCTTTCGATATTCTTTTCTTGTAGTTGGCTGTTCTTTCGAAAGCTGCTCCAAAGCAGAAGCTGATTTATCAAATTTGACAACAGCATCTGGTACTTCCTGAACTTTTTCATCGATGATTTCAGGCACAAATGCCAAATCAGGATTTAGAGTCACTTCGTATTCACGAGTGGATGCCAAATATTTGAATTCCCCTTCGAAGCCAAAAAACTTACCTCCAAACCGATAAATATGGGTGAGCGCCATCCATACATTTTCCGCAACCGGGGCATATTGCTGGGTTGCCTGGATTTGGAAGCCCATCAGGGATGTCTGGAGATTCAGACTGTGAATTGCCCATAGGTCTTCAATGATATAAATGTATCCTTCGAAAACCCGCTCACCTCGTGACCTGGGTGTGACTTTGATTTTGCTAACCATCACATTTTGATCGAAGAAACTTCCTTCGTAATTGAACTTATAGTATTGGAAAGCTTGCCTGGAAAGCGGAGAAATGATCTCGTTGATTTTTTCCTGATAAAAAGTTGTCTGGATATAAGGCGCTGGTGAAGTGGACTGATTATCTCCATTAGTCCTGATAGAAATCACTTTTTCCTCCACTTTATTAGGCTGAGTGAAAGTAATTCTGGAAACTGATTCTGAGGTGTAAGCCTCATTCAACTTCAAGCCCTCTTTCTCCAACGTCTTCTTCATGAAAAATGGAGCATCAGTTAGGCTTCCGGTACCTTTCAGATAAACCGTCATGCTATACTTTTGAAGTTGTAATCTATGATACTTTGCTTTTGCAATTGCCTTCCTCATAATCGTAAGTGCCGGATCCTCCTGACCTGCCCTTACCTCAACTTCACTCAGTGTATAGACTTGCGGTTCAAGGTTGAAATTCAGATCTAACCATTGGTCCGTTATGACAACTGTCTCCAGTTGAGATTTATAACCCAGGTATTGAACCAATACATCATAAACTCCCTGCTTTAGTCGGAACTCATACGCCCCATCCTGATTGGTCGGAACCCCATCTCCAAGATTTCTAACGTACACTGATGCATAAGGAAGAGGTTCTCCTTCGCTCGTTTTGACGATTCCCCGGATTCCCTGAGCATAACTTTGAGATGAAAAAATAATCGAAATACATCCAATCACCATCACTGCAAAAAGTGCTTTATTTATATGTATTCCCATAAAAGTTGGTTAATTGAAAGCGAAGATAATCTGAATCAGGATTCCCAACTTAATTCAGTTACGCGCAAGCGAATACTCAAGTTTAAAAAAGATATTATTGCAATAAGAGTGGAGATGTTAAATTTAAGGGTCAAAGATATCTTTGAAATGAATAAGCAAGAAAATGATGCGGATTAATAGGATTGTATATTTCGTACTTGGCGTAAGTATTTCACTCAATTCTTGTCAAAAATCAGAGACAAGTAAGCAGAATACTCTTTTTCAAAAAATTGATTCATCCCAGTCAGGTTTGACTTTTAGGAATGATCTTCTGTTTGATGAGAAGTTCAATATTTTTACCTACAGAAACTACTATAACGGTGGCGGTGTAGCTCTTGGAGATGTCAATAACGACGGTCTTTTAGACATTTACCTCAGTTCAAACATGGGACAAAACAAGTTGTACATCAATGAAGGAGATTTCAAATTCAAAGATGTCACAGCTGAGTCCGGAGTGGGGGGAACCCGTGCTTGGAGTACAGGAGTGGCTATGGCTGATGTCAATGGTGATGGTTTTTTGGATATATACGTTTGTAATTCTGGAGATATTCAAGGAGACAATAAGCAAAATGAGTTATTTGTAAACAAAGGAGATGGTACATTCACTGAGATGGCAGAAGCTTACGGATTGGCAGATCAGGGATATTCAACTCATGCTGCTTTCTTCGATTTTGACAATGACGGAGATCTGGACGTCTATCTTTTGAACAACAGTTACCAGGCTATCGGTAGCTTTAACAAGATGCAGAATGAAAGACCAAAAAGAGATCCAGTTGGTGGAGACAAACTATTTAGAAATGATGGGGGGAAATTCACCGATGTTTCGGAGCAGGCAGGAATTTACGGAAGTATCATAGGATTTGGTTTGGGCGTTACCATTGGTGATGTCAACAGAGACGGCTGGATGGATATTTTCATTTCAAATGACTTTTTTGAAAGAGATTACCTCTACCTCAACAATCAGGACGGTACCTTTACCGAATCGCTGGAATCAGCTATGCGATCCATCAGCGCAGCTTCGATGGGTGCAGACATCGCTGACATCAATGGAGATGGTTTGTTGGATATTTTCGTGACTGACATGCTGCCGGAATCTCAAAGGCGGCTCAAGCAAGTGATGACCTTCGAAAACTGGGACAAATTCCAGTTCAACAAAACTCACGGCTATCATTACCAGTATTCCCGTAATATGCTCCATGTGAATAATGGAGACGGGACTTTTAGCGAAATGGGGCGACTGGCTAATGTAGAAGCAACCGACTGGAGCTGGGGAGCCTTGATTTTTGATATGGATAATGATGGTCTAAAAGATCTTTTTGTGTCCAATGGGATTTATCAGGACCTTACCGATTTGGATTATTTGAATTTCATCGACAATAATGAAACCAAGAAAAAAATCATTTCACAGAATGGAGTGAATTATAAAGCATTGGTAGATCCTATTCCTATTAATCCTGTATCCAATTATGCATTCAAAAACAAAGGAGGTCTTGTATTTGAAAATGTCATTCATGAATGGGGAATGGGAGATCCAATTCATTCTAACGGTTCCGCATATGGAGACCTGAACAATGACGGTGCGATGGATCTTGTCATCAACAATGCCAATAATGAGGTTTTGGTTTTCAAAAATAGAAGTAGAGAGTTCAATCCCGGAAATCATTTTTTGAAAATCCAATTGGAAGGAAAAGATAGAAATACAGCCGCCATAGGCACACAGGTGAGGCTTCTTGCAAGTGGGAATATCTTTTATCAGGAAAACATGCCTAATAGAGGTTTCCAGTCATCAGTCGATCCAAGACTCAATTTTGGATTAGGTGCAGTCGACAAGATCAACGAGGTCCAGGTCAGGTGGCCGGATGGGAAAGTGACTATTCTCAAAGAAATTTTGCCTGATCAAACACTGATTTTGAAATGGAAAGAAGCGACCGATCCTGCACCTGATTTCAAGTTTTTTGAGGAGCCGGAGTCCCCGATATTTACCAAAGTAGAGGCAAATACAATTTTAGATTTTGTGCATAAGGAAAACAACATAGTAGACTTTGACAGAGACCGTCTGACTTATCACATGCTCTCAACAGAAGGGCCTTCTTTCGCCAAAGCAGATGTTAATGGGGATGGATTGGAAGACTTATTTTTTGGCGGAGCAAAAGGCTTTGCAGGACAGCTATTTATACAAAGGCAAAATGGAACTTTCCAAAATGTCACCCCTGATGTTTTTGAAACTGACAAGATTTCGGAGGATACAGATGCTGTGTTTTTTGATGCCAATGCAGATGGGTTTCTTGATCTTTTTGTCTCTTCTGGTGGAAATGAATCAGGTTTTGGTGCACCGGATTTGGCCGACAGGTTGTATCTGAACGATGGTAAAGGAAAATTCAAGAAAGCCGAGAATAACGGCTTGTCCGGTCTCAGAAACAGTACTTCGGTAGTAAAAATTTTGGATGTCAACTCAGATGGTTATTTGGATCTATTTGTTGGGTCGCGCGTGGTTCCATTTGCCTACGGGGTAAGACCAAATAGTTTCATTCTCGTCAATGATGGCACAGGGAATTTCCGTGATATCACAGCTCAGGTGGCTCCGGGGCTGAATGAAGTCGGAATGGTGACCGATGCTGCGGTAGTAGATTATGATGGAGATGGCAATCAAGATTTGGTGTTGATTGGTGAATGGATGGCCCCAACTTTTTTCAGAAATACAGGAGGCAAGTTTGAGAAAATCGAAATGCCCGAAATGGAATCCTATAAAGGTTGGTATCAGACCATTAAAGTTGGAGATTTCAATAAAGACGGCAAGCCGGATTTTGTTTTAGGTAATCATGGATTGAACACCAGGTTCAAAGCCACAAGTGATAATCCAGTTAGGATGTTTGTTAATGATTTTGATCAAAATGGGTCAATCGAGCACCTATTTGCCCAAAAGGAAGGGGAAAAACATATTCCGTATACATTGAAGCATGATCTGGAACGGCAGATTCCTTCCATAAAAAAACGCTTCCTAAAATACAGTGCTTATAATAACAAATATTTGGAAGAGATATTCAGTCCTCAAGAAATGGAAAACTCCATTATTCATGAAGTGAATTACCTGTCTTCATCAATTTTCATAAACCAGGGAGAAGGCAAGTTTCAAGTCACAGCATTACCTCGAATGACACAGCGATCCTGGATGTATACTGTATTGATTACAGATGTGAATGCTGATGGCGTGGAGGATTTGGTGATGGGAGGAAACTTGAGAGGAGCAAAACCTGAAGTCGGACAGTATGATGCCTCTTACGGAGAAGTGTTGATTGGAAAAGGAGATGGTACCTTTGAGTATATGCCCAATAGAGAACATGGATTGAAACTGGATGGAGATATCAGGGATCTGCATAGCTTGGAAATCAAAGGTCAAAGAATGTTGCAGGTAGTAAGGAATAATGCAGCAGTGGAATTTTGGAAATACTAAGCTCAATTATGGTTTCGGCGATTTAGATTTGGTGATCATCAATACCTCCAATTCAGCATCATTCTTCGCAAACACAAACCATTTTTTGGTCCCTACCGACACCACTTCAATTACCTTGATGTCACCTTTGATTTTCAAGTCATTTTCCTTGTCTACTTTAAAAGAACCACTGGCATCTCCTTTCAGTACAAGTCCCCAACTCCCTTGATAGGCCCCATAATAAGGGGCTACAGCTGTATTGTTCCCTCCTAAAATCAAGTCCAAATATCCATCCTGATCTACATCTTCCACTTCAATCGCCTCAATTGGGGCAAACTGGGCCTC
>JAKFCO010000077.1:0-109078 GCA_036676605.1 Algoriphagus sp.
AACAGGTATGTAGAGACTTTAAATGATAGGATAGCGGCATTTTGGAAAATGTTTTCTCACTTCCAGAAACCAAATGAAGAATTAAAACAGGTATGTGCAATTAATTATTAGACTTTATATAAAACCCGAATATTCAATCCTCCTGAAAGATCAAAATCCCTTACCAAGTCTAAAACCTGATAAGGGAATCCCAGTAGATCATTTCCTCTGGATAGTTTCTTTCCTTTCGGCCTTGGGTGAGTTTTTGAGATTTCCTCCAATGATACCGAATCCCCAACCTTACCCAAGATCTCCCAAAACTCAGCCTTCAGTCGGTTGTGATTTTGCAGAAACTCTCTGTCGAGCCAGAAGTTAAGATCGAGATTTTCGGGATTTTCACTCATTTTACCATCTGAGTAAAGCTGAAGCCCAGGTAAAACCTGATCCAAAAGCAGCCAGGCAAATCAAATCACCTTCTTTGATTCGTCCCTGTTCCCAAGCCTGACTCAATGCGATAGGAATGGTACCGGCAGTAGTATTTCCCAGGTACATGATGTTATTGAAGACTTTTTTATCCGGAAGCTCCAGCTTCTGCTGGATGTATTGACTGATTCTCAGGTTTGCCTGATGGGGGATAAGCAAGTCAATAGCGTCTTTATCCAGATTATTTGCTGCCAAAGCTTCGTTAATTACTTCCATGAATCGGACTACAGCATGCTTGAACACGGTGTTTCCATTCATTCTGAGATGAAAACTTCCTGATTCGATCAATTCAGGAGAAAGTCTTACTTCACGGCTGCTCCCCGGATCTTTGCAATAAAGTTCTTCGGCATATTTACCTTGAGCATGAAGGTGAGTTGAGAGTATTCCGGGCTGATCGAAATCGACAGCACCTACAATTGCTGCCCCTGCGCCATCTGCAAAGATCACCGAACTGGATCTGCCCTCATCGCTTTTGTCCAAAGCTGAAGACTGAATCTCTGCCCCTACTACCAGGATTTTTTTATACATCCCTGTTTTGATGAATTGATCCGCTATCGAAAGTGCATAAATAAACCCTGAGCAAGCATTCCGAATATCAAGTGCTCCGATAGTCCCCATTCCCAATTCTCTTTGAAGGAGGACTCCGTTTCCGGGAATAAAATAATCTGGTGTGCTTGTGGCGAAAATGATGAAATCGATCTCTTTAGCACTCACTCCGGCTCTTTCGAGAGCCATTTCAGCAGCTTTTTTGGACATGCTTGTCACCGTATCCACTCCCGGGGTAAACCATCTTCTCTCGTAAATACCAGTTCTTTCCACGATCCATTCATTCGTGGTATTCATCATTTCGGTGAGCTCCTGGTTCGTCACGATTCGCTCCGGGACGTAATGCCCTACACCAAGGATCCGGGATTTTTCCATGTTTATTTGGGTCTATTTTGCAAAAGGGAAATGAATATCGAAAGATATCGCACTAATCCAAAAAGGTCGATGGGGGAATCAGAATGGAATTATCCAAAAAGGGTATAATTGCCGTGCTGATCAGCAGGGGAAGTTTTCCGGATGATACTTGGGACGTCGTTTTGGACTGAATTCACCAAAGGAGAGACGGTATAACTCAGCATCTGATCTGAAGGATAAGGCTGAAGCATAGCCAAAAGCTCTGATTCGGAAGTATAATTATCAAGCCATTTTTTCTCCATTTGGCGATTCAAAATCACCGGCATCCGATCATAAATCTCAGATACAATATCATTGGGACCTGTGGTCAAAATCAAAAAAGTATGCTGAATTTCTCCGCTTACTGTCTCGTATTCTTCCCAGATTCCTGCGAAAGCAAATAACTCATCCTCTCTCAAAGTGAACCGATAGGGGATTTTTGTTTTTTTACCGAGTTTTTTCCATTCGTAAAATCCATCAGCAGGAATCAGGCATCGTCTTTTTTCAAAAGAGCTTTTGAAAGAGATTTTATCATTGACTAATTCAGCTCTTGCATTGATGAGCTTTTGAGCAACTGGCTTATTTTTTCCGAAATCAGGAGTGATTCCCCAATAGAAAAAAGAGAATCCTTTCGGGCTTTGGGAGGTAATGACCGGCACCAATTGTGTCGGGGCGATATTATAACGAGGTTGGAAACCCGGCAACATTTCTGCCTGAAATCGCTCTTCCAGTTCAATTTTACTTTTACTCAGGGAATATCGTCCGCACATTTTTGGGAAGGTTTGAGAATCAGGAGGGAAGTTAGATAACCGATGTTATAAATTCAACCGCACGCAGTTCGGAATAGTATTGATTTTTAGAATTATTGGTACTGAATCCCACGTGGCCACCGTGTTTTGGGAATTCAAATATCACCCAATCCAATGATTTTGCCAGTTTTACCGGAAAGCATTTGTCACTCAAAAAAGGATCATTTAGAGCATTCAGGACTAGTGTGGGTACTTTTATTTGATCAAGAAAGTACAGGGAACTGTTCACTTCATAGTATTCTTCTGCATCTGCAAATCCATGAAGTGGCCCGGTAAAATGATCGTCAAAATCTGACAAGGTTTTCACATTTCGAAGGACACCAATAGGAATCTGATCCGGATGCTCCAGCGATTTACGAACTACTTTCTCTTTGAGTGTTTTCAAAAAACGCTTCGAGTAAAGGATATTTTCGCCCTGAGATATTTTTTCGCAGCTGCTTGAAAGATGTAATGGAACAGAAATAGCGACTCCTTTTCTGATCTTCGGATTTGTGTTACCTTTCTCTCCGAGGTATTTCAAAGTCAAATTTCCGCCAAGGCTGAAACCAACCAGAAAAATTTCTTCATAATCTTTTTCTGCATGTTTCACGACCTGATCCAGATCATAGGTAGCACCGGAATGATAGAAAATCACTTTTTTATTGAGCTCGTCTCCGCAACCCCTGAAGGTCCATGTAAGGACATCAAATTCATTCTGGAGAAATATTTTCGCCATTCCCAACATATAAGGACGAGTACTGTTTCCTTCCAAACCATGGCTGATAATCACCAATTTAGATTTCCCCGACTTATACCAATCCAAGTCCAGGAAATCCCCATCAATGGTGTCAATTCGTTCCCGGGTTGGATTAATCAGTTCGACTTTGCGAAAAATAGCCGGATAAATAGTTTCCAGGTGGCCATTGAAGAGCCACTTAGGACGTGTGTAAGAGCTGTGCTGGAGTAGTGGCATGTCAGAAAATTGAGACAGGATGGCTGAAATGCGTCGGGAAATTAAGTTTTATATTTGAATAAAGACTTTATAAAAACTATTTTTGAGCACTTTAAAAACGAATAAGAGAGCAATAACTCATGGCCGAAATTATAAGAATGCCTAAAATGAGCGACACGATGGAGGAAGGTGTGATCGCTGCATGGTTGAAAAAAGTTGGAGATACTGTGAAACCGGGCGATATCCTGGCGGAAGTGGAGACTGACAAAGCTACCATGGAGCTTGAATCCTACGAAGAAGGTGTCCTTCTATATATTGGAGTAAAGGAAAAGGATTCAGTGCCTGTAAATGGAATTATCGCCATCATAGGTGAAAAAGGTGAGGCGTATGAGAGTCTGCTCAACGATTCTGCCACAGCTGCCCCTGCAAAAAAAGAAGAAGCTGCTCCCGCATCAGAATCACCTGCAGCACCTGCTAAAGCAGAAGCTCCTACAGAGAAAATCGATGTTTCCGGTATCAATGCGACTGTGATCACGATGCCTAAAATGTCTGATACTATGCAAGAGGGTACAATTTCTGCCTGGTTGAAGAAAGTTGGGGATGTGGTGAAATCTGGTGAGATAATCGCTGAAGTAGAAACCGATAAGGCGACTATGGAACTGGAATCTTACGAAGACGGAACTTTGCTTTATATCGGTGTTCAGGCTGGAGACAGCGTTCCGGTAGATGGCGTGATCGCTGTAATCGGTGAAAAGGGAGCTGATTTTGAAAAACTTTTAAAAGGCCAATCTTTTGCACCTGAATCAGCTCCGGCTGAGGTAAAAGCTGAAGCTCCTGCTGCTCCTGCAAAAGCTGAGGCGCCTGCTGTTGCACCAGTTGCTTCTGCACCATCCATGGCTCCGGTTGTTACTGCTGCATCCGAGGGTGATCGTGTGAAAGCCTCTCCATTAGCTAAAAAGATTGCCGAGGACAAAGGATTTGACATTCGTCAAATCAGCGGTTCCGGTGAAGGAGGAAGAATTGTAAAAAGAGATATTGAGAATTTCGTGCCTGCAGCTGCTCCTGTCGCTGCACCGGTTGTAGCCGGTGCGCCTGTTCTTGGACAGGAAAGTTTCCGTGAGGAGAAGGTTTCTCAAATGAGAAAAGTAATTGCGAAGAGATTAGCAGAAAGCAAATTCGGAGCTCCACACTTCTACCTGACCATGGAAATCAACATGGACAAGGCGATCGAGGCGAGAAAGAGCATGAATGAGATTTCTCCTGTGAAAATCTCTTTCAACGACATGGTGATCAAAGCCTGTGCATCAGCTTTGCGTCAGCATCCAAAAGTAAACTCTAGCTGGCTGGGCGATAAAATCCGCTACAACAATCACATTCATATCGGGATGGCAGTTGCTGTCGAAGAAGGACTTTTAGTTCCTGTAATCAGATTCGCAGACAGCCTTTCGCTTTCTCAAATCTCCAATCAGGCGAAAACCCTTGGAGGAAAAGCTAAAACCAAAGAGCTGCAGCCGAAGGACTGGGAAGGAAACACCTTTACCATTTCCAATCTGGGAATGTTTGGAATCGACGAATTCACAGCAATTATCAATCCGCCGGACGCTTGTATTCTTGCCGTAGGCGGGATTAAAGAAACTGTGATCGTGAAAGAGGGTCAGATGAAAATCGGAAACCTGATGAAGGTCACGTTGTCTTGCGACCATAGGGTCGTAGATGGAGCGGTTGGATCCGCCTTCTTGCTGACCTTGAAGGGTTTGCTTGAAGATCCGGTCAGAATCCTGATTTAAGAAATAGAGTTTCTGCCAAAAAGTCCTGATTTCAGGACTTTTTGCTTTAGAACGGTTATTGGAGAAAGGGTTATTCAGTTATTGGTAATCCGTGGATATTGCATTCAGCAAATTTCAAAATGCCAATTGACACCCAATAACTCAAAACCAATAATCATTAACTTTTCACCACATGGAAAAAATTAAATCAACCACCGTCGTTGCGATTCGCCACAACGGGGAAGTAGTGATAGGAGCGGACGGTCAGGCCACTTTAGGAAATACCGTAGCCAAGAGTACAGTGAAAAAAATCCGTGTCATGCAGGGAGGGAAAATAGTGACAGGATTCGCCGGATCAACCGCTGATGCCTTTACTCTGTTAGACAAATTTGAGGAGAAGCTTGGAGCTTTTGGAAATAATATGAAGCGGGCTGCAGTTGAACTGGCGAAAGAATGGAGAACTGACAGAATGCTCAGCAAACTGGAGGCAATGATGATCGTAGCAGACAAGGATGATATTTTGATCATTTCCGGAAACGGGGATGTAATCGATCCCGATATGGAGATCGCAACGATCGGCTCAGGAAGTATGTACGCTCAATCCGCGGCACGTGCGATGAAGAAATTTGCACCGCATCTCACAGCTGAGGAAATGGTGAGGGAAAGCCTTCATATTGCAGCAGATGTCTGTATTTACACCAATCACAATCTGGTAATCGAAAAAGTAACCCGCTAAAAAACCTGACCGGATCGAAAGACTCCGGTTTTTTTATGTCTTTTCTAAACCTGAAGTCCGCTTTGAGTGTTAACGAGATAGATTTTAGCAAAACACATGGAGACTACAACAGCTAAGAAAACAGCAAAGAAAGATCTCAGAATAGTTATTCTGGAAGGATATAAAAATTATGTGCTTGAGCATGGCTCAGCACCCAAGTCAGTTTTCAAATTTGCCAAAGATTTGAAGATGAAAGAGGAAGAGTTTTACTTCTATTTCACCTCTTTCGAATCAATTAAATCAGCGATTTGGGTTGAGATTTTTGATGAAACTATCCGTCAGGTAGAATCTCAGGAGATCTTCAGAGAATACAGCGCCAGAGAGAAATTCTTAAGTTTCCTTTTCACCTGGATAGAGGAGTTGAAGAAAAACAGATCCTATCTCCTGAGTCTCTACGTAAGCAAGTCGCAGAACTTGATGAATTTGCCAAAAGAGGCTACCGAGTTTAAACAAAAGTTCAAGGACTTTGCAAATGAGATTATTCTCGAAGGAAAAGAAACTGAAGAGATCGCCAGCAGGCCAATTATCAGTGATCGATACGATGAAGCACTCTGGTTTCAGACTTGGTTTGTGTTCAGATATTGGCTGGATGACGGATCTCCAAGGTTTGAAAAAACCGATGCTGCTATCGAAAAATCCGTGAATCTTGCTTTTGACCTGATGGGAAAAAGTGCGCTGGATTCATTCCTTGACTTTGCCAAGTTCCTTTATCAATCCAAATAAATCATGCCCGAAAAAATGAAAGAACAGGGAGCCATACCGGTGACCAAAGTGCAGCGAGCGGCAAAGTTTATTTCCACCGGGGCGAAAGTCGGTGGCAACTACATGAAGCATTACGCTAAAAAGATGGTGAATCCTTCCATGGACAAGGAAGAACTTCATGCTAATAATGCGACTGATATTTATAAATCTTTGAGTGAATTGAAGGGCTCAGCTCTGAAAGTTGCACAGATGATGTCCATGGATAAGAATCTCTTGCCAAGAGCTTATCAGGATAAATTCACGATGGCCCAATATTCAGCACCTCCTTTGTCATATCCTTTGGTGGTGAAGACTTTCCAAAAGTATTTTGGTAAGACTCCTGAGCAAATGTTCGACACCTTTACGAGATCAGCTGTGAATGCCGCTTCAATCGGCCAGGTACATAAGGCAACGCAGAATGGAAAACCTCTTGCTGTGAAAATCCAATATCCGGGAGTTGCAGATTCGGTAAGTTCTGATTTGAAATTGGTTCGTCCGTTCGCTTTGAGATTACTCAATATGAATGAGCGTGAACTTGATCATTACATGGCAGAAGTGGAGGAGAAGCTTCTGGAGGAGACGGATTACATTTTGGAAGTCCAGCGCTCCCGTGAGATTTCAGGTGAATGTGGTCATATTCCCAATCTTAAATTTCCGAAATATTACGATGAATTCAGTTCGGAGAGAATCATCACGATGGACTGGATTGAGGGTAAGCACATCAAAGAATGGATGGATACCAACCCAACTCAGAAAGCAAAAAATCAAATAGGTCAGGCTCTTTGGGATTTTTACCATCACCAGGTTCACAATCTGAAGCAGGTTCATGCCGATCCTCATCCGGGAAATTTCATTGTTCAGGAAGGAGATCAGTTGGGAATCATTGACTTTGGTTGCGTGAAAGTGATCCCTGAGGATTTCTATCAAGGCTATTTTGCATTGATCAAGAAGGAATTACTTATCAATGAAGACGAGTTGAATCAGATCTTTTATGATCTTGAATTCATTTCTGACAAAGACACGGAGGTTGAGAAGGTATATTTCAAAGGAGTTTTCAAGGAAATGGTATCCTTGCTTGGAAAGCCTTTCCATGTAGAGAAGTTTGACTTTGCTGACGATAAATTTTTCGAACAAATCTTCCAGTTGGGAGACAGGATTTCAAATGATAAAATGTTCAGAAAGTCCAGACAGGCCAGAGGTTCGAGACATGGTTTGTATATCAACCGAACCTATTTTGGATTGTATAATTTGCTCAACCAGCTCGAGGCGGAAGTCGATACGACCAAGCCGGAATGGTTGAAATAATCAATAAAAAAGGGAAGCAAGCGCTTCCCTTTTTTTATTACTTGGCTGCGTAAGTAACCCGGTAAATAACCCCGGCCATATCATCCGAAATCAGCAAACTTCCATCCGGCAATTCCTGAACATCGACAGGTCTGCCCCAGACTTCCTGGGTTGCATCATCCAGCCAACCTGAGGCAAATATTTTCTCTCCGGTTACTTTTCCGGCAGCATCGATTTCTTCCATCGTTACCATATAACCGGATTTTTTACTTCTGTTCCAGGAACCATGTTTGGCGACAAATACCTGGTTTTTATAAGTTGAAGGAAACATTCTTCCTTCGTAAAATCTCATTCCCAACGGAGCAACGTGAGCGCCTAACTTTGCCGAAGGCTGAATATATTCGCTTTGCGCTTTTCCCTTGTCGCCAAACTCAGGGTCTTTGATAGTTCCGGCATGCCAAAAAGGATAGCCAAAGTGCTGGCCTTTCGCAGTGACTCTGTTGAGTTCGCAATCCGGGGTATCATCTCCCAGCATGTCACGGCCATTATCCGTAAACCACATTTCTCCGGTCACCGGATGCCAGTCAAAACCCACCGTATTTCGAACTCCATGAGCAAAAACCTCAGGTTTTGGGTTGGGGGATTTCACGTCAATTCTCGTGATGCTGGCAAAGATTTCCTCTTCAGGATCACAAATATTGCATGGAGCGCCTACCGGAACATAAAGCATTCCGTCAGGACCAAAGGCAATAAACTTCCAGCCGTGATGTTTTTCTGTTGGATATTGATCGTACACCACTTCATATTTTGGATTGTTGAGCGTGTTTTTAATATCCTTAAATCGGATGATGCGATTGACTTCAGCCACATAGAGATCGCCGTCTTTGTAAGCCACTCCATTTGGCATACTCATGCCTTCGGCCAAAATAAACTTTGAGTCTGCTTTTCCATCACCGTTTTCGTCAACTAAAGCAAAAACATTGCTTCCTTGGCGGTTTCCGACGAAGACAATTCCTTCCTCGCTGATCGCCATTGATCGGGCATTTGGTACATCTGCAGCCCAAACATCTATTTTAAAATTTTCGGGCAGTTTTATTTTTTCAAGTTTAACATCCGCTTTTGCTGTTCGAATGTCAGTTTTATTGGAACTGTCGGCTGTTTTAATTGGCTCCAATTTGCCTGTTTTTTGTTGACAACTCACTGATAGCGATGTGATTATTGTCAAAAGGAGGATGGGTAATTTGATCTTGATTTTCATGGGCTTTGTTTCTGGAAAATATAATCTAATCAAAAAGAGAATGTTTTCAATTGGAACCTTTATAAACGGGTTAATAGTTATTTTTGCGCCATGTTATCAATTAGTAATCTCTCTTATTTCATTGGAGGCCGCCCTCTCTATGAAAACGCCAACTTACACATCAAGCCTAAAGACAAAATTGGTCTTGTAGGTCAAAATGGAACCGGTAAATCCACTTTACTGAAAATCATCAACGGTGATTTCCAGCCAAGCTCAGGTGAGGTTCAAAAAGCGAAAGATTGTACAATCGGCTTTTTGAATCAGGATTTACTTTCTTATCAGTCTGACGAAAGTATTCTGAACGTGGCTTTGGCGGCTTTTAAGGAGACATTGAAACTGCAGGATGAGATCGAAGAAGTCCTGATAAAGATGGAAACGGATCATTCTGAAGAGATAATCAACAGATTGGCACATCTCCAGGATCGATTTGAATCTCATGAAGGATATACAATCAAAGCGAAAGCTGAGGAAGTCCTGGAAGGAATAGGTTTCCGGACAGCTGACTTAGATAAACCGCTTCGAACTTTCTCAGGAGGATGGAGAATGCGTGTGATGCTTGCCAAGCTTCTTCTGGAAAAGCCATCTCTTCTGATGCTCGATGAGCCTACCAACCACTTGGATTTGCCGTCCATTCAGTGGGTAGAAAATTACCTAAGGACTTATGAAGGAGCTGTTGTGGTCGTTTCCCACGATCAGACTTTCCTTGATAATTGCATCAGCAGCACAGTAGAAGTTGCCAGCCAGACACTTACCCTTTATACAGGAAACTACTCTTTTTACAAAGAGGAAAAAGTGGAACGAATGGAGATTCAGCAGAATGCGTATGAGAATCAGCAACAGATGATCAAGCAAACTGAAAAATTCATTGAGCGATTCCGTGCGAAAGCCACTAAATCAAATCAGGTTCAGTCCAGAATTAAGGCATTGGACAGATTGGATAAGGTTCATGAAGTAGTCAACGATGAGGTTTCGGTAAATTTTAAATTCAAGTTTTCCCAAAAATCAGGTCGTGACGTAGTCATTTTGGATCATGTGAGTAAGGCTTACGGGGATTTGGTAATCTTAAAAAACACTACCGCCAGGATCGAGCGGGGAGATAAAATTGCGCTAATTGGTGCGAATGGTAAAGGAAAATCAACCTTGCTAAGAGTAATCGATGGTTCTGAAAAAATAGGCGGAACAAGACAAGAAGGTCATAATGTGATCAAAGCCTTTTTTGCTCAGCATCAATTAGAAGCATTGGATCTGTCCAATGAAATCATCCAGGAATTGGCTCAGGCAGGAAGTAAGAAATCTGAAATGGAGCTTAGAGGAGTTTTGGGATGTTTCCTTTTTTCAAATGAAGAAGTCTTCAAGAAAATCAAAGTCCTTTCCGGAGGAGAAAAATCCAGAGTAGCGTTGGCTAAAACGTTGATTTCGGAAGCGAATTTCCTTCTTCTCGATGAACCAACGAACCACCTTGACTTTCAATCTGTCAATATTCTGATTCAGGCGCTTCAGCAATATGAAGGCACATTTCTTACTGTTTCCCACGACAGGCATTTCATCAGAGGCGTGGCCAATAAGATTTGGTACATTGAAAACCATGAAATCAAAGAATATCTGGGAACCTATGATGAATACGAGTTTTGGAAATCTCAGCAAGCAGAAGTGAAAGCCAGTGCGCCTTCCCCAAAAGTCGAAAAAAAAGTTCAGCAGCCTACTCCGAGAAGCCAGCCGGAAGTCCTGCAAGCCAAGCGCGATTTGAAAAAATTGGAGGATGACTTGAAGTTGGCTGAAGATGAAATCGGAAAGCTGGAAAGCCAAAAGTTAGTTTTGGAGAAAAAAATGGCTGATCCGGAATTATATTCCAATGAAGCTGAGGCTCAGAAAACTCAGGAAAGTTACCAGAAGATTCAAGCTAAACTAGAAGATTTTAATTCCAAGTGGGAAGTGCTGGTGGATCAGATTTCTGCTTTGCAGGAGATGGTCGTTTGATCAGGTTTCACTTTCCGGTCCAATTTCTCTATTTTCCGAGATGAAGCTTAGGATTTATATCTTACTGGTAACCACGTTTTTCCTTTCCCGGGCGGGAGGATTTGCCCAAACGGAGGATAAGGTCTACATGGATCATATCCAGTCCGTGCGGTTATTTCAACTGGGCGCCAGCTACGATAGTCAGTTGGATGCCCCTGTGGTATCGTTGATAGGAGGGAGGGAGTTGATGTTGTATTTTGATGATTTGGCATATGATCCCGAGTTGTATACTGCCAAATTGATTCATTGCAACGCTGACTGGACACCGTCTCAGCTCAAAGACAACGATTTTTTGCCAACCTTCAATGAGTTTAATATTCAGAATTACGACTATTCGATCAATACCCGGATTCCCTACATTCATTATCGATTCCGAATTCCACAGGTTACCAAGTCAGGGAATTATCTGGTAAAAGTCTATCGGGGAAGAGACGAATCGCAGGTGATTCTCGCGAAAAGATTCATGGTTTATGAAGATCTTTTCACAGTCGGCGCGGCAATAGTTCCGCCTTCTCAAACTGTTGGCCGCCGGGAATCTCAGCAATTGAATGTCTTCGTCAATTATTCGAATGGGGAGGTCATGGATGTTCTCAATCAGGTCAAGGTTTTGATTCGCCAAAATCAGCGATGGGACAATGCTAAAAATTTGAGCAAGCCAACTTTTCTGAATGACATTTCAAAAACGTTGCGTTATGAGAGTTTTGACGGATCAAATACTTTTCGGGCAGGAAATGAATTTCGGTTTGTGGATCTGAGATTTATCAGGGCCACCGGAGTCAATATTGCAAATGTACAGGTGGAAAGGGATGTTGTTTATGCAGATGCGGTAATTGACCGGCCGAGACCGGAGTCTGTTTATTCGCAGTATCTGGATTTGAATGGACAGTATTTGGTTTATACAAATGACCGTCCGGGCGGAAACCCGGAACTTGAAAGCGAATATGTGTTGACTACTTTTCGACTTTCGGTAGAGGAGGATATGTCACCGGTTTTTCTGGTAGGTTCATTTACCCAATGGGGGAAATCTCCTGAGGCTAAAATGTCCTGGGACCCAAACCTGAAACTATATCAGACTACCTTACTCTTGAAGCAAGGCTGGTATGATTACCAATACGGAATACTTGAGGAAAATCAATTTGATACCTATTCATTGGAAGGAAGCTATTTCCAAACCGAAAATGAATACGAAGTGCTGGTCTATTTCAGAAACCTGGGCTCCCGTTACGACCGATTAGTTGGGTATTTATACCTTCATCCAAATCGAAGAAGGCTATAAAAAAAATCCCTCCCGAAATTTTCTGGAGGGATTTTTTTTATGACTCTTCAGATTCCAATCCGAATGTTTCTCCTTCTTCTGAAGTTGGAGCTACATTCTGTCTGACTCTCTCACTGGGTTTGTAAGGAACAAATCCTTCTCGCTTGAATTTGTAAGTAGTAGTTCTTACTCCTGATGGATGATTTGCAAGATCCAACATTCCAAATCCTTTGTGAGTAAATGCTCCCAAACCGCATTTGAATACGAAGTCTTGTACTTCCGGAGCAGCGTACAAAGTAAATGGAAGCGTATAGCCTCTTACTTCATATTTCACATCCATATCATACACGGCATAGATTCTTGCGAATTTCTTCTGCTGCTCTTTCAGTTTGTTCACATAGACCATGTCCGGAACTACCTGAAATTTGTAGAAAGATTCCATTTGCTCAGGCGTGTACCAGCCTGATTTTTCCATCCTTGTGAGAGTTGATTCATAAAGCAAATCAGAAAACTCGTCACTGTCAGGATTGATAAATCTCTTACCCGCTTCTTCATTGAAGGCAGGGGTAATCAATACCAATGGAGAAATACAAACGAACTTGTTGGAAGTTTCCAAAACAGGTTCAACTTCAATTTCAGTGTATTCAGGAACCATAATCAGGTTTCCCAATTCAATCTTGGGAGTGGCGAAAACCTGCTCAAGCAAATAGTCCATAAAATCTTCGCTTTGCGAAGAAATTACCAGAGTGACCAGGCTTGAATAGTAATGTAAGCCACTTCTGCTGACTTTGGTTTGACCTTTCAAACCAGAGAAATTGAAGTAATTATAATTGTAAAACTCCTCTCGTCCACCTTTCACAATTAACCCTTTCAGGAATTGAGCCAGAATATACTGGTGGTGGAACGGCAAATAAGATCCCTTATTTTTAAGGGAGAAAATTAGTCTAACTCTCACGGTGTGTTAAAAATAAAATGAGACAATAAGTAAACTAAAACGTACAATGCAATCGGGGTGGATAAGCAGATCAAAAGTAATTGATTTTTTCAAGAAAACGTTAAACATTAAATCGAAAATGCATGATATCCCCATCTTGAACCACATATTCTTTTCCTTCGATGGATATTTTTCCATTTTCTCTACAACCAGCTTCAGTCTTGAATAGTTGATAATCAGGTAGTTTTATTACTTCTGCCTTAATAAAACCTCTTTCAAAATCAGTATGAATAACGCCTGCAGCTTGAGGTGCTTTCCATCCTTTTTTTATCGTCCAGGCCCTTACTTCCTGTACACCTGCAGTGAAATAGGTGATCAGGTTCAATAAAGAATAAGCTCCGGAGATTAATTTGTTCAATCCGCTTTCGTCAAGTCCGTATTCAGAAAGGAACATTGCCTTTTCTTCCAGGTCCTCAAATTCAGCAATCTGGGATTCGATTGCTGCGCAAAGAATAATCACATCTGCATTTTCTTCCTTCACTTTTTCGCGAAGCTGAGCTACAAATTTATTGCCTGTCAAAATACTTCCTTCATCGACATTGGCCACATATAGTACCGGCTTGATGGTAAGCAGGTGAAGATCTCTAAGAACCTCAAGGTCTTCTTTGTCGACGTCCAATGCGCGTGCATTTTTTCCGTCTGTTAATGCCTGCTTGAAAAGTAAGAGGGTTTCTAAATCCTTTTTAGCTCTTGCCTCTCCGGATTTAGCAACTTTTTCAATCCTCGAAATTTTTTTCTCAACAGACTCAAGATCCTTAAGCTGAAGCTCTGTATCGATGACTTCTTTGTCAAAAACCGGATCAACTCCACCGGCAACGTGAATGATGTTTTCATCTTCGAAGCAGCGAATCACATGGATAACCGCATCAACTTCCCGGATATTAGCCAGGAATTTATTACCAAGGCCTTCTCCTTTGCTGGCACCCTTTACCAATCCGGCGATATCTACGAATTCGATAACGGTAGGAAGTACCCGCTGCGGGTTAACGAGTTTTTCAAGTATTTGAAGTCGGTTGTCCGGAACGGTAACTACTCCGACATTGGGTTCGATGGTACAGAAGGGAAAGTTTGCAGCTTCAGCTTTTGCGCTGGAAAGTGCGTTGAACAAGGTGGATTTCCCAACATTGGGAAGTCCTACTATGCCGCATTGTAAGGCCATTAATTCGTTGTTTTTATTTTAAAGATTCGATAGGATTTATACCCAAGAAAGAATTCCATAACGGAAACTCTGAAGATGGTATAAACGGGTATGGCAAAAATCATCCCCACTACACCGGCGATTTTTGCCCCGGCAAAGATAACAACAAAAATTTCAAGGGGATGTGCTTTCACCGATTTCGAGAAAATCATCGGTTGAAGTACAATATTGTCTGTTAGCTGAACTGCTGCAAAGACCGATAAGATTTTGACCAGCAGGTAGGTAAACTCGCTGTTTGTTTCAAAGCTACCTGTGGATATTCCAATGATGATACCGAATAAAGACCCTAAAATCGGGCCTGCATAGGGAATAAGATTGGCTACAGCTGCAAATAGTGCAATGGTAAGTGCGTATTCGACACCGACTAATGAAAGCCCAAAACTCGCAAGCGAAAAGATGGCAAGAATTTGAATAAGAAGACCGGAGAGGTAATTGGACAGCAGTTTTTCAACTTTAGTGAATGTCGCAACTGACAATTCAAAATAAGGATTTGGAATCAGATTTAGCAGATTCCGACGCAGCAGGCCGTTTTCCAAAAGCAGAAAAAAGGTAATAAATGTTACCGCCATGATTCCGATCAACAAACTGGCTGTAGTATCGATTACACCTCCAATGAAGCTGGCAAAATCGAAATTCTTAATGAAATTGGCGATTGAACTTCGAAGCTCATCGAACATGTAGCCCGGCTCATTTTCCAAAAACTGATAGCGAAAAAGAAAATGCTCAACCCGACTTACCGGAGGCTGGATTTGGGCATACATCCCATCTAAATCAAGCTCACTGATGATAAGGATCTGTTGATTGATTAAAGGGAAAAACAGCAAACTCAGCAAGATTAATAACCCGACAATAGCTGAATAAGAAGCTAAAATAGCAATCCATCTGGGAAGGTGCTGTCCAAGAAGGTGGAAATTATTTAACCGATTAGTTAGCGGTCGGAGGATTGCCGCCAGGATAAGTGACAAAACAAGATAGAGAGTGATATTTGAAAAATACCAGCCAAATACCAAGAAGAAAACTATAAATAGTACCAGGTAAACAAAAAAGCGCTGCATATCGGATAAACTAAAAGGAGGCATCTCTGCCTCCTCCAAATATACTATTTCTCAGGACTCAATAATTAAGAAAGGTTTGAAGTCTTGTTTATTCCCACTTGAGCTCGTCTTTTATTTCAGTTTCCTCTTGTTCAAATTGCTCAAAATCGAAATCCGGCATTAATTCATTTTTTACATGATCGACAGTTTCATTAAGAGCTTCTGCAAACTTGAAGAAGTCTTCTTTGTACAGAAAAATTTTATGTTTTTCGTAGGTGAAACTTTCTCCATTGACTCTTCTTTTACTTTCTGTAATCGTCAGATAAAAGTCATTAGCTCTGGTTGATTTAATATCAAAAAAATAAGTTCGCTTTCCTGCCTTCACTTTTTTCGAGAAAATCTCTTCTCTATCGTAACCTCTTTGATCTTCCACAGTGCGTTCGGTTTGGGTATAAGGGTATTAATGTGAACTAAGATAAAACAATTAGGTCTGAGAATTCAAATTGAAACTTTACTTTTTTTTAGTAATCTGTAAAAAATAGAGTATAAAAAGCTCAAAATCAGTAATGAATAAGCAAAAAATAAAAGGTGGACTCAGCCACCTTTTATTCTCCATGCATAAAGGCTTTTTTAGCCAGTAGTTCTTCTTCAGTTTCGCGATGATCAGGATCATCAACGCAGCAATCCACAGGACAAACGGCAGCGCATTGAGGTTCCTCATGAAATCCATTGCATTCGGTACATTTGTCTGTGACGATATAATAAAACTCATCCGAGAGTGGTTTTTGCTTCTCATTAGCGCTTACCACTGTTCCGTCTTCTAAGGTGACTTCCTTCAAAGTAGTACCACCACCCCAAGTCCACTCTACACCACCTTCATAGATTGCTGTATTTGGACATTCTGGTTCGCATGCACCGCAGTTGATGCATTCGTCAGTAATCATTATAGCCATAGCTCGAGATATTTGAATTCAAAAGTAACAACCAATAAACACACAGACAATAAAAAAGTTGTCATGCTAACTAATTTAATTTATTTTAACCTCTCTTCTTTTCAAAATCGATAAATTTGCGCTCGTTAAAATCAATTATGAACCTGCCCGATCGAGTTTCAGCTTTTGTACAACTAGGAATTTTGATAAAGAATCTTTTAGAAAATGAAAAGGAAGAACTTTTCTGGAGGGCTGAAAACAAGAATAGCTGGTTTACTCCAAGCTCTTGTCAATCGGCTTTAAATGGTATTGCTTTCATGATTGCCGAGGATAAGCTCAATAAATGGCTTAGCGGATATGGAAAGATCGAGCCTGAATCTCCAAAATCAGTTGGGATCATGATGGCTGGAAATATTCCTGCGGTAGGATTTCATGATTTGATGACAGTTTTGATCAGTGGAAATAAAGCGTGTGTAAAACTCAGCTCAGCAGATGAAGTTCTGATGAAATGGGTCATCAAATCTTTAATAACCATCGAGCCTCGATTTTCGGATTTTATTGAAATTGAAGAAATGCTCAAGGGAAAAGATGCTTACATAGCAACAGGAAGCGATAATTCCGCCAGGTACTTCAATTATTATTTTGGTAGATATCCGAGCATAATTCGGCGAAACAGAACCTCTGTCGCAGTCTTATCAGGTAACGAATCAACTCAGGAATTACAGTCTTTGGGGAAGGATATTTTCCAATTCTTTGGATTGGGTTGCAGGAATGTTTCCAAGATTTTCATCAAATCAAAAGACCAATTGCAGCACTTACTTGATGCTTTGGAGGTTTTTTCAGGAGTGATGAACCATCATAAATACCTGAATAATTACGATTACAATAAGTCGATATTATTGGTAAATAGGGAAGATCACCTTGATAATGGGTTTTTGCTGGTCAGAGAAACAAGGGAATTGGTGTCTCCCATTGCAGTTTTATTTTACGAGATCTATACTGATTTGGCTCCGCTTCAAATCAGACTTGATGAGATCAAAGAAAATATCCAATGCATCGTTTCAAATCCTGAATATTACGAAGGAGCAATCCCTTTTGGAGGAGCGCAGGAACCTGAAGTTTGGGACTATGCAGACGGGGTGGACACCCTTCTTTTTTTGCAGGGGTTAAATTAAGACTTTCCCCTGTTTTTTGATTTTTGCAGCCGGTAGAAGGAAGCAAAATTTTGTTCCTTTACCTTCCATGGAGATTATTTCCAGGGAGCCTGAGTTTTTGGATATATACTCTTTTACTAAAATCATACCTAAGCCGGTTCCGCTTTCATTGTTTTGACCACGGGTGGTGAATGAAATTCCTGCCCTTATCTTGGAAAGGTTTTCAGGTGAAATTCCTATTCCCTGATCCTCAATGCATATTTTAACCATTTCTTTCTCATGGTGGACCATCAATTTTATTTCCCCATTCGGCTTAGAGAATTTAATCGCATTGTTTATCAGGTTTCTGAGAACCAGCTCGACCATATTTTTATCGGCTTCGACCAGAACTTCTGATGATTGACTAATAATAGAGATGGTCAGATTTTTTTCTTTTGCAATCCGGTCAAGAAGGCTTTTTTGATGTTGCAAGGCTTTGGTAACATCAAATTGCTGAAGCTGAATATGTTCCCCTCTAAGTTGAGAACTGGTCCACGCCAAAAGATTCTCCAAAAGAATCGAAACATGTTCCATGTTTTTGGAAACTTCCGGAAGCATATCAAAAAATTCTTCCTTACTCACCAAGCCGGTTTCAGTAAGATGAATAAGCTCTTTCACCCCAAAAATTGGCCCTTTGAGGTCATGAGAAATAATACTAAAGAATTTATCTTTGAGATCGTTCAGTTGTTGTAGTTCTTGAGTCTGGATTTTTAACTGGTCGTTTACCTGAACTTGCGCTGTTATATTTTCGAATAGAAGTACCATTCCACTGAAAATTGTGTCTTTTTCCAAAATAGGGATTGACTCAATACGTACAATTTTGGTCCTTTCTTCAGACTGAAAACTGCTTTGTAGGATATTTCTTTCTCCGGATTTCAGCAATTCAAGTATTTCCTCATTTTTAGAAAAAATTTCACATGCATTTTTTCCAACTTTTATTAATTCCTGAGGAATGAAAAAGTTTTTTACTGCAGGATTGAAATCGATTAGTTTGTATCGTGCATCAAAAACCAATACTCCCCGAGTGATAACTTCCAGGATTTTATCTCTGGCGACAGGCTTAATACTGAATAAATTGAACTTCAGAATAGCGATTGCCAGGATTAAATAGGTGAATAAGAAGGAGTAGGGTGTAAGATCAATTCCCTCAAAGGGTCGAATTAGTCCTGTTTGGTAAAGGATATTAAAAATCAAGGGAAAAGCACCGGCAGCCATAATCAGTTTTGTCTGCGTTTTAAATAGGGGGTCTGAGAATCTAAATCTTTTCCATAGAATGAATATGGCTAACGAAAATACCAAATAAGAATAAACCACATGGACCATGTACCAGGGACCAATTGTTATTGCCAGAATTGGAAAAGGCCCCGTATTATTAAGACTTGTAGATGCGTAATGGAGATGATGCCAGTCATTTGTCAGAACCAATGCATAAGTCATCACAGGTACCGTAAATACTAATAAAAGCATCCATAGCTTTCTCCAGTATTGGAAGCCTGTATACTTAAATGAGAAAATTAACCAGAAGGCAGGAGCGAAAGAAATACCCAAATATTCGAATTTCCCCCAAAATAGCATGTCCTCAACAGTTGTGCTTGACAGCTCCAATCCGTAAAAGAATCCCCAGATTATGAAAGAAAGCATAGTTAAGGCAATCCACCGAATGGAATCCTCCAACTTAAAAGAAATGAAAATAGATAGCAACCCGACCAAAAGGCCGGAGACCAATAAAGTGATCGAAAATGGGTTCATTAATAACTCCATTCTGAAACTTAAACCCAAGTTTAAAATTGGACTTTGGTTAATTATTTGGGTGAATTAATGTTAATATTAAGTCTTTTTATTTAAAATTTTAAAACTTCATTGAGCTTGAAAACAAAAAAAATGTCGGTTATAGTCCTTTAGTTGGATTTTATTTTGGCAATCGAGATTATTTTCAAACATTCAATTTGATCTATCTTGCTGTTAACTTACTGATCAGCAAAGTTTTGATTTTATTTTTCGAGAAGCCTGTATTTCCTACTATGTTATTCCAGGTTATTTTTTCAATTCCATCTAAAATCAACAAATATTTTGTCGCTAGTTTTTCAATTAAAAATTTAATTTCCTCTTGGTCGATTTTATAGCGTAAGCAACGATTCATTCCAGATTAAAAAGTGACAAACCCTGATTTACAGATTGTACATGGCTATCTATTATTGGCCTAACTTCCTATATTTGTCTTTAGAAAAAAATGAACCTTTAATCACAAAAATTCCAATAAAATGGCTTTTGATATCCAAATGATCAAGGAAGTATACGGACGATTTCCTGAGAGAATCGAGGCAGCCCGTAAGGCTGTCGGACGTCCGCTTACCTTGACAGAAAAGATTCTTTACGCTCACCTTACTGAAGGAGCGGCTTCTCATGCATTTCAAAGGGGAGTAACCTACGTTGATTTTCAGCCGGATAGAGTGGCAATGCAGGATGCAACAGCCCAAATGGCACTTTTACAATTCATGCAAGCTGGTCGTGATCAGGTTGCCGTTCCTTCAACCGTTCACTGTGATCACCTGATCCAGGCAGAAGTTGGTGCAGTAACTGATTTGAACAAAGCAAAAGATAAAAACAAAGAGGTATATGATTTCCTGGCCTCTGTTTCAAATAAATATGGTATCGGATTCTGGAAACCGGGAGCTGGTATTATTCACCAGGTTGTTCTCGAAAATTACGCATTCCCCGGTGGAATGATGATTGGGACGGATTCCCACACGCCAAATGCCGGTGGTTTGGGAATGATTGCAATAGGAGTAGGTGGAGCTGATGCTTGTGATGTGATGGCAGGCTTGCCTTGGGAGCTCAAGTTCCCCAAGTTGATCGGTGTTAAGTTGACTGGTAAGTTATCCGGTTGGACTTCTGCTAAAGACGTAATCTTAAAAGTTGCCGGTATTCTAACTGTTAAAGGCGGAACTGGCGCTATCGTTGAATATTTCGGAGATGGAGCAAGATCACTTTCTGCAACCGGAAAAGGAACAATCTGTAACATGGGTGCTGAAATCGGAGCTACAACTTCTATTTTCGGATACGACGGGAAATCTGCAGCTTACCTTCAGGGTACAGGCAGATCCGATATTGCCGAATTTGCAAATGGAATTGCAGCGCATTTGACTGGTGATGAGGAAGTTTACGCTGATCCGGCGACGTACTTTGATCAGGTTATTGAAATTGACCTTTCTGAATTGGAGCCACATGTCAACGGTCCTTTCACTCCGGATTTGGCTTGGCCAATCTCTAAATTTGCTGCTGCAGTGAGAGAAAACGGATGGCCTTCAAAATTGGATGTGGGATTGATCGGTTCTTGCACCAACTCTTCATACGAGGACATTTCAAGAGCAGCATCACTTGCTCAGCAGGCTGTTGATAAAAAATTGACTGCAAAATCTGAATACACAATCACTCCGGGTTCCGAGCAAGTTCGATTTACTGTTGAGCGTGACGGATTCCTGGATACTTTCGGTCAGATGGGTGGGGTTGTTTTGGCAAATGCTTGCGGACCTTGTATCGGTCAGTGGGCACGTCATGGTGCTGAAAAGCAGGAAAAAAATTCGATCATTACTTCTTTCAACAGAAACTTTGCGAAGCGTGCTGATGGCAACCCAAATACACATGCATTTGTGGCATCACCTGAGATCGTAACTGCTTTGGCAATTGCTGGTGATTTGACTTTCAATCCGATTACGGATACTTTGATTAACGCGGAAGGAAAAGCCGTGAAGCTGGACGAGCCAAGAGGGCTCGAACTTCCAGCTAAAGGTTTTGCAGTAGAAGATGCAGGCTACCAGGCTCCGGCTGAAGACGGATCTAAAGTAAGTGTTTTGGTGGATCCAAAATCTGACAGACTTCAGTTGCTCGATTCTTTTGCAGCATGGGAAGGAGTTGATCTGAAAGGATTGAAGCTTTTGATAAAAGCAAAAGGAAAGTGTACCACGGATCATATTTCCATGGCCGGACCTTGGTTGAAATACAGAGGTCACTTGGATAATATCTCCAATAACATGCTGATCGGTGCGGTGAACGCATACAATGACGCAACCAATAAAGTTAAAAATCAATTGTCAGGTGAGTATGGAGAAGTGCCTGCTACCCAGCGTAATTACAAGCAGCATGGAATCGGATCTATTGTAGTTGGAGATGAAAACTACGGTGAGGGTTCTTCCAGAGAGCACGCAGCAATGGAGCCTCGATTCCTGGGCGTTCGAGCGATTTTGGTGAAATCTTTTGCAAGGATCCACGAGACCAACTTGAAGAAGCAAGGGATGTTAGCTTTGACTTTTGCAAATCCTGCTGATTACGAATTGATTCAGGAGGATGATAGCATTGATATCGTTGGATTGACATCTTTTGCTCCGGGCAAGCAACTTCAGGTTGTTCTTAATCATGCTGACGGAACGACTGACACAATTCAGGTTAACCATACCTATAATGAAAGCCAGATTGGTTGGTTTGTTGCAGGTTCAGCTCTCAACTTGATCAAGGCTAAGGCCTAAAAGTAAATTATTGAATATTAAGCCGTAGCCTGATAGCTACGGCTTTTTCTTTATAAAAATGTCAAAGTACAGATTAATCTTCAAAGCTTTTCTATTGTCTTTTGGAATCCTGATTCTTTTGAATTCCGGAACCGCCACAGCCCAAAATGAATCTGATGAACGCGCCCTTTTGGAAGTTGAAAACGGCATCAGCATTTCAAAAGATTCTCTCTTCTTATTAAATCTCAGATTCAGGATGCAAAACAGATTTGGTATCAAAACTGAAAGCGGGGATGATTTTGAAATCGAACAAGTTGACTTCAGAGTTCGAAGACTGCGATTGCGATTGGATGGATATGTTATGAGTAAAAAACTTCAATATTATATTCAGCTTGGCTTTTCCAAATCAGATTTGGATTTGGATGGAGGAGCCTATGCCCAGCCAATCCGAGATGCAATCATCTATTATTATCCAAAACCCAATCTTTATTTCGGATTTGGACAATCAAAGCTTCCTGGAAACAGGGAGCGAGTAGTGAGTTCCGGCAACCTTCAGTTCGCCGACAGGTCTATTGCAAATGGGGTCTTCACTTTGGATAGGGATTTTGGTTTTTTTGGTTACTACACGTTGCCGACTAAGGGAACTTCCCAATACCAACTCAAAGGAGCAATCAGTACCGGGGAGGGGAGAAATCCATCGCCTGGGAACAGAGGCCTGAGTTACACAGGACGATTCGAATATCTTCCTTTCGGGAAATTCATAAATAGTGGTGATTATTCAGAAGGCGATTTGGAATTCGAAGAAAAGCCTAAGCTTTCAATAGGAGTGACCTATAACTGGAATGAAAACGCAGCGCGCAGCCGAGGTCAATTAGGCTCTACTCTTTATGAAAAGAGGGATCAAAGGGTCTTCATTGCGGATGCGATGTTTAAATATTCGGGATGGGGAGTCATGGCTGAGTATTTTGAAAGAAATGCTCTGGATCCAATAACCCAAAATGAATCGGGGCAAAAAAGAGCAGTTTGGATTGGCAAAGGCACCAATTTCCATGTCAGTAAAATGATATCACGAAAATCTGAACTAGCGTTGAGGTTGGCTTCGGTGAGGCCTGATGAGGAATTAGCAGGAATTGAAAGCAGAGTGGAAGAGTCGATCCTGGGTTACACTCGGTATTTGAACGGTCACCGGATAAAGATTCAGGGGAATGTCGGTTATTCATGGAGCAACGCCAATTTTGAGCTGCAGGATACAGATAACTTCTGGTTTTCGACTTTCCAGGTTGAATTTGGCATTTAATTTTTTTTACAAAAAAATGTATTTATAAGTCAAAAATATTGACATGAAATACAAATTGTTGTATGTTTACTGTAGATGAAGGGATTTTTACCTAATTTCTTTCAAAAGGATTAAAAAGCATATTACGCAAAGGACATTTCGATGCAAGAGAGAGGTATCAACGGTACGTTTAAAAAGATCATTTACGAGTCTTCGGAAATGGTGTTTCTTGCTGATGATTCCTTTCCGTACAGTATTTTTTACGCAAATGAATCTTTTGAAGGACAAATAGGGGAGTCTTTAAAAGAAAGAAATCTTGTCGGCCTCGGGCTCGATATCAATGCTTACATCTTCAAGGAAGAGCTGATTTTAACGCATGAGGGTAAAGATTATGCTTTCAGAATCGAATTGCCCCAGGAAAGCTCCTCCAACTTTTTCCTATTTTACAAAGGAAAGGAAGTTCGTACCCAGGGGTTACCCAGTAAGAAAGAAGCCCAACAGTTTTTCAAAGCAAGTCTTGACCTTATTGCTATCGGGCAGCATGATTATCTGACTTACCTGAATGGGGCTGTTCAGCCTGTTTTGGGTTATGGGGTTGAAGAATTGTTAAATACCTCTTTGTGTTCCTTTATCCATGAAGATGATTTGGAGCAAGTTCGAGCCATTTGGAATCAAACAGGTGAAGTTGAGCGATTAGGTTTATTCAACACAAGATTTAAGGGCAAGGATGGTAGCTATAGATATCTGGAGTGTTCCGTACAGTTCACAGAGGACAGATTTTTTATCATCGCAAGAGATGGCTCAGAGAAAGCTATAAAGAAGGAAAAAGAAGCACAAATAATAGCCCTCAAGAACCTGGCGCCGGATCATGTAAAAATGGGTACATGGCAGTATGATTCAGCCTTAGATATTTTGACTTTCGATACCGCCTCTTCATTAATTCTGAATTGTTCGAATACCATTGAATTAAAAAAGGATCTGAAAGGTGTTGATAACCAAATTCAAAATGCTTTTCAGGGTCAATTGTTTTCATTGAAAACAGAGAAGAAACAGCTTGATTTCTCTTTTCAAATCGAAGATTCTTCGAGTGAAACGCTTCATTTCGCGGTCAAAACCGATCCTTCGATCAAAGGAGAAAAGGCAGCTGAAGTAATAGGGATTGTTTGGGATGAGAGTCCTGGAATTGAACTTCAGCAAAAAATCAAACTTCATGAAAAACTGCTTTTTGATTCTCCGGAAGCACTTTTAATAGTCACTCAATCAGGAGAGGTATTCTTATTTAATGAAGAGGGCAGAAAACTGTTTGGACTTGAGGAGAATGAAAAAATAGCTCATTTGAGAGATTTGAGTGCCTTTTTTGAAGAAGCAGATCAGTGGAAGGAATGGATAGAGGTAGGAGAAGCGGGCCCGAAAGTAAGAAAATTTTCTTCGCTGTTAATTAGCCCGGCTGGGAAGCAATTGACGCTTGAAGTCGCTTCCAAATTGACCAGCCTTGACGACAAGTCTTATATCCAGCTTTCCTTTAATAATATCTCAGAAAAAGTTACGCTTGAGAAAACTCTTGAAGAAAGTGGTGACTTCCTGATGAACCTCACTGAGCAGGTTCCAGGTGGCCTTTATCAGCTTGTCCTGGACACAGAGGGTAAGTTGAGTTTCTCTTTCCTTTCCAAAGGAATAGGTTCAGTTCTGGGATTGAAAGCTGACGAAATGGGCCAATTCACGGATATTTCGGTAGCTATTTCCCGGGTACACCCAATGGATTTGCCAAACGTAATCATGACTTCAGTTGCTTCAGCGAGAAAGCAGCAACCTTGGCAATGTCAATTCCGGGTAAAAACTAACGTAGAATCTAACGAGTATAAGTGGATTCTCGGAGCTGCCCGACCTCAATCCCTGGAAAATGGAGACATGGTTTGGTATGGATATCTCACCGATATCAGTGAGCAAAAACAATTTGAGACCAAATTGGACGAAGCAAGAAAGGTGGCTGAAAAAGCGAATCAGATCAAGTCTGATTTCTTATCGATGATCAGTCATGAACTCAGAACTCCACTGAATGCCATCTCTGGTTCTACGTATTCATTGCTTCAGGAGCAACCAACCGAGCATCAAAAAACAGCTCTTAATACCATAAACTTCGCAGTGGACAATCTGATCATAATGATCAATGATTTACTGGATTTCCAAAAAATTGAAGCAGGTAAATTAACCATCGAGAAAACTCCTTTCCAACTTGAAGAACTGGTAAGCCAGATTATAAAGGGACTTGCATTCCACGCCAGAGACAGCAAAAATGTGCTTGAGCTTCACTTATCAGACGGTTTAGGAATTTGGGTGAAGGGTGACAAAACCCGTCTTTCGCAGGTATTGAATAACCTGATTACGAATGCCCTGAAATTTACTCATGAAGGAAATGTGGATGTTAAAGTTCAATTGAAAGAGATTAAGAATGATAAAGCCAAAGTCTATTTTGAAGTGAAGGATAATGGAATCGGAATCGCTCCGGAAAATCAGGAGATGATTTTCAACGATTTCGACCAGGTAAAGCCAACATTCAGTACCAAATACGGAGGCACCGGACTGGGATTGTCAATCACTCGTAAACTTTTAAATTTAATGGGAGGTGCTATTGCCCTCCAATCTGAAGCAGGAAAGGGAAGTACATTCTATTTTGATTTGGAATTTGACCTGAGCGAAAGCCAAAATGAAATACCTTCAAAAGGCAATGGTCCGGTAGTTCCTGCCAATCACCTGAATCTTCTCATGGCAGAGGATAATGATGTGAATGCGTTGGTTTTGGGAAAGATTATTAAAAAATGGGGTTTTGAATTTCATCGGGTAGTAAATGGTGAAGAAGCTGTCAAGGCTGCCAAAGACCAGAAGTTTGATTGTATCCTGATGGATATTCAGATGCCGGTAATGGATGGTTTTGATGCTACAAAAGAGATAAAAAAGTTTTCTCAAACCCCGGTAATTGCCCTGACGGCTGCTGCAAAGTTGGAAATCCTGGAAAGGATTGACGAATGCGGATTCGATGGTTTCGTTGCAAAACCTATCGACGCAGCAGAATTGCTTAAGAAAATCAGAGAGGTAGTTTCAGAAAAGAATCACAGAGCCTGAGCCTTTTCCAGGTATTCTTTTAGTAAATCCATTTCAGGATAATTTTTATAGAGCTCATCAAGATATTGAAGAGCAGAAATTTTGTCTCCTTTCATCACGTAATAAATCCCTTTATTCCTCAAAGCAAATGGGTTTTTAGGATCCATTTGAATGCTTTGGTTGATTAGATCCAATCCTTCCTCAGGTTTATCCAGAAAGAGTAGATACAATCCTTTATTGTTGTAAAAGTAGGCCTGTTGATTGTCAATGTTAATTGCCTTTTCTACGGATTGAAGTGCCTCCGCATAATTGCCCAGATCAAATAAAATCATCGATCTGAGATTATGGAGATTAGGTTCATTTGGATTTATTTTCTCAGCTTGGTCAATTAGTTTTTGGGCGGAAGTATACCCCTTTTGATAAAATAGAATTGTGGCCTGATTAACCAATAGGTCCGAATTCGTAGGATTTAATTCAAAAGCTTTTTCAAATGAAGTCAAAGCCTCAGGGTAATTCTTGAGTTTCTCCTCTACCAATCCATTCAGAAAATGACTTTTCCAATTCTCACTATCATTGGCTATCAGCCATTGCGCATCTTCCCGACCTTTGTAAAATTCACCATTGTCGAGATAGCTCAATCCTCTTTGAAAATAAGCCTCGACATAAGTGTCCTGGTATTTGATAGCCAAACTAAAGTCTGAAATAGCCTCCTCCGATTGATTCAGGCGCAAATGGGCCATCGCCTTATTGTAATACGCGTCTGAATAAGTTGAGTCAAGTTCTAATGCCTCAGTGTAAAAATCTATCGCACTTTTGGGGTCATTTTCTTTAAGCTTTTCGTTCCCTTTTAAAAGAAAACGTCCCTTTTTATCCTCCAAAGAATCGCAGGAAAAGGAAGCTAAAATCAATAGAAACAGGAATAGGCTATTCTGAAATTTCATTTTTCTCAGGTTTGGGTTCTGTTTTTTTCTTCACCCAAAAGAAGGGCAAATGGCTTAGTAGAATCATTCAGGTCAAATATCTCACGAAGGACCGCCATCACTGGAATTGCCAGGATCATACCCGCAACTCCCCAAATAGTTCCTCCAACCAATAGCCCAAGCAAAGTAACAAAGGCGTTCAGATTGACATTTCCCCCCACGATTTTTGGGGTGAGGTAATTGCCCTCAATCATCTGAATGACCTGATAAATCACCAGAATAGCTATCGGATAGAACAAACTATCCTTTGTCAGAAAAGAGTAAACAATCGGCAGCAAGACTCCGAAAAATGGCCCGACATAGGGAATGATATTTAAGATTGCTCCGATTACGCCGAAAAATATCGCATGCTTAATTCCTAATGCGGTGTAGGCAGATATGTTCAAAATTGCCAAAATCACCATTACTTTTCCCACTCCCACGATATAATTCAGAATCACTTTTCTCAGGCCGGCGATTCTTAACTTCACTAAAGCAGAATCTTTGTCCCGATAAATGCTGATAATTACCTGAGTTAAATGATCTCGATAGAGGAGGAAAAAGAACATAAACAGAGGAATAAGAATCACTCCTGTTAGTGAACCGACAGCTTTTATAAGGAAAGCCGAAATGCTTTTGCTGTTTTCATCCACTAAACTCATTATGTATTCAGAAGTGGCCTTTTCATCCAGATTTTCGTCTATTCCTAATGTCTGCAATGTCCATGTATCTATTTGCCGGGCGACTTGCTGAACTCGTCCGGAAACGTTTTCAAAATCTCTGGTAAAACTTGTCACATTACCAATCACGAAGGCTATTAATCCTCCGACCAAAGCAATCATTAGTAAAAGTGCAAGTATGGTTGAAAGGATTCTTGGTACTTTTTTGCTTTCCATCCAATTGGTCATGGGGGTAAACAACACTGCAAAAAAGCCTCCCATAAATAGAGGAATCAACAAGCCTTTGCCAATTATCAGGAAAAATACCAGTACAATAATGAACAGCATCACTGATAGCGCTTTCAGATAAGGCGGCAAATAAAATTTTTGAGAAACCATAAGGTGAGAGATAAAGAATACTCTTAAAATATAGGTGGATAGGCTTTGATTTCAAATCAGGGTTGCAACAATCCGGCTCGCTTGAGAAGGGCTTCTTGTTTTGGAGCTCTTCCCCTGAATCTGGCATAAAGGATTGAAGGGTGTTCACTTCCGCCTGCAGAGAGAATATTTTTCTGAAAAGCCTCCGCAGTCTCCGGATCAAAAACTCCTTTTTCCTGGAAAAGCTCAAATGCATCTGCATCTAACACCTCAGCCCATTTGTAGCTATAATAGCCGGAAGAATAACCCCCCTGGAAAATATGGGAAAATGAAGTACTCATCAGCATTCCCGGAACTTTAGGAAGCAGGTCAGTTCTCTTCATGATTTCCTTTTCAAAGTCTGCTATGTTTTCGATAGTCTTAGGATTACGGCTGTGAAAAGCCATGTCGAGTAACCCGAAGCTGATCTGTCTTACCGTCATATATCCTTGCTGGAAGTTTGCAGCATTCTTGATTTTATCGATCAATTCGGAAGGAATTTTTTCTCCCGTCTCATAATGCTGCGCAAAAAGATCCAGACATTCTTTTTCGTAGCACCAGTTTTCGAAGATTTGAGAAGGAAGCTCCACAAAGTCCCAATAGACGCTCGTTCCGGTTAATGATTCGTAAGTTCCTTTGGCGAGCATACCATGCAGCGCATGTCCAAACTCATGGAAAAGTGTAGTGACTTCGTTGAAAGTCAAGAGACTCGGCTTGGTCTTAGTTGGCTTGGTAAAGTTGCAGACAATCGAAATATGAGGACGGTGATCTTCTTCATTTTCGACACTTTGACCACGATAGCTCGTCATCCATGCACCGTTTCGTTTGCCGGATCTTGGGAAAAAGTCTGCATAGAATATCGATAAATACTTTCCTTCCCGATCTCGGACTTCGTAAGCAGTGACCTCCGGATGATAAACCGGAATGTCTTTATTTGGGATAAACTGAAGTCCGTAAAGTTTTTGAGTTGTTTGAAAAACGCCTTCGATTACTTTTTCTAATTGGAAATAAGGACGGAGGATTTCGTCATCCAATTCATATTTAGCTTTCTTCAAAAGTTCAGAATAATAGGCAAAATCCCAACGCTCGATCGTTTCGATTCCATCCAGCTCCTTTGCAAAAGCAGCTACTTCTTTGACTTCTGCCTCAGCTTTTGGCTTTGCTTTTTCCAATAGGGATCCCAGGAATGAAAGAACTTCAGTTGGAGTTTTTGCCATTCTTTCTTCCAGGACAAAATCCGAATGACTCGCGTAGCCAAGAAGATTTGCCCGTTTGTATTTCAGATTCAAGATGTCTTTGATGATTTGCTGATTGTCCAGTTCATCACCTTTAGCACATTTGGTATTATATGCCTGAAACAAGATTTTTCTCAATTCCCGGGTTTTTGCATAGGTCATCGCCGGTACGTAGCTTGGGTAATCAAGGGTGAAAGCCCATTTTCCAGGTTCGCCTTTCTCCTCTGCTATTTGTGCGGCAGCTTCTTTGATTCCATCCGGAAGACCTTCCAGCTCGCTTTCATCAGAGACAAAATGCACATATTTATTGGTTTCGGCGAGTACATTTTCACCGAATTTCAAACTGAGTTGAGCCAGTTCCTGGTCGATATTCCTCATTTCATCAGCCTTTTCAGAACTGAGCTTAGCCCCGTTTCTGACAAACGCTTTATAGGTTTTTTCAAGCAGAGTGGTTTGCTCAGGATTTAGCCCAAGAGTTTCTTTTTGGGAAAAAACTTGCGCAACTCGCTGAAATAATTCTTGATCCAGCAAAATATCGTTTGAGTGCTGAGTCAGCAACGGAGAGATTTCCCTCGCCAGTTTCTGGATTTCCTCGTTTGTTTCTGCTGAGTTCAAATTGAAAAATATTGCATTGATGATGCTTAGTCTTTTGCCGGATCGATCAAGGGCCTCGATTGTATTTTCAAAAGTGGGGAGAACTTCAGCTTTGATTTTGGAGATATCTGCTTTCGCTTCCTCGATGCTTTTTTGGACAGCAGGCAGGTAGTGTTCAGGTTTGATCAGATGAAATGGAGCAGTATCAAAAGGAGTGGCGAAATCCGCCAATAGTGGGTTCAGCATAAGTTGGTTAACTTTTATTCTTAAGTAGGTGACTTCCAGACAGGTTCAAGCAAGTGACCAATTTTTGTTAATTCAGCCCTCAATTTACCCAATTGATCGGTAAAGCTTTCCCCCATCCAGGCTGGATGGGGCATTTTTTTTGCAGCTTCCTGGTACTTGTTGGAGTCATCAAATCTCCCTAAACCGAACGAAGCTTCAGCACGATTTACAGTTATCCAAAACTTCTGAGCATCGTAATATTCCTGCATGTCCAGTGATTCCTTTGTTCCCTGGCTCAAAAGTGCATCATTGGTTTCCTTAGTCAGGATAACCGGCCAATCCCGATCACACAAATAAAGTACCCGTTTCCAGGTGCGCTGGGCAAATACCAAATCTGCGATACGTTCGTGATCCGATTGCACAAGCTTTGAAGTGGCGTGGTAGACTAATGTCATGGCAAGATTAATCCCATTGTACCGATTATTGAGGAGATAATAGCTTCGCTGAAAATAAAGGATCGAATTTTCGAGATGATCGTCACCTTCTCCATTCTCGTAAAGCTTTTTCTCAACGCCGCCAGCCGCAGAGACGGTTTCGGGATCGTTGGTATGTGCCAGATTGATGGATTCCAGGAGGATGAGAGACTTGTAAAGCGAGCTGACCAGGTTTGGTTCGGCAGCCTTATAGGTGCAAAATGCAAGCCTGTGAATCAGGTAGGGGTCTTGCTGGCCAGAGGTCGAGCGCGAAAGCAAAACTGCTGATTGGAATAATTCGCGAGCCTTCGAAAATTCCTTGGTTTCGATCGCATCTTCCGCTTCCTGAATGATCAACGAAAGAGCCTTACCCACCCCGGGATTGACCGGATCAGCTCCTCTTGCAGGCATTTCCTCAATTGCCTTTTCCAATTCTTCCTTGATTTGTGGGGGGACGAGCGAATTCAGATAAGTATAAACAGGGCTGTCGGGTTCTTTTTTGTCAATGACCGAATCGATCAATTTTCCCAAAGTTGCCCTGAATCTCTCCACTTCCTCGTAGTCGATGGCGTCACCCAGATGCTGATAGCTCGTGATTAATATATGATTCAGGTCGAAAGGATATGTGAGTTTATCCTCAGAAATCACGATGGTGGTATAGGGTCTTAGCGCATGGCGAATTCCCAGTTCGTAAAGAGCATTCGGGTTTGCAGTAGAAAGGTCCGCAACAACTACATCTGCCTGGAGCAATTCCTCATACATCTGCACATCGATGGAACCGGAATGTGTGATTTCATCCGCGCGAACACATTCTATTCCTTTAGCTTCCAGTACCGGTTTGATCAGCAGCCTGTAGGACTTATTGAGGTCCAGTTTGCGTCCGTTCACGTAGTCGGTTTTTGTGCCAAAGCCCATGACCACAAAGCATCTTTTTTTGGAATCGCTCATAGTTAAAAAATTAAGAGTTGTCGATTATCAATTTCTGCAAATATTCTGAAATGTAGAGGTTTATGAAAGTAATTACTGCAAAAGAAAAAACCCGGATTAGGATATATCAGCAAGTGGATAAACTGCACTTTTTCTAAATTCCTAAAAAGAAAATAGCCATGAAAAACTTCAAACTTCAGGAAGTCAATAAAATCCCGATGAGATGATTTTCGAACTTGACAAAATGGCATTTATGAATTTGGCTGCACTAAATGGTACTTCATCCACTAAAACTTCATTCCTATGAAAAATCTGATCTTATTCCTTTTTTTCTTCCTTCTAGTAACAGTTTCTACTTTTTCGCAAGAAGTACAGGAAGAGTATTCTGTAAATCAAAACACATTTAAGGCTAAGATTTATCTTTCTGATGGGTCCATCGAAAAGGGGCTGCTGTATAGGATTGACCAGGATTCTGTCCTTTTGGCTCATTATGAACAAAGAACACCTAAAGTTCCGATAGAGATTCTTTCCTTAAAATCCCTTTCAATTCTTTCAATTCAATTAATAAAAACGCTCAATAGAGATTCAATCCGCAAAGCAACCGGACAAGGAGCTAAAGTAGGAGCATTACCGGGAGCTGTTTTTGGGATTTTTTTAATTGCAGGATTTCCCGATTATCCTGAGGACACTGTTCCTTTGGCATTCGGATTTACAGCGTTAGGTTTTGGAATTGGAGCAATAATTGGCAATGCAATCGGGCCTGATTATGAGAAATTTTACATTGAAAATTCTTCATCCAATTTTGATCGTGTTCGAATGGAATTAGAGAAAAGGGCTTATTTATCAAAAAATCCAACGAAAATATCTAAGTGATAATTAATGAATTACTTTTTTCAGGTTCATAAAAAAGCCGGTATAGAATACACTAAGAGTACCTGCCTTGCAGACTGGCTCCAATTCCTGGAAATAAATAAAACATACTAGTTATGAAAAAGCAGTTTTTTCTTCTCGTTATGACTTTGGTAATTTCTTTTCAGGGTTTTTCTCAAAGGAAGCAACCCCTTTCTTTCAACAAAAAAGGATGGCAAGCCTGGGTAACTACTCTCGATGGCTCCAAATCTGAGCGTGGGTTTCTTTGGAAGATTGACGGAGATTCTGTGTATCTCGCTCAGTCGGATGCTAAAAAGGTGGAGTCAATGAATCAGGTTTTTCCGGTAACCGGATTTTCAATCCAAAACATTGAATCTATCGAATTGAAAAAAGTAAAGGCAGGAACAAAAGGAATGGTGCTCGGTATGGTAATAGGATATTTTACAGGCCTAGCAATTTCTTTTTCTACTGAAGAAACCACCTATGGTAATCCCTACTATGGGCTATTTGGGCCATCCTCTGGTTCAAGAACAACTTATGATATTGATCCATTGGTAGGAATTTATACTGGCGCTGTGGCAGGAGGCGCTGTCGGGGCTTTGATAGGCTCAAAAAGCTCAAAAAGATTTAAGATTTCAGGAAGTCTTGAAATCTATAATAAATCGATTCCGGAACTGGACAGACGAGCTTTTTGGAATCGGGTAAAAAAGAAGTAGTGTCAATGAAGAATACTTAAGAATCAGTGATTTAGGTAAAAATTTCTATTCAAAAAGACAAAAAGGAGAAACCTAAAAGCGACCTGTTTTTATTATTTATGTGTATCTGTAATCATGCACATATGTTCAATCTGGCCTCGACTACCTGCCCTCCGGGAGGCGGGCGCTCGGCCTCCGGAGGTTAATAGTTTAGAGGGAGAGGGATGGAATGCGGCACCGCCGCATTCCATCCCTCTCCCCAGACTCAAGATTTAAATTCGGTCCCCGAGCAAAGTCGAGGGGAAATTTATTCAGAATTTTTTATTGTCACATGCAATCAACCGAATACACATATTATTATTTTATGTATGTACACTTTCTTACCATAACCAAATAAAAAGCCGGAAGTGTTTTGACTTCCGGCTCCATAAATTCTTGTTTACTTTTTGACTCAGAACTCAAAATCAAAATCGCAGCTCATATCATCCGAACCGATCGGTGCGCCATCCGGCACTTTCAACTTTTCCTGAGCCGTCAGTTCCATAGGCAAGTCAAGAAATGCTTCGATCTTTTCAGCCAGGTATTTTGAATGGCTTGCAAGCAAGGAATTGGCCGCTCCTCTGGCTTCTAATCCTCCGCTTCCTGCAGGTCCTGATCCATTTTGCAATCTGTCTAAGTGGTTTCGGGTGATCGCCCGAACTGAGTTGGAAACATCCGCATTTTTGGACAAAGCTATCAGATGATCCACCAATTTGGCTTCTGTCATCAATTTGATTTCGGCCTTGAGACCAGTGGGAACGGTGCTTGAAAATACCTGCGTGCTGATTTGATTGAGCATCGTCTCAAAGCCCGGAAGTGAATTGTCCTGAAGGTTTTGCAGGTAAATTCTGTTGGCTCTGCCACCTTCAAACATAAAGCTGAATGCTAAATCAACCACACTTTCCGCAGGTGCAATCGGATCGAAGACCGGACCTGTTCTTGGTACAAAAGTCTCCCGGGTTCTTCCGTATCCGAATGGACGTGGAGGAATCAAAGCCAGAATATGCGCAGGAACTTCCAATTGATTTGGAGCAATTGAGTAAAGAAGTGCATTGAGAGCATCCTGCTGGTCTTTCGCAGGAACCCATGAATGTCCGGGCTGATTATCGCCTTTCACTTTGTAAGAATAATCCAGACCGCCGATCAATTTGCCGGTAGCTTCTACCTGATAGCGATGCATCAGGAATAGGGGAACCAAAACTTCTTCCAGCATTGCTTCCGGCTGACCTTCGCGAATTGCATTCAAGCCGAAAGTTTTCAGCCTGTTTTCTCTCAGCTTTAGCATTCGCATCAATTCCGCAGGAGCCGAAGCTCCATTGTCCCAAAGGTGGGAGCGGGGATGCACGCCGCTTGGATCACGTGAGTCAGAATCTGTGATAAATTCATGACCTGCGGAATACGTGTCTTCGAGCATTTTCTTCAAAAACTCTTCCTCATTTACTCCTGCAGCAGGAATCTCATAGCCGTATTTGATTGCCCATTTGTCCCAATCACCGATTTTATCATCGTATGCTGTACTCAGGTCCAGTTCGCCTTTTACATTTTCTGAGATGACAGGATAGGGATAGTCCATCACCGAAGACCGGCTGTTGGCAGAGGTAGCATAGCTATGTGCCAAACCGATGGTGTGACCGATCTCATGAACGGATAATTGTTCCAATCTCGCAATTGCCATTTCCAACATTTTTGGATCAGCAGGTTTTCCCTCTTCGAAAGGCTGCAAAAGTCCCTGCGCAATCAGATAATCTTGTCTTACGCGCAAAGAACCAAGAGAAACATGGCCTTTCATGATTTCGCCGGTTCGGGGATCACGAACGCTCGCCCCGTATGACCAGCCACGAGTGGATCGGTGAACCCATTGAATCACGTTGTATCGCACATCCATCAGGTCCATTCCTTCCGGAGCAAGTTCTACGCGGAATGCATTCTTAAAACCGGCAGCCTCATAGGCCTGATTCCACCAGTTTCCACCCGCGATCAGAGCTGAAGCAACCGGCTCAGGAGTTCCCCGGTCCAGGTAATACACGATCGGCTCAACTGCCTCCGAAACGGCTGCATTCGGATCTTTTTTCTCTAATCTATGTCTTGCGATAAAGCGCTTCACGATCGGCTCGGAGATCGGAGTGGTAAAATCCATGTAGGAAATACTTCCGTAACCGGCTCTTGGATCAAAAGTCCTTGGCTTATAATTATTGTCGGGAAGCTCGATAAACGAATGTCTCTGGCGGACAGTCACTGCATCCGGAGTGGGGGTTACTGACCGAAGATTTGCTCCGGTAGCCTGACCTGTGAGCGTGATGGTGGCTTCTACCTCCGTGTTTTTAGGGAAGTTTTTGATCATGGGATAATACAGGGCTGAGCGACTTGCATCGGTTTTGAATGTTCCCTGACGGCTTCGGGCAAGTGTTTCACTCACACCGTGCGCATCCTGCATGTAGAAGTTGGTGGCGTCCACGATCAGCTTTCCTCCATTATTCTGAGCGATTTCAAATCCCCAAAGCACCGATTCTGCAAAAGCATCTTTGATGGATTGCACTTCGGCGGGATTGTCAGAGTAAGCACGGAAGTCCAGGTTTTTGTGCACCAGGAGTAGTTTGTTTCCGGTCTTGCGAAACTCGACAATCCGGGTATCTCCCAATTGTCCGCGGTCAAGGCCGATGTCATTGGAGCCGATACCGGCAGTGAGAGAGTTGACATAGAGAAACTCGCTGTCGAGCTTGTCGATTTCAAGGTAGATTTTGCCTTTTTCCTCATCGAGGAAGAATGGGATAAAGCCTTCTTTCTTGGTCATCTTGGTCAGGTCGAGTGTCTGAGCAAGTGAGATGGAGACAGAAAAAAGAAAAATAACAGCAGTGTGTAGGATTCTGATCATGCTTCGTTGGTTTGGCAGTAAATTATCAAAAAACCAGTTCCAAATTACGCCATTGATGGAATATTACCGGTGCAGCATATACCGAAGGAGAATTGTTGTTTCGGTTTGGCGCGGCCCTTCGATGGTTTGGAGGCCGGAGCTGATCGATTCCCGATCGGTATAGCTGGTGCGGGCAAATCGAATGTAGCTGGTCAGTCTTGGATTGAAGTTGTATTGGCCAATCAGGTAATAACGCAAGCCTTGGCCTGAAAAGGCCGGAATGGAAAACGTCCAAAGCACATTGTTTTCGAATGCATACAATCGGTTATCATAATTTTCCGCATCAAAAAGTGCGATTCTGGAAGTTATTCTCCATCGCTGTTGCCCGTATTGGACATCCTGGAGGATCATAAAACCATTCGTTTTTTCTGAATTGAAATCTACCCGACTGAATAAAATCCTCGATCTGAGAAATAGGGATTTTGTAACATGGTATTCCAGACTGACCAATCCATTGATTTTGGTAAGCGGAAGTACACGATAAGTAAGGCTGGGTTCACCGCTGTCCGGGATGTTTCGGTCCTTCTTTTCCTCCCTGATTTGGATAAAGGCAGATAAATTTCTGGATGGTCGATAGGTAATTCTTGCGATCCACTCGGAGCCAACCGATGGTGCATAGATCCTGTATTTTAGCCATGGAAATCTAAAGTAATCGTAATAGCCATTGATTTTCCACCGGGTAGAAGGGCGGAGTTCGATTCCCATATAGACTCCTTGTTCATTATATGGTCGTGTGCTTTCAGCAAATCCATTCGAGAAAAAGCTATGAAAATCCCGATCGTATTTTCTCCAAAGCAAAGAGAAATCAACCTGCTTGCTCAGGCTGCTAACAAACCCGAGTACGGTTCCTTTTCCACCGGATTGCGAAATGGCCGACTCTCCAAACAAGTAAAAATTCTTCCAGTTGTAGTTGAAGTACAAGCTCCCAACTGCATTGCTTTGCCCGGCAAATTCGAATTGATTGTAAACCTGTGAATCCCTTATCCAGGTTTGATTGAAGCGGGTGAAAAGAATATTAGTCCCTGCCTGAAACTTTCCAGAAGGATGAGAATATTGGGTATTTCCCCCCAGACTCAATTCACTAAAACGGCTTTTAGTCGAAAGCTCGCTTTGAGTACGGTGCAGCCCGCTTTGATTGAATGAGCTGATGATGCTTTGTTCATTTCCTACGGAATCGAGTTCCGCCTGACTCCGCCCATCTCTTGGTACAAATGATGAAATGAGGCTCATTTGCCAGTTTTTTAGCTGGTAAGTTGCACCGACTCCCCGGAAAAAGCCAAACTCCAAAGCCGCGGTGTAAGGCAAAATACCAAAGCTGCTACGTCTGATCGTTGGGACAGTTTCGGCGCCTTTTCCCAAAGTATAGCCTGCTCCGAAAACTAATCCCTGACCAAAAGAAGCCTGGAAATCACCCAGACTTATGATTTTCCATTTCCCGACAAAGTAGCGGGTGAAGTGGAAGGAAAAGAAATTGAAACCATACCGGGCAGTTTTAGTATCCCAGGTAAATTGCTCTCCGGGATCTTTGTCGAGCGTAATTCCCAAGCTGAAATCCCTGGAGTGCTGAATTCGAAATCGAAGATAGAATTCATTGGGATCACCGATATATCGCGAACTGATTGCTCCTGAACTGCTGGTATCCGGTTCGGTAAATCCTCTGCGGGTTTCCCATATTCTGCGATGTCTGAATAGGAGGTAGGACTGCTCTTCATTCTTAAGCCTGGTCAGGAAGTTTTGAGATCGGTTGAGGGATTCGCCCAAAGTGACAAATGGAAGTATCCGATCGATTGTGTTAAGATCAAACCCCGGAACAGCCTGCAATTCATAAAGTGAAATCAATGCGCCGAACTTATTCCGATAGCTGATAAGATTGCTAATCTGCGCAGGATTGAGGAGGTAAGTCGCCTGAAGAACTTCCGCATCTGCCCGGTTGATGTCTATCGGATTCAGGTAAAGCTGAAAAAGCACCTCGTAAATCGATTCGTAATCCAAGTCTTCCTCCGGAACAGGAAACAATCTTTCAACAAAAGTTTTAGGATCGATTTCTGGCCTGGGTGGAACTTGTCCAAAACTCCGGATTGGGAAAATCAGGATGAAAATCAGAAATGAGAATTGAGTCAGTCTTTTTCCCATCGCATTCCAAGACTGACGTGATTGGTACTTCCCAAGGCAGAATTTTGACCAAAGCCATAATCAATCTGAAATCGACCGGGTTTCAATCCAAAACCAAAAAATACGCGTCCCGGATTTGTATTTGCTCCGGCTCTCAGCCAAAGCCATTCCCGAAAGGCATATTCTAAACCTGCTTTGACCGTAGGATCTATTTCAATGTCTTTCTCTGCTTCGAGGTGAATATTAAGTTGGGGCACAGGACGATAGGTGATTCCCATTTGAATGGCAGTGGGTAATCTTTCTTCAGAGTTTTTGCTGATTTTACCCCGATTGATATTCGAAATATTTGCTCCCATGAAAAATTGCGGACTTAATTCTGCTACTCCGCCCAGGCTTAAAAGAAGCGCATTTCCGGTACCAAAGCCTTCGGTTTGAGTTTGAAACCATTCGGCTTTCATTCCAATACTAACGATTCCGAGTTGATTGCTAAATCCAATCCCCAAGGATTGCTGATTGAAAAGAATTCCTCCGAATCTGGAAACTCCAAAACCGATAGTCCCGAAATTATTTTTCCATGCACCGACCAGATCAAAAGTGCTGAGTTCATTCAAACCAAATCGATGATCGTACCCCACGGAAAGTTCGGACTCTGCGATTCTGTCCAGAGAGCCGATGTTGTTGAAATAAGCCCAGGAGTCAGAAAGGTTTACGCGGAGATTTCCCAAGGATTGACTTCTGGCTCCATGCGATTGGGTCAGGGGATCTGTTTGGGCTTTTAGAGATGAAAAAACCAAAAACAGGAAGCAGAAAAAAATTGAATGCTTCATCTATTCGGGGAAAAAAACGAATAGTAAATTAGTTAAATAATTAGAAAAAAAATAGTAATACTTATTTATTTGATTAAAAATCAATCGATTATCAATGAATTGAAAAAGAAAAGATGCTAATTAAAACGGCGTTCTGAAGTTGAAGAAGAACGTGCCTTCTTTCTGATCGTTTCTCGAGTATTCAAATCGGAACACCGCATCATAAAATCCTACCAGGTCTATTCCGGTACCATATCCAAAAAGATACTGATTTGTCAGCCTGGCATTATCAGGAATACCGTTTCTGTCTTTGACGTAGCCATGGTCAAAATTTGCACTCCAGTATAAGCGGATCGGAATCGTGCTGAATTGCTCAAGCGGGACAAGGGTTGAAATATCGATTGCCCAGTCTACAAATTTCCAACGGAAGCTGTTTTTGTGAACATACAACTGCTGTCCTTCGATGACATTTAATTCGTATCCTCTGATGAAATTGGGGTTGTATCCAATACCTCTGACCAATGTGTAAGGCTGCTGCACACTCAAAAACCAGTTTGCAGTCAGGCCGGTGTTGAAATTGAATTTATCGCTGAGTTTGAAATACTTGTTTGCAACTACATTCACTTCCACCTCGTCCAATTCATTCACAAATAAGATCCCGTATTTGGTCGCTGAAAGCTGGAGAAGTTCCCCTTGAGTAGCGTAAGCGACATTATCCCTTTTGTCATGTCGAAAGGAATAGGTCGCAAACATATACCGAAGCTTATTGGATCCATGCTGGAAATAGTCAGGATTTTGCTGCAAAACCAACGGGCTTACCCAAGTGGAGTTGTATCCCAATGTGAAATGATGCGTGTTGTAAAATGTCCTTCGATACGTGTACCTAATCCCGGCAGACATATTTTTGCGAAGCACATCTTCAGCATCCGATGTGTAAAAGACTTGTCGGTTATTTTCAGACTTGATAGCAAGAGTTTTTTGATCGAACAAAGTAAACTGAAAAGCTAAACCATGCTTTTGATTCTTATCGATAAAAGGGATGCTGTATTGAAAATCAATTGCTTTTGTAAATCCTAATTGCCCGGAGAAGCGCAATTTTTCATTTCTTCCGCCCACATTGCTATGGTTAAGTTTCATCCCAAAATTGACCCTGGAAAAGTCATGATTTTGGTTAGTCCACCATTCTGCAAAGTTTCGATCGGCAAGTTGAAAAATTAAAGAAGGCAAAATATACCATCGCTCTTTAACCGTAATCAACACTTCAATTTCTTCCGGACCGACAATCAGGGGGGTGATTTCGACGGAAGTAAAAAGGCGGAGGTTGTAGATTTTTTTCTGATCAGCTACTAGAATCCCCATAAATGTCTCCCAGTCGTAAAAGAAATCAGTCGTAAAGTCCAACTCACGAAGGATTACTGACTTTTGGGTTTTCTCATTGCCAATGATAAAAACATTATTCACTTTCACCCGCTCGGGGGTAGTTTGAGCAGCAGGTTCCAAACTGGTGTCTGTTTGGGCAATAGCAGCGGTATTGTTGCATCCCAACCAAAAGCACATCACCAAAGTGAATGAAATGAGGATATTTAAAAATTGAGGATGCAAATGGGAATTCAGTTTGATTATTTTTGGTTACTCACGAAACTCAGCCCTTCCGGGCGAATCTATGGTAAAAGACATTATCCGAAAGATAGCCATATTTCCAGTTTTGGTGTATCAGTATACAATTTCACCACTACTTCCCAACAGCTGTCGATATACTCCGACATGCAGCCAATACACCAAAGAGGCCATTTTGAAACATGGAGTTTTCAAAGGCGGTTGGCTTGGAATAAAGCGGATTGCAAGTTGCAACCCCTGGGGAGGACACGGGCATGACCCAGTTCCTTAACTTTTTACAGGTTTTAGCCCTTTTTTCAAAGCCAGGATTACAAGAATCACTCCACCTGTAACCAAAGGAATACTGAGGATCTGTCCCATGTTGAGAGCCATATCTTTCTCAAAATCGACCTGAGTTTCTTTGAAAAATTCCCAAAGAAATCTAATGCCGAACATGAAAATCATGAAAAGGCCCACAAGCAACCCTTCAGGAACTCTGTCTGTGTATTTGTACCAGATTGCGAATAAACCAAGGAAAATCAACAAGTAGGAAATTGACTCGTAAATCTGAGTTGGGTGTTTGGCCCTGCCAAAGGTTTTTACAGTGGCGAGATAATGATCTCCTTTATCCGCTATGGTCAAGTCCAAAGGTGATTCCAAAGGCTCTGCCAGATACTGTTTGGAAGAATTGAACTGGGTGAGGGCGTATTTTATATCTCGTTGAAGAGTAGATTCAAGATCTCCGATGGAATAACTGCCTTTGGTGATTTTCAGATCAATGTTGACAGGGACAATTCCATTACCCTGAAGTTCAGCACTTCGATCTTCCGGTTTGTAGGCTTCGATTGATTCCACCGGAACTTTCAAGGATTGTAAAATCTCCTCCGCATCCCAGGCATAAACAAATCCCGAATCTGTTCCGGTATCTTTTCCACCTATTTCAGAATTCATCAGGTTGCCAAATCGGATCAAAGCCCCGGTCATGGCGGTCACAATAGCAATTCGATCCAGGACCCAAAGATAATTTTGGCCGGGAGTCCTTTTAGCATAAAACCAAAGGGACAATAGAATAGCGATCGCAGCGCCATGACTGGCTAAGCCGCCTTCCCATACTTTCAAAATATCAATCGGATTGCTCAAATATTTCTCAGGCTCATAAAACAAGACGTGGCCTAATCTTGCTCCGATGATCGTAGCCAACACCATGATGATGGTCAATTTGTCAACCAGCTCTTCTTTTTGGCCTTCAGTTCTGAAGAAGTAAACCATGAATTGCTGGGAAATAATAAAACCCAAAGCGAAAAGCAGACTGTACCAACGAAGGCGTTCAAAACCTGAAAAAACAGCAGGATTTGGATCCCAGACTACATAACTAAGGAAAGATTCAAGCATGTGGTTTATGTTAGAGTTGATCTAAAAGTTCTAGTTCTTCGGCATAGCCTCCTGATAAAATAGGGAACCGATACCATGTTTTTGGGTCAATGTTAAACTCATCCAAATGGAAAGAAGGAGCGATTCTTTCGCGTTTCCATTGATTTCTGGACCAAAGTCGGAAGAATTTTTTGATATACTCTTTTAAAACGGGCCCGGGTAAGTCAAGTTCATCCGCCAAAATCAGGTAAACATCCATGGGAGACCTTCTGTCCCGAATGGCCAATTTTTCAATTTCGACAATCACTGAATAGGGCATCAGGTCAGCTTCGTCTGTCTGAGTTCTTTCCAGAGGCCTAAGTTCTGCACTCGGTTGGAGGGAATTTACTAAGGCCAAACCAGGTCTGTCCAGGTTTTTCTCAGCCCATCTGAGCCAGTGAATGATGAAAAATTTATCTACGGCTGCGATAGGAGAGATGCTGCCGCTCGTGTCACCATCCATGGTAGCGTAGCCGACATCTCCCTCACTTCTGTTGGAGGTATTGAGCAAAAGTGCATTGTTCAGATTGGCAAGCATCCAGATGATCGGCGAGCGACTTCTTGCCTGTATGTTCTGAAGCGTGATATCGTCTTTTTCCCAGGTTAATTTTCTGCCAATTGCGGTTTCGATTTTTTGGGTGTAGCTGCTTACTTCCTCATCGATGGTCCAACTGTAAAAAACTGCTCCAAGGCTTTCCGCCAGGGTTTTTGCACTTTCAAATGTGTCAGTTGAAGAATTTCTCGTTCCCTGATAGGCAGTCGTAAGTAATTTGCCCACGAGTTCTTTTTCTGAAAAAGGCGATTCAGGATTGCATGTCAACCCAATTTTCTCACAGAAAACCGGTTGCCCAAGTTCTGCCAGACCTCTTCGAACCATTTCAGCTACTAATACTGCAATGGATGAAGAGTCAGCCCCTCCCGAAAGAGAAAGGACAAAACCCTTGCTTTTGCTTTTCCGCAGGTAATCAAAAAGTGCCAATGCAGAAGCCTGAACAAATTCCTCTTCTTTTGAAATAATCGGAGCGATTTTTTGGACTTTTGGTTCGAGATCAAAGCTCAAAACCTGAAAATCTTTAAATGAAAGCAATTCGTTTCTGCCGATGAGTTCTTCATCTTTTGTCAGGAGAATTTCACCATCAAAGATCATTCGACCAGCTTCATTTCCCAGAAGATTGACATAGCAATAGTAGCAGTCAAACATTTTTGAGCTTTGCCGAATCAGTTCGATTCGCTCTTTAGTTTTTCCCATTGCAAAGTGACTGGCACTGGGGTTAAATATCAAATCTACTTTGCGCTCGCAAAGTCTGTAGCCGGGTCTGATTAATCCGCGCCAGGCATCTTCGCAAATTTCAAATCCATAATGAATGCCTTTATGGTGAAAAGTAAGATCGCCTAATGGGATTTTTTCACCCTCGAATTCGAATTCTGTGACCTCATTTGCCGGCCATGGAGTGAACCAACGGAATTCATAATGAACTCCGTCAATCGCCAAAAATTGCTTTGCTGCAAAACCTTTGACTTTTGAATTTTCAATGACTGCGACAGTATTATAAACTTTCTCCTGTATTCTGATCGGAATGCCTATGGCAACTGTGATTCCTTCGCAATGAGGGAGAAGCTTTGCCAGTTGGGCTACTGCTTTTTGAGGATACCAATAGCTTAAAAACAAATCTTCACTTCCGTAGCCTGTGATGGCCAATTCGGGAAAACAAAGGATTTCAACTTGTTGAGCTTTGGCTTCATTGATCGCGCCTATTATCCTTTCCAAATTTCCCTTCCAGTCCAGAGGTGTTTGGTTGAGTGTGGCTCCTGCGATTTTTATTGAAGACATTTTATTGGGGGATTGGCCGTAAAAATAACTGGCTAGGTGGCAATTTTTAGAATTTCACAGGCATTTTTAGAAGCATCTTGTTCGGCTTTTTTCTTAGTTGCTCCCTTTCCCTGCGAGACTTCGTTTTCATCTACCTGCAATGAGATTACAAACTCTTTGTAGCGTTGGTTACCGTTGATTTGTAATACTTTATACTCAACATGTTTGTTTTCCTTTTGCGACCACTCGATTATTTTGCTCTTGTAGTTGGTCGTTGTGGTGATCATTCCGTCCAGATCCACATGAAGCAAAATTCTGGAAAGGATGAATTTTTTGGTGAATTTGTATCCTTTGTCAAGATACATAGCGCCCAAAAAAGCCTCCAGCATGTCCCCATATAGAGACTTGTTTCCGGTGAAACTGCGGTCCCCGATTTCCTGATCCAGTACATTCCTGAGTCCGATTTTGATTCCGGTTTCGTTGAGACTTTCCCGGTTGACTAGCTTAGATCGTGTTTCGGTCAGGAATCCCTCATCTCTGTAGGGATATTTTTGAAATAAATGCTCCGCAATCACAGCTCCCAAAAAAGCATCACCGAGAAACTCTAATCTCTCATTTGAAATCCTGAATCCCCTTGATGTCTCTTCCCCAAGTCCTGCCGGAGTGAGAGCAAGCTTGTAAAGGGATAAATTAAAAGGCCTGCTACCTGTCATCATTTTGATGGAGTTAGCAAGCCTTTTATCCTTCGTACTGTAGAAAAGCGAATGAATTCCGAGTCGTTGAAAGAGTTTCAAACCCAGATCAATTATATTTTTTGAAAATGACAGAACAGTTGTGACCGCCAAATCCAAAGGTATTACTCATCGCGTAGTTGATTTCTCTTTTCTGCGCTTTGTTGAAAGTTAAATTCAATCCCGGATCAAATGCTTCATCATCTGTAAAGTGATTGATCGTAGGCGGTACAATACTATGGTTGATGGCGAAAATAGAAGCAATCGCTTCCACTGCACCGGCTGCACCCAAAAGGTGACCAGTCATAGACTTTGTACTGCTGATGTTAAGTTTATAAGCATGCTCTCCGAATATTTTCTGGATAGCTTTGGTTTCACCCACATCACCTAATGGAGTAGAAGTACCGTGTACATTAATGTAGTCGATATCCTCAGGCTTTAGACCTGCATCTGCCAATGTGATTTCCATCACGCTGCTTGCTCCCAATCCTTCAGGATGAGGTGCTGTGATGTGATAGGCATCTGCCGTCATTCCTCCGCCAACAAGTTCAGCGTAGATTTTTGCTCCACGGGCTATTGCATGCTCAAGTTCTTCCAGGATCAAAGCTCCTGCGCCTTCTCCAAGAACAAAACCATCGCGATCCTTGTCAAAAGGTCTTGATGCAGTTGAAGGAGAGTCATTTCGTTGGGATAGTGCCTTCATAGCATTGAATCCACCGATACCGGCTTCGGTCACAGCTGCTTCCGAACCACCACTAATGAAAATATCAGCTTTACCCAATCGGATGTAATTAAATGCATCGATCAGAGCGTTAGTAGCAGAAGCACAAGCAGATACCGTTACAAAGTTTGGACCTCTAAAACCGTATTTGATTGAAATAAAACCCGCGCTGATATCAGCGATCATTTTAGGAATGAAGAAAGGGTTAAATCTTGGTGTTCCGTCTCCTTTGGAAAATTCCGTGACCTCGTCCTGGAATGTTTTTAATCCTCCGATTCCTGATCCCCAAATTACTCCTGCTCTTGCTTTATTGATTTTTTCAAGATCGAGTCCTGAGTCTGCCATTGCCTCATCTACAGCAATCATGGCATACTGGGTAAACGGATCCATTTTTCGTGCCTCTTTCCGGTCCATAAATTGCTCGACATCAAGATTTTTGATTTCGCAGGCAAATTGGGTTTTGAAAAGTGTAGCGTCGAACCGGGTGATCGGTGCAGCACCACTCACGCCATTAGTAAGACCGGTCCAGAATTCTTCTGCGGTATTACCTATTGGTGTGAGGGCACCAATACCTGTTACAACAACTCTTTTTAAATTCATAGAATGAATTTAGGAATTATTATTTTACGTTAGCCTCAAGATAGGTGACAGCTTGTCCTACCGTGCCAATTTGCTCAGCCTGATCATCAGGAATAGAGATATTGAATTCCTTTTCGAATTCCATAATCAATTCTACCGTATCAAGAGAGTCGGCACCAAGGTCATTGGTGAAGCTTGCTTCCATAGTCACTTCAGACTCTTCTACGCCAAGTTTATCTACGATGATGGCTTTTACTTTTTGTGCAATTTCAGACATTTTGTGATCAGTTTAGTTAATAACACTCCGCAAAGAAATATATTAAATACCTAATTGGCAAAGAAAAGATTCAAGTAAATTTTTGTGCAAATTGCACCCCGTTCCCAATAGATTTTAATTTTTAACTTTGTGTTGAATCATTTTCTTCCCCCATGAAGAAGGCCAAACTACAGATAGAGCATACCTATGATTTTGAGCTTCTGGGGCTTGTATCCCCTGTTAAAGACTATAAAATGGCATGGTTGATTAACCGGGATTTGCACCTGAATCTGGTGCGAAGTGAGGATTTGGAAATAGAGTTTCTGTCCCTTCCCGAGCTGAAAATCTCCCAATTTTTCCTTTCTTTACCACATGGTTTTGTTCAACTTCTGAAAAATAAAGCACTAAATTCAACCCATCAGGTTTCATATTTGATCCCCGAATTGAAATCAATGGATTATTTCCTTTTGGTTCAAGACCAAACTTTTCAACTCAGTATTAATACATTTGCACACCAGCTGGCCCAAAACCCCTTCATTCAAAATGTGATGAGGCTGGATATTTCAAAACTTAAGTCCAAAGAAAACCTGTTAACTTATTAATAATCGAATGAGCTATTTCAACAAAACCAAGATTTTAGCAACAATCGGCCCTGCCTCAAATAATTACGAAACCATCAAAAGCCTTGCAGCAGCGGGTGCAAATGTTTTTCGACTCAACTTTTCGCATGGCAGCCACGACATCCATCAGGAAGTGATCAAAATCATCCGAAGGATCAATAAAGAAGATAACCTTAACCTGGGAATTCTACAGGATCTTCAGGGTCCGAAAATCCGGGTTGGGGAAATGGAAGATAACGGTGTCCAAATTAATCCGGGAGACCATATCACCATTACGAATGATCCTGTAATCGGAAACGCCAAATTGGTAAGTACAGTCTATCAAAACTTGCCAAACGATGTAGTATCTGGAGACAGGATTCTGATAGACGATGGTAACCTGGAAGTAGTCGTAATTAGTACAGACGGCAAAAATGTGAATTGTACCGTGATTCATGGCGGAATCCTTAAATCAAGAAAAGGGATCAATCTTCCAAACACTAAGGTAAGTGCACCTTCCCTGACCGAAAAGGATATTGAAGATTTGAGGTTTGGATTATCTCAGGAAGTTGACTGGATTGCTTTGTCGTTTGTGAGATCTTCCGAGGATATCATTGATTTAAGAATGAGAATTAAAGCGGAAGGAAAAGATTGCAAAATAGTTGCGAAAATTGAAAAACCTGAAGCCCTGGAAAATATCGATTCAATCATTGAGGCCACTGATGCCATCATGGTAGCAAGAGGTGATTTGGGAGTGGAAGTTCCTATGGAAATTGTACCACTTTGGCAGAAGAGAATTGTGGAAAAATGTAAGCTCGCTTGCAAACCGGTAATCATCGCTACCCAGATGATGGAAAGCATGATTGTGAATCCACGACCGACTCGCGCTGAGACCAATGACGTGGCAAATGCAGTCCTTGACGGAGCAGATGCTGTGATGCTTTCGGCTGAAACTGCCTCAGGAAAATACCCTGTGAATGCTGTAAAAGCTATGTCAAGCATCATCAGATATTTGGAGGAAAATGCTGAGATCTACCATAATCTTTACAAAATCCCGGAAGACGAAGAGAATTTCATGAGTGATAACCTGATTTTGATGGCTGCAAGACTTTCCAGAAATGTGAAAGCAAAAGCAATCGTTGGGATTACTTCATCAGGATTTACCGGTTTCAGATTGGCGTCACACAGACCTTCTGCAAATATTTTCGTGTTTACAAGAAATAAAAATCTGATTACCCAAATGAGTTTGGTTTGGGGTGTTCGTGCCTACTTGTATAGCAAACAAGAATCAACGGATGCGACATTTGAAGACATCGAAAACACCTTGAAAAAGGATGGGTTTGTTTTAAAAGGAGATGTGATCATCAATACTGCAAGTATGCCTCTGGCATCAAAAGGCAGGACTAATATGCTTAAGCTGCATGTAGTAGCTTAAGCACCAAAAGTGAAAACCAAAAAAGGACCGCAATTGCGGTCCTTTTTTGGTTTTCACTGATTTGATTATTTGGAGCTTGTCTTTTCATCCGGACCCAAAGGAGGAACCATCAGAACTTGTTCGCGCTCGACTATGACTGATCCGGGAGCAGATCCTTTCACCTTTCTCACATATTTTGCTCGGGTGTAAATCACCGGGGCAAGTGTTTCATTTTTGTTTTTGGAGTAAAATGCCGCCAAACCTGCAGCTCGCTCGAGTACAGGAATTGGAGGGAAGTCGTTTGCTCCTAATTTGATCAGGACATGGGAACCAGGAACCATCCTGGCATGAAGCCATAAATCATCTTTTTTGGTATAATTCCTCAGCATTTCGTCATTTGAACTGGCTGATTTCCCCACCCAAATCGGAAAGCCTTCAAACTCAAAAACTTTAAAGGGAAGCACTGCGGCTTCTTTTTGAAGGACTTTGTCCTCGCCGTGCGTTTTTTTGAAGGTCTTCAGCTTTCGAAAGTCCTCAGACTTTTCCAGTTCCTCAATTTTGCTTTTCAGGCTCTCCGCCTGCTCTATTTTTTGGTTGATCGTTTTTTCCAACTGAGCCCATTCAAGCTGGCGATTTTTGCTTTTTCGGTAAAGCGATTCAGCCAAATCCTGGGGTTTTTGATTGGGTTTCAGGCTGACTTTTACAGTTTTTCCGGTGTAAAAATCCAGCAATTCCTTTTCAGAAATTCCATTTCCGAACTCATGCAGATTTGCCATAATCACGTCTGCCAGGTGGGAAGGTGGCGCCGAATTGCGAAGTTCCTCCAGTTTCTGGGAGGACTTTGAGATGTAGGATTGGTGTTTTTTAAGTTGATCCTGATACTTTTTGAGAAGGGAGTTTTTCTCTTTTTCAAAATTCCCCCTGACCAAAGCCTGATAGAATAACTCATTAACGGCTTGAATCGGATTGGAAAAACTGCTCTTAACATTTTTCTCCGGCAAAAGGCTGAGGATGACATCCCCGGACTTTTCCGCAAGGGAATAAAGCGGTGTGTCCAGAATGTCGAGCAGATCCTGCATCAATCCCCATTTTGTTGCCAAATCAGCCTCGGGATAGCCTCTTTCTTTCAGCCAGGATCGAGGGACGGTGCCAAGTGTGGGCAGAAACTGGGAAGCATTTCCATCGAGAACTTCAAATCGCTCCCGACTCAAATCGAGGGTTTGTTCGAGAGATTTCCAGTCAAGAGTTCGATCTTCGGTAATCTCATTTCGGAATATTTTTGAAGGGGAATCAGCATCTTTTTCATACAGAAGCACATTACTTCTGTTTCCATGAAGTTTGAAAAGCAGGATTTTCCCGGAGTTTAATTCAAAAATAAAGGCTCTTTCAAAACTCAGAACCCGACAGGATTTGATGGTATCGCCGATTATTTCACTGAAAAGATTGGCACTGTTTCTTTTTGCCCTGGGAAATCCATCCGGAAAACTCATATAAACTTGAGGAGGCAGCAAATGAGCTCGAATGCAACGCTCACCGTTTTCATCCGCTGTTTGAAGAATCAATTCGTCCTTACTTTGGGAGAAGCAGGCCAGGATTTCTTTTCCCGAAAAAGCTTTTTCCAGCTCGGGACAGAGGAATTTAAGAAAGTGGTAATTGAGATGCATTAAGTCAAAGTTACCGTAAGCCCGTCATAGGCCAAAGCGATTCCTTCCGGCAATTCATCCTCTATCTGAGCATGATTTCCAAGCCTGTGAGAGATGTGGGTGAAATAGGTTTGTTTCGCTCCGATCCGATGGGCAATTGCTACAGCTTCATCTAAAGTGAAATGCGAAATATGGGCTTCCTTCTGAAGCGCGTTCAGTACCAGAATTTCAGTTCCGAGAATCAGTTCGATGGACTCTTCGGGGATAAAATTGGCATCTGTGATGTACGTAAAATCACCGATCCGGAACCCCAGAACCGGAAGTTTATAGTGCATCACCGGAATCGGAATTATCTGGATACCCTCGATTTGAAAGGGTCGATTATCGATTACGATTGTCTCCACCATAGGAACCCCAGGGTATTTTTTTCCTGAGAAAATGTAGGAATATTCACGCTGAATTTGTTCCAATACGTGCGATCTGCCGAAAATTGGTATGTCCTTTTTCTGCAAAAAATTAAATGGGCGGATATCATCCAGACCTGCAGTGTGGTCTTTATGCTCGTGGGTAAACAGAACGGCGTCTAATTTTTTGATCCCTGCCCGTAGCATTTGCATCCGAAAATCCGGTCCGGTATCAACGACCAGACTGATGCCATCTACTTCGAAATGAATGGAGGAACGAAAACGCTGATCACGGAAATCAAGAGAAGTACAAACTGAGCAATTGCATCCTATTACAGGGACGCCTTGCGATGTTCCGGTACCCAGAAAACTAACTTTCAAAACTTCAATTGGGTTTGTCTGAGTTCAGTCAAAAAATCCTGATTTGATTTTTCGCTGAAGTCCTGAGGATTGAAATTCAACTCATTGAGGATATCGATCAGCGCGTTTATCTTACCTTCCAATGGAAAATATTTATTGACGATTACGATTTTATTTTCTTTCAAAACACAATACCCGGACTTGAAACTCCCTTTTTCATATCGAAGAATAAATTCTGATGCTGCAAAGAGATTTTCAAGTTTGTCCAAAAAATGCTTTGTGTATTTGACTACCATGGATTTAGCTCAGGAATTTTTTTACAGTAGCTAAAAGCTTATCATAATCAAGCGGTTTTTGGATGAAATCATTAAATCCAAGTTTCCTGAATTCGTCCATGGTATAGTTATGGATGTTGCCGGAAATGGCAATAATCGGAAGCTTAGATTTTTTAGGGTCCTTTAGTTCGCGGATAGCTTTGGTACAGGCAGTACCATCCAAAACAGGCATACTTATATCCATCAGGATCAGATCAAAATCTTCTTTTTCCAACATATCCAAGACCTGCTGACCATTTCGTGCTGCCTTCATTTCATAGTCTTCAAATGAAAGTACACTTTTGGTCAGGTTGAGGATTACGGAGCTGTCTTCACCTATAAGGATTTTTTTTGTGTTACTCATGGTTCAAAAATAGTTTCTTCTTTTACAAATTGTTGAAATGATTCAATTTCCTTTTTCAGGATCGGAAGATATTCCAGAAGTTTATCGTGATCCTTTAATCTTGCCGCATTTTCTGCTTTTTGAGAAATGAGGTAAATGATATTTGCTCCCAAAGTACCTGAATTTCCTTTTATGATATGAAGTTTATCCGAAATATCCTCTGGTTTGTTTTCTTTTAATGATATTTCTATTGCGTTCCAGAGTTCATAACATTCCGCTATAAAATCATTGTAAACTTTTTGAAGGGCCTCATTTTTATTGAATTTCATCAATTGCGCCACCACTTTTTTATCCAGAATCAGCTCGTTAAAAGGAGGATCAGTTCCAATCTTTTCTGTTTCGGATTTATTTTCCAGAGCTCGGCTGATTACATCCAAAAATAGTTTGGGTCGAATCGGCTTGGTAAGGAATTCATCAAAACCCATTTTAAGGAAACTATCACGATCGCCTTCATCAGCAAAGGCAGTAATAGCTACCACAGGACAATAAGAAAGTTTACCTTGTTTGATTCTTTTGAGTGCGGTGATTCCATCGATTTGAGGCATCTGAATGTCCATCAGAATCAAATCAAACTGTTCAATTTCTAATTTTTTGAGTGCCTCGATTCCATTTTCAGCACTCTCATAAGAATAAAATTGTCCAATCAGGTTTTCAAATAACCTGCGATTCAGATCATTATCGTCCACAATCAAGACCTTTTTGCTTTTCATGACTTTACTTTGGATTTTTGGCTTTCAGATCCAGCTCTATCCAATTGACAAATCCGCGTTTTTTAATTCTTGTACTTGGACCGACTGCAGTTGGCAAAACGGATCTATGTATAAATTTAGCCAAATTTTTTAACACCGAGATCATATCATGCGACAGTCGCCAGTTCTATCGGGAGATGAATTTGGGCACTGCAAAACCGAGTCAGGAAGAATTGGATTCCGTTCCGCATCACTTCATTAACACTCTTTCGATTGAAGAGGACTACGATGTGAGAAAGTTTGAAAAAGACGCTTTGAAGCTCCTGGATAAACTTTTTGAAAACCATGAAGTGATCATTATGACCGGAGGAAGCGGGCTTTTTGCCCATGCTGTGGTAGATGGATTGGATGAGATGCCGGAGATTGATCCACAGATTCGGGAAAAAATAGTTGAAGAATTTGAGGAAAAAGGATTGAGTTTTCTTCAGATTGAAGTAGCCCGACTTGACCCTGTGTATTTTGATCAGGTGGATCGCCAAAATCCTCAAAGATTAATGCGGGCCTTGGAAGTGTGCAGAGGTACTGGAAAGCCATTCAGCAGCTTTCGGATCAAAGAGAAAAAAAATAGAAATTTCACTTCGATCAAGATCGGGTTGGAGCGGGATCGGGCAGAATTGTACGAGCGAATCGATCTAAGAATGGATCAGATGATAGCTGCGGGACTCTTTGATGAGGCGGATGCCCTGTTTGGAAAAAGACATCTCAACGCTCTTCAGACCGTTGGCTACTCAGAAATCTTCGGATATCTCGATGGAAAGTATGACAAGGAAGAGGCTGTTCGCCTGCTGAAGCGCAATTCAAGAAGATACGCAAAGCGCCAGTTGACCTGGTTCAAGCGGGATGAATCGATTACCTGGTTTCATCCAAGTCAGGAACAAGCAATTGTTAAGTTTCTAAAGGATCAAATTGGTTGAAACCTGCCAATTTTAGCAACCCAGTTATAAGGAGCTTTTTTGATCAAATTATTGTACTGGTACCGGTTGATTTTCAGTTCACGGATGATTTCTGCCATTTCCTTCGTGATTTCTTTAGCAGGATTCTGATTTTTCAATTTCTCCAAAATCTCATCAGGCTGCGCAATTTCACCGGGAGCCAAACCAAGTTCATGACTCGAAAGATTTAAATTAGCGGAGAGTTCTTTTTGCCGATTCAGCTTTCGAAGAAGGTTGTTACGGACGGTAAGGAAAAACAGGAGGCAGGCGCCTCCCGCTGTGATAAATAATGGTATAAAACCCATGTCAGATGCTTAAAATTTCAATCAATTTGAGGTAATCGGGGATGAGAGGTTTGGTTTTACCGATACAATCGGCGAAAGATGTATAGACTACATTCTGATTCATTACTCCCGCCATGCAGTTTTTTTCGCCTGCGATAAGGCCTTCTACTGCTGCCATTCCGCAGCGACTTGCCAATACACGATCCTGTGCGGTTGGATTTCCTCCACGCTGAATATGTCCCAGCGTAGTAACCTTAAATTCCCTGTCTTTATCTTTTACTTGTTCTCTGACCTTTTTCATGACTGTTTCAGCGCTTCCTTCCTCTTCTCCTTCAGCCACGACAATAATGCTCGATGATTTGCTTTTTCGAAGGGTTTTGAAAGATTTGACAATTTCATCCAAATTGGATTTGGTCTCGGGAACCATCACAAACTCAGCACCTCCGCCAATTCCGGATTCAACAGCAATAAATCCTGCATCTCTGCCCATTACTTCCACAAAAAACACCCGATCGTGTGCAGCAGCAGTATCTCTGATTTTGTCAATTGCTTCCAAAGCTGTGTTTACCGCGGTGTCAAAACCGATAGTATAATCGGTTCCAAAGATGTCATTATCGATCGTTCCCGGGCAACCCACTGTCGGGATTCCGTATTCCTCAAAGAAAAGCTTTGCGCCGGTGAAAGTTCCGTCTCCTCCAATAGCTACCAGGCCTTCGATTCCATGAGCAACCAAATTGTCATACGCTTTCTTCCTTCCTTCCGGAGTACGAAATTCGGCTGACCTTGCAGATTTGAGCATTGTTCCGCCTCGCTGTACAATATTGCTGACCGAATGAGACTGTAATTTTTTTATATCTCCCTCGATCATTCCTTCATAACCGCGATAGATTCCATATACTTCCAATCCTCTGTAAATGGCTGTTCTGACTACCGCTCGAATACATGCATTCATCCCTGGGCTATCTCCACCCGATGTAAAAACTGCAATTTTTTTCATTTCAATAGGTTTAAGTCCGCAAAAATAGGGATTTAAGAAAGAATGCTGATAGTTTATTCGATATTAAAACTGAAAATAGGATTGCGGGTTTTTGAGTCAGCATCATTTAATTTTCTAATAATATTCTGGAAAAATGGAAAAATTAAAATTACCGGGAACGGAGATCGAAATCTCAAGGATTGGCTTGGGATGTATGTCGCTCATGGGAGATTTCATCCATGACCAATCCATCATTTCAGCAGCTTTGGAAGGAGGTATTAATTTCCTGGATACGGCTGATTTGTATCAAAATGGACTGAATGAAGAGATTGTCGGTATGTCAATTCGAGGAAGAAGGAAAGAGATTATTTTGGCCACCAAAGTTGGGAATGAAATGAATCCGGACGGAAATGGCTGGAGCTGGAATCCCCGGAAGTCCTACATTTTGAAAGCAGTCGAGAAAAGTTTGAAGCGATTGCAAACAGATTACATCGACCTCTACCAACTTCATGGCGGGACGATTGAAGACCCCTTGGAAGAAACTTTCGAGGCTTTCGAAATTCTGAAATCTCAGGGAAAAATTCTCGCTTTTGGGATTTCATCCATCCGGCCAAATGTGATCCGAAAAGTGATGCAGGTTGATCCGCCGTCCACTATTATGATGCAATACAGTCCTTTGGACCGAAGACCTGAAGAGACAGTTTTTCAGTTGCTGGAAAAAAAAGAAACCCGGGTTTTGGTTCGCGGAGCTTTCGCTAAGGGATTATTAATCGATAAGCCTGAAGCCGGATTTTTGGATTTCAGTCCGAACCAGGTAAAAGCGATCAGGGGAAGAATCAAGAGTTTTGGATATGCTCCGGAAGCATTTTTGATTCGTTTTGGTTTGGCACAACCGGTCGTTGCTTCCTTGATTATCGGAGCAAGTTCTGTAAGTCAGGTAGAGAAAATGCTCAACGGTTTTAAGGAAAGTCTGACCATTCCAATCGAAATAATTGAGAGTCTAAAAGCAGAATTTTCCGCTAATCATTACGATCAGCACCGCTAGGAAATCTTTTTTCCCGAGGACCTGAAATATTTTATCTTCGGACAATTCAACGGAGTTTCTAAAAATCCACCAACCATGAATCAGCGATTACTTATTTACCTTTTTTCATTCATTTTCATGGCCTGCCAACCAAAAGTCAGCGAGGAAGTCAGTCGCTGGGAAGTACAAGCCGAACGCATCGAGATCATTCGTGACGATTTTGGAGTGCCTCATATCTATGGTAAAAGCGATGCAGACGCGGTTTTTGGATTGCTTTTCGCCCAATGCGAGGATGATTTCCGCAGGGTGGAAAGAAACTATGTCTGGGCAACGGGCCGGCTTGCTGAACTCGAAGGAGAGAAGGCGATCTACAGCGACCTTCGTGCAAATCTGTACATGACAGAAGCTGAGGCCAAAGCTGCTTATGAAACATCTCCGGATTGGCTGAAAGCTCTTTGCGTGGCTTTCGCAGATGGAATCAATTATTACTTGCACACACATCCTGAAGTGAAACCTCAGGTGATCATGAAATATGAACCCTGGTTTCCGATGTATTTCAGCGAGGGATCAATCGGCGGAGATATTGAGCGGATTTCTGAAGAGGGAATAAAAGCTTTTTACGAAGGAAATCAGCCTTTGGCATTTAATGAGAACGCAATTCCTGACCTCCTTGAAGAACCAAAAGGCTCAAATGGAATCGCTGTTTCCGGGCAACTCACAGAGTCTGGCAATGCCATGCTGCTGATCAATCCTCATACTTCGTTCTATTTCCGTCCCGAAGTGCATGTGGTAAGTGAAGAAGGACTGAATGCTTACGGAGCTGTGACCTGGGGTCAGTTCTTTGTCTATCAGGGATTCAACGAAAAAACCGGCTGGATACACACGAGCACTTTTGTTGATTTTATCGATGAGTTTGAAGAAACAATCACTGAGTCGGAAGGTGAATTTCTCTATGAATATGGCGGCGAAATGCGAAATGTGGAAGCTCATGAAATCATACTCAAGTATTCCGAAGGGGATTCGGTCAAGCAGAAAAGTTTTAAAATGTTTCGGTCACATCACGGACCTATTACCCATAAAGAAGGGGAAAAATGGGTGGCAACCAAAATCAACTGGGATCCGGTGAATGCGCTGATCCAAAGCTATACCCGAACCAAGCTCAACAATCACGCGGAATTCAAAAAGATGATGGATATCCGCACCAACTCGTCCAATAACACTGTTTTTGCGGATGCGGAAGGAAACATCGCCTATTTCCATGGCAACTTTATCCCGAAGAGAAATCCGGAATTTGACTTTTCTAAACCTGTGGATGGAAGCAATCCTGAGACAGACTGGCAAGGTTTACACACCGTGGATGAAAGTATCATGATCCTGAATCCGGGAACTGGCTGGATTCAAAACTGTAATTCTACTCCGTTCACAGCTGCGGCAGAATTCAGTCCTAAAAAGGAAGATTATCCGGCTTACATGGCTCCGGATCAGGAAAATTTCCGCGGGATTCATGCCGTGAAAGTCCTGAAAGATGCAAAAAACCTGAATCTGGACAGCTTCCTCGCTATTGCGTATGATTCCTACATTCCGGCTTTTGAGTATTTGCTTCCGGAGTTGACTCAGGCTTTTTTGAAAGCGGGAAAAGGAAAGGAAGATCTGAAGGAGGCGGTTGATTTGTTGGCGGACTGGGATTACAGAACTTCCAAAGAATCGGTAGCCATGTCAGTTGCCCATTTTTATGGAGAAAATTATCAGCGGGAATTTCGGTCTTTGAACCGATTCATCAATGAGAATCCTGAGGCTAAAATCCCAACTGAAACGGAGATTCTGGACGTTTTTGAAAAAACTATCGAGCAGATGAATTCTGACTTTGGTACCTGGAATACTCCCTGGGGTGAGATCAACAGATTCCAGAGATTAAGCGGGGACATTGACTTGAAGTACGACGACAATGCACCCTACATTCCGGTTGGCCTGGCTTCCGGCAACTGGGGAGCTTTGGCTGCTTACGGTGCACGTACCTTTGAGGGAACCAAGCGACTTTATGGTTACAGAGGAAACAGCTTCGTGGCAGTGGTGGAATTTGGGGAGAAAGTAAAAGCCAAAACGATCCTGGCGGGTGGTCAAAGTTCAGATCCAAATTCTCCGCATTTCATCGATCAGGCTCAACGCTTTGCAGATGCGAATTTCAAAGAAGTTGCTTTTTACAAAGAGGATGTAGAGAAGCGAGTCGAGGAGCGGTATATGCCAGGGAAACGTGGAATAGCCAAGTAATTGGAATAATAATTACCACAAGTGGGACAAAGTTCACAAAGGGCTGGTAAGCTCAACCAAGGTTTGTGTCATCACAGACCTATTTTCTAAAAGTCTTTAAAATGTTCCCACAGATTGACGCAGAAAAAACCACAGATTCTCACAGATTTTTTGAACTGATTTACCGCACTTTCATTGCCGAAGGTGAATTTCCCATATTCATTAATGTTTTATTCAATGTTTTCGGAAAGACAACATTCATATTTTTTAATGCCAAATAATGCCGGAGGGACGATACTTCCGGTGGCATCAGACACTTACCGCTTTGCGTTTCTTCGTGGACTTTTCGGTAAAAAAAACTCCACCACAAAGAGAACAAAGTTCACAAAGAATAACTCTTGCCACGTCGCAACGATTTAAAGCTCCCGGAGGCGCAGAGACACTGGCTGCGACTTCTGAAGAACCAGGATAACTGAAAATTTTTTTTTAGGATCACCGCTTCATTACGATCATCCGAATAAAACCAGGCTTGAAGTTCAAAAAAGCCAACTGTGGCCCGTCGTCTGTGGCCCATTTAAATTATTTTAATCTACTGATATTTATCATGTTAGAGGTTGATTGATCGTTGTAATTTGAGGTGATATTCAACTGCAATCATGCAAACATTACCCGGGCAAAGTTTTCCAATCGGATCAAGCCTTCAAAAAGAGGGTGTAAATTTTTCGTTGTTTTCAAAAAATGCAGACGGTATTGATCTTTTGCTTTTTGATAATGCAAATGATACAGAACCCACTCAAATCATCAAGCTGGATCCTGTCGTCAACAAAACGTATCATTACTGGCATATCTTCGTTTCCGAACTCAAGGCAGGTCAGTTGTATGGTTACCGGGTCAATGGTCCTTTTTTGCCAAATCTTGGACATCGCTTCAACTCCTCCAAGGTACTTTTGGATCCCTATGCAAAATCGGTTGTTTTTTCCCACCTCTGTCCAAAAAGTGTGGTTTGCGAGATTAAGGGTTATGATTGGGAAGGGGATAAGCATCTCAAAACTCCTTTTGCCCAGACGATTATCTATGAAATGCATGTGGGAGGATTTACCAAAAATCCCAACTCGGGTGTTTCTGCAAAAAAGCGAGGCGCCTATTCCGGCCTGATTGAGAAAATCCCATATCTGGTAGATCTCGGGATCACTGCTGTGGAATTACTTCCCGTTTTTCAATTTGATAGTCAGACAGTTGATGGACGAGTAAACTATTGGGGCTATGATCCTATTTCATTTTTTTCAGTTCATAGGGGATATAGTACAGAAACAGATCCGATGAAAGTGCTTGATGAGTTTCGGGATATGGTTAAGGCTCTTCACAAGGCGGGGATTGAAGTGATTATGGATGTAGTTTTTAACCATACCGGAGAGGGGGGGGCAGAAGGGCCGACCTATTCCTTCCGTGGGATAGATAACAGCATTTATTACACTTTAAAAGAAAATAAGGCTGAGTATTCAGATTTTTCACTTTGTGGAAATACATTGAATGCAAACCAATCTATCGTGCGAAGAATGATCCTTGACAGTCTTCATTTCTGGGTAAAATATATGCATGTGGATGGTTTTAGATTTGATTTGGCGTCCATTCTTGCCCGTGATGAAAAAGGAAATCCAGTTGAAAATCCTCCCATCCTTTGGGATATCGAATCGGATCCGATTTTGGCGGGAACCAAGCTGATAGCAGAAGCCTGGGATGCTGCGGGCCTTTATCAGGTTGGGACGTTTATCGGTGACAGTTGGAAAGAATGGAACGGGCAATTCCGGGACGATGTCAGGGCATTTCTGAGAGGAGATAATGGCAAGGTCAAGGAATTCGTCAGCAGACTGATCGGTAGCCCGGATCTCTATGCCCATCAGGACAGGGAACCTGAGCAAAGCATTAATTTTGTCACTTGTCATGATGGATTTACGCTGAATGATTTGGTGTCTTATAATCATAAACACAACGAGCTGAATTGTGAAGGGAGCAGGGATGGGACTGACGATAACCTGAGCTGGAATGGAGGAGAAGAAGGCCTGACAAAGAATCCTGCGATAGAAGCGTGGCGAATCAGGCAAATCAAGAATTTCTTTACAGTGACCTTACTTTCCATGGGTGTTCCGATGATTTCGATGGGAGATGAGGTTCGCAGAACTCAATTGGGCAACAACAATGCGTATTGCCAAAACAATGAGTTGAGTTGGTTTGATTGGGATCTGGTAAAAGAGAATCATGATCTCCTGCGGTTTGTGAAGATGCAGATCAAACGAAGGCTCAATCGGGACTCTTCTCAGAATGATGTTTCGATGAGCCTGAAAGAGTTTTTGAGTAAGGGGCAATTTACCTGGCATGGAGTGAAAGCAAATCAGCCGGATTGGTCAGATGTATCGCACACGATCGCATTTACAGTCGAATCCATGAGCGCTGCCACCGCCATGCATGTCATGGTCAATGCATTTTCGGAGCGGTTGGAATTTGAACTTCCTCAGCTTTCCAAAACAAAAAATCGATCCTGGAAACTTTGGATTGACACGTTTAAGCCATCCCCGCATGATATCTGCGAATGGGATACAGGACCCATCATCAGAAGACCTACCTATCTGGTCAATTCCTACTCAATAGTTGTGTTAATGGGGTGAGTTTTTCCCCCTCAATGCGATCCGTCCCGCCAACGCGGGCAGACGCGGCGCAGAGGCATTCTCATTCGGAGTATTCTCAACCGAAGGAATTTTTATCCGGGGATCCGTCATTGCAAAGTAGGAACAACCAAAGCAATCTTATCTCGCGTCTTCCCAACCAACGCAATCTCATCCGGGAACCCTTCATCCGATAGGCTTCAGATGCGATCTGCTGGTAGCCTCACTTCCGTTCACCAATCAATAGCGCGTCAATCTTTTCCCATTTCCCTGCCAATGCTTCTTCGATCCATTTGTTCCACTTTTGCTGTTCATCACTATTCAGGCCATTCTGGGTTTGCTTGTCATAAAATTCCTGCAATCGGTTCATTTCCCGGTATGAGTCCAGATAGGCCTCATTGATTTTGGCTTGATAAAAATCCAGATCTAAATCCATCCTCTTCAATTGATAGATCAGTCTGTCTGCTACGATCCTGACCAGATCAAAATGTCGCTGTTCATGGTTCAAGCCATATTCACTAGGGACTTTTACCCAAGATTGACTTGGTACCATATACACGCTGATTTCAAGAGTCTGAACTACAGACCCGGAATCCATCTGAGAAATTCCCTGGAGAGAAAAACTGGTGAAAATCGTGGCATTATTCCGGCTTAGTGGGCTGGGAATATCCCTGAAATCTTCCCAAACCAACCGTCTGTCTGAATCATAAATGACCTTATCCTCGGTGGAATTTTGATTTTGGTCAATGATTTCCAGTCGAATTGATTTGGCCAGTGCCCTGTTGCTCAGATTTTGAGAGACGTACCAGTTGTGAAAATAGTCCAGGCTATATTGAAATAGCTTGTTGATTACATCTTCTACCCGATCCATGGTGAAACCTGACCGTCGATATTGAGTCGATCCCAAATAATCCAAGAGGTGTTTAGGCCCATTGCTTCCCATGACAAAGAAACCAATGCCTAATTGAATATCTCCTTCATAAAGTTTTTGTTCCTGATTATAGATTTCCTTCAACTCAAGCTCATAAATCCTGACTTGAATATTCTGAGCGGAATCTGTTGGGTTGATACCTTGGCTGAAAAACCGGGTAGCCGATTGGTCCAGCTTACCGGTAAAGGTCACCGGGATTTTGTTTCCCCCGGGATCAAATACCTCTCCGATTTTGGATTTTTGAATCCTATGGTCTAAAACCTCAAGGATTTTGTATTCTGTTTGGAGGGGATATTTTCCTTCCGGAAAAAGGTTCAGCACTACTTTTTGAGCAAAAGTTTTTCCGGTGAATAGAAAAAGGCAGAAACATAAAACGAGCAGAGTTCTCACAAAAGGAATATACCGCAATTTTCTTCAAGGGGTTTTCAAATTTGAATGAATCAAGGTAAAAAGCTGAGAGCCTGATCCTTTTTTATACGTGGGTCAAAGAATGTACTTTTCGTTTTGGGCATTCCCCCGGCTGGCGCGCGCGTGTCGCGCGTGCCACAAACTATTGTCATCCTGCTTCTCCGGATCCTGGATTTCAATTCCACTTCACCAAGGTCTGTGTCCCTCCGCCAAGGTCTGTGTCCCTCCGCCAAGGTCTGTGTCGCTTCACCAAGGTCTGTGTCACAGACCTTTAAATCATTGGTAAAAAACAAAAATTCTCACCATCAAAATCCCCTGTTTTTGGGACACATTTTTTATCGATTGACGGGCAGACGGCCAAAAACCAAAATCATAATCCATCATTTTTACCAGGGGTTGTCCTCGGTAGCAATGGGGACCCTGGCTACAATTATATCACCCCGATGGGGTTCTTCTCGGCCAAACATCGTGTTATGAAGGACCTAGCGGCCAAGGGACATCTTTCGACTAGAAATCGTTCCGTAGGAACGGTTGGTTGTTAGCAAATAGAATCAAATTGGGTTGGATTCGTTCCATAGGAACGATTGATGAAAAATTCATTCCTCAAAAAAATCCCATCAACCTCTTGTCGGTGCGAGGGTGTCGCGTGTGCCATTACCCAACATTATCCTCCTTCTCCTGAAGTAAGATTCTGATTCCGGAACCTTTTTCACCAAGGTCTATTCCCTAAAGACTCTGTATAACTCCCCGCCGCGGCGGGCAAGTTGTACCTCCTCTGTGTATCTCCGTGTAACTTTTTTAAATTCCCCCTTCAACATCTCCTTTTTTATTTTGAAAGACATTTTCCATCACCCCTCTTTTACCCTTGAAAACATGATTTTTATCAAACCCATACCTAAGTTTTTCCTATAGTTTCTACTGTTTATTGGCATAACTTGAACTTGTGAAACCAAGCCTTGAGGTGACTTATTTTTCTTGAAATCAATCCATTAGCGATATGAAATATTACTCAATTCCAGTTCTTGCTCTGCTTTCGGCAATCTTCATTAGTGGGACTGCACAATCTCAAACCACCAAATCTTCTCTCAATCCCAAATACGATTCCAAGGTTGACTCGATCATGCGCCTGATGACGCTGGAGGAAAAAGTGGGACAGATGAACCAATACAACGGTTTCTGGGAAGTGACTGGTCCGGTTCCCAAGGAAGGTGATGCCGCGATCAAGTACGAGCAACTTCGAAAGGGATTAGTCGGCTCAATGCTGAATGTGAACGGGGTCGTAAATGTCCGTGCTGTTCAGAAGATAGCCGTCGAAGAAACCCGATTGGGAATTCCTTTGATCATCGGGTATGACGTCGTTCACGGGTACAAAACCATCAGCCCGATTCCGCTGGCAGAAGCCGCAAGCTGGGATTTGAAAGCTATTCGCAAGTCTGCAGAAGTAGCAGCGGCAGAGGCAGCCGCAGCCGGAATCAACTGGACTTTTGCTCCGATGGTAGATATTTCGCGAGATGCCCGCTGGGGCCGGGTGATGGAAGGTGCTGGAGAAGATCCTTATTTGGGAAGCAAGATTGCTTATGCAAGGGTCAAAGGTTTTCAGGGCGATGATTTGAAAGCTGTCAATACAATGGCAGCAACGGCCAAGCACTTTGCAGGTTATGGATTCTCTGAATCCGGCCGTGATTACAATACCGTCGATGTAGGTACTTCTACGCTTTACAATGATATTCTTCCGCCTTTCGAAGCAACCGTAGAGGCAGATGTGAAGACATTCATGAACTCATTTAATCTCCTCAATGGGATTCCGGCAACGGGAAACTCCTTTTTGCAGCGGGAAATCCTGAAAGGGAAATGGGCCTTCAAAGGCTTCATCGTTTCTGACTGGGGATCTATCGGTGAGATGATTCCGCATGGTTTTGCAAAAGACGGGAAGCAGGCTGCTGAGTTAGCGGCCAACGCAGGCTCAGACATGGACATGGAATCCCGCTTGTATGTTGAGCATTTAACAGCGCTGGTCAAAGAAGGCAACGTAAAAGAATCCGTGATCGATGATGCTGTGAGAAGGATTTTGACAGTGAAATACGAATTGGGATTGTTTGATGATCCATATAAATACTGCGATGAGAATCGCGAAAAGACTGAAACCGGAAAACCGGCTTTTCAGGATGCTGTTCTTGACATGGCCAAAAAGTCCGTGGTGCTTTTGAAAAATGAAAAGCAATTGCTTCCGCTAAAAAAATCAGGAATGAAGATCGCTCTGATCGGGCAATTGGCGGCAGATAAAGACAGTCCGCTGGGAAGCTGGAGAGCATTGGGTGCTCCCAATTCTGCTGTTTCTGTTTTGGAAGGAATGAAAGTCTATCCTGGCAATTCTCTGGAATATGTGGAAGGTGTGAAACTCACTGAAGGCACTCCCGGATTTGCTTTTGAAACTAAAATCAATATCACGGATCGAACTGGTTTTGAGGCTGCAAAAGCCGCAGCCCGAAATGCAGATGTGGTGGTGATGGTTCTCGGAGAGCATGGATTCCAATCAGGCGAAGGCAGAAGCCGAACCGAATTGGATCTTCCGGGCTTGCAGCAGGAATTGCTTGAAGAAGTCTATAAGGTTAATCCAAACATCGTGCTTGTGCTGATGAATGGCCGGCCATTGGTGATCGATTGGGCTGTTGCCAATATCCCTTCGATTTTGGTGGGATGGCATCTGGGAACTCAAAGCGGAAATGCACTGGCCCAGGTTCTTTACGGAGATTACAACCCAAGTGGAAAACTCCCGATGAGCTTCCCGAAAAATGTGGGTCAGGTTCCGGTGTATTACAATCATAAATCTACCGGAAGGCCTGCAAATCCGGGTTCAGATCTGGTGTTTTGGTCTCACTACATCGATTCTCCCAATGAGCCAATGTATCCATTCGGTTATGGGTTGAGTTATACCAATTTTGAATATTCCAACCTGAAACTCAATTCCGATGCCTTTGCAAAAGATGGAAGTGTGACTGTTTCCATTGACTTGAAAAACACTGGAAGCCTTCCCGGCAAAGAGACAGTTCAGTTATACATCCGGGATTTGTTTGCAAGTATAGCCCGGCCTGTCAGAGAATTGAAGGACTTTCAGCAGGTGGAATTAAAGCCGGGGGAAAGCAAAACGCTAAGCTTTAGGATCACCGAGAAATCCATCGGATTCTACGACAACGAAGGAAAATGGATAGTTGAGCCGGGAGATTTTAAGGTCTTTGTTGGCGGGAATTCCAAGGCGACTTACGAAGCAGGATTTAAGTTTTTGGAGAATTAGAATATGATTATCCGCTACTTTGCCAGTAGGGCTAAAATAGAGGTTTGAGCAGCGGATAATCGACCACACTTGTCCGTCCGCTACGTCGCGGGCGCACAGGCGCGGTGGAGCCTCTCCATTTGGACTTCAGACCTTGTTATATTTGGTTAGTGCTAAGAAAGCAGATAGTTATAAAATAGAAGGTTGAGTCTGCTTGGGTCATCGGGTAAATTCAGAAAGCATAAAAAAACCCGGCTACCATTTCTGGTAGCCGGGTTTTCTCTTTTCTGCTCAATTAAAATGGCGGAGCGGTTTCTGTCTTAGCAGATTTACCGGGCATCAGCAGGATTTCATTTACCACCACTTCTGTGATGTAGCGCTTATTGCCTTCCTTGTCTGTATAAGAGCGATTGGTCAGTTTGCCTTCGATAGCAATCTCGGAACCTTTGTCTGTGTACTTTTCGAGCAACTCTGCATTCTTGCCCCAGGCAACGAGATTATGCCAGGTAGTTTCGGTGACTTTTTCACCTTTCTGATTTTTGTACACCTCGTTCGTAGCGATGGTGACATGTCCAAGGGCTTTGCCGCTTTCAAGAGTTTTAATTTCGACTTTGGCACCCAAGTGGCCGATTAGCTGTACTTTGTTTCTTAGCGCATTCATGATGTTTGTTGTTTTGTTGTGAGAATTTGATTGATCGTTTTCGCCAGAGGTAAAACTTGATGAACCAAAGTTGGGGGAGAGCAATGCGAGAAGTCGGTAGTTACCCGTTTGTTTCCGATAGTAGTCGCTTGTTGTCGGATAAACCTTGAAATAAGGAATTGAGAGGGGTTACTGGAGTTGAAAAAATATTGCCAGAAGCACTGTCACAGGATTTTCAAACTTGCTTTTGTTCCCTTCTGTGACTTTGTGATTAAATCTTGACCCCAAAATCAACTCCGCTTGTATTTAATTTGAGAGCTTAGGTTGAAATGAACCCGGTTGCATTCCTCTTTTCTCCTTCCAAGCTTTTAACCTATTTTTAGCCAGTCACTTAACTATTCGCAGATGGAATTCACGACTTTTCAAAAACCAACCTGTATCAGGCCCACTTCCAAACTTTCTTTAAAAGCCGATGTCTTTGCAAAGCTTTTGAATGAACTGAGGAGCCGGGATCTTCCCGAGTCGATGATCGAATCCATCAATCAACAAGTTACTTTGATCAATGCTGCAGGGCTTGACGAAAAGGCTTTTGCGAAGCAACTGTCAAAATCTCAATCCCTGACCCTGAAGAAACTGGAGAAGGAACTCAAGATTGTACCCAAGAATCAATACCTCACGTTGGGAATGTCAATCGGGATGGCTGGCTTAGGGATTCCTCTGGGTGTCGCATTCGGTATTTCTCTTGGGAATAGTGCTTTTTCCGCGATTGGTTTACCAATTGGAATGGCAATCGGTATTGCGGTAGGATCCGCGAAGGATAAAAAAGCAGCTTCCGAGGGCAATCAGTTGGATGTAGTGATTATCTAATTAAGGATGATTTTAATCTGTCATTATCTAATTTACCCAGGTTTATAAAAGGGTGATTACAAACCATTCATTTTCAAAGCAGGAAATGAAGATCATAGGTTCAGATTTACACCTCATCGCATTTTCAAATTGGGTTCCATTTTTTAGCTTCATTTCGTTCAGGCGAGACAAGTGGGGCTTCGAACTAATAGCTAACTGATCGCCACCTTTTGGTTGCTAAAAACAGTATAAATGGGAATAAATCGATATCTTCTTAGGGTAGAATATTTATCTGGCAAGAGACAAAATGGAATCTGAACAACATCAACATCAAGTCAATTCAAAACAAAAGGAACCTCCTGAGACCCACAAGGTACATGAGCACCAGGAGACTCATGGAAAAATGGGACATGACAAACATGCCGGGCACAGTGTTTCTGTTTTTTGGACACGATTTATCATCTGCACAATAGTTTCTATTCCTGTTCTGGCCCTTTCAGAAATGATTCAGCAATGGTTGGGATTTGAATTTTCTTTCCCGGGAAGCAACTACGTATTGGCTGTTCTTTCCACTTTTATTTTCATTTATGGCGGATATCCTTTTCTGAAAGGCCTGTATGATGAAGTAAAAGATAAAGCCATTGGAATGATGACCTTGATTGGCGTTGCCATTACTGTCGCATGGGCATATAGTGTTGCCGTCACTTTCGGATTGCAGGGAATGGACTTTTATTGGGAAATGGCAACCCTGATAGACATTATGCTCATTGGACATTACTTTGAGATGAAGTCAGTAATGGGCGCTTCAAGGTCACTTGAATTATTAGTGAAAATGATGCCTTCATCGGCTCACCTGATTCGTAGCGGTTCGGTTGAAGAAATTACTATTGATCAGCTGAAAAAGGATGACTTGATCATGGTAAAGCCGGGTGAAAAAATCCCGGTAGATGGAATTGTGACAGATGGAGAGAGCTACGTTGACGAAAGTATGCTTACCGGAGAAAGTGAGCCCGTTAAAAAAGAAAAAGAAAGTAAAGTCATTGGCGGAGCTATAAACAGGAATGGTTCACTTACCATAAAAGTGGTAAGTATTGGCAAAGACAGCTATCTCAATAAAATAGTAAAACTGGTAGAGGATGCTCAAAAGATAAAATCGAAAACGCAAAATTTTGCCGACCGTGCTGCAATGGTCTTGACATTTGTAGCCTTAGGCGGTGGTGTCATAACCCTTGTTGTTTGGTTGCTGTTAGGTTTTCCTTTTGTATTTGCTTTGGAAAGAATGGTCACCGTCATGGTTATTTCATGTCCTCATGCTTTAGGTTTGGCAGTCCCTCTTGTTGTGGCTATTTCCACTTCTATTGCAGCGCAAAAAGGATTATTAATTCGTAATCGAACTGCCTTTGAAAATGCACGATTAATTACAACCATCATTTTTGACAAGACAGGGACTTTAACAAAAGGATCTCATGAACTTCAGGAAATGATTGTGTTGGCTAAACAATATGAAGCAAATGAATTGCTCCGTTTGGCTGCAGGTATTGAACAACATTCCGAACATTATATAGCTGCCGGATTATTAAGAAAGGTGAAAGAATTAAATATTACCATTCCTGCCTCAGAAAAATTCAACTATCTGCCTGGGCAAGGTTTAGAAGGGAAAGTTGAAAGCAAAAGCATTAAAGTAGTTGGACCTAATTATCTAAAAGAGCAAAACATTAGTGTTTCGGAAACAAAAGATGATTTCACAGGAACAGTGGTCTATATAATAATTGATGAAGTAGTAGCCGGCTATTTCATCTTTTCTGATCAAATCAGAAAAGAATCATTTGAGGCAGTTAAGGTGCTTAAAAAGGAGGGAATCAAAAACCTTCTTCTTACAGGCGACAATGAAAAAGTGGCCAAGAAAGTGAGCGATGCATTGAAGATGGATGGCTTTTTAGCTAATGTTTTGCCGCATGATAAATTAGAGAAAGTAAAAGAACTTCAGGAGAAAGGTGAATTTGTAGCCATGACAGGAGATGGCGTGAATGACGCTCCCGCCTTAGCGCAGGCAGATGTGGGCATTGCAGTTGGTTCCGGGACAGACGTAGCCGCAGAAACGGCTGACATTATTTTGGTCAACTCCAACCCGAAAGACATTGCAAATCTGATATTATTCGGAAGGGCTACTTACAAAAAAATGATACAAAACCTTTGGTGGGCTGCGGGCTACAACATACTTGCAATTCCATTGGCAGCAGGTGTACTGTATCAATGGGGGATTATGTTAAGTCCGGCAATTGGTGCTGTGTTGATGAGTTTAAGTACAATTGTAGTTGCTATTAATGCCCAACTTCTAAAGAAGAAATTAGCGTGATAGAAACAGGATTAACATCAGAAGAAGCTAAAAAACGCCTGGATCAATACGGCCATAATATTATCCAGTCCGAAAAAGGGAAACACCCCTTTAGGATATTGTTAGCACAGTTCAATAACTTGATGGAGTATTTGTTGCTTTTCGCAGCAGGATTGTCTTTTTTGTTTCAGGAATATTTGGATGCAACTGCGATAATCTTGGTAATTCTGATAAATGTTGTTATCGGTTTCTGGATGGAATTGCAAGCTGAACGCTCTATGAATGCACTCAAAAAAATGGCGAGTGTACCTGCAAAAATTTTCAGAGATGGAAAATTACAAGAGATGCCATCAGAAGAAGTTGTTCCAGACGATATCTTATTTGTTGAAGCGGGAGATATGATAACCGCAGATGCAAGAGTAATTAGTGCTGTTCAGCTTTCAGTAAATGAAGCCTCGCTTACAGGAGAAGCAATGCCAGTTGAAAAAAATGAAACGGAAATTTCTGAAGGTGTTCCGCTTGCCGAACGCACAAATATGTTGCACAAAGGCACTTTTGTGACCAATGGCAATGCAAGAGCAATTGTGGTGGCAACGGCGATGCAAACCGAACTTGGGAAAATCGCCCATCTGGTTCAAAGTGCGGAACAATCGACAACTCCGCTTGAAAAAAAATTACAGGTTTTCAGCCGTAAACTGATTTACATTACAATTGCCCTTGTTGTCCTGATTTTTGGCGTGGGTATGTTTACGCATGGCGATTTTGTGGAAATGCTTAAAACAGCGATTGCACTTGCAGTAGCAGCTATTCCGGAAGGACTTCCTATTGTAGCCACTCTTGCCCTGGCTCAGGGCATGATGAAAATGGCAAAGCATAACGTGATAGTTAAAAAACTGTCTGCGGTGGAAACCTTGGGAGGCACTACAGTAATCTGCACCGATAAAACCGGAACACTTACTCAAAACAAAATTGAGGTAACTGAAGTAATCTCAGCAGACGAAAATTCTGAAAAGAATAAACAATTGTTGCACCAGATTGCAGTCTTATGCAACACTGCATCTATACAGGTTTCAGAAAATGATATAATTGAAATTGGCGACCCGCTTGAAACTGGTTTGCTAAAATATGTACATAAAGAAGGAAAAGATACTGAACAAATGCGGTTGCAATTCCAAAAACTTAGTGAAGTTCCTTTTTCTTCTGAAACTAAAATGATGGCATCATTACATAGAAATGGGAATTCTTTTGTGGTTTATGCAAAAGGAGCCTCGGAAGAAATTCTCAAACTATGCAAGCATATACTTATTGATTCAGAAATCAGACTATTGATCGAACAAACAAAACAAGAATGGAAAGAAAAATCAGAAAAACTTGCAGAATCAGGTTTAAGAGTAATTGCGGGAGCATTTAAAGAAACTTCATCAAAAGATAGCTCACTTACAGAGGATTTGGTGTTTGTCGGACTTTACGGCATGATGGATCCTCCTGCCGAAGGTGTCTATGAAGCCATTAACGAATGTAAGGATGCAGGCATTCGTGTCGTTATGATTACAGGAGACCATCCTGCAACCGCCAATTACATAGCCAATCAACTGAAAATTTCTGAAGGGAATAAAACAATGATTGGGAAAGATATGCTCCCTTACGAACAGTTAAGCGAAGATGACAAACAGCAATGGCTAAACACTTCTGTATTCGCAAGGGTTACCCCTTCTCATAAACTGGATTTGGTGACCGTATTGCAGGAAAAAGGAAATATTGTGGGAATGACGGGTGATGGAGTAAATGATGCCCCTGCATTGAAAAAAGCTGACATAGGTATTGCAATGGGGCTTAGAGGAACACAGGTAGCGCAAGAAGTATCGGTTATGGTGTTGAAAGATGATTCTTTTTCTTCCATTGTTCACGCTATCAAACAAGGACGAGTTATTTTTAAGAACATTCAGGAATTCGTTATCTATCTTCTGTCATGTAATATGAGTGAGTTGTTTGTAGTTTCCATTGCCGCATTATCGAACCTGCATTTCCAACTAATTCCCTTACAAATACTATTTATCAATTTGGTAACAGATGTATTGCCTGCACTTGCGTTGGGTATTAGCGATGGTAATTCATTTGTAATGAAACATAAGCCTCGTGATCCTGCCGAACCACTTTTGAAAACCAAACAATGGTATGCCATATGGATCTATGCTGCCGTTATCTCTGTTTGCACGTTTGTGGCTGTGTTTATAAGTCATTCTTTCTTTCATACCGAATCAAGAGTTGACCCGAAATTGTGTAACAATATTTTGTTTTTTACACTCATCTTTTGTCAGTTGTTTCATGTGTTCAACATGGCATCCGCTAGAGTTTCGTTTTTCAAATCCGAAGTTTTCAGAAATAGGTATGTATGGTATGCCTTATTGTCCTGCACCCTCATAGTTGTTTCAATATTTTTTATTACTCCAATTAGTAAAGCGTTAAATGTTCAACCGCTTAAAATGTATGATTGGCTGATAGTATTTGTTTCAGCAACGGGTTCTCTACTTGTTATACAACTTTTTAAACGCACCAAAATAATCAACGATGAAGATTAACGATGAAAACATAATCATCACCAAGGCATCAGGGATGAGAGTTCCTTTCAATAAAGGGAAACTAAAACAATCCATGTTACGCTCAGGGGCAAATTCTCAACAAGCTGATGAAATTGTAAGTGAAGTAATGGAGATGCTTGTGGAAGGGATGACCACACGCAAGATTTACAAAACAGCATTTCGATTATTAAGAAATGTTTCCAGGCCGATGGCTGCAAGATATAAATTGAAACGGGCAATCATGGAATTAGGACCTTCAGGTTTTCCTTTTGAACAATTTATTGGAGAACTTTTAAAATATAAAGGTTACAAAACGCAGGTCGGAGTAATTGTAAAAGGACATTGTGTAAACCATGAAGTGGACGTAATTGCCGAAAAAGACAAGCATCATTTTATGATTGAATGTAAGTTTCATAATCGTCAGGGTTATGTATGTGATGTGAAAATTCCGCTATACATTCAATCAAGATTTTTGGATGTGGCAACTTCATGGAAAAAAATAGACGGTCATGCTGAAAAATTTCATCAGGGTTGGGTAGTAACCAATACACGATTTTCGGAAGATGCTGCTCAATACGGTAGTTGTATGAATATGAATTTAGTAGGTTGGGATTATCCGGAAAACAACGCCTTAAAAGATTGGATTGACGGTTCGGGATTGCATCCTGTAACCTGTTTAACCACACTCTCACAAAAAGAAAAACTACAATTATTGGATAAAAATATAGTGCTGTGTAAAACCATACACCACAACCATGCTTTGTTGGAAACCATTGGAATAAAGCAACCACGACTACAAAAAGTGATGGATGAAGTTTCTGCTTTGTGTGAAGCATTTTCTAATAAACACGAATTGGTAAAATGAAACATAAAGAAATACTAACCAACTGGAATGTAATTACCGGAGGTCCTTGCACAGGAAAAACAACTGTGGTGAATATCCTTGCTGAAAGAGGTTACGAAACAACCATCGAACACGCCCGGCATTACATTGATACGCAAAAGATAGTAGGGCGCACCATTGAAGAAATACGAGAGAATAAAAAGGAATTTCAATTAGGCGTATTAAACATGCAAATTGCAGAAGAGGCAACATTGGATGTAAACGAGCAGGTATTTCTTGACAGGGCTTTACCCGATGCAATAGCGTATTATCAGTTTTTAGGTTTGGAATATGATGAGCGACTAATCGAGCAATGCAATAAGTATTGCTATCACCGTGTGTTCATTTTAGACCGGCTACCTTTAACTAACGACTATGCAAGATTAGAAGATGAAGCAGATCAAATCCGCATTCATAATCTCATTATACAGGTATATGAAAAATTCCACTGTCCGATTGTTCATGTGCCGGTTTTGCCACCCGAAGAAAGAGTGGATTTTATTTTGAAAAACATTTAAACAGTAAAACAAATGAGTGGTGTGAGTAAAAGCATATTAATTTTCGGCATATATTCCTTGATGATGGGAATTGTATTGCTATTTATTCCTCATCTCATTTTGCCAATATTTAATCTCCCTGTTTCAGGTGAACCCTGGTTGAATTTACTCGGCTTTGTGCTCGTGTGTTCTTCCTATTATTATATTCGTTCAGGTTTGTCGGGCAATATGCAATTTGCCTTATACACTACTCACACCCGATTTGCTGCTCCATTGATTGTTGCCTATTTGATAGCAACAGGTAAAGCAGATTGGTATTTTTTATCTTTTTGGAATTGTAGATGGTGTAGGTGGATTGTGGACTTGGTTTGAATTAAAAAGAAACAAACAATAATATGAACCGCACAAAACACTAAGTAGTTTAAAAAATTAATAACTCATGATAGAAAAAATCATTACATGGTCAACGCATAACCGCTTCTTTGTTTGGATTGGCATCATCCTAATTATAGTGGGAGGAATGTGGTCGGTAATGACTACACCTGTTGATGCTATCCCCGACCTTTCCGAAAATCAGGTAATCGTTTACACAGAATGGATGGGGAGAAATCCACAAATCATGGAAGATCAAATAACCTATCCTTTGGTTTCCAATTTACAGGGAATTCCCAATGTGAAATCCATTCGTGCCGCGTCAATGTTCGGTATGAGTTTCATTTTCGTCATATTTAATGATGATGCAGAAATCTATTGGGCGAGAACACGAGTATTGGAACGTTTGAATTTTGCACAACAAGCATTACCGCAAGGTGTGACCCCTTCACTTGGCCCAGATGGAACCGGGGTAGGACATGTTTTTTGGTACACGCTCCAAGGCGATGGATACGATTTAGGAGAATTAAGAGCAGTGCAGGACTGGTATGTAAAGTTTGCCCTGCAAAATGTGGATGGCGTAAGTGAAGTTGCGTCATTTGGTGGTTTTCAAAAACAGTATCAGGTAAGTATCAATCCGCACAAATTGATTTATTACAATGTTTCGGCTATGGAAGTTGCCAATGCTTTGAAAGCAAATAACCGTGATGTGGGAGGCAGCTTTTACGAAATGAACCGCATGGGCTACATGATAAGAGGATTGGGTTACATCAAAGATGTAAAAGACATTGAAGAAATTTCGGTTGGTGCTTATAAATCTATTCCAATAAAACTGAAAGATGTTGCCGATGTGCAAATGAGCAGCGACATCAGATTGGGTATAGTGGACGAAAACGGAGAAGGAGAAGTGGTGGGAGGTGTTGTTGTTGCTCGATATGGAGAGAATCCTAAAGAAGTAATTGACCGGGTGAAAGAACGAATGGGTGAAGTAGAAAAAGGATTGCCGCCCGGGGTAAAAATTAAAATTGCTTATGACCGCAGCAACCTCATTGAAGCTGCCATCGCCACATTGAAAGAAGCCTTAATTGAAGAAATAATTGTGGTATCACTCATTGTGTTATTGTTTCTCTTCCATGTGAGAAGTGCAGTAGTGGCAATTGCTACCATTCCTTTATCGGTACTAATCGGATTCATGCTAGTCAAGCTGTTTGGGATTTCACTCAATATCATGTCTCTTGGCGGTATTGCGTTAGCCATTGGCGATTTGGTAGATGCCGGTATTGTTATGACAGAAAATGCCTATAAAGGATTGGTAAAGGCAGTTTTAAAAACAGATGATTAATGGAAAAGCAACGAATAGGAAATACAAAAGAATTAACTGAGGAAGAGCGTATCAAAATCATTGAGCGTTCGTCAAAAACTGTTGGGCGAGCCGTTTTCTTTTCCATTTTGGTTACTCTTATTTCCTTCGCCCCAATCCTATTTTTAGAAGGTCAGGAAAAAAAGTTGTTTTCACCTTTAGTGTATACAAAAACATTTGTAATGATCGGTTCTGCCATCGTTGCTTTGTTTATAGTCCCTATGTTGTTGCGTTCGCTGATGAAAGGAAAGCTAATTCCTGAAAGTAGAAATCCGATCGCAAATTTCTTCATTAAAATCTACAGCCCGATTTTGCGGTTGTGTCAACGCTGGAAAAAAACGGTAATTGCTATTTCTGTCTTGATTGTATTGGGAAGTATTCCTTTTGTATTGCGTTTGGGTTCAGAATTTATGCCACCGTTGGATGAAGGTTCGCTTTTGTTTATGCCAGTTACCCTTCCTGATGTTTCAAACAACGAAGTCAAAAGAATTTTGCAAGTGCAGGATAAGATCATAAGCAGTTTTCCGGAGGTAGAAAATGTGCTCGGCAAAGCAGGTCGTGCCTACACCGCCACCGATAATGCACCTATGAGCATGATTGAAAGCATCATAGTCCTGAAACCGAAAGCAGAGTGGCGAAAAGATATGACAACAGAAAAACTCATTAACGAACTGAATGAAAAAGTGCAGATACCGGGCGTTACGAATGGTTGGACACAGCCTATCATCAACCGAATTAATATGCTTTCAACAGGTGTGAGAACTGACATTGGAGTGAAAATATACGGACAGAATTTAGACACTATTTACAACCTTTCACGGAAAATTGAAAAATCATTGCAAGGCATTGAAGGCCTTGCTGATTTGTATGTAGAGCAACTTACTGGAGGTAAATACCTGGACATAAAAATTAAGCGGGAAGAAATTGCCCGATACAATTTATCGATTGAAGAAGTAAACATGATTATTGAAATGGCTTTAGGTGGAATGCCACTCACAAATACCATTGAAGGTCGTCAGCGTTTCAACGTTTCCATGCGTTTGGCTCAGGATTTCAGAAGTGATCTGGCTGAAATAAACCGAACGCCCATTCAAACAATCAGCTATGGTGTTATTCCTTTATCAGCAGTGGCAGATTTAGAAATTTCAGAAGGTCCTCCCATGATTAACTCTGAAAATGCTATGCTGAGAGGGACAGTATTATTTAATGTGCGTGGCAGAGACATGGGAAGCGTGGTGAAAGATGCCAAAGCGAAAATTGATACCGATTTCAAAAATCTTCCAAAAGGATATTTTATTAACTGGAGCGGACAATATGAAAATAAAGTTCGTGCAGAAGCACGGTTGAAAATCATCATTCCCATAACACTGATCATCATAGCATTTGTGTTGTATTTTACTTTTAATTCAACCAAAGAAATGCTCATTGTGCTTTCAAGCATTCCCATTGCCCTTATAGGTGGTGTGTATTCCATGTATTTTTTTGAAGTGAATTTTTCAGTTGCGGTAGCAGTAGGATTCATTGCTTTGTTTGGTGTGGCAGTAGAGACAGGAGTTTTAATGTTAGTTTATTTGAATGAAGCTATACGGGATAGCGTAGAAGAAAAGAAAAGTTCGGAACTCTCACAGCAAGAAATTCAGGCTGCCGTTTTTTCGGGTGCTGTCATGCGTGTTCGCCCAAAACTTATGACGGTGATGGCAGATATGACTGGACTGATGCCGATTCTGTTGGCAACCGGTGTAGGTAGTGATGTGATGAAACCGATTACCATCCCTTTTGTTTTTGGACTGATTACTTCCACACTTTTTGTGTTAATCGTCTTGCCGGTGGTTTACCAAATGGTGAAAGAATGGGAACTCAAGAAACATGGCAAAGTGGAATACTTGGAAATAAAAGATTAAGACCATGAAAAAAATGTTTTTAGTCATATCGCTTTTATGCCATACGCTGATAAATATTCAGGCACAGGATTCAGCGCACATTTCGTTGGAAAAAATACTGCAACAGGTCGAAACCAATTACCCTGCTATTCTGAAATTCGAGCAAAATATCCAGTCTTGGCAGTCAAAAGCAGACGGTTCAAAAGCATGGATGCCGCCAACTTTCTCAACAGGTATGATGCGCTTCCCCTACAACCTGTCTATGATAAACGAAAAAAACGACCCGATGAACCAAGCGGGAATTGCTTTTTCGATAGAGCAGATGATACCCAACCCAAGCAAGCTCAACGCTAAAAAAGAGTATTTGAATTCCCTTTCTGAAATTGAAAAAAGCAAAAGTGATTGGACAAAAAATGAATTGAGGAAAAATGCGAAAATCTTATACTACTACAGATACGCCAATGAGAAAAAGCAAATCATCATTTCTGAAAGTGAAGAAATACTAAACCTCTTATTAACTACAGCAGAAACAAAGTTTAGCAACAACCAATCGCAACTTCAAACTATTTACAAGGCAAAAGCACGATTAGCTGAATTGAAAAATATGCAATACATGCTTTTGGGAATGATTGCCGAAAGCAATATTGGTCTGAATATTCTGATGGTGCGTGATGTAAATACCACTTTTGAAATTGATACTTTGATTCTGCCAAAGGGGTATTCGTATACAACAACAGATATCAACAATATTTCAAGCCGGAGTGATATTACCGTAATGTCAAAATCCATTCAGTCCATGCAATTGGAGCAAAAAGTTATGAAAATTGGTACAAAGCCGGATTTTGGAGCACGCGCTGAGCATATGAAAATGTTCGGAATGCCAAACCAATGGTCAATCATGGGTATGGTGACCATTCCCATTGTTCCATGGTCGTCAAAAATGTATTCTTCGGAAGTACAATCAATGGGATTTCAAATCCAGGCAATGGAATTGGAAAAACAAAATATGGAACTGATGGCGACAAGAATGATATCCGAAAAGCTCTCCATGCTCAATTATGAATACGGTCAATACGAAAATTATAAAAATGAGGTGATTCCTGCTTTTGAAAATAACCAGCAAGCTAATTTACTTGCCTACAAACAAAACACGGGAGATTTTTTCGTGCTGCTGGATGCTTGGGAAATGTTGTTGATGAAGAAAATGGAAATGTATGATAAGCTGTTCAACATCTTAAAATTAGAAGCCGAATATGAATTCGAAAAAGAAATTAATTAACCTAATGGTTTTATTGATGCTCTTTTTTTCGGCTTGTAAAAATGCCGGAGAACATAAGCAACATCCAATAAACCATGAAGAGCATGAAGGGCTTGAAGAAACTATTTATGCCTGCCCTATGCATCCGGAAGTGGAAAGTCCCGAACAGGGAACATGCCCGATATGTAAGGTGAAACTTGAACTGAAAGTGAATGAGGCAACCGACCAAATTGTTTCACCAAACAAACAGGTCTTATCACGCCAGGCAACGGTAAAACTGCAATCAAACCAAAATGGACAAACCATAAAAGCACAGGGATTCATTGACATTGACAGGACCCGCAACCAAAGTATTTCTACACGATTTGGCGGAAGAATTGAAAAACTATTTGTGAAATATGATTTGCAATTCGTAAAAAAAGGTGATAAAATTTTAGAACTGTATAGCCCCGAATTAAACACATTTCAGGAAGAACATTTATTCCTGCTAAAATCCAAAGAAGAAATAATACTTATAGAACAATCAAGACAGAAATTAAAATTGCTGGGTATTACCGATAATCAGATTTCTTTATTAGAGAAAAACGAAACATTCGCTCAAACTATCAGCCTATATAGCCCTTCTGATGGATATGTTCTTTTTAATTCAGAAACAAGAAGCGATGCAAAGGCTGATGGTTCAGAACAATCATCCATGAACAGCATGGACATGAATGAAAAAAACAATGCTGGTAAAAATTTCGGTTCGTCCAATTCCCAAATACGTGAAGGAATTTATGTGAACAAAGGTGAAACGCTTTTCAGTGTAAACGACTTAAAAAATGTCTGGGCAATCATTTCTGTTTCTTCTGAATTTCATTCATCATTTACAGAAAATAGTCAGGTAAAAGTCACTTCCGAACTTTTCCCAGACAAACCACTTAGCGGAAAAATTGCATTGACAGAGCAAATCTTTGAAGACAATGAGCAACGGTTCGTCAGGATAAGAATTGATTTGCCAAATTTAAAAGGCGAATTAAAACTAAACTCATTGATTACGGCTGAAATCCCTCTTTCAACAAATGAAAGTTTTCAAATTCCCGCTTCAGCAGTTTACCGAACGGGGCTTAATTCTTTTGTGTGGGAAAAAACAGGAACTACGCAAAACGGAACAGGCATTTTTCAGTTGCGAAAAGTTACAACCGGAATAACGGCTAACAGGATGATAACCGTTATCAGTGGACTTTCAGCCAATGCAGAAGTTGCGGAGCATGCAGGGTATTTAGCAGACAGTGAGACATTTTTGAAAGATTACTGACATGAAGAAAAAAATTATCTTTCTATTTATTTGTGGTGCTATCATATTCGGTAGTTGCAAGAACGAACACGAAAATCATGTAGACACCGAAAGCACTGGTTATTATTCCTGCCCCATGCACCCGAGTGTTAGGAGTAACACTCCAGGTTCTTGTCCGGTTTGTAATATGTCTTTAATCAAAGTCGAGAAAGAAGAAAATTCCCATGAAGGACTCGAAGGCAATTTTGTTGCTTTAGATAAGAATCAGCAAATGTTAGCAGGGATTGAAACCGATACTGTAAAATTCAGAACTATAGCTCCTGCATCAACCATTCTCGGCACAGTTTCCATTGATGAGGAACAGGTAACAAATATCAGCAGCAGAGTGAAAGGCAGAATTGATAAACTTTACATAAAAACATCAGGGGAATATATTCGGGAAGGTATTCCCGTTTATGGTATTTATAGTGAAGAATTATTTTCCGATGAAAAAGAACTTCTCGCATTAACAGAGGCAAAGAAGCAAGGAAACAATCCCAATAAATTTTTGGATGATATGCTCAATGCCTCCAAAAACAAACTATTGTTATGGGGTCTTACCGAAAATCAAATTTTAGAATTAGAAAAAAACAAAACAGCGTCACCGCAAGCGACTTTTTATTCTGATAAAGAAGGGTATGTAACGGAAGTGCTCGTAAATGAAGGAATGTATGTTGAAGAAGGAACAACACTCATGAAAATTTCGGGACTGAACCAGGTTTGGATAGAAGCACAGGTTTATACCAACGATAAAATGAACGCTAACAATACGTTTCAGATTTATTCGACTTCATCACCGGATGAAGTTTACTATGGTCGGCTTGTGTTCAACAACCCAGGCATTGAGGAAGGTCGTAAAATTCAATTGGTCCGTATAATAGTTGATAATAAAAAAAATAAACTCATCCCGGGAATGATGGTTTATGTAATCCCAAAGCAAACAACTCAAGCGGTTTTGTCCATTCCGAAATCAGCAATTCTGTTAGAAAAAATGAAAACTGTTTGGATTAAAATAGATGAAACCACTTTTGAACAACGTATGGTAGAAACAGGCACAGAAAACAAAAATATCGTTGAAATTCTGTCGGGGATAAAAGAGGGAGAAATCATTGTATCTTCCGGGGCATATCTGATCAGCAGTGAGTTTATTTTGAAAAGCGGCGCAGGACAAAGACATGATCATTAAAGTCATTTTCACATAAATCTATACTTTAGCCCTTATCACCTTTTTTTTTTTAGGAGGTAAAAAAGTCTTGTTCCCTATTCCGACCATCAGAAAAGAGGATGTTAACTTTTTCAAAGAACAAACAGACCCAAATTGATAAAGTATCTGTTAAATGATCATCTTTTTTTTAGATATATTTAACGTTTCTGTGTATTTTTAATCCTCTTACCCAATTTTATTAAGTGAAGCAAATAATTTTTCTGATTTCAGTTTTGATCGGGGTTGTCTTTTTCACCAGGACTGCGACCGGGCAACAGGTCAATGTCGATAGTCTAAAAAATGAACTTTCTCTTGCCAAGGAAAAGGAGAGACTTCTGATATTAAATGAATTAGGATCGCATCTTAGGGAGATTTCTCCAACGGAAGCTTTTGATTATTCTACAGAGGCCGAAAAGCTCGCCTTGGAATTGGGTGATAAATCCGCCGAGGCAAAAGCTAAAGAAAACATAGGTTGGATTTATTATCGTAGAGGTCAATGGCAAAAGACATTCGATTATTCAAAGGATTCTTATGATTTGGCCATAGCTGCAAATGATTTGAAGCAGGCTGGCAGAGTTTTGAATAACATGGGTGCTTTGTACTACGAACAGAATAATTTTTTGATGGCGATCGAGCAATTCAAAAAAGCCTTTGAAATCAGCTCCAAAGCTGATGACCTCTATACCCAAATCAGAAGTCTGAACAATGTTGCCTTCAATTATAGCAAATTAGAGGAGCTGGATTCAGCAATATATTATGCTGGTAAATCTATCCAAGTTAATAATCAGGCAGGTTCGCCATACCTCACAGGTTTTGCAAATCGGGTAATTGGGGATGTTTATTTTAAAAGAAACCAATTAGATTCAGCCGAAGTAGTTTTTGAAAGGGCTTTGAATATGGCGAGAATTCAAGGAGTCAAGTCCCTTGAGGCCAGTGTTTTGCATAGGTTAGGCCAGACGTATCTGCTTCAGGGAAAAATAGAGGAGGCAAAAACAATACTCAAGGAAGGGGTAAATCTTTCTCAGGATAACAGTTTTCTTGATGAGCTTTCAAAAAGCCATAAATTTTTAGCCCAGGTCTACGACCGTCAAGGAAACATTCCGCTCGCTTACAAGCATCAATCCATTTATTTGGAGCTATATGACTCGTTAGTCAATAAATTCAATCAGGACAAATTGGCACTTCTTCAGGGAATGTTTCAGGACAATCTAGCGCAGTCAGAGCTGAAACTTCTGAAAGCCCAAAATGAAAATCAGGCGAACCGTTTGATTTTTTCGCGAAACTTAAATTTGGTCATCGGTCTGGCGGTGATTTTGGTCAGTGGGTTGGTGATTTGGCTTTTCTTCCTGAATCGAAATGTAAAGAAAACCAACTCCAATCTGATTTCTCAACAGCAAAGGATTAACGATCAGAACATCGATTTGGAGAGCAAGTCAAAACAATTAGAAGAAATCAACCGTACCAAAAACAAGCTTTTCTCCATTTTGGGGCATGACTTGCGCGGGCCGGTTGGTCAGGTGAAATCAATAGTGGATATGGCTCTTGCCGGTCATTTGGATCAGGAAGAATTCGATGAATTGCTCAAAACTTTAAAGAAGGATGTGGATTCAGTTTATCTGACTTTGAATAATACGCTCAATTGGTCGATGTCCCAAATGGAAGGCTTCAAGATTAATAAAGTGAATTTGAACCTTACCGAGTTAGTTGATTCTTCACTTCAGTTATTCCAACCCCAATTCACTGAAAAGTCACTGAAGCTTGAAAATCTGATGCCTCCAAAAGTACTGGTGTTCGCTGATTCAGATCTGATCGAGGTTGTGGTGAGAAATATCCTGAACAATGCCGTGAAGTTTTCCGAGGCAGGTGATACTATCAAAATCACTTCTGAACTTTCTATTAACCAGATATTATGGTGTGTAATCGATCAGGGGATGGGTATGACTACCGAACAGATCACTAAAATCCTTGCGGAAGATTACGTAATCACCAGTTCTCAGAGAGGAACAAATCAGGAAAAAGGATCCGGCTTGGGCTTGCAGGTTTGTAAAGAATTTGTCAGGATGAATGACGGAGAATTAATCATCCAGAGTAAACTGAAGGTTGGATCTACAGTTTGTATGAAAATTCCGGCTGTTGACTCAGATGATTTGCAGATGATCCAGACTGAGGAATCGCTCAAGGCTTAATTTGCTCTTAATAATTTCCAGAGATTTCATTTTTTCCATTGCTTTATCTAAGTCGGTTCGTGAAATAGTTGGTTCGGTTTCCCAGGTTGTCTGCGAAAGCCAGGCTTTGACATCCTCTGATCCCAACTCATAGACTTTGTGGATTTCCATTGGAGTTTCAGGGTTGTTTTGCAATTCTTTTGAAGCCTGATAAACCAAATCTCTCAATTCAAAAATCAGGTCTCCAAACTCAGAAAGTGCTTTTTCTGAAGCTACAATCACAAAACATGGCCAGGGACTTGGCACCTCACCGATTCTTTTGAACTCACCGGAATTTACCCAAGGCATAGTTGTGTATTTTTCCCAAAGGAACATTTCCGGAGTTTCAGGATTCATTGCTTCCAAAGCACCGTCAAGGTTGCCCACGATTTTGAATTCAAGATTTTCCGGATTCCAACCCTCTCTTTGTGCCAGCACAAAAGCCATCAAATGTGACCCGGAACCCATTCTGCTTATCAGAAATTGAGGCTTTTCTATTTGATTCAGATTTCCAACCGGAGACAATCCATGAATATGAATTCCCCAGATCAAGGGAGATTTGACATGGAATCCGATCATTCTGGAAGGGTTCCCTTCTTCAAAATCCTTCAGAAAACTCTCTGTCAGCACTATCGCAATATCGGTTTCGTCGTCCCTCAGAGCCTTGTTCATCTGTCCTGAACCACGGGATTCATCCGTCCAGCTGAGTTGAATTCCTTTTGCTGCGAAAGGCTGTGAGGCCACCACTTTTTTCCAGGGGAGATTGAAGTGTTCGGGTACTCCGGTGATGCGCAGGGTTTTCATGGATTTTTGGAATTGGATGTGTAAAAATAAAGAAGCCTACCCCAATCGGAACAGGCTTGCTCTTTTTTAGGAGAAAATTAATAGTGTGTGACTTTTCGGCCTGTGATAAAGAGATTGCTTAATCCGGCTAAAATCAAGAGTGTTCCAGCCACAAGCATGGTATTGAGACCAATCCATAATTACCAAGGTAGTTTCCTACGCTATCTGCCGCGTCTTTGTATGCCGCGGAACTTGTATCTGTCGCTCCAAAAACGTGCTCAGTGATCGCCGGAGTAGCAGAGCTCCACATAGTGAAGAATGCAAACCAGGAGAAAAACTGTACAACACCCAGGTGCTGCATCACCTTCGGCATGTCCACAATATTTTTTGCAATCTCACTCACACCGGAGAAATCGCCTTTTTTTGCTGCCTTTTCCCGCTCAAATTCCTCCATATCTTCCGGAGAATATTCCTCTGTTCTGAGGATGGTGTAAAGTATCGAAGAGAATAAAACAAACGCTCCGATTGCAAACGCATATCAGACAGAATCCGGGACTACACCATCAGGAGCCGTATTTGGAACTCCAATCTGAGTCATGGGCCAGGGAAGAGTAGAAGCTATCCAGGTTCCGATGCCAATAATCAAAGTCTGAACGACAAATCTATAAGACTGCTGGGAATCCGGAAGTTTATCAGCAACCAAAGCACGAAATGGCTCCATGCTGATGTTGATCGAGGCATCCGGAATCCAAAGGGAACCGGCTGCCATCCAAAGAGCGGAAGAGTAGGGTGCGAAGAATAATGCTATTGTGCTGAGAACTGCTCCGATAAAAAAAGAATGGCTTTCTTCTTCCGAATTTTGGATGCCATGTGCGATCGCTCAGATATCCCACAATTGGCTGAATCAATAACCCGGTAATGGGATCGGAGATCCAAAGGAAGGGAATGGCGTCTTTATCAGCACCCGGAATTTGAAAGATTCTGGACATGAAACCACCTTGCAGAGCAAATCCGAACTGAATACCCAGAAATCCGAAACTCATATTCCAGATTTGCCAAAAACTCAATTCCTTCTTTTTTAAAGTCATTTTGGGTTAATTTAAAAGATACAGGTTGGCAAGACTCATCAATAAAGCCCGGAGATCTCTATGGTTTTCGAACTGTTTGGATACTCAAAATAAGATAGTCCGGAAATAGATAAAAAAGGATGTTCGATCTCAGGAAGCGGATCAAACTTTGTCAGTCTTTCGAGGAAGGCATAATTTTCTTTTTTCAGGATGATCGATTTCCCCTTGATCTTGACAGTCTCCGTTTTGAATCCATGAAGGTAAATTCTGAGGGACTGGAATTCACTGATAAATGAGCCTTTGGCTTCCTCCAAAATGAATTTATTTTCCTCAGGAAAATAACTGAATTCCCTTTTCAAGAATTGATCCTTCTGATACGCCAGACTGTTTCCGTCATCTTCATAATGGATAAATGAGGATTCCCCTACTCCGGCATAAACATGAATTCGAAGGACACCGTCATGTTTTTCTCCTGTATGCGCCACCCCGGATTGCATGGTAAAAATGCTTCCGCCTTTCACAAAAACCGGAAGATAATTCAGCGGGCAATCAGCATAAATACTTTTCAATCCGGGTTGAAATCCATCAGTATAAAGGTTGTACCATGTGCCTTCCGGTAGGTAAACCTTTGTGATTTCCTTATAGCTTTCCACCGGGGCTACCAGAAAAGTTTCGCAGAAAAGATATTGATTTTGGTAGATTGATTTGTAAACGTTTTGGTCATTCGGATAGTCTATTGCCAAACTCGCCACGATCGGAAGTCCTGATTGGGTTGATCTGAAGAAAGAGCTATAGATCGTGGGCAAAATCTTGTATCTCAGCTTCATGTAATTGCGGGAGATTTCTTCTACTTCTTCCCCAAAAGCCCAAGGTTCAGCATCATTGCTGTTGATCATCGAGTGAGCTCTGAACAAAGGTGAGAATGTGCCAATGCTCATCCATCGGGCAAAAAGTGACTTGCTGGCCTCACCTGCAAATCCACCGATATCGTATCCTGAGAATGCCACGCCGCTCAATCCTAAGCTATTGATGAGTCGGACCCCGGCCATCATGTGATCTTCGCTGGCGACATTGTCACCGGTCCAGGCTGCAGCATACCGCTGGATTCCCGCAAAACCTGATCTGGTCAGCACGAACGGTCTTTCATATTTTCTTTGGAGAATCGAACCTTCCATCGCAGCTCTCGCCATTTGCATGCCGTAGATATTCCGGGCTTTTCGGTGAGAAGTGGTATTTCCATCAAAATCAAACTCAATCAAATTTGGTGTAAACTGTCCCCATGACGCAGGCTCGTTCATATCTGTCCAGAAACCATCCACTCCGGCTTCGGTGTAAAATGCCATTTTTTCGGCCCACCAATCTCTGGTTTCAGCTTTGGTGAAATCAGGAAAAGCGCACCAGCCCGGCCAAACCTGGGCTTCGTAATGGACTCCATCCGGATATTTTATAAAAAGGTCTTTGTCTTTTCCCTCTTCATAAGGTAGATATCCATTGTCGGTTTTGATCCCCGGATCCATGATGACTACGACCTTGAAGCCTAAATCCTTCAATCGGGCAATCATACTTTTGGCATCGGGAAATTTTTCTCCGTCAAACGTAAAAACCTTGTAGGCTTCCATGTGATGGATATCCAGATAGATCACATCTGCGGGCATGTCTTTGTCCCGGAATGTATTTGCAAGGGTCAAAACCTCCTTATCGGGATAATAAGAATAGCGGCATTGCTGGAAACCTAATGCCCATTTAGGAGGCATATTCATTTTTCCGGTCAGGTCGGTATAGCTCGAAATAATGCCTGCAACAGTTGGTTCATGGATGAAATAATAATCCATATCTCCATCCTCAGCGCTGAAATAAATGAACCGGTTGGTAGATGCTCCAAAGTTGAAAACAGTCTTGTGGGTATTGTCCATGAAAATCCCATACACTCCTTTGGGATGCACACCTATGTAAAAGGGAATGCTCATGTACAAAGGATCGTCGCCTGTGCCGTAGGCAAAATAATCGGTATTCCAGTTGGTGTAGGCTTTTCCGGATCGGTCCAGATTCCCTGTTTTTTCGCCTAGTCCAATGAACTTTTCATTCGCCTGAACTTGCTTGTAATTGGCGACTTCTGTTCCAATCCAGGAAATGCCCAAAGAATCATCCGCATTCAGAAGTTTACCATTTAAATCAAAAAAACTCAGAGCGAAACTTTTGAGATTTAGCTCAAGCCTGAGTTTATCGGTTGTGAGGGTAAGGTTTTCAAGAGTTTCTGCCAAAGCGAAAATTCCGGGATTCGGCACTGCCACGACTGAATAAGGATTTGGATCAAATTCATCGAATTTACCAGCCTGAACACGGATTATTCCCGAACTGTAAACAGTGATTTTAAATCTGGAAGTTTCGGTAACTCCCTCAAGGCCGGTTGATGATTTTTGCCAGGATAAAACTGCTCCCATTCCCACTGAACGTGCTGAGGAAGAGTTTTTTTTCGGGGACGAGGATTGGGTATTCATAGCTTTTTCCCCAAGGTTAAGTTTTAGAGACATGTTAATTTAGGAACGATCGGGAAGGATAAAAATAAGGCATACGTAATGCTAATTGGGATTTCAAACAAACTTTACTTTTAAGATAGCTTTCGAATCCATTTAGGCCTATTCAATCGATTGCAGCATTTCACGAAAAATTATTACTTTTTTTAAAGCGTTAGAGTCTTACTGAGGATTTTCGGATTAAAAGCTCTGTTTCCAGTACCACCGGACCTGTTATAGTGTCAGGATCAAGTTTCTTTTCAATCATATCCAATAGAATATCTGTTGCTTTTGCACCCATTTTGGAACCGGGCTGAGATACTGATGAGAGAGATGGGTCGATCATCGTGCAAAACTGCCAATTGCTAAATCCGACAATTCCGACATCTTCAGGAATTCTCAATCCTTCAGCTTTGCATGCGAGCATCGCACCCACAGCAGCCATATCATTACTGGCAAAAAATGCATCAGGCTTATAGGAAGTGATTTCAGAATTTTAGCAGTGATCTTTTGACTTTCACCATCGGTTCCGATCGGACACTCCACGATGTAATCAGGATTGAAAGGCATTCCATTTTTGATCAAATCGCCCTTGTATCCTCTGATTCTTTCACGGCTGATTTTCAGATTTAGCGGACCAGACAGATGTACGATGTTTCTATATTCCTGCGAAATAAGATAGTCAATTGCATTCAAAGCACCTTTGTAGTCGTCGACCATTACACTGATAGCGTGAGGGATTTCGGGAACCCGATCGAAAAACACGATCGGATAACCCTGATTCAGAAGCCTGGAGAAATGATCAAAGTCGGTTGTTTCCTTCGAAAACTCATCCAAAATCCATCAATCTGATTGGAAAGCATGGTTTCGATACTGGACATTTCTCTGCTCAGTTTTTCATTGGTTTGAGTCAGGATCACATTGTAACCTCTTGAGAAAGCAACTTCCTCTATTCCGCTGATTACTGTTGAAAAGAAAAAATGGACAACCTCCGGAATAATCACCCCAATAGTAAAAGAGCGGCTTTTTCGCAGTGAAAGTGCAATGGCATTTGGTCTGTATTTAATTTATCGGCGAGCTCTTTAACCTTTCTTTTGGTCTCATCACTAATACCCGGATAGTCTTTCAATGCTCGGGAATCGGTCGAGGCAGAAACGTTCAATTCCGTTGCAATGTCTTTGATAGTGACTTGTCCTAATTTCATGAAATCAAACTTTTTCGAGGGAAGAATCACTTTAAGAAATCTGATATCAAGAATTTAAAGTTTAGTAAATAGAGCAGAAATTTTCAAAAAATTAACTTTTATGTGGTTAGTGGAGAAAATTATTTTTGGAATGCAATCAATAGCGCAAAACACCGGGAAGGAAGATTTTAGAACTTGATTTAAGTAATATTCAGGCAGGGATTTATATCTTTGAAGCTTACGATAACAAACGAGTGCTTCGCAAGTACTTCATAAAAGAATAACCAAACCTAACTCAGACATGAAATTTAAACCTGGAGTAAAATATGGTGAGGAACTCAGAGACCTCTATGCATACGCAAAAGAGAGCGAGTTCGCTATGCCAGCCGTAAACGTCATCAACACCAATACAGTGAATGCGGTGATGGAGACAGCTAAAAAAGTTAATTCCCCTGTTATCATTCAATTTTCGAATGGCGGAGCTCAATTTTTCGCAGGAAAAGGTCTTGCAAATGACAAGCAGCAAGGAAGTATCGCGGGTGGTATCTCAGGTGCACACCACGTTCATCAAATGGCAGAAGCCTACGGTGTTCCGGTGATTTTGCATACTGATCACGCAGCAAAAAAATTGCTTCCCTGGATCGACGGTTTGTTGGAAGCTGGAAAAGCATATCATGCAGCTTATAAAAGACCGCTTTTCAGTTCTCACATGCTGGATCTTTCTGAAGAGCCTCTGCACGAAAACGTTGAAATCTCTTGTAAATACTTCAACGAATTCAAAAAGCTGAATATGGCAATTGAAATCGAATTGGGTGTAACCGGTGGTGAAGAAGATGGGGTGGATAATACGGATATTGATTCTTCAAGACTCTATACTCAGCCTTCAGAAGTGGCTTATGCATATGAGAACCTGAAGCAGATTGATGATTTATTCACGATTGCTGCAGCTTTTGGAAACGTTCACGGTGTATATAAGCCGGGTAATGTAAGCTTGAAGCCGGTGATTTTGAAAAACTCTCAGGACTTTATCAATCAGAAATACGGAACAACAGGTAAGCCTTTGAACTTTGTGTTCCACGGCGGTTCAGGTTCTTCTGTTGAAGAAATTCGCGAAGCAAATAGCTACGGATCTATCAAAATGAATATCGATACAGATATGCAGTGGGCATTCTGGGAAGGTATTCTGATGTACTACAAGAAAAACGAAGGATATCTTCAGAGCCAGTTGGGTAACCCAGAAGGTCCGGATAGTCCTAACAAGAAATATTATGATCCACGATCTTGGCTTCGCAAAGGTGAAGAGAACTTTGTGAAGCGTCTGGAACTGGCATTTGACATGCTGAATGCAGTAAACAGAAATTAATACAAGCTCTAAATACATTGAAAAAGTCACTCTGAGCAGTGACTTTTTCTTTTTCATCGATCAAATAAAAAAAAAAAAAGGACTCAAACGAGTCCCTTTTTAAGTTGAAAGGATTTTAGCAATTCTGAAATCCTCCTCATCGACTGTTTTATCATCGACGATGGCTTTTTTGATTGGGGTGAAGACCACTTTATGATTGATCACGCCTGCCATTACATCGTATTTGCCTGCGAGCAATCCTTCGATAGCAGCGACACCAAGCTTAGAGGCAAGTAACCTGTCAAAAGAAGAAGGGGCTCCGCCACGCTGAAGGTGACCAAGAATCGTCACTTTGATATCATAGTAAGGCAAGAATTTTTTCACTTTCTCAGCGATTTCTCCTGCTCCGCCACTTTTTCCGCCTTCGGCTACTATTACGATGTTGGAAGATTTCTTCGCTTTGGTTCTGAGCTTGAGTTTTTCTATCAACTCTTCAATCAGCATTTTTTTCTCAGGAATCAAAATAGCTGCTGCAGCACTTCCAATTCCTGCATTGATCGCAATGAACCCCACATCCCGGCCCATTACTTCTACGAAGAATAATCGATCGTGAGAAGTGGCAGTATCGCGAATCTTGTCTATCGCCTGAATGGCTGTATTGCATGCTGTGTCGAAGCCAATTGTAAAATCAGTTCCGGAAAGATCATTGTCAATCGTGCCTGGCAATCCAATTGCCGGTACTCCATATTCCTGGAAAAACAGGTGAGCACCTGTCAGAGAACCATCCCCACCGATGATAACTAATGCGTCAATTCCGTGGAGTTTTAGATTGTCATAAGCTTTTTTTCTTCCTGATGCTGTACGAAACTCCTCGCTTCTGGCTGACTTCAGGAAAGTCCCGCCACGCTCAAGTACATGGGTAATATGTTTAGAATCAAGTTTTTTAATGTCGTTTTGGATCATTCCCTCGTAGCCGCGGTAGATTCCATACATCTCGATGTTGTAATAAAATCCGGAACGGACTACTGCACGAATGGCAGCATTCATTCCGGGAGAATCTCCCCCTGAGGTAAGTACTCCGATTCTTTTTATGGTTTTAGGTTCCATCAATGGTTTAAATTAAGGCTTGAAACATAAGATCTGCTGACGCAGGATTTGTGGCCAATGGAATATTGTGAACATCACAAATTCTCATCAACATTTGCACATCGGGTTCATGTGGATGCTTATCCAACGGATCTCTGAAGAAAATGACCATTGCCAGTTCCTTTTGAGCTGCCATTGCCGCTATTTGGGCATCACCCCCAATTGGTCCGGAAAGCATTTTTTGAACTTTGAAACCGGCTTTTTCGATGTGAGTGCCGGTGGTTCCTGTGGCAACTAAATCGATGTCTGCTCGATGTAGTTTTTCCTTGAATCCACTTAAAAAGTGAACCATGTCGGCTTTTTTACCATCATGGGCAATCAGGGCAATTTTCATCAATAGATTTAGATAGGTGCTGCCAAAGTTAGGGAAAATTCTCTTTCCCAATTACTTTGGTTTTTTGCTTTTAGAGCTTTTTAAAATTCTGTTTATTTCAGATTAATCCAATGTTAATTTTTCGGAAGCGGGATCAGTTTCTCCAAATAGAATAGAAAGGTGTATTCCAAGGCGAGCTCTTTCAGCGAATTGAATCGCCCTGAAGCTCCCCCATGCCCGGCTTCCATATTGGTGTGAAGGAACAAAAGATTCGTGTCAGTTTTCAATTCCCGGAGTTTTGCCACCCATTTGGTTGGTTCCCAATATTGAACCTGACTATCGTGCAAGCCCGATGTCACGAGGAGATTTGGATATTTTTTGGCCCCCACATTGTCATAGGGTGAATAGGAAAGCATATATTCATAATATTCTTTGTCTTTCGGATTTCCCCATTCCTGAAATTCCCCGGTTGTCAACGGGATGCTTTCATCCAGCATAGTCGTGACCACGTCCACAAAAGGAACATTGGCGACAATTCCATGGAATAAGTCAGGACGCATGTTCATCACAGCGCCCATCAATAATCCTCCTGCACTACCGCCCATCGCATAAAGATGATGGGCTGAAGTGTATTTTTTCTGTATCAAATGCTCTGCGCAAGCGATGAAATCGGAGAAGGTGTTGACTTTCTTCAGCATCTTACCTTCTTCATACCAATGGCGACCGAGATCCTCTCCGCCACGGATATGTGCTATCGCAAAAACAAATCCCCGGTCCAACAGACTGAGTCTGGTGCTGGAGAAATAAGCGTCCATGCTGAAACCATAAGAACCGTATGAATAAAGCAGGAGCGGATTTTTACCATCAGCAGTAAACAGTTCTTTTTTGTAAACGAGCGAAATCGGAACCATAACTCCGTCTCCGGCTATTGCCCAAATTCTTTCAGAATGATAAGCCGCGGAATTGTATCCCCCAACGACTTCCTGTTGCTTGAGAAGAGTCTTTTCACGGGTGACCATGTGATAGTCAAAGACGCTTGACGGGGAAACCATGGAGTTGTAGCCAAATCTCAGGATTTCGGTGTCGAACTCCGGATTGGTGCTGATCCAGGCTGTATAGGTTTCATCGGCGAATTCCAACTGGTGCTCAGAAGATTGATCCCATGTTTTGATCAGGATTTGAACCAATCCGTTACTTCGCTCCTGAGTGACCAAAAAGCGGGAAAACAAATCAAAATCCTCCAGCAAAACCTCACTTCGATGAGGAATGACATTCTCCCAATTTTCTATGGAAGGCTTTGAAACAGGTGCCTTGACAAGTTTGAAGTTTTGGGCTTCGTGGTTTGTGCGGATCCAGAAATGATCCTGATAATGATCTGCAGCATATTCCAAATGAGGTTTTCTGCTTTGCAAAATCTGAAATTCACCACCCGGATTCGTAGCCTCCAGAAATCTCATTTCCGAGGAAATCGTGCTTTCAGAATGAATGAATAAATACGCTTCCGATTTTGATTTGTGGACGTGGCAAGTGAATTCCTCGTCCATTTCCTCAAAAATCAATCCGCTTTCTGTCGGGTCATTTCCTAGAATATATTTGAAAATCTGATTTGCGCGAAGCGTCTCAGGATCTTGCTTGGAGAAGAAAAGGGTTTTGTTGTCTGCCGCCCATGAGAAATTTCCGGTCGTTTCAGGAATGCTTTGCGAGTAAATCTCACCTGTTTCCAGATTTTTAAAATGGATGGTGTAGATCCTTCTTCCAACATCATCGGATGCAAAAGCCAGGATTTTTTGGTCAGGAGTGGTGGATGTTCCACCAACCTGGTAATAGCTTTTTCCTTCCGCAAGTTGATTTACATCCAGAATGACTTCTTCTTCAGCCTCCAGTGATTTCTTTTTCCTGCAATAGATTGGGTATTCGCCGCCCTTCTCATGTCTGACATACCAAAAATATCCCGATTTGAAATAGGGGACACTCTGATCGTCTTCCTTAATCCTGCCTTTCATTTCTTCGAAAAGCTGATTTTGAAACTCCTCAGTTGACCTTAAAGCAGTTTTCAAATACTCATTTTCTGCATTCAGGTACTCGATTACCTCCGGATTTTCACGGTCTTTCATCCAGTAGAAGTGATCTTTTCGCTGATGTCCGTGAATTTCTAAAAGTTCTGGTTTTTTGGGGGCAATAGGAGCTTTCATGCTAATTCTGATTTTGGAGGTGCAATGTTAATCAAAAAATCATGCTGTATAAGCTTTGATTTTTTCATGAGATTCTATGATAAAGGCTGATTTTTAGTTAAAAAGTTCAGTTTTTTGGAAGTCCAGTTGGATTACTTTTAAATAATTGGATAATTAGTATTAATCAACCAATAACCTCACACTTATGGGAATGCTTAAAGAGTTTAAAGAATTTGCTGTAAAAGGCAATGTGATCGATCTCGCAGTTGGTGTGATCATCGGTGGTGCTTTTGGAAAGATCGTATCTTCTTTTGTGAATGACGTGGTCATGCCTCCAATTGGACTTTTGTTGGGAGGAGTGGATTTTAAAGAACTTAAAATTTTCCTTAAAGAGGAAGTGCTCAATGATGCAGGTGAAGTAGCTACTGCTGCTGTTACTTTGAATTACGGGATGTTTATTCAGAATGTGATTGACTTTGCAATCATCGCATTCGTGATTTTCCTCGCTATCAAAGGGATCAATAAAATGAAGAAAAAAGAGGAAGAAATTCCGGCAGCTCCGGCTCCGCCTGCCGAACCATCAAAATCAGAAATGTTCCTGGAAGAAATCAGAGATCTTCTCAAGAAGAAATAAAAAAGAGCGGTCATCGCCGCTCTTTTTTATTCATTATGTTTTCCGCGTTGATAGAGTTGCCGGGTGAAATCCCTCGCAATATTGTTCAATTCGAGAAGCTGAGAATAGGTAATGACTTTTGACATTTCATTGACGAATTTCTCTTCATCATCCACCATTTTTCGCTGAAGCTCAAATTTTTTCTCAATCCTTTGCTTTGCATCAGCCTCAGATATTTCGGCTTCCTGGCGTCGGTTCAATCCTGAGATCTGCTTTAGATTTTTCTCTCTTGTAGCAGTGTATTGATTGAAAATTGGCCAAAATTTCTCAGCCTGTTCAGGCTTCAAATCGAGACGCGAAGTGATAAATGCAACTCTCGCTGCCTGGAGTTTTTCCGGATCGTAATTGGGTTCTGGTCTCTGGGCGAAGGTTTTTCCTATTATCAGGAAAAACAGGATCGCTAATAAGCTATATTTTTTCATTTCGTTTAAAACCATGTTTGTTCTTCTTCTGTCCATATATTCTCAGTGAAGGCTAATTCTTCCTGAATAATCTCATCCAAAATAGCATTTGGATCTTCGCTCATGCTAAGTATTTCTTCTGCGGTCCAATATTGGCTTTCGATGTAAAGTTCTGATTCTTCTTCAAAGGTAAGTTCTGCCGTTTTTGGTTCAAAAAGCCCAAATTGCCAGAAGCCCAAACCAAGTACAAGAACCGCGGCGGCGGCCCACTTGGTCCAGCCAAAGTTTGGCTTTGGTTGGATTCCTGACATGATTTGATCCGGGAGATTTTCGAAGTAACCCTCCGGGGCTTTGAATTCCTGAATTTTCGGTAATTTATTCATGGTATCTGTTAGACTTGGTGGTGGCTTGATAGTTTACTCACTGGTAAGGGATAATTCAATTTTTTTTACGGCATGGTGGTAGCTGGCTTTCAGAGCTCCCACACTTGTTCCGGTGATTTCAGACATTTGATTGTAAGTCAGATCTTCCTGATACTTAAGGTGAAAGACCAGTCTTTGTTTTTCAGGAAGCTTCAGAAGGGCTTTTTGGAGCTTAACCTGGATCTGATCACCATCCAGATTTCCGGCCTGATCTACGTAGGATTCGAGTTTTTCCTGGTAATCGTCAATAGAAAAGAAGAATCGTTTTTTCTTTTTTTCTATAAATCCCAAGGCCTCATTTGTAGCGATTCGATAGAGCCAGGTGAATAAACTGGAATGGCCCTGGAATCGATCGATGTGATGGTAGGCCTTGATGAATGTATTTTGGGTAAGGTCATCGGCATCCTCATGGATTAGCACCATTCGGCGGATTACATGATAAACCTTTTTTTGGTAGGTCTGGATCAGTTGCCTGAAACCCATCTCCCTGCTTAGAGGGTCCTGGATGAGAGTAAGGATTTCCTGATCACTGGTTTTCATTCGTCTTGATTTAGACCAGGCCCAAGCCCAAAGGTTTATTGGGTAAAATAAAAAAAGTATAATATGATTATCCGCAACTTTGCCAGTAGGACCAAAATAGGTTGTTAAAGCAGCGGATTATTGTCCACAGACGACAGTAGACAGTCCACAGCACGTACATTTGGACTTCAAGCCTTGTTTTATTTGGTTATTGGCAAGAAAGCGGATATTCATAAAGTATAAAGTCTCAAATCAATTGATGTAATCGAAGATTGAGCCAGATCTCATGACCAAATGAGGTGAATTAGATCTCGAGGATGTAATCCAGAATTCCGGCATTTTTTCCTTTTGGACGAGTAACAAGCAGCGGAAGGCTGTCATTGAACTGAATCAATCGCTCTGCAATACTTCCTATGAATAAAGCAGTTGCCGCTGTTTTTCCTTTGGCACCGATGACGATCAAATCTGCCTTGATTTCTAATGCCTTCGACACGATTTCCTGAACCGGATCATCGTCATCATCAAGCGTGTAAACAGGCGTTATTTTGATTCCCTTGGCATCTATTTTTCTGATAAACTTCTTGAAGTTTATCTCCGCATACGATTGCATTATTTTTTTAAATTCTTCGAAAGTCTTTCCGGTGAAATGATAGCCTGAAGGGATTGAAAATACATTTTGACATACGATTTCCGCTTTTCCTTGATTTTTGGAAATCAGGATTGCTTCTTCAAGTGCATCTTTCGAATAATCGGAAAAATCGCTTGGAACCAATAATTTGGAAACTTTAGGTTTTGTCCCTTCGGGCACGATTAGCAATCCGCAACTGGCTCTTCTGGCTAGTCTCGAAGAAGCTACTCCGGTTCCCGGGAGATGGACCTTTCTTCCTATCAGAATCAGATCGGCTGATTTTTCCTCTGCCAGCTTCAGGATTTTTTTGGAAAGCGTTCCTTCCTTCACGACGAAGTTTAAGGAGAGGCCTTTGATTTCCGGGAAATGGTTTTTCACTTCCGATTGCATCGCCCCGATCCTCTCATTGATCATGCTTTCGATCAGATTCGGGAATTCCTCAAGCACCTCTTTTGGGACGCTAAGGTTCTTGATGACATTGACGAAGTATATTTTTTTGATGGGATTGACCTTTGCAATAAACGCTGCGTACTGGATCAGCGTTTGGTCAAGCGAGGTTTGATCTAAACAGACGATCAATTTTTTAATCAGGTACATGGTGTGCCGGAGGTTTCTTCTCTCAAAATTTAGGGCAATTCATTTGATTTTCGATTCCTTCGGAAAAAAATATAATTCCGAATAACGAACAGGATGCCAACGATTGATTCTAATGGATTGATTCTTTGATCGTAAAATGAAACAGGATTTCGATTTTTTTAAATTCACTGCTTTTTATTACCCATTTTCGGTTTCCGGGAAATCTTCAAATTAATTGAATTAACCAAACCCATTTGTTTTAAATCGTATATTTGGGATGTCCGGGTTGTCGACATGTTCAAACTTCACAATTTATTTTAATTACCGAGTAAAGCCTCTTCCAAAAACAGGCCTCATCCTGTCCCGATAGCTATCGGGAGGGGACCTCGCTCAAAAAGCAGGATAACAGTGGAAGTTTGCGGATTCAAGGCAGCTCAAATCTTGTTTACTAGGAGGTTTGTAACACTCTAAGACCCGGACTTTTTTATTTTTTCTTTTACCCACTTCCACTCTTCCTGCCCCAAATTCAGCAACTTCGAGAAAAACAGGAAAATGGCAAGGACCGAAATTGATGTTAAAATCAGGCTTGGGATCGGTTTCAGATCAAGGATTTTGTAATTCCCCATTGAAATGGCAGATATGCCTACCGCCAGTATTTTGAGGGTTTCTTTCGAAAAGGGGCTGAAGCCCAGTCTGATTTTCAGGAAAATGAATTTGGTCAGATTATAAAGCAGCATGACCAAAGCAGAAGCCATGGCAGCTCCTTCAATTCCATAAATCGGGATCAGCCAGTAATTCAGGACTACAATTAAAATACTCATCCCGATCGTGGCGAAAAGATTGAATCGGTAGTACTTCGAAAAGACCAAGATCTCGCCGTTAACTGAAAAAGCCACATCCATGAGCTTCCCGATTCCGATGTATAGCACTACCAATTTCCCTGCTTTATAGATTTCCCCATTTGGGATGAAATGGTACAAGGCGTCTATATTTGACCAGATTCCTGCGAAAAGCAATAGGCAAATGTAAAATTGCCGATTGGAGACTTGCTTGTAGATTTTGTCGATCTCGGCATGATTTCCTTTTGCAAAATGATCTGCTATCACCGGCATCACTACCTGAGAAATCGCTCGTCGAGGCATCTCAATGACCAAAGCCATGCTGAACGCAATCGCATAAATCGCATTTGCTTCCAGGCTAACCATCGAACTGACCATAATGCTGTCGATTTTCATGATCATCGTCGAGGCAGCTGTAGCCAGAAAAGTGACCAGACTGAATTGGATGAATGAAGTTCTGAATCCTTTTGGGAAACTATTCCAACGGAAATCAAACTTGAGTACTCCCAACCAAAGCAAATACACCAGCATTCCGGCCATTGCCAATCCGTAAACAAGGACAAGCCCCTGCATCACTACTGTGAAACTTATCCATCCTAAAAGATATATTCCTACCAGGATTCCGGTCAATAACCGAAGCAAAACCTCCCTGAAAAAGGTAGGAATGGCAACTTTCAGAAAAGAGCGACTATACGCATCCAGAATGCTGTTGAGCAAAGCGAAGAGCGTGATGAGCAAAACGACCCCGAAGAAATCAATTACTTCCGGGGAATTAGCAGCAAACAGGTTGACGATCTCATCTTTGAATCCAAGAAAAATCAGACTGACAACTGCGAATCCCGCCATCGCCAAAAGCAGGCTATAACTCAGAAAAGCAGATTGGTTGGATTCGAGTTTGGGAAAAAATCGGGTGATTCCATGGCCAATTCCTAATTGCGCAAATGGCACAAAAAGCAATGCGATGTCCTGAATCGTCCTGAAAGCACCAAGCTCGGATGCTTCAAGTGCATAGGGATAGAGCCACAAAACATTGAAATAGCCGATGACTACCCCGAGGTAAGAAAATATGGTGGTTTGGATACTCTGGCTGGCTACTTTGCCCATGAGTTTAAAAGTATCAAAAAATCAGCAATCCTGAGAGTTTCAACTAAAAATCAGGGCTTCGCACATTTATCGCAACCGGCTTCAGTTTTTGGTTTCCCAAAGAATTTTCTCCCCAGATAAACCAAAGCTGCGACGATTAAAACTCCAATTATGATTTCTTGCCACATATCAGGATAGGATTTGATAAGTAATGAAAGCCGCTAAATAAGCCAGGACAGTCATATAGGTTGTCTGGATTAACGGCCATTTCCATCCTTTGGTTTCCCGATAGACCACGGCAACCGTACTCATGCATTGCATCGCAAAGGCATAGAATATCATCAGCGAAAATGCAGTTGCTGTATTGAAGACCTTTTCTCCGGTGACAGGATTGATCTGCTGATCGAGTTTTTGCCGGATGGTCAGGTCATCTTCAGGATCTCCACCGATGCTGTAGATCGTCGCTATCGTAGAGACGAAAACTTCCCTGGCTGCAAAAGAAGCGATCAACGCAATCCCGATTTTCCAATCATATCCAAGTGGCCGAATTACAGGTTCGATTCCTCGTCCCATGACTCCGATGAATGAATTTTCAAGTAAGAGGGAGGAAGTTTCAGCTTCAATTACTTCATGCTCTGATTCAGGCGCCAAGGCAAGTTTTTCCTGTCCTGCAGTCCGGATTGCATCCATCTTTGAAGGTGGTCCGTAAGTTGCAAGCACCCATAAGATGACTGAGATTGCAAGGATTACCTTACCTGCTTCAGTCACGAAAGTTTTTGACTTATTATACATCGTGAGACCAACATCTTTCCATCTCGGTCTGCGATAGGAAGGAAGCTCCACCATCAAATAGCTTTTTTCTTCCGTTTTCAGGATAATCTTTAGAATGAATGCGGTTCCTAAGACGCCAACAACGCCAAGAACATAAAGACCGAAAAGAGCAAAAGAGCGAAGATTAATGAATCCGATGGATTCATCCGGGACGACCAATCCAATCAAAATCACATAAACCGGTAATCGGGCCGAGCAACTCATCAGCGGAGTCACCAGAATCGTAATCATTTTCTCTTTCCAGTTTCCGATGTTTCTGGCAGCCATTACGCCGGGTATTGCGCAGGCAACACCTGAAACCAACGGAACGATGCTTTTGCCATGCAATCCAAAAGGTCGCATCCAGCGATCCATCAAAAAGACTACTCTTGACATGTATCCGGTATCTTCCAAAATCGCCAGAAACCCAAAGAGCATTGCGATTTGTGGGATAAAAATAACCACTCCGCCGATTCCAGGAATGATGCCTTCAGTAATCAAACTGCTTAAAGGACCACCAGGCAAAAGCTCACTTACTTTTCCGGCAAATTGGGCAAATGTCCCGTCAATAAAATCCATCGGAACTGATGACCAGGCAAAAATCGCCTGAAAAATCAAAAGCAGGATTGCCGCAAAAACCGCATAACCAAACACTGGGTGTAGCAGGATTTTATCAATTGACGACTCCTGATTTTTGACCTCTTTTCTTACAACGGTCTTTTCGACTATTGCTGTTATTTTTTTGTATCGAAGCTTTGTTTCTTCCAGCTGAGCTGCATCCAGATCAAAATGCTGATCCTCTAATTGGTGATTGATCCAGGATCTGTTCTCTGCGGAAATAGTTTTGTCTTTGGTGCCAAAACGAAGCAACTGATAAGCCTGGTAAAAATTCTGAAGATTGAAATGCTCTTTGACGTTTTGCAAAAGAGACTTGTCTACAATTTCCTCGATTGCGATAAATCCGGAGGTGTTTCCAAAATTTCTCTGGTGAATGAGTTCTCTAATTTGGTCCAATCCTTTTTCTCCCCGGGCATCAGTACTGAGAATCGGCACGCCCAATGCTTTGAATATTTCAAAGCCTTTGATCTCGATATTTCTTTTGGTGGCAAGATCTGCCATGTTCAAAACCAGGGCAAGATTCAGCCCCATATCGATTAACTGCGTCGCCAAAAAAAGTCCTCTCGAAAGCTGAAGAGAATCAATGACCATGAGGACATAGTCAGGCTTCTCTTTTGTATTCAGCTGATTGAGGACACGATGGGCGATTATTTCATCCTCCGAATTAGGATAGAGACTGTAGGTTCCGGGCAAATCGACGATTTCATAGGTATTCCTTTTGAAATTCATCATGCCGGTTTTTTTGTCCACCGTCACGCCGGGATAATTCCCGATTTTCTGATTCAGACCGGTGAGTTGGTTGAAAATCGTCGACTTTCCCACATTGGGATTTCCAATGATGGCTATTCTGGGAGTTTTTACCAAAGGGTGAGTAGGGGACTCGGTCATGAAATTCAGAGTAATTGAACCTGGATCAATGCTGCTTCGCTTTTTCGGAGGGCGAGTAAGGTGTCTTCCATTCGGAAAGCCATTGGTCCGCCCCCCGGAGCTGTGTGATCGAGCGTAATTTTTTTGCCGGGCAAAAAGCCAAGTTCCATTAAGTTAATTTTCAGAGGTGAGTCAGAAATTTCCCTGATGATAGCAGATCGGGAAAGCGGCATCTTTTCAGCAGTCATGAACATGGGGTGAAATCCATACACAAAAGTAATATTATTTGGAATGAATCTAAAGAAAAATAAACAAGATTTTTATCAGGTTTTTCACTGATGAATAAGAGTCACAAAGTCTTTTTAAAAGTTTGGGTGAAGCTAAACTCAAAAACTTCCTCTGATCGAAAATGTAAAATTCTTCCCACTTGCTACGATGCCTGAGCTATAAGGTCGATATCGAATATCTCCGATGTTTTCTACTCCGGCCATTAATTGGATCTTCGGGTCGAGCTGATAGCTGGTGTTAAAGTTGAAAGTCATCCAGGAAGGTGAGTACGGCCTGTCCAATTTATCTTTGGCATAGAGATGTGGTTTCCCTTTTTCTTCCAAAGGCATGCTGCCAAAAGAAACTTCCCCGCTGTATTGAGTCGTGAATTCAATCCTGAGTTTTTTATTCAGATAGCTCAGTCTGGTGAGTCCAAAGGCAGGAGCAGCATGTCGTGAGGGACTTGTGCTTTTATCATCCAGTTCTTCAGTTCCCTTTTGCCAATTGTATCTCGAGGTGATAAGCATCCGTTTGGCCACAGCAAATTCAAATCCTGCCTGAATCCCGTAAACGGTTGCAGATGCGGCATTTTGAATTGCCAGAACCTGACTTGGCTGGCCTTCATAGTCAATCTCTGTTTCTCCATTCAAAGAAAATGATCGTCTTACAAGCGCATTATCAAGCAATGTGTAAAAACCGCTTACATCCAGTTTGAGGACTTGGCTGAAATGCATATTGATATTCAATTCGGCATTGTAGGCATATTCCGGCTTCAAATCGGGATTTGGGACCATGACAGTCCCCGGTTCTGAATCGAAAATTTTTCCAAAATCATCCACATTAGGTGCTCGAAAACCGGTGGATAAAACCGGTGATATGGTCAGAGTAGGCTCCGGATTGTAAATCAATCCAAGGCTTCCCGTGACTGAACCAAATGAATTGGAAGCCTCTGAAAATGGGAGAGGATAGAATGACTCGTTATTGCTGAAATCAGCCTGAAGATCTGTGTAATTATATCGCAGGCCGGTCTGAAGTTTTAATTTTTGGGAGAAATGCGCGTGATAAGTTCCGTAAACAGCCAATGAGTTCCAGTCTGAATCAGGATACCGGGCTGAAGCAGGAGAGGAGATTCCCGTTCCGATATTTTCCACAATTCCGGTGGAACCGACTTTGTTGTAAACCCATTCGCCACCATAGGTCAGGAAACTTTCATTACGGATCAATTTTACAAAATCCGCATTTAGTGACAGCGCATTTACTTTTTCGGTTCTCTCAAAGAGATCGCTCTTTCCAAATCTTCGATCATTTCGGCTTTCCTCAAAATATTGATGAGCGATTTTCACATTCATTTGGTTGAAAATCCCGGACTCTCCGCGATGATTTATCCCAAGGGTATTCATCATCCAGACCTGGGGACCGTAATACCATTCTGAATATTTCAGCGCAGATCCGTTTCCTTCGATCAATCGATCATATCTCGGAATATCTCCTGCCCGGCTGTAATGGAAGCCATAGTCAAATTCTGTGTTTTCGCTTGGCTTGAACCTCACTTTTTGCATGAGATTCAACTGCGAATAACCGCTTTGGGTCTGAACTCTAGGATCTGAATTTGCAACCGAAATGTCTTTTCCTTCCTCGATTCCTGCATAAAACGACCTTAAATATTCGTCAGGTCCGGATTTTCCCATTTTTAAATCTCTGTAGTGAAAATTTGAAAAACTGGACAGGAATGCCCAATTATCTAATCCAAAAGACACATCCGCGTGAAGTGTTAATTCATTGTTGGCAGTAGCAAATCTGGAAAATATATTGCCTGATAAGAGGGAGGTATCTTTAGAAAATTCAGGTTTTAAAGTTTCAAAGGCCATCACGCCTCCGATAGCATCGCTTCCGTACATGACCGATCCGGGACCAAAAAGAACTTCGGTATTTTGAATTGAAAAAGGATCGACCGAAATCACATTCTGGAGATTTCCTGAGCGAAAAATTGCCGTATTCATCCTGACTCCATCAACAGCGTACAAAAGTCGATTAGCAGAGAAACCCCGAATCATGGGACTACCGCCTCCTTGTTGGCTTTTCTGAATGAAGACTTCTCCGCTGCTTCCCAGCCAATCCGCAGAATTTGCAGGGTTTCGGATTTGGAGATTCGAGGCAGAAAGAATAGATACTTTTCCAGGGACATCCTGACTACTTTGGCGCCATTTGGTAGCCGAAACCACAGCCTGATCCATCTGTATCATTCCGGGAAGCATTTCAAGCAGGAAACCAGCTTTTCCGATTTCTTCCCAACTTAAAGTCAGACTTTGATAGCCCGGAAGTTGAAAATGGATTGTTTTCTGACTTTCAAATTTGGAGAGGTTGGCATTTCCATTCTTATCAGAAACTTCACTTTCATTGGTCTCTGTTCCAAAAATGAGAACTCCCGTCAAAGGCATTTTAGAATCGCCATCAAGAACCCTGATAGATTGCCCATGCGATTGGAACCCGAAATTAATCAGGCATAAAAAAATGTAAAAAAACCTCATGGTTAGTTAGAATCAAGTTGGCTGCTTCCAATTTGTCTTGTTAAAGTTAAACGTTTAAAAAAGTCTTAAAGGGCTTCTTTGTATGAAAAGAAACAATGGGAGTTTGAATGGTTGGAAATGAAAAAACCTGGCTGTCAGCCAGGTTTTTGTATTAAACTTTACCTCTCAGCATCAGATTCCAATACATGAATGGAAGTCCGTATTTCTTCAGCAGCCACATGCTGTATTGTTCTTTGGTTGTATCGACAAACTTGGAAATTAGCGGATCGCTGTCGCGAAGGTTGTCGTACTTGAATTCAGCCAGTACCATTTTGCCATAGCCTGTTACGAGCGGGCAGGAGGAATAGCCTGAATAAACATCCTTACCGAGTTGATTTGTTTTAATCAGGTTAAGAATATTCCCAACCACAACCGGTGATTGCTTTCTGACAGCTGCTCCTGTTTTTCCGGTTGGCAAAGCTGCTACATCCCCCAGCGCAAAAATATTTGCAAATCTCTTATGCTGAAGCGTATTGATGTCAACATCCACCCAACCTTTAGAAGGTCCGTCTTGCATAGAAACAATGGATTCACGGATGAATTTCGGAGCTGCCTGAGGCGGTGCAATGTGGAGCATGTCATAATGCATTTTCACTTCGATGTCACCGACTAACTCTTCCCCGGTTTTATCTGCATCAGTCACGGTGCAATTGGTTGCTCCGGGCTTGCCGTATCTGAAGTAAATGTCTTGCTTCTCCGCATCAATGCGTATTGGAGAATAAAAGGCTTTAAAGATTATATCTCTGTCAATCAGTATTTTATTGAGTGTTTTGGCAAATTCCGGAACACTGAAAATCGAAGGGCCTGGTGTTGCAAAAATCACATTTGTCTTATTCCGAACTCCGGATTTATGAAAATATTCCTCAGCCAGATACATAATTTTTTGAGGAGCTCCACCGCATTTGATCGGTGTGGCAGCTTGAGTAAATACCGCATTACCGCCTTTGAAATTTTGCAATACTTCCCAGGTATGTTCTGAATTGGTGTAGTTGCTGCAAACAACACCTTTGTCCATGGCCTCGGTTAAACCTGGCAGTAGTTCAGGAACCATCACCAAGCCGGGAGCAAGAACCAGGTAGTCATAGGTGAAATCCCCTGATTTCTCAGTGTTGACTGTATTGGTTTCAGGGTTTACGCCTGTCGCTTTATCCTTGATCCAATCCACTCCCTTTGGAATATAGTCGGCCTCATCTCTTACGGTGTCTTTATAGTCAAAAGTCCCTGCACCTACCAAAGTCCAGGCAGGTTGATAGTAGTGCTTTTCAGAAGGCTCAATGATCGCCATTTTAAGGCTTGAGTTCTTATTTTTAAATTGGGCAGCTACGGTTATTCCGGCAGTGCCACCTCCTATGATCAATATTTGGTAATTTTTCATTTTTGGATTATTTGGATAGGGGAAGTTAAAAATTGACAGAATATAAAATAGTGACTTTTATCACCTTAGCAGGGAAAATCAATTTTGAATCCTGAGAAAAATCCATTCATTTAGAGTGTGTGATTTAAATCACTATTTTCACCCTTTCAGAACTCTAAATTCGAAACTTTTTACAAAAACATGACTATTGAAGGACTCAAAGCCGCGTTACCAAATTTCACAGACCCCAAGCTTCTTCAAGCGATTCTTGACAAAGGACAAATCATGAATTTGGAACCCGGGAAGGTAATGATGGAGCCGGGACAATTCATCAAGATGGTTCCTCTGGTGCTGGAAGGCTCGATTAAAATCATGAGAGTGGATGAGGAAGGGAAAGAACTTTTTCTCTATTACCTGGATGCCGGTGAGACTTGTGCGCTGTCACTCACCTGCTGCACAGCCGCAAAGCCAAGTGAGATCAAAGCTGTGGTAGACGAAAGATCTACGATCATTGCGATCCCTGTTGCAGTTCATGAGCAGTTTTCGGATGAGTTTAGACAGTGGAAAGATTTTGTCGCCAATACGTATCAAAGCAGGTTTCAGGAAATGTTGGTTGCGCTGGATGCAGTGGCATTTAAGAGGATGGACGAGCGGCTGATGAGATACATTGTCACTAAAATGAAGCAGCATAAAGCCAATGAACTTCATACCACTCACCAGGAAATAGCCAATGAATTGGGTACTTCCAGAGAAGTGGTTTCCAGACTTTTGAAACAACTTGAGAAGAAAAAATGGATCGAACTTGGGAGAAACGTAATCTATATCCGCGATGATTTCGAAGAATTGATTAGCAAATAATCAATTCATAATCAGCAAGGGAACATGCGTGTGATAGGCCATTTTGATTGATTGGCTTTTACTTAAGACTTGATCCCAGAGGTTTTTGTGTTGATGACACATGACCAATATTCCATTTTCATGCTCTTCTAGAAACTGATCCAGCCCTTCGGTTGCTGTTGGTGCATAATAGGTATGGATCCTCACCGGAAGTTTTGGGTATTTTTTGACGAGGTAAGATTCCAACCCCAAAACAGAAAGGTTTTCCTTAAATCCGGAACCGGACTGTACGTGAATAAACTCCAAACCAAGTCCCCATTTTTCACTCATCATCACTACCCAGTCGATGAATTCCTCTTCATGGTTGGCAAATTCCAAGGCCAAAGTTACTTTTTTGATTTGGGCCACGTGAGATTCCGCAGGTACTACGAGAACAGGAACCTTTGCCTCTTTGATCGTATTGACGGTGGTGCTTCCAACAAGAGTTTTTCTGATTCCGCTCGCACCCTGGGTGCCCATGACAATAAGAGTTGCTTTTAACTCCTCCGCTATTCGTGCAATTGTGATAGACGCGGTGCCTTCTTTTATCACGTAATCAAATTGAATTCCGGTAGATTGGTGGTCTTCGATTGTCTTTTTCATCATCGCCTCAGCATCCTGGTGCATCGTGTCCAAAACGATCGCGGCTTGAGAAGCAAAGTCATAAATCAGCTCAATGACGTGTATCAATGTAATAGAGGCATGCTTTTTATCAGCAAGAAAAATTGCAAATTCTAAGGCTTTCCTGGAATTTTCGGAAAAATCTAATGGAAGTATAATTTTCATAACGTTTGGAATTATGACTCTAATTTATGGCTTTGAACTGTTTAAATTCATAATAAAAATCAATGCCTCAAAAATTTAATTTTAGCCAACTTAACGATTTATAAACATTGATTTGACCGATTAGAATGTGCCATGTAACATTTGTCACCACTTTGGCTTTTGGATGAATCTACTTTTGTGCTGTCAAATCAGAAAAAAATAATTTATGCATATTATAGTACTCATTGGTTTTGCAGCAGCTATCATAATTGGTATCAGTCTCGGATTGATTGGTGGTGGAGGCTCAATTCTTACAGTTCCGGTCTTGGTGTATATTTTAGAAGTGGATCCTGTTTTGGCCACCGCCTATTCTTTGTTTGTGGTGGGAAGTACCTCGTTGGTTGGCTCTTTCACTTACATGCAGAAGAAACTCGTCCATTACAAGACAGCATTAGTCTTTGCGATTCCTTCCTTTATAGCCGTTTTCCTAACCAGGAAATTTCTCGTTCCCGCTTTACCTGATCCGCTTTTCACCGTAACCGGACTTGAAATCAGTAAGAACGTTGGTATCATGGTGTTCTTCGCGATCATCATGTTGGCAGCTTCGATTTCCATGATCACAGGTAAAAAATGCAAGGATTGTGACGAAAACGAACCTGTCCGATTCAACTTCCCAATGATTGCTCTGGAGGGTTCTGTGGTAGGTGTCATTACTGGAATTGTGGGTGCAGGAGGTGGATTTCTAATCATTCCGGCATTGGTGATTTTGGCAAGACTTCCCATGAAGATGGCCGTTGGAACCTCTCTTTTGATCATTGCGGCTAAATCTCTGATCGGATTCCTGGGAGACGTGACTACCCAGACGATCGATTGGAAGATGCTCCTGATTTTCACCGGACTTTCGATTGTTGGTATTTTCATAGGAAGTGCGCTTTCGAAGAAAATCAATGAAAAAATCCTTAAAACAGGCTTTGGATGGTTTGTGCTCGCGATGGCTATCTACATCATCACTAAAGAACTGACGTCAATTTAATTCGACAATCTGTGGAAAAATATTTGAAAATGTTCCTGGATGGATATTATGGTTATTGGAACTATCTAAAGTCCGAAATCATCTATCCATCCTGGCATAACTACTTCTATTGGCTTCTGGGCTTGTCTTTGGTAGTTTGGTTGTTGGAAGTGATTTTCCCCTGGAGAAAAAAACAACCATTGATCCGAAAGGATTTTTGGCTGGATGCGTTCTACATGTTTTTCAACTTTTTCCTCTTTTCCCTGATCGTTTACAATTCCGTTTCCAATGTCGCAGTGGAAGCTTTCAATGAGTTTCTTGGAGTTTTTGGAATTCAAAATCTGGTAGCAATTCAAGTTAATTCCTGGCCTGTTTGGTCGCAATTTCTTTTGATGCTGGTGGTGGCCGATTTCATCCAATGGAATGTCCATCGATTGCTTCACTATGTGCCCTGGCTTTGGGAGTTTCACAAAGTACATCATTCGGTTGAAGAAATGGGTTTTGCAGCCCACCTAAGATTCCATTGGATGGAGACGATTGTCTACAAGTCCATTCAGTATATTCCGCTTGCGATGATAGGTTTTGGTCTTGATGATTTCTTTGTCCTCCATATTTTCACGATTGCGATAGGTCACCTCAATCACGCCAATGTCAATATCACCTATGGCCCGCTGAAGTATCTGTTGAATAATCCGATCATGCATATTTGGCATCATGCTAAAAATCTGCCTGCCGGAAGTCATGGAGTCAATTATGGGATTACCCTGAGCATTTGGGATTACTTGTTTGGCACCGCTTATATTCCAAATTCCGGCAAAGACGAACCGCTGGGATTTGATCATATCGAAGAGTTTCCAAAGACCTTTTGGTCTCAAATCACCTATCCATGGACACGAAAGAACCCGTAAAATTTAATAATCCATTGAACCAATGGAGACCAATTATACTCATGTGTCTGACGCTTGGATTGGCGCCATTTGTTCCCGAGCCTCATATTTGGGGCAAAGTAAAATGGGTTGCAGGCGGAGCAGTCGGGATGCAATCAATGGATTGGTTAGACTTCCTTTTCCACGGATTACCTTGGATTTTAATGTTGAGACTGGTCATTATTACTGCGAAAGCAAAATTCAAAACCCAGGCTGTTTAACTCCGCTGTGACTTTTATTACTGTTTGGAGGGTTTGATGCCCGTAATTTTGCATCGAAATAAAAAAGCTAACAAACCATGTTTAACTTCTTCAAAACAACACCAAAAAATTACGAGGATATTCCTTCCGGGACTTTCCACGAACTTATGCTTAAGCCGAATACAGTCATCCTTGACGTGAGAACTGCAGGGGAATTTGCAGGCGGAAAAATCAGAGGAGCACGAAATATTGATATTATGTCAAGAGATTTCGCGAACCAGGTGAAAAATCTTCCAAAAGGCAAAACTTACCTGATTTACTGTCGCAGCGGAAACAGAAGTGGTCAGGCTTGTGGGATCATGGCTGATTTAGGTTTCGAAAACCTAAAAAACTTGTCAAGCGGAATTATGAGATGGCCTTTTGAAACTGTCTGAGAAATAAATTTTAGAATTATTGAAAAGCGAGCAGTCGATGCTCGCTTTTTTTTGACCTCCTAAATCCAGAGAGAATTGATACTTAGGGCCTGCTGTTAAAATATAAAAATCGCTTTTTTTGGGATAAGAGCTGGATTTTTAAGAATTTAAAGAGGTACAAGTGCAAGGAAATATGTCAAAGACCTCCAAAAGGCGTGCACCGC
>JAKFCO010000078.1:0-60793 GCA_036676605.1 Algoriphagus sp.
GATGGATAGAAGCCTATCGGTTTTAATGATGCGGAAATGTGACTCCCTCCGCCGCGGCGGAGGGTTAGGGGGATTTTTTCATTCAAATCCCAACTTAATTCTGTTACGTGCAATCAAGCGAATTCACATATTAGAAAATATCGAACGTTAAAAAGTAATTATTCCTTAAATAAGGTACTCGGAAACCATCGCCAGACCCGCAGCTGCAAAACTTACAATCAGCTTATTCATCTGGAATTTGTGGTGTGGACTGCTCTCAAAAAAGATGGTGGTGGAAATATGTAAAAATCCTCCGGTAACCAGGCCGTAGAGAATTCCGACACCCTCTTTCTGAAGGATTCCCTGCTCAAAAAGAAAAGAACTTGAAAGCATTCCCATCGGTGAAGCCAATGCAAAAATCGTCAGTAGAATCAGAGTCCATTTTTTATTCAGGGAAGCCGAAAGAACTGCCGCCAATGCAAATGCTGCAGGCCCTTTGTGAAGAATAATACCCATCAAAACCGTGTTGTTGCTATGCATTTGGCTTGCTTCACTTGCATCCCCGGTAATCACACTTCCGTGAGAAAGTAAGGTTCCCTCCAGAAAAGCGTGAATGAAAAGGCCCAGCATCAAAGTGAATACTCCCTTGGAAGTTTCGGATTGGTGCTTGTGAATATGACCGTGCTCCACTCCGCTCGACCAAAACTCCAATAATTGCTGAAGCAAAAAACCAATCAGAATGTAAAGTCCCATCCGGCTGCTGCTGTAGCCGCTGTCAAATAGCTCCGGGATGATATGAAGAATTGTAATCGAAAAGAGGTAGGAACCTGCAAAAACAAGAACCATCTTAAAGTATTTATCCCGGAAATTTGGTGCGAAAAAGACCAACATCCCGGAAATAAAAGCAGTAAGGAAAAGCAGGATAAAGTTTATTTGCATGATCTGAATAAGCTTTTCTCTGCCTTTTTGGAGAAAAGGGTAGAGAAACAATCATGCAAAGGTACTAAAATTCAATAATGTTGCATTTAGAAATTCAATAATGTTGCATTTACCATTCTATTCCTGGACAAAGGATAAGAATGGTTTCAGGCTTTCGCTGGCATAAGTCTTAAATCCGCCGGTTGCATCACTGTAAACCAGGAAGACTTCGATCTCTTTCAAAGCAGAATCCAAGGCAATTGCTTTCTCTGTTCCCATCACCATCAGCGCAGTAGCGTAGGCATCAGCAGTCATGCAATCTTTCGCCAGAACCGTAGCGCTTAGCAGATTGTGACTCACCGGATATCCGGTTGCCGGATTGATGGTATGAGAGATTTTCACCGAATCCTTCACGTAATAATTCCTGTAGTTACCTGAAGTAGCCATTCCCCTATCCTGAAGAGCAATGATACTGATTAAATCAGATGCGCTGGCTGATTCTTCGGGACGATTGACCCCAATTTTCCAGAGTTCACCCTTTTCATTCACTCCTCTTGCCACCAATTCACCGCCGATTTCGATCAGGAAATTCTCGATTCCTTTTGCTATCAAAAATTCTCCAACCACATCAACTCCGTAGCCTTTTGCAATCGCGCTGAAATCGAGGTAAATGCCAGGCACTTTTTTGCGAAGCTGTTTTTCATCAAACTCGATTTTATCAAAACCTACCAGTTTAAGAAGGAGATTAATATCAGTGCTGTCTTTCAACTCAGGGCCCCCCGGACCAAATCCCCATACATTGACAAGAGGCCCAACTGTCGGGTCGAAGGCCCCGCCTGTTTTTTCAAAGACTGCTTTCGATGCCTTCAAAACAGGTAAGAAATACGGCAATTTAAAATCAAGCGTATCGCCAAGATTGAATTTACTCAACTCCGAATCCGGGACGTAGGTAGAAAGGCTTTGATTAAAAACCACTAACAGCGAATCGATAGAAGTTTGGAAATCGCGATTCTCTTCATCCAGGTACACGATATTATAAGTCGTGCCCATGGTTTTTCCCGCCAACGTAATCTTTCCTGTTGTAACCTGAACATCCTCAGTCACTGTTTCACCGGATTGATTGCTTCTCCAGTAGTAAACTGCCATTATCGCAACCAGGAGAACTGCTGAATAAATTATGTTTTTTCGAGCGTTTGAAGTCATCATCCAATTAATTATTGCGCGAATTTAAAGCTTATTTTTCAGTTTAATCGGAAACCTTAGCCCTCAAAAATCCGAAAGACGGGACGGGTATTTTTCTATATTTGTGGGAGCACCCTACCGACATGAGAGAAGATTACCTGAAAGGAGACGAAGAAAACCTCACCCCAAAAGACAAGGAATTTGAGAAGGCATTGCGCCCCTTGAGTTTTGAGGATTTTACGGGACAGGCCAAGATTCTTGAAAATCTGCGCGTGTTTGTAATGGCTGCGAAAGGCCGAAATGAACCGCTGGATCACGTCCTCCTGCACGGGCCTCCGGGTTTGGGCAAGACTACGCTCAGTTACATCATTGCCAATGAACTTCAGGCAGGGATCAAAATCACATCCGGTCCTGTGCTGGACAAACCTTCAGATTTGGCGGGTTTGCTGACAAATCTGGAAGAAGGCGATGTGCTTTTCATAGATGAGATTCACCGATTGAATCCTATTGTAGAGGAATATCTCTATTCTGCAATGGAGGATTTCCGAATCGACATCATGCTGGATTCGGGTCCAAATGCCCGATCTGTACAAATTTCACTCAGTCCGTTTACCCTGATTGGAGCGACCACTCGCTCGGGTTTGCTGACTTCTCCGCTTCGGGCCAGATTCGGGATCAATTCCCGATTGGAATATTACGATGCCAAATTGCTCACTGATATCGTTACCCGATCTGCCGGTATTTTGCAAACTCCTATTGACGAAGTTGCGGCGTATGAAATAGCACGCCGAAGCCGGGGAACACCGAGAATTGCCAATAATCTGCTCCGCCGAACCCGGGATTTTGCAGAGGTAAAAGGTAATGGTACCATCACGCTGGAAATCGCCAAAATCGCACTCAACGCACTTGACGTGGATGAAAATGGGCTGGATGAAATGGACAACAGAATCTTGATGACCATCATAGAGAAGTTCAAAGGCGGACCGGTTGGCCTCAGCACAATTGCGACAGCATGTGGGGAAGAATCCGAAACGATTGAGGAAGTGTATGAGCCTTTTCTGATTCAGGAAGGTTACATGAAACGTACTTCCCGCGGGAGAATGGCGACGGAACTTGCTTACAATCATTTGAAAATCAAGCAGACTCCCGGAAGCGGAAGCTTGTTTGATTTATGATTTGGGAAGGAAGATTTTGGATTGAATGATCTGAATTTGCGGATCAGTTATCACCCCACTTTCAACCTCAACTCACCTTGTCGCTTGACAACTTTCAGTTCGAAGTACCGATTGATAAAAGCTTTGCAGTGGTTTTCTGCCCATTCGGCGCGGGTTTCGGTATCAAAAAGCAGCGTCATTCTAAGCATGGTTTTCACGTATTGCTCGTGGATTCCCAGTTCCTGAACGTACCCTACCAGAGCACCTGACCAGTCTTCCTGAAATTTTTCGAAGTGGGTTCTCCCGTCAAAAAGCAATTCCAGTTGATTATCTCCATGCTTGTAGCGGTAGATCCCGCAAAGTTGGCGATAGATCAGCCGGGCTCTTTCACGGGGAAAATCATACGTGTCGAGAATCTGGGCGTAGGTTTGGTCCATCAGACGAAGCGGGTTGTATAAAAAAGTATAAGACCGCTTCAATTCAAAAACCATCCGGTCGATCATTTCCTCCTCCAGTACAGACTGTGCCTGTCGAAGGATGTAATTTTTGTCAAGCGGAAACAGCTTTTGAATCATCAGGGTCTGATTTGATTACCAAAAGTACGAAACTTATTCTAATGACAGTTTTGATAAAATAATTTTCTGAATCTGTACCCTCTTAAACAGATCTAAAATTAATTTGAAATATGATAATTAACCTCACAACCTGGACCCTAAGGAGGTGTATATGGAGAGCATTTCAAGAAGAGTTGAAGTCCTCCTGTAATTCAATCCTTTCTCGCAGTTTTTTTCCTTTGTCACTTTTTGAAGCCAAAAAGTAACCCCGCCCCGGCGGGCAGGCAAAAACCTTAATGCCAGGTTATTTACTTCAAATAGGCAGTGTTTAGTGTTGAAAGAAACAATCGTGGCTATTTGATTTTAAACCTGGATCAACCCTAAAAATGGGTGGATTTCTCTCGTTACGCTTCGAGAACTAACCCATTTTCTTTACGGTTTGATCTGCTGTTTAAAACCATAAATTCCCAATGGCATTACCTAACCCGAAACATTTCAAATCAACTATAGCACCAAGGCTAATTTCAACATTTCCTTTAAAATGATCCTAGGTGCAAAATTGTGACTAGTCAGAATTAATTTTTAGGCGAAATCATCTTCAGTCATCGGTCATCCGTTTTTTTTCACCAATCAGCTGGCCTTCTCGCTTGATAGGCAGCCATCTGATCCAGCATATCAACAGGATCGTCGGAGATGATCAGCATTTCCTCCTGCTCTGGATATAGGAATCCCGCTTCCATCGCATGATTCAGGAAATCGATCAGCTTATCGAAATACCCACTCACATTATATAAAGCGAGCGGTTTCTGGATATAATGAAGCTGATTGAGGGTCATGATTTCGAAGAGTTCCTCCAGCGTACCAATACCTCCCGGCATAGCGATGAATCCGTCTCCGCGCTCTGCCATCAACCATTTACGATCCCTCATGGTTTCGACAATAATTAATTCGGTACAGCCTGTATGAGCTACTTCACGATCAACGAGCTTTTGAGGAATAATTCCCAAAACTTCTTTGCCTGCGGTCAGCATCTCATCAGCGATTACTCCCATCAAACCCACCCGGCCTGCGCCATAAACAAGAGAATGATCGCGCTTGATCATTTCCTGAGCTAAGGCCCTGGCTCCTGCTTCATAGACGCTGCCATTTCCTTTTTTGGAACCGCAATAGATCGTTATTTTTTTCATGATGCCCGAAAATACAGAAAGAATTTATTTAGCCAGAAAGGCCACAAAGGAACAAAAAGAGTTGCCAAACTCATCGATTTCTATGCGAGATAAATCAAGTTTTGGAAGAAGCAAAACGATATATGTGTATCCATAATCATGCACGTATGTTCAATCTGGCCTCGGCTACCTGCCCTCCGGGAGGCGGGCCTGCCCTCCGGAGGTTTATAGTTTAGAGGGAGAGGGATGGAATGCGGCGGCGCCGCATTCCATCCCTCTCCCCAGGCTCAAGATTTAAATTCGGTCCCCGAGCAAAGTCGAGGGGAAATTTCATGAATGTTTTTATTGTCACGTGCAATCAACCGAATACACATAAAATGATATGATTTTTTAGAAAGCCCTTTGCGAAACTCATCTGACTTTGCGGATTTTTTTAACTTCCATCCAAACTGGTTGGTGGTAAATAAATAACTTTCCCACATGAAAATCTGCTTCGCCACCAACAACGCCAAGAAAATCGAAGAAGTGAAATCCGCATTGGGTTCGGACTTCGAAATCGTCTCTTTAAAAGACATTGGGTGTAATGAAGAACTTCCCGAAACAGGCGATACTCTGGATCACAATGCATTTCAGAAAGCCCGATTTGTGAAAGAAAATTACGGTGTGGATTGCTTTGCAGATGATACGGGATTGGAAGTGGAGAGCCTTAATGGCGAACCGGGCGTTTATTCCGGGCGCTATGCCGGGGAACCCAGAAGCGATGAGCGGAATATTGAATTGCTTTTGAAAAATCTAAAAGGAAAAGAAAACAGGAAGGCCCGGTTCCGAACTGCGATTGCGCTGATATTGGAAGGAAAGGAATATGCTTTCGAAGGAATCGCATCCGGAGAAATCATCGAAGAAAAAATCGGTGGGGGTGGTTTTGGATACGACCCGATTTTCAAACCGGATAGTTATTCACGGACTTTTGCAGAGTTGACCATGACGGAGAAAAATCAAATCAGCCATCGTGGCAAAGCGGTGAAGGCATTAATTGAGTTTCTGAGCAATAGAAAATCCTGAAAACGCTCAAAATTGCTTTAACTTTGGCTCATGAAGAAACCATTCATCGTCGGGATCACGGGAGGTTCAGCCTCAGGAAAAACCTTATTTTTAGAGCGATTGCTCAGTTCCTTCGAACCCGGGGAAGTTTGTCTGATTTCTCAGGACAACTATTACAAGCCGCGGCATATGCAGCCGATCGATCCTCAGGGTGTGCATAATTTTGACACGCCATTCAGCATCGACTTCGAGCAATACGCAGCCGATATCCGAAAAATCCAGTCCGGAGAAACCGTTTTCCGGGAGGAATACAATTTTAACAACACTTCCAAAAAGCCTAAAATGCTGACTTTTGCTTCTGCTCCGGTCGTGGTGGTGGAAGGAATTTTTGTGTTGTACTATCCGGAATTGACGGATTTGCTTGATTTGAAAATCTTCCTGGATGCCAAAGATCATATCAAACTCAAGAGAAGAATCATTCGGGACAAAGTCGAGCGAGGCTATGATCTGGACGATGTGCTTTATCGCTACGAGATGCACGTGATGCCTACTTATGAGAAATACATTGAGCCTTTCAAAAACGAAGCTGACCTGATCATTCCAAACAATAACAACTTTGACAGGGCGCTGGATGTGATCCGTGCTTATCTGAGAGCCAGATCTGTGAAGTAGGTTTTGAAAAAACCCTCCCGAAAATGGGTTGATTTCAAATATTATCTATATTTGCGTTGCATGAAAAGTCAGAAACAGACAAGCAATCTCTTCCAGCAGCGCATCACATTGATGCTAGCGATGTTGCTTTGCCTTTTTGTGTCGAGCCTGGAATACCTGCCTGAGACTGAATCTATCAAGATCGAAAATCAGCAAAATCCAGCTTCAGATGATCAAAACCAAACTTTTTTGGATGTTGCAGTAGATGCAGTTGTCCCTTTTGTGGTTTCAGTTTCTCACATTGTACTTTATTTCGTTTCTAAGATTTTCAATTTCGAGGGCAGAATATTCAGCCCTGAGACCTTTTCATTTTTTTATTCGAACCAGCTCGTAGAGATTCTGTTTGAGCGGATCATTTCCACCAAAGGACCTTAAATCCCAAACCTTTTCCTTCAATCAATCCGCTGATCACATCCGTGACCCAGCCATTTAATCGTATTCACCAATCAATTATTAATACTTAACCCTTATGCAAAACAAAGGTGTCATTGTGTTTTTGACAGTCCTTATTACAGGCCTCTGCCTGTACTACCTGTCATTCACATTTGTATCAAACAGCGTTCAGAAAAAAGCAGACACGTATGCTACTGACGCAAGCGGCAAAGTCGATTTTGTCAAAAGAAGATCCTATCTGGACTCTGTATGGAGACAGCCGGTTTACAACTTCCTTGGAGCCGATTTTACCTATCAGGAAATAAAGGAAACTGAATTAGGACTGGGTCTTGACCTTCAGGGCGGGATGCACGTGACTTTGGCTGTTTCTCCTGTGGAAATCGTAAAGGGTCTTGCCGGTAATCCAAAAGACGAAGTCTTTAACAAATCAGTTGAAGAGGCAAAAGAACTTGCCAAGACTTCCAATGATAAGTATGTAAATCTGTTTTACGCTTCCTGGCAGAAAAACAATCCGGGCAAAAACCTGAGTGCTGTTTTCGCTACGGCAGCTAACAGAGGAAGAATTTCTTTGGAATCTACCGATTCAGAAATCCTCGACATCATCGACACCGAAGTTGAAAATGCTATCGAGCGTTCATTCAACATCCTGAGAACTCGTATTGACAGATTCGGAACTTCACAGCCAAACATCCAGAGAATCCAGGGTTCAGGACGTATTCAGATCGAACTTCCGGGTGTAGACAATCAGGAGAGAGTCAGAAACTTGCTTCAGGGAGTTGCAAAACTTCAATTCTGGGAAGTCGCTGAGCTGAATGAAATTGGTGGTTCTTTGGAGGCAATTAACACTGCCTGGCTAGCTGAGCAAGCTAACACTCCTGCAGCTGCGGATACTGCTGCAACTGAAGGCCTAACTACTGAAGATTCGCTGAGAAATGCTCTTGAGAAGCAATTGGAGATGATCGATCCTACCAATCCAAATGCAGGAACTTCACCTATCTTCTCTCTGATCAGATCAGATTATGGCTTAGCCTATGACATCAAGGACACTTTAGCTATCAACAGAATTCTCAACAGAGAAGATTACAAGGCATTTTTACCTAAAGACATCAAGTTACTTTGGGGTGTAAAACCTGTGAAGGCTGAAGACGGAGCTGAAATTCTGGAGCTTTATGCAATCAAAACAACCAGAGGATCTGATCAGGCTCCATTGGAAGGTGATGTCGTAACTGACGCTCGTCAGACGCTGGATCAGACTTCACGTCCTGCTGTATCGATGCAAATGAATGCAGAAGGCGCCAGAAAATGGAGAAAACTTACTGCGGACAACACAGGCCGAAGAATCGCAGTAGTTCTTGATGACTATGTTTACACAGCTCCTGTTGTAAACGGTGAAATCCCTACAGGTCAGTCTGAGATTTCCGGAAATTTCACTCTTCTGGAAGCTCAGGATTTGGCAAATATCCTGAAATCAGGTTCACTCCCTGCTCCAACACAAATCGTAGAAGAAAGCATCATCGGCCCAACTTTGGGTAAAGAAGCTCAAAGCCAGGGTATCTTCTCCATGATTGCAGGTTTGCTGATCGTAGTTGTTTTCATGGTGGCATATTATGGAAAAGGCGGTTTGATCGCTACCGCAGCGCTTATTTTCAACATCTTCTTTATCCTCGGTATTTTGGCTCAGCTGACTTCGGCTTTGACTTTGCCTGGTATTGCAGGTATCGTATTGACGATGGGTATGTCAATTGATGCGAACGTATTGATCTTCGAGCGTATCAAGGAAGAAATGCGCAATGGTGTTGGTCTTTTGGCTGCAATCAATGCTGGTTATAACAAAGCATTCAGCGCAATTTTGGATGGTAACGTTACCACATTCCTTACAGGTGCTATTCTTTTTGCACTTGGACAAGGTCCTGTGAAAGGTTTTGCAATCGTATTGATGATTGGTATCGCGTCTTCATTCTTCACAGCGGTATTTATCACGCGAGTGATCATGACCTGGATGACCAAGAAAGGTGATCATAGTGCTTTAAGCTTCGAAACTCCTTTTGCAAAAAATGCACTGAGCAGTCTTAACATTGACTTCATGGGCAAGAGAAAAGTTGCTTACCTGATCTCTACAAGTATTATCGTTCTTGGTTTGGCAATTGCCTTGTTCAACGGATTGAAATTCGGCGTTGACTTCACCGGTGGACGTTCTTATATCGTTGCCTTTGATCAGCCGGTAGCTGCCTCTGAACTGAAAGTAGGCTTGGACGGGGAATTTGAAGGATCTGTAGAAGTGAAAACTTACGGAGGAAACAATGTAATGAAGGTCACTACTTCCTATCTGATCAATGAAGATGACGATGCCTCCAACAAGGAAGTTGAATCTAAAGTAAAAGAGGGGATCGCAACGGTTACCGGTTTTGAATTATCAGAAGATCCGGCAAACATTGGTGCGAATCAATTCGCAATCACAGGTTCCTCCAAAGTCGGTGCGACCGTAGCTGATGATATCAAAGCTTCTTCATTGGAAGCGATGATTGTTGCGCTTATTGCCATCTTCTTGTATATCCTGATGAGATTCAGAAAGTGGCAGTTCTCACTTGCTGCAATCGTGGCCTTGGTTCACGATACTTTGTTTGTGGTTGCAGCATTTGCAATTGCCAGCTTGTTCGGAGCTTCTTTCGAGATCGATCAGGTGTTCATCGCTGCGGTATTGACTGTAATCGGTTACTCCATCAATGATACTGTAATTGTATTTGACCGTATCAGAGAAAACATCGAAAACCGTGGTACTCATAAACTGGTGAAGGTATTCAACGATGCTATCAATCAGACTTTGGGAAGAACTTTAATCACATCTTTTACTACGTTGATCGTGGTGATCGTATTGTTGTTCTTTGGGGGTGAAGTACTGAGAGGTTTCTCTTTCGCACTGTTTGTTGGTATTGGAGTAGGTACTTATTCTTCGATCTACATCGCAACACCGATTGTGGTGGATTTGATGAAGAAGGAATTGGAGCACGAAGCGAAAGCAGTACTTGTTGAGGCAAAAAAGTAGTCTGACTATTTCTTAACTACTGAAAGGGGCGGGAGTAATCTCGCCTCTTTTTTCATTACATTTTTTGTTTAAAATCCGGTATCTTTTGGATTCAAAACTATCACTTTAAAATATTTCCTATGAGAATCAGCAAGAAAGACTTCGATCAAATGAAAGCGAAGTATGATAAGGAAGTCAAAAAGGGAAAGCCCGCTCAAGGCAAAAACCATGACATTGAAAACCAGACAAATTGGATATCCTATAAAAAGGAAGACCTCATGGAGGTACTGGGGCAAGACGGCGTGATCGGAATCAAGTTTCACTTTACGGAATATCCGCAGGATGTCGCCGAGGAGTTATATGGCCCAGAAGCCGACTTTTATATCGGCAGACTCGGTCTGGTCTATTCGCCAATTTATGACACCGATTCTAAAAATAAAGACGCTGGTTTAGATGGAGAATACTATGACAGAGGTCAGGTGTGTCCTCCAGCATGCGAGTAAAATTCTAAAATGAAACAGGTAAATCTGGATTTGTTTTTTGACAAGCTTGACTACTACCCATTGGGATTAGTTGGATCTGCTTTAGTTGGTCTGTTTGGATATTTGCTTCTTTCCGAAGAGCAAAAAAAAAATACGATTATTAAGCTATCCCTTTGGATCGTAGTTCTCATAGCATTCTACGAAAATTTAGCTGGCTTTTTTGTTTCTCAAAAAATAAATAATTCTTGGGTTTATAATTTATTCAATTCGCATGTAGCTACAATTCTATTTTTCCTGCTGATCAAGAGCTTCCTAAAGGAAAAAAATCATCAAAAGACGGTCAGCATTTTTATAGCTCTTTTTCTGTTCATTTCCATTGTCCTGCATCTTTTTCGCTATGCGCATTATAATGATGGAGGAGAGTACATTTCATTTATAAATACCGTATTGATATTGTGCTCCTGTGGATTGTATTTTTTTGAACTGATCACATTGGATGAATTTTTAGATGTTAATCCATTAAAAGAGTTCAGTTTTTGGGCTTCGACTGGTATATTATTTTATTTTGCCTCATCATTTATGGTATATATTTCATACACTTATCTATATATCCATCACTTTAATGTTTTTTGGATGGTTAGAGAGATACCAAGGATTATGACAATAGTTTGTAACCTGCTGCTCTGCTTCAGCATTTATTCTCAGGTGATTAAAAATAGATTCCAACTAGAGATCATCCATGTCTGAGCAGGAAAATCAATTCCTATTAATTCTTTTTGGAGGGATTTTTTTCGCTTTCCTGATGTCGCTTTTTGTCGTGGCAATGGTCGTCCTTCACCGCCAAAGACAAGTCCAAAACCGTCAAAAGCTTGATCATATAAAAGCCGAACACGAGAAGACGCTGCTGAATGTAGAAAACGAAATCCAGCAGGAAACGCTCTCTCATATCGGCCGAGAACTCCATGATAACATCGGACAATTACTCTCTCTGGCAAAGCTGAACTTCGGTTCGGCCAAGCCCGAAAACCAATCCGAAGGTAAAATAATCCTGAATCAAATCATCAAAGAAGTTCGCGGGCTATCGAAAACACTAAACATCGATTGGGTGGAATCTGTCTCCCTGGCTGAGTTTATCAATCAGCAATTGGGAAGAATACAGGCTACCGGATTTTGCGAAACCTCTCTGGAAAATAGCCTGGAGAATTTCGAACTCACCAAAGATCAAAAACTGGTTTTGATCCGGGTCACTCAGGAATGTCTCAATAATGCCATCAAACACACCTCTCCGGATAGGATCGAAGTCAAAATCTATCAGAATGGAAAAGGTAAAGTCATTCAGATAATCGATTATGGAAATGGTTTTGATCAAACTATCCAGTCTAACGGAAGTGGAATGACGAATCTGAAAAAACGAATGGAAACCATCGGAGGTGAATTTCAACTGACATCTGTCGTCGGAAAAGGCACAGATATCAAACTACTCTTGCCAATCTGATTTTAAGTCTTTAATTTAGGCTACACTCTATCTCCCAAAAATGATCCGAATAGCCCTTGCCGATGACCATACCCTTTTTGCAAAAGGGATCGGGGGACTTCTTGATGAGTACGAAGATTTAAAGGTTCTTGGCCTTTTTCCAAATGGTAAGGAATTAATAGATTTCCTTACCGACAATGAAGTGGATGTAGTCCTGACAGATCTCAATATGCCGATTTTGGACGGTTTTGGGGTTTTGGATGCCTGCAAAACGAAATTTCCAGATATAAAAGTAGTCGTGCTTTCCATGTACGACGACGAGAAAATCTACAAGAATTGCATTCAGAAAGGTGCCGACGCTTTCATCCTGAAAGATGCCGATCCGGACGAATTGGTCTTTACCATCCATGAGGTTTTCGAAGGAAGACATGTGCAGAGTTTTGCGCGGGTTATTCAGCAAGCCAATCAGGACACATTCTATGATTCTTTCCGGGTGAAGTACAAGCTTTCCCGAAGGGAAGTAGAAATCATGCGGATGATCAAAGACGGAATCCTCAACAAAGACATCGCCAAGGAACTCAGTCTAAGCATCCAAACGGTGGAAACTCACCGCAAAAATATCTACCTCAAATTACAAGCCTCTTCCCGAATTGAGTTGGTCAACAAGGCTAATGAACTTTTGAACTCATGAAAGCTCCCATCCGCACCGCACTCGTTGGCTATGGCTCAGTAGCCGAAAAAATGCATGCTCCCTTGATTGACGTTTGTCCGGACCTGGATTTTATCGGGGTCGTGGAGAGAAACGGCAATCGCTGTCAGGATAAATACCCGGGCGTCACGACCTTTCGAAGTCTGGATGAATTGCTCGCCGCTGATGTGGCAGATCTGATAGTGATCACCACACCTAATGAGTTTCATTTTCCGATGGCAAAGCAATGCCTGCTTGCCGGAAAACATGCAGTGGTTGACAAGCCGGTTACTATTTACTCGCACGAAGCGGAAGAATTGGATGCATTGGCAAAGGAACGAAACCTGATTTGCTCGGTATTTCACAATCGCCGATACGATGGAGACATCATGACATTGCAGAAACTGATCACCGAAAACACCCTCGGTGATTTGGTTTATCTGGAGTCTCATTTTGATCGGTTCAGACCCTTTGTCTCCGAAAACTGGCGGGAAAGAGAAGTCCCCGGAAATGGGATCACTTACGATTTGGGTTCTCACCTGATCGATCAGGTTGTTTTGCTATTTGGCCTGCCGGAAACTCTGCAGGCAGACATTCGGAAGCAGCGTAAAGGCGCAGTGGCAGACGATCATTTTGATATTATCCTTTTTTATCCCGGATTCAAAGCCAGAGTAACCGCCGGAGTTTTAGTCAATGCCCCAACTCCGAAATATCTGCTTTTAGGTGAAAAGGGTTCTTATCAGAAATTTGGACTGGATGTGCAGGAGCAGGCTTTCAAAGATGGCAAAAGACCGGAAGGAGAAAACTGGGGTGTGGAACCTGCGGAAAATTGGGGAAAATTATTCCTCGGTTCTGAGACAGTCCCCTACCCGACTCTGAATGGAGATTACCGGATTTTTTATCAAAATGTGGCAAATGCCATTCAAAAAGGCACTCCGCTGAAAGTCACTATCGAACAGACCATCAGTGTTTTGAAGTTGATAGAGTCATCTTTCCTTAGCAACAAACTGGGGAGAAAAATCCTGAGAGCAGAGGGAAACTGGTAATTCAGGGGAATTCTGGCCTCAGTTTTGGTTGGTAGTGGGCAAAACCAACTGGATCAAACTCATGAAAAAAGTATTTTTGATTGCCCTTTTTCTAATCGGGGGAATAACTGTCTCTCAAGCTCAAGTAAGTGCTGGCATTAATTTTCAAAATACCCGAATTTTCATCACTGTCGGTACCGATCCGGACAAAGAATTTTTCGGAGAAGGTCGACTGGGTTTAGGCAATAACATAGGACTTGAATTGATGGGTGGGTATAATTTCATCAGAAAGAGTGAAGTCAACGCCTATGTCGGTGCAGCTCTTGGGCTTTTTGGAGACTATAACCGGAACCATGACTATGACCACGATGATGATGTTTATTTTGCAATTCCTTTTGGTGTGCTAATCAAGCCTTTCAGTACCAAAAACTTTGGATTTTTGATCGAAGCAGCACCGGTTTTCGCCAGTCACCGGGCTAGCTACCTTCGGGGTGGAATAGGATTTAAGTACACATTCAGATAATCAAAAAACCTCCGAAAGTAGATTTCGGAGGCTTTTTTGTTTATAAGAAAATAGTCAATCCAAATCGGGGATCGATTAGAAATCCTGCTCGAAACTCTGAAAATTCAGCAGGAAGTTCTTGAGAGTTTTGGTATTGAAGCAAATTAGTTTGTAGATGAACTCCCAGTTTAGGACTAATTAAATACTGAAGACCTAAAATGGCCTGAGCTGAGATGACCCTTCGTACGGAGTTCTCCATCTTTCCTAAAGGTTCATTGTGAAAGCTTATCTCCTTAATCCATGAAACCTCCGATCCAACTTCAGCAAAGAAGGAAAGGCTTTCATTAATTGGAGCATATTTCCTTAAAAAAACACCTCCACCATAATTCAGTATGTTCCCCTTCTTATAATCCCCGGGAATATCTGGGTCATAGCTTTGATTTCTGCCCCATGTATTTGCGAATAGCCCGGACAATCCTAAAGCGAGATTATCGGTCACAAAAAACCCAGCTTTTGGATGAAGTGTGTAACCTGAAACCGGATTAGACTTTTCATCTGTATCTGGGAAATAGCTTCTGCTTCTATTAAATCCTGCACTCCCTTCTAGCATCCAGGACCCTTGTTGCATTTGTGCTTTAGTCTCAATAGACCAAAGACTTAAAACCAAAATAACTAATGCAACTCTTTTCATTTCTTATTCAGGAAAAAGTGCGCACCAAGGAAAAATGAATTGGAATTTAGATTCAAATTGAAGTTGTTGGATTTCTGGTCAGCGAAATTTGACCCAACTTCATATTTATTCAATGAATGCGTAAATGTGAGTGGATTCATAGACAGATCAACACTCATCCAATTGGTTGGGAAAAAGGCTAAGCCTAAAGAAGCAATTAGATTAAAGGTGTTTGTACTTAGTTCATAACCTTGATTTAAAGAAGCAGAATAATTTTGTTTGATATTCCCAGAACTGTAATTCAAGTCAGCTTGACCATAAAAAGCGACCCATTCTTTCACTGGAAAATACCTTCTTACAAAAGGTCCAAAACTAAATCGATTTGATTTGTAACTAAATTCCTGCCCGTTGTTTGAGTTTTCACTCGAATAAGAAGATATATCGAAAGTCAAGCCGACAACAGTTCGGTCAGAGACAAAAACGCCAAATATTGGCCTGATATTAAAACTATTTGTTTTACTAGTTTGTCCGGGCAATCCAATTGGGTCTGTCGGAGAAGTGTTCGAAGTCGAATAATTGATCGTCCCTCCCAGGATTTTATTCCCCTTTTGGAGTTGGGCAAAGCCGCTAAAAGACAGCAGCAAAAGTGGTAAAATGAGTAGAAGCCGTTTGTTCATTTTATAGTGAGTTAGTTATACAATAGGTAGATCAACGGAAGTTGTACTTGTTAGTTTGAATTTTTATTGGTATTGCGGAGAAATAGACTGACCTGTTCGGGATTTTTTGAATTCTCCACATCAATTCCGTACAAACAAACCAAGTGTAGATTAAAAAATTCATTTAGAACACTTTTCGATGCTGCAAGGAGACCTTTCATATCAATTTGTTTCTTTAATTTTGCCGCCATGGCAAAAACTGAAACTCCTGCGGAAAACGCGCAACTGAAAGATATTATTTCCCATGCCAAAGAGTATGGATTTGTGTACCCAAGTTCGGAAATCTACGATGGCCTTCAGGCGGTTTATGATTACGGAGCGTATGGCGTAGAATTGAAAAACAACCTCAAGCGTCTTTGGTGGGAAACCATGACGCGGGTGCAGGACAACATCGTGGGAATCGATGCGGCAATTTTTATGCATCCGACGACGTGGAAAGCTTCCGGTCACGTGGACAGCTTCAACGATCCGATGATCGACAACAAAGACAGCAAAAAACGCTACCGTGCGGATGTCCTGGTGGAAGAGCATGCTGCAGTTATCGAAAGAGCCGGAGATCTCGAAAGAGCAAAATCACTGACAGCTGCACTTGCAAGGATGTTGGAAGCAGAAGACCTCGATGGCGTTCGCGATCTGATCACCAACGAAGGCATCAAATGCCCGATCAGCGGCACCAGCAACTGGACAGATGTGCGCCAGTTCAACCTGATGTTTTCCACACAGGTGGGCTCCGTGGCGGAAGACTCCTCCACGATTTACTTACGTCCCGAGACAGCTCAGGGTATTTTTGTCAATTTCCTGAATATCCAGAAAACAGCAAGAATGAAGGTTCCATTCGGAATCGCCCAGATCGGCAAGGCTTTCAGAAATGAGATCGTAGCTCGTCAGTTTATCTTCAGAATGAGGGAATTTGAACAGATGGAGATGCAATTCTTCATCCGTCCCGGCACTGAGATGGATTGGTATAAATACTGGTCCGAAACCAGAATGAAATGGCATTTGGCGCTGGGAACTCCGCCTGAAAAACTCAGAAAGCACGATCACGAGAAGCTTGCGCACTACGCTAACGCGGCGATGGATATCGAGTTTGATTTCCCTTTTGGATTCAAAGAAGTGGAAGGAATTCACTCCAGAACTGACTTTGACCTGAAAAGCCACCAGGAATTCTCCAAGAAAAAGCAGCAATACTTCGATCCGGAGATCAACCAGAATTACATCCCGTACGTGGTCGAGACTTCGATCGGTGCGGATCGTTTGTTTTTGTTGACGCTTTGCAATGCATTCACCGTAGAGGAAACTGAAGAGAAAAGCAGAACATTCCTGAAGCTTCATCCGGCAGTAGCACCTGTGAAGGCCGCGATCCTTCCTATAGTGAAGAAAGACGGATTGCCTGAGAAAGCACAAGAGATCGTGGAAGCCTTGAAGTACGATTTCAACATCATCTACGAAGATTCCGGATCTATCGGAAAGCGATACACCCGTCAGGATCTGATCGGAACGCCTTTCTGTATCGCAGTTGACCATCAGACGCTGGAGGACAACATGGTGACAATTCGTCACAGGGATACCACCGAGCAAGAGCGAGTGCCTATTTCCGAATTACACGGAAGAATCACCGAAGCGACAAGCTTCAGAAGGATTTTCGAAAAGCTTTAATGTCTTCTGCTGGTTGACCGATGAACGATGTTATATTCCTTTAATAAGCGAGGCTTATAATTTCCTTTTCCTTAACCAAAAAAATCCCGCCGGAAGTGTTCGCTTCCGGCTTTTTTATGCTCAAAGCTGGCTTCCTTGTTCCCCGCTGGCGCGCGCGTGTCGCGCGTGACAATGGCTGTTCGGAATTTGCAATTCCGAACCCAGATCATAGGATTTCCAATCCGCTAAATCGAACCCATTCCATGGAAACTATCAAATATTAAACTACTCCCGGAATCATTAAAAGTCGGATTCCAAATCCAACGATAAAACCTCGGAATTGCAAATTCCGAGGAGCGAGGATTGAAAATTCTCTGATAGGACTTCGGGATTTCAAATCCCGAAGAGCAAAAGAGTGAGGGAGCGATTCAAAAATTGGTCAGGTAAATAAACAACGCCGGAAAATCTTATCTTTAAATCATTGCCTTTGAACCGGTTTCCCGGGGAAAGCGAATGTATTTTCAACTTCTAAACCTCAGTCTTATGAAATCTAATCTCTTTATTTCAACCTTTTTTCTTGCCTTGATTATTCTGGTTGGCGGATGTACGATCTCCACTGATAAGTCCAATAAATCTGATGATGTGGTCACAGAAGACCGATCCATTTCTGAATTTTCCCGGCTTTCCGTTCATGGAGTTTTCAACTTATACCTGTCTCAGGGGGATAAAGAATCTCTGCGTATAGAGGCTGACGAGCAGACGATGGATAAAATCATCACCAGAAATGACGGTGAACAGCTCATCATCGATCTTGAAGAAGGTTTTGAGCTTTTCGACAGGGAACAGATTAATATTTATCTGACGATTACAGACCTTGAAAGCTTTGAGTTTGAAGGAGTGGGAAACATCAAAACAGAGACTGTTTTGCGACTGAAAGACCTTGACTTAAAAGGTGACGGCGTGGGAAACACCAAACTGGAACTTGAAGCGGATCGAATCGATGCGGAGTTTAACCTGGTAGGGAATGTTACTTTGAGTGGGAAAGTTGAAACCATCGACCTGAAAAATAATGGCCTGGGCAACGTGGATGCGACTGATCTTAAAGCTCAGTTTATGACCCTTGACAGCAATGGCATCGGCAATGTGGAAGTGTATTGCGAGCAGGAGATTTCCATCACCGCCAACGGTATCGGAAAAGTGACTTATTCCGGCGATGCAGAAGTGAAGAAACTGGATCGCAACGGAATCGGGAAGGTGGAGAAGAAGTAGGCCGTTTCAAAGGCTGGCGCGCGCATTTTAAAGCTGGCGCGCGCGTGTCGCGCGTGCCACATTTCAAAAGGATGTTCGGAATTTGCAATTCCGAAGCCAGGTCCTTGGTCCGCGATAACTTGCTGTGCTCTTCGGGATTTTAAATCCCGAAGCCAGATCCTTGGTCCGCGATAGCCATCGGGATTTAATCCATTAAATCGATTCAATATAGCGACAGTCATCGGGTGGTTACAAGTTACAAGCTGTCGCGTGCGTGTCGCACGGGACACATTTAAAACAGGTCCCTGATCAAGGTTAACGCCCCCTGTTTTTGGCGGCACATTTTTTCATGATTCACGGGCAGAGAGCCAAAAACCAAACCCAACACACAATTCATTAAACCCCGGATTTTATCCGGGGCTATTACATTTAGACACCTTCAGTGTCTTGCTGTGCTCTTCGGTTTGAAATCCCGAAGCCAGATCCTTGGTCCGCGATAGCCATCGGGATTTAATCCATTAAAACAAGTCAAGTTAGCGACAGCCATCGGGTGGTTACAAGTTACAAGCTGGCGCGTGCGTGTCGCACGTGACATATTTAAAAAATGCCGAACTATTCGGGATTTATATTCCACAACCGATATCATAATTCCACGATAGCCATCGGGATGTTACACTGCAACTACTCGCTGATTTAGAATAAATCGGATTGTAAATCCTGCGATAGAACCTCGGAATTGCAAATTCTGAGGAGCAGAAAATCCGAAATTAAAAGACAAAAAAAGCCCTTCGGTATCTCCGAAGGGCTTTCAATTATTCAGATAATTAAACTTAATTAATTATTAATCACAAGTAAGTCCCAATACTTCTGGAGCATATTCAACTCCATCAACATCTTTTACAGACCAAGAACCTGTAATTATACCACCTGTATTAGAAGATCCCCAAGTAATGTTTACCCGGATAGAACCACACTCGCCTAATGATGTACCTTCAACAGTAATCACTCGATTAGAACTTCCACCTGGAGTCCTTTGACTTACTGAATAGCTATCAGTAACATCAACCAATCCGTCAAAAATTGTAACCACCGCATCAGCACCAGTAAAGTTGGTCAAACCACCTTGTATTTTGAAGTATCCTACTCCCTCCTCAGATCCAAAAACAAAATTAGCCTCACGAGAGGTTCCGCAAGAAACTGCTGCTCCTGTGAATTCATTGCCTTCAATTGTGCAGCATTCTTCCGCTATCAATGGCAAATCTTCCTCAAATCCAGTAATACTTACACCACAAAAAGATCCGCCGCCTAATACTTGTCTTGTATATTTTCCTCTGAATCTATATTCTCCAACTTCTGTAGGAGTATAGGTAAATGTGAATACCCCATTTGTAGGAGTTCCAGTTGCATGATGTGCAACCCAATCAATATCGCTTGGCTTCCAAATATCAATTCTAACAGTTCCACAGTTAATTGATGGCTGACCAATATTGAATGAAATTGTTACTTCTTGATCTAGACATGCAATATCATCTGAATAACTAAAGAAATCTCCAACATATAGAGCGGCATTCTCATTTCCACCAGTACTACCATAAGGAGTCAGGTTGAATCCGTTTTGAGCGGCTGCTATTTCGTCAAGAGTCAAGTCCTCTTGCTCATACGTTGCCATTTGGTTACACGAAGCCAATACCATAACTGAGAGGGCAAGTCCCAGGAAGTTTGTAAATAGTTTTTTCATTGGAAAAGAGTTTGTTAAAAATGATTTGTCTTATGATTTGGAATCAAATATAAATGAGTTTTAATAACAAAAAAATGTATTTGAAATTTTTTATAATGTATTTCAAATACATTTTCATGAAAAACAACACTTGACTGATTTTACTGTCCTCAGCTTGAAAAAAATATATTCAGGTTGGGAAAAAATCAATTGGATGATTATCCGCCGTGTTGCCGGTAGTTTTTAACCAACTCTGGATCAGGGGATAATTTGGCCTATGGACGGCAGTCACCAGACCACGCCATATCTCTTTGGACTTCAAACCTTGTTTTTTTGGTTACTGGTAAGAAATCGGATCGCCATAATCAATTATGCTCCGCTTGCGGGAAAAAACAATTGAAACAAAAATCTCTTTTTACATTAGAATCGTCAAAGTCTCAATAGAAAAATGGTAATCATCATCGGCTCCGGAATCGCCGGATTAGCAGCTTCCATCCGACTGGCTTTGAAAGGTCATGCTGTAGAAGTCTTCGAGGCCAATACCTATCCCGGTGGTAAACTTTCTGAAATCGAACTTGGCGGATATCGGTTTGATGCGGGGCCGTCCCTGTTTACACTTCCGGATCAGGTCGAAGAGCTTTTCAGACTTGCGGGAAGAAATCCTGAAGATCACTTCGAATACCTCCGCCTTCCGGTGGCTTGTCATTATTTCTGGGAGGATGGCAAGCGCCTGAAAGCCTATTCCGATCTTGATGCTTTTGCAGCCGAAGTGGAGTCTATTCTTGGCGAACCTGCTTCTCACGTCCGCGAAGCGCTCCGAAAATCGGCATTCATCTACGACCACCTTGCACCGCTTTTTATGCATCGCTCTCTGCATAAACTTGGCACCTGGACCAATCCCCAGGCTTTGCGCTCCTATCTGAAAATGGGAAAACTGGGGATTTTCTCCACCATGAACGGCGCCAACGAATCCCAGTTCAACCATCCCAAACTCATTCAGCTTTTTAATCGATACGCGACTTACAACGGTTCCAATCCCTACCAAACCCCGGGCACGCTCAATATCATCCCCCATCTGGAATTTAACATCGGCGCCTTTTTCCCAAAAAAAGGAATGCATGACATCACCCAGAGTCTTTACAAGCTCTCCAAAGAACTTGGGGTGAAGTATCATTTCGGAGAAAAAGTAGATGAAATCCTGGTGGAAAACGGACGAGCAACCGGAATCCGGATCGGCGAACAAACCTATCCGGCAGACCTTGTCGTCAACAATATGGACATGGTCAATGCTTACAAGACTATCCTGCGAACCCAAAAACAACCCAAAAAACTACTGGAACAGCCGAAATCGAGTTCGGCGCTGATTTTCTACTGGGGAATCAAAAAGAACTTTCCGGAACTGGATCTCCACAACATCTTTTTCTCGGAAAATTATCGGGAGGAGTTTGACCATATCTTCAAAAAAGGAATAATAACGCAGGACCCGACGGTCTATATCAACATCACTTCCGTGTACAAGTCGGATGATGCGCCTCAGGATTGCATGAATTGGTTTACAATGATCAATGTCCCCAATAATCAGGGTCAGGATTGGGATACTTTAATTGGCGAAGCCCGAAAAAACATCATCCAAAAGCTTAACAGAATCCTGAAAACCGATATCGAATCACTTATCGAAGTGGAAGATATTCTGGATCCGCGAACAATTGAATCCCGAACTTCCAGCGCTCAGGGCGCTCTTTACGGCAACAGCTCCAATAATATGTTTGCCGCTTTCCTTCGCCACGCCAATTTCTCCTCCTCCATCAAAAACCTGTACTTCTGCGGCGGAAGCGTCCATCCCGGAGGAGGAATTCCGCTTTGCCTGCTTTCTGCGAAGATTATGAGTGAGATGATTGAATAATTTATTGTCAACAGTCGACATTCGATGGTCACAGTCACAGTCACAGTCACAGTCACAGTCATTAGTAATCGGGAAGTGACTTAGTTCACTTTTGAATAGAAACCCATACAGTAAAAATCGTCCAAGCCTACAGCGTTTCACCGAACAAAAAATTCTTTTTCTAAATCCATGTAATAAGGAGCGTGGATAATCAATCGCCCGGGCCCATGACCCTTTTTTCGTTTCATTGATCATCACAGACTAAATCCCTTCAGGGATGACCTGGATCAATAAACCACGATTAATTACTGGAAGTCTCATCGGGACGGGCGATAAGATCAAAAATATCATAATTGACCAAAGTCACTGCGACTGACCACTGACACTGGCTATCGCCTCCTGCACCAAATCCTGCTCAAATCCCTTGCTAACCAGGTATTGACTGACTTTGAAGCGCTTTTTATAAGGTTCTTTTTCGGTAGTCTTCTCCCATTTCCTCTCCACCTGGGTTAAAAGTACATCGTAATATTCCACCGGATCGATTTCTGAAAGTCCGTATTGGATGCAGGACGGACTGATTTCCCGCATCTTCAATTCCCGCAGAATTCGCGTCCGACCCCATTTTTTGAGTTTGAATTTTCCCCTGGCGAAAGCTCTGGAAAACCGCTCTTCGTCAATAAATCCCTCGGTGATCATCTCAACCAACAGCTCTTCCGCTTTATCTCCCTGAATGCCTTTTTCGTAGAGTTTCCTTCTCGCTTCCCATTGGCAGCGCTCCTGATAAGCACAATAAGTCGAAAGCTTTTCATGGGCTTCTTCTTCGGACCAGCACTTTTTTGGAGGCTGATCCGGGTTATATTTTCCCCAACTGGACATTTTCCGTATTTTTAAGGCAAATTACCCCGCTTACTCTTTTTTCCAAACCATTTAAAAATCTCAACCCTCACCATGCGTAGAAAAATCATTGCCGGCAACTGGAAGATGAACCTTACTTTTGAAGAAGGTCAAAAACTTACTTCGGAGATTGTCAACATGTACAAAGACGAAAATGTCAAGGATGTTATCGCTGTTTTGAATCCTCCATTTCCGCATATTTTCCCTGTGAAAAAGCTGATTGGTGACACTCCGGGCATCGCCATAGGTGCTCAGAACTGTTCTGACAAAGAATCCGGAGCTTTCACAGGAGAAGTTTCTGCGAAAATCCTTGCCTCATTTGGCGTGGAATACGTGATCATCGGTCACAGTGAGCGTCGTGAATATTTCAAAGAATCCAATGAAGTTTTGGGCAAAAAAGTAGTAGCTGCTTTGGCAAATGGACTTACTCCGATTTTCTGCTGCGGTGAATCGCTCGATATCAGAAATGCCGGAACGCATGAGGCAAACGTTAAATACCAGCTGACTGAAAGTCTTTTTAGCCTGAGTGCTGACGACATCGAAAAAGTTGTGATCGCATACGAGCCTATCTGGGCAATCGGAACCGGCAAAACTGCGACATCTGATCAGGCTCAGGAAATGCACCAGGCCTTGAGAAGGCATATCGCTTCCAAATACGGAAAAGAACTTGCCGGAAATATTTCAATCCTTTACGGAGGAAGCATGAATGCAGCGAATGCAGCTGACTTGCTTTCCAAGCCGGACGTGGACGGAGGATTGATCGGTGGGGCATCCCTGAAGTCACGTGACTTCCTGGACATCATTAAATCGTACTAAAATCAAATGGATTACCTGGAGTTTAAAATCAAATGTCTCGATGAATTTCGGGAAATCCTGATTGCCGAATTATCGGAAATTGGCTTCGATTCTTTCCTTGAAACTGAGGAAGGAATCGATTCTTATACACTGGAAGAGGGTTTTGACCGGGAAGCATTTGATGCTGTCATCGCCCAATACCAAGAGGAAGGTCAGCTTTCAGTTTCCGAAGGCAAAATGCCCAAAGTAAACTGGAATGAGGAGTGGGAGAAAAACTACGATCCGATTCCGGTAGATGATCTGGTCTATGTTCGAGCTTCATTTCATCCATCCGTTCCGGGATTCCGTCACGAGATCGTGATCAATCCAAAGATGTCTTTTGGCACCGGACACCACGCGACTACTTTTCAGATGCTTAGGCATCAGGGCCAGATTGATCATGTAGACAAGCGCGTCCTCGATGTGGGTTCGGGAACAGGTATTCTGGCGATCATGGCGGATATTTTGGGTGCCAAGGAAGTGGAAGCTTTCGACATCGACGAATGGTGTGTTGATAATGGAAATGAAAATTTTGATCTGAATCGTGTCAAAACAAGAATGGGACTTGGAACCATCCGGGAGGTAGATCCTCAGAGCCCGTTTGACATCATTCTTGCCAACATCAATAAAAATGTTCTTTTGGACGAAATGTCCATTTATGCGGATTTGCTCGTTGATAAGGGATACTTGCTTTTAAGTGGCTTTTACACCCAGGATATCGCTGATTTGATGGATTGCGCCACACCTTTGGGATTGAAACTTCTCAAGGAAGGAAGCAAAGACAACTGGGCAGCGCTGATTTTGCAAAAAAACTAATATGACTGAATTGATAATTTACGCAGTACTTTTTGCAGCTCTGATGGGTCATTGTCTGTTTGCAAACAAAATGTACCGGGCAGTTAATGAAGATCAACGCTTGAAGATGAAGGAGAAAAATGACTGGAAGGTCAAAGCTCTCCTCTTTCCGGCGTACTTTTGGGGAAAGTACAAACAGGAGAAAACTCTGGGATAGGAATCATTTCGGGAAGTTTCGAGATTCTTTTTGAATCCAAAAAAAAACACTTTTTACAAATCACCCCCACAATTAAATAGTATACCAAAATCAACTCATGGAGTACGTCTGGAAGCAGAAGCCAAAAACCTCACCCAAAGCTATCGAAACTCTCGCAAGAGAAATCAACGTGAACCCAACCCTGGCGAACATGTTGATCAATCGGGGGGTGGAGAGTTTTGAGCAGGCAAAGGAATACTTCAGGCCCAGCCTAAGCCAGCTGCACGATCCATTTCTGATGAAAGACATGGGCCAGGCAATCGCCCGGATCGAAAAAGCCCTTCAGAATGAAGAGAAAATTCTGGTTTACGGAGATTATGACGTGGATGGCACAACAGCGGTCGCATTGGTTTACAGTTTCCTGACCGGATTTTATCCGCATGTAGAATTCTACATTCCGGATCGGTATAAAGAAGGTTACGGCATTTCAGAAAAAGGAGTTCTCCATGCTGCCGAAAGTGATTTTAAACTGATCATAGCACTTGATTGCGGCATCAAAGCAATCGAAAAAGTGAAGCTCGCCAAAGAACTGGGCGTGGACTTCATCATTTGTGATCACCATACACCGGGTGAGTTTTTGCCGGAAGCAGTCGCAGTCCTGGATGCAAAGCGTGACGATTGCAATTATCCCTACAAGGAACTGAGCGGCTGCGGAGTCGGATTCAAACTGATCCAGGCTCTCGCCAAAAAGCGTGGGATGGATGAGTCAGGGCTTTATGCTTACCTCGATTTATTGGTTGTGAGCATCGCTGCCGATATCGTTCCTATCACCGGTGAAAATCGAATCCTTTCTTTTTACGGTTTGGATCGGATCAATAATACCCCGAGAGCCGGGCTGAAAGCTTTGATTTTGCGAAGCCAAATCGAAAAAGAGATTGGTATTTCTGACATCGTATTTAAAATCGGCCCAAGAATCAATGCTTCCGGAAGACTGGAACATGCAAAAGCCTCGGTAGAATTATTGATCGCAACAGACCTGGAAGATGCCATTGAGCGGGCCAAGTTGGTGGATGAGGTTAATTTGACCAGAAGGAATTTTGACGAAAACATCACCAAAGAGGCTTTCGAAATGATCGCTGCCCGCGAGGATTTGGCAGAGTGGAACTCCACGGTTTTGTTCAAAGAAGACTGGCATAAAGGCGTGATCGGAATCGTAGCCAGCCGTTGTATTGAGAAATATTACCGGCCGACAATCATTCTTACGGAATCGAATTCCAAAGCAACCGGAAGTGCGAGATCAGTGGTGGACTTTGATATTTACGAAGCGATTGCCGAATGCGCAGACTTGCTTGACCAGTTTGGAGGTCATAAATACGCCGCCGGATTGACGTTGCCGGTAGAAAATGTCCCAGCTTTTCAACTTAAATTCGAAGCTGTGGTAAAAAGCAGAATCGAAGAAATCCATCGCAAACCCGTGATTGAGGTTGACGACGAACTGCTTTTGGATCAGATCAATTACAAGTTTTACAGCATTCTGAAGCAGATGGCTCCTTTTGGTCCTGGCAATACCGAGCCGGTTTTCCGGATTTCAAATGTATTTGCAGAGGATGTTACTGTTTTGAAAGACAAACACTTACGTTTCAAAATCAATCAGGACGGACAATTGACCACTCCTATTTGTCTGGGATTTGGGATGGCTGACCGAACCAAAGATCCGGATCTTACCACGGTCAATATGCTTCGCGGCAAAATGCGGTTCGATATTGTGGCTGAAATGAGAGAAAATTTCTTCCGGGACAAATCCAGTTTGCAACTCTACGTGAAAGACATCAAATTTGACTGATATGATTCTTCGTGCCGAACACCTGGTAAAAATTTATAAAGGCCGCCGTGTGGTCAATGACATTTCTGTCGAAGTAAAGCAAGGGGAAATTGTCGGTCTGCTGGGCCCAAATGGTGCCGGAAAGACCACTTCTTTTTACATGATCGTGGGCTTGATCCAGCCAAATGAAGGCAGGATATTTTTGGAGGACAATGACATTACGGGGCTTCCGATGTACAAGCGCGCACAACTTGGAATCGGGTATCTGGCTCAGGAGGCTTCAGTTTTTAGAAAGCTTTCTGTCGAAGAAAATATCCTTGCGGTACTGGAGATGACCAAGATCCCAAAGAAAGAGCAGAAGGAAAAGGCCGAAAGTCTGCTGGAAGAATTCAGCTTGACACACGTCCGAAAAAACCTGGGAATGGTGCTTTCCGGAGGAGAAAGAAGAAGAACTGAAATCGCCCGCGCTTTGGCTGTGGATCCAAAATTCGTATTGCTCGATGAGCCTTTTGCAGGCGTTGACCCGATTGCGGTGGAAGAAATTCAAACTATCGTCGCTAAACTCAAAGATAAAAACATCGGGATTCTGATCACCGATCACAACGTAAACGAAACCCTTTCCATTACCGATCGCGCCTATCTGATGTTTGAAGGCCGTCTTCTGAAGGCCGGTTCAGCTGAGGAGCTTGCTGCCGATGAGCAAGTCAGGAAAGTCTACCTGGGCAGTAATTTTGTGTTAAAAAGGAAAGTTTTTCATTAATGGAAGTCCTGAACACCTTTGTGGCCTGGCTCTTTAAAAGTCGCCTGGGTCAAATCGATAATTTCAAACAAAACCCAATAACCGTTCAGGATTCCATCTTTCGCCAGCTGATTGATGCGGGGAAAAAGACGGGGTTTGGTAAGGAATTCCACTTTTCGAAGATCAAAACTTACGAGGATTTTGCCAGACAAGTGCCTGTCAACGATTACGAAGGCCTGAAACCCTACATCGATAAAACGATGAAAGGAACTCAAAACGTGATCTGGAATACCGACATCAAATGGTTTGCCAAGTCATCCGGCACCACTTCATCACGAAGCAAATACATTCCGGTTACCACCGAAAGTCTGGAAGAATGCCACTACAAAGGAGGGAAAGATATGATCTCACTCTTTCTTTCCAATAATCCTGATTCAAAAGTTTTCCTGGGAAAAAGCCTAACCATCGGAGGAGCCCTGGAAACTAATCCTCTCAACCCGGACGGGACTGCCCGGGCAGGTGATATTTCTGCAGTGATCATGCAAAACCTACCGATTTGGGCACAATTCATCCGAACTCCGTCACTTGAAACTGCGCTGATGGGTGAGTGGGAGACCAAAATCGATAAGATGGCGAATGAGACGATGAACGAAAACGTGACGTCCATTGCCGGAGTACCAACGTGGACGATCGTGCTGATTCAGAAGATTCTCGAACTCAAAAAGGCTAAAAACATTCTGGAAGTTTGGCCAAATCTGGAGGTTTTCTTTCATGGTGCCGTGGCATTCGGACCTTACCGCAATCTTTTCAGGGAATTGATTCCTTCCGATAAAATGCAGTATATGGAAACCTATAATGCTTCCGAAGGATTTTTCGGACTGCAGGATCAGAAGGATTCCGATGAGCTTTTGCTGCTACTGGATTATGGGATTTTCTACGAGTTTATCCCAATGGAAGAATTGGACAAGGAAAATCCTCAAGTGATTTCCCTGGCAGATGTGAAAGTTGGAAAAAACTATGCGTTGGTCATTAGTACCAATGCAGGCCTATGGAGATATAAAATCGGAGATACTGTCAAATTCACCAGTACCTACCCATTTAGATTCCATATTTCCGGTAGAACCAGGCATTTCATCAATGCTTTTGGGGAAGAAGTAATCGTAGAAAATGCCGAAAAGGCCATCGAACTAGCCTGCGAGGCGACCGGAGCGACCATTGCAAACTTCACTGCAGCACCCGTTTACTTTGACTCGTCAGGATCAAAAGGAGCCCATGAATGGGTGATTGAATTTCGAACCGCACCGAAAGATTTGAATCAGTTCAAGGAATTGCTGGACCAGAGCCTTCGGAAAATAAATTCTGATTACGACGCCAAGCGCTACAAAGATCTTGCGCTCAACGCACCTATCATCCACCAAGCACCCGAGGGCCTCTTTCAATCCTGGCTTGGAAAAAGAGGCAAACTTGGCGGACAGTATAAAGTACCTCGCCTCTCCAATAACCGCGAATACCTCGATGAGATTTTGGGTATGATGAAGTGATTGTAGCCAAAGCCCTGTTTTTCAAAAAAATGAGAAGGGCTTTCTCTCTTCAGGTAATCTTTTCTAAATTATACTTTCCTTTTCAGCTGACTGAAATATCGGAAAATTTTGAACTTATTCTGCTCAAAGCTATTCGTACTAACGGGGATTGAATTCCCAAACTATAATGAAAGAGGAAGTTTTTGAAAGTAAAACAGGCATCACCATTTCTGTGCTGATGTCAGTCTACAACACTGAGATTGAGCTGGTCAAAAGAGCGATAGAGTCAGTGTTAATCCAGGATTTTCAGGATTTTGAATTGATAATCATCGATGATGGCAGCGAAAGTGAGACTCATATTCAGTTGCTGGAATACGTCGAAAAGATCCTCCACGAAGTGATTTACATCAGACATAGAAATCGCGGGCAATCTCTTTCCATCAACAGGGGAATCTTAAACAGTAAGGGAAAGTACATAGCAATCCTGGATGCAGACGATGAATATAAGCCTAATCATCTCAGAGCATGTCTGGAGGAATTGGCAAACTTTGATCTGATTGCATCCACTACAGACACAATTGTGAATGAGGAATCGGATTATTTTGTGCCTGATAAGTTTGATTTTGACCGTCTGATCCATGTGGATGATTGTATTTTGTTTGCAACTCTTTTTGGAAAAAGGGAAGTATTTGAAAGCATCGGGTTTGAAAGTAAATACGCCGCTGATGCCCATTTTTTTGAGCAAGCTGCCAAAAGCTTTAAGGTGAAAAAAGTTGATTTGCGCACGTACATCTACTACCGAAACAATCCTGATAGTGTCTGCTCCACACTCAAACGAGAAACCCAGCTTTTAAACTCATAATGAAAGCTTCATTCGGGCTAAAGCAACAAGTCGTCATGGCAAGTCTGATCACCGGAACCTACGATGTGAATCGAAACGAGACTTTGCCTTCCGATGATTTTGAACTGGTGAAAGACTGGTCGGAATCGGTCCAAAATGCAGGATTACAAGGGATCATTTTTCACAATGGTTTCTCTGAAGAAACCTGCGAAAAGTATCAAAGGGAGAATTTGATATTCATCAGGACCGACCCAAACAGCTCATTTAATCCAAATGTATTCAGGTACTTTCTTTATCTGGATTTTTTGAAAGAGGCAGGCAGTCAGATTACCGATGTCTTTTTAACTGATATTTCGGATGTTGTCCTGATCCGAAATCCTTTCGCAGAAAACCATTATTTAGAAAATCCGGAGACGATTTTTTGCGGAGATGAACCAAAATCTCTGGCTGATGAATGGATGATTGAACACTCAGCTCATCTGCGTTCTCAAATTCGGGATTTTGAGATTTACGAAAAGAATTTCGCAGATAAACCCTTGCTGAACTGTGGGATTATCGGAGGAAAGACAACCCTGCTGATTGATTTTTTAACCCGTCTTTGCGCAATTCATCAAAGCCATAATCAGGACAACAAATCAGCTTTCACCGGTGATATGGGAGCTTTCAATTACCTTATCCAAACCCAATTTCAGGAGAAAATCCTGCACGGATTCCCGATCAATACGGTTTTCAAGGAATACCAATCCGACCGGGAAGATTGTTGGTTTCGCCATAAATAAAGGCGAACGATAAAAGGGCAAAAAAAAAAAGCGATCGTCAGACCGCTTTTGCTGTTTCCATTTTGTTGATAATATCCTCGTAGTCGAGCTTATTCCAGTTTTCGGTAATCAGCGGATCAGCCATCACTTTATTCATGACGGCATCCTGAATTTTACCCTGAGCATATGCTTCAGCATAACCCATATCTGTAAAAGTCACCATCGTATAAAGAGGAATCCAGTCATTTGGATAGAGTTCGTGAAGCTTGGCCTCGATTCTCTTTCTGAGAAGGAACTTAGGATCAGCAACAGAATCCCGCATTTCGATAAAGTTTTCCATCGCAAGCTGACAGATAGCATCGGTATCAGGCTTTCGTTTTTTCTGGAATTTTTCAAAAACAAGATCCCATGAATTTGTACCCAATTTATCTATCAGTCCATTCAGAATAGAGCAATCTTCAAAGCCGCAATTCATGCCCTGGCCATAGAAAGGAACCATCGCATGCGAAGCATCCCCCAGCAAGAGGCTTTGATCCTGAACCCATGGATAGCATTCAACATTGATCAAAGCTGAGGTAGGATTTTTGAAAAACTCAGTTTTCAAATCGGGCATCAACTTAAACGCGTCGTCAAAATAATTGGAGAAAACAATCTCCAGGTCACTCGCATCCTGGATCTTTTCAAAGCAAACCTTGGCTCCCTCGAAAGGCAAAAACAACGTGCACGTGAATGATTTATCAGGATTTGGCAGCGCAATCAGCATAAACTTACCTCTTGGCCAGATATGCAGCGCATTTGGATCCATCGCAAAATCACCCGCAGCTGTTGCCGGGATGGTAAGCTCTTTGTATCCGTGTGAAATATATTCTTGCTTGTAATTGAAGCGAATCTGCTTTTGCATCGCCATCCTCAAGGTGGAATAAGCTCCGTCCGCCCCGATTACGACTGGCGCTACAAATTTCTTCTCCCCTTCAGGTGTTTCAAATTTCACTTCCCGGGTACGGAAATCAACATCCAGACACTTGTGTTCAAAGTTGATCACAGCACCTAATCGCTCTGCCTCTTCGGCAAGCAATTGATTGAATTTTCCTCTTGAAATTGAGTAAATCGCCTGATCAGCTTTTCCGTAAGGGATGAATTTTGTCCCGCCATGCTCGTCGTGAACCTTGCGCCCGTACATAGGAATCGCCAAAGGCTCCACTTTTTCTTTCAATCCCACCTGCTCCAGACTTTTCCATCCTCTATGGCTTAAAGCCATGTTGATGGATCTTCCTGCTTCATTGTAGGGAGTTTTGCGCTTATCGGGACGCTTGTCGTAAATAGACACATCAAGACCCTGACGCTTGAGATAAATAGCCATCAGAGACCCGATCAAGCCGGCGCCTAAGATGGTAACTTCATTTTTCTTCATTTGGATAGATTTACCCATGCTTCCTTTTAAGCGAATTTCTTCAGGGAATGTTCCAAAATCTTTGCGAATCGGAACACATCCAGGAAGCTGTTATAGAGGGGTGTCGGAGCAAGTCGGATCACGTTCGGGTTTCTCCAGTCACCTACTACTCCTTGATTATACCATTCATCGAAGACAGCTTTGCCTCCACGATGAATGTGCAAAGATAGCTGACAGCCTCTTTCCGAAGGATTTTTGGGAGTAATTATTTCCAAAATTCCTGATTCTCCACTGATTTGGAGAATCAGGTACTCAAGATATGCGGTAAGTTTTTCACTTTTTGCCCTGAGGTTTGCCATTCCTGCCTCCTGGAAAATATCCAGAGATGCCTGATGCGCCGCCAAAGCCAGGACATTTGAATTGGCTAATTGCCAGCCATCTGCTCCATACATCGGCACAAAACCTTTCTCCATTTTAAAGCGCTCTCCCTCGTCATGTCCCCACCATCCTGCAAATCGGGGCAAATCCGCACGCTCCGCAAATCGCTCATGGACAAAGATCCCGGAGACATTTCCCGGACCTGAATTCATGTATTTGTAACTGCACCAGGTAGCAAAATCAACATCCCAGTCGTGAAGGCTGAGAGGAGCATTACCTGCGGCATGTGCAAGGTCAAATCCAACCAAAGCTCCAACTGAATGCGCAGCTTCTGTAATTGCTTTCATATCAAAAAGCTGTCCGGTGTAATATTGCAAACCTGCCATATTCACCAATGCAAGGGAATCTCCCTGCTTTCGGATCTCTTCCACAATATCCTCAGTTCGCAAAGTATGCTCTCCCGGCCTTGGCTTTAATTCAATCAGAACATCAAGAGGATCCAGACCATGAAACTTGATCTGCGTCTCCAGCATGTATTGATCCGATGGAAAAGCTCCAGCCTCCACGATAATCTTGTATCGCTCGTAGGTGGGCTGATAAAAGGAAACCATTAAAAGATGGAGATTGACGGACAGATTGTTCATCGCCACGACTTCGTGTTCCTGTGCGCCCACGATTTCAGCTAGTGCAGGCTTAGACTTTTTCCGGACATAAAACCAGGCATCCTCCCCCTGAAAATGTCCGTCGACTGCCAGATTTGCCCAGTTTGCAAGTTCCCTATCAAGGTAATCCTTTACTGACTTAGGCTGCAGACCCAACGAATTCCCGCAGAAATAAATTGCTTCTTGTCCGTTTACCTTCGGAAAATGGAACCGCTCCCGAAAGTGAGCCAACCGATCTTGTTGATCTTGTTGACGAGCAAAAACTTCACTGTATCCAAAGTTTGTTAGATTCATTTCCCTGCAAGAAATGCCACAGCTATCCCTGAAAAAGCAATGGTCGGAACAATAAAAATATTAGCCAAAATAAAAATCACCCTACCCGCCAAGCCTGGGGAATAACTTCCGCTACTCCCTTGAAACAAACCCCCGGCGAAACCTCTCCCTGAATCACCAATACTTTCCAATACATATCCAGAAACCAAAGAGAGTATAACTATTCCTATAACATAATCCCAATGGAACAACTCAAAACGCCATGAAGAACCGGATGTCTTTTGGGTATTGGCCCAATAACCCCAACAAAACACGGTGATGGCACAAAAAAAGACAGCAAGCGAATAGGGTTCGATGATGGGCATAAAGGGAGATTATTTTGGGTTGACGATTTGATATTTTTTAAGTGAACTATATAAATCCTGTATGACGGCATCCCGATCAAAGTTTTCCCATAGAATGATTTTTCTTGGATTATCAGGTCTTTCGACCCATTGGTTATCGATCAGGATAGGAGTTGGTATCTGTCTTTTCTCACCCCAGGATGGATTTTTCAATATGGCAACGGCAACCATATCAAATAAAGCCCGGGAAGGTGGATCACCATGGTATTCTATATGTTCAAATAAATTGACGGCATAATCTCCAAAGTTGCTAAATTCTCCGCCATGCCTTCCCACAATTGGAGTTTCTGTCTGAGGGCCTAAACCAGGCATTTGGGCGTTGATCTCTGCTTGAGTTACCTTGACTGCATCAGTACCGGAAGGCTCGCCATAGCGCACAGTGACCATTTCGAATGGGACTTGTGTATTGAGCAGGTAATTCATAGAAACGGTATCGTTCTCTTGATTGTATTCCCCGGGCTTGGGATAATTTGAACCCAACCAAACTACCCTCATTTTTGAAGCAATAGAGGGGTCTTTTTCCAAGGCCAAAGCCACATTGGTCAATTTTCCAACGGCTAATAATATCAATTCATTCGGATTTTCTGAATTGGCTTGGTCCACTATAAAGTCCACTGCATCCTGGCCATCATATTTTCCGGATTTCACTTGCGATTGAATTTCAGCAAAGGAGCCATTCGCCCCTTTCAACAAAGGAATCTTTTCAAAACTCAATCCCAATTGCATGATTCTCTTTGCTTCTTCATAATGTCCCTGGATGTCGCCTCCGCTTTTGGTGGCATTGACAGTCACTCCTTCCAGATCAAAAGTCTGTCCATTGGAAAGCAGGTAGATAAGCGCAAATTGATCATCCAATTCATTGTTGGCATCCGTATCGAAAATGACCCGGACTTTTTTTTCTGCTTCCAAATTTGCGATTACTGCTTTTTCTTCTTTTCCGACACAGGAAATGAATGAAGTCAGTTGCAATAAGAAGAGCCCCAGAATAAATGAATTTGTTTTTTTCATATAAATTAAATGTCATTGTGGCGTACCAACCATGAAATGGCCGGATAGGCTCTGTTTAAATTAAAATTATTTCTCCACAGCTCACTGAGACTGCAGACTATTACTTCTCCATCACCGTCCCGCATTTTTTGCAGGTGGTATGCTCGGGATTGGACCAGAATCGCTCCATGATCGGAGGCAATTGGCCTACGATATCGTTGATTTCAGTGTACTCTTCGTAAAGTTTATTTCCACAATTTTCGCAGTGCCAGATCAAGCCATCTTTCTCTCCTTCTCGCCTGTATCGCTCGATTACCAGGCCAATCGTGTTGGCAGGCCGGCGGGGAGAATGGGGAACCCTCGGAGGCAAAAGGAAAATCTCTCCCTCTTTAATTTCAATATCGCGAGGCTTCCCGTCTTCAATGATTTTGAGAATGATATTGCCTTCTAATTGATAGAAAAACTCTTCTCCTTCGTCGTAATGATAATCTTTGCGGGAATTTGGGCCGCCCACCACCATCACGATGAAGTCATCATTGCCTTTGTAGATTTGCTGATTGCCTACCGGAGGCTTAAGTAAATGTCGGTTTTCGTCAATCCACTTCTTGATATTAAAGGGTTGTGCAACGGCCATTTTGTTCTGATTTTCTGTTGGTGGTTGAAAATAGTTGCTTCGAATCGATTAACCCGAAACTCTCCTAAAAGTATTAAAAATCACAGGCTTTTTTTGGTTTACTTTGCCTCAAAGCCCAAAAACCATGAATCTCCCGATTGTTGACATGCACTGCGATATGCTTTCTTTTCTGGCAACAGTCCCGGGAGCAAACCCATTCGCTCCAGATCAAATCGCTTGCGCGATTCCGCTTCTGGCCAAAGGAAATGTCCGAATGCAAGTGATGGCCATCTACACGGATGTTCGTCCGGAAAGCACGAACCTCGCCAGCAGACAGGCCTCAATTTTTCAAAGCCTTTTGAAAGAAAATGCAGATGTCCTGGCTTATGCCGGACCGGAATTTCTGGAGAATTGGGAAAAGCAAAATCAAATCGGGATCATCGCTTCGGTTGAGAACGCCGCTGGTTTTGGAAATGAACATGCGAGTTGGGATGGGATTCATGCCCAATTCGACAAGCTTTTGAACCAGGTTGGAAAATTTGCTTACATCAGCCTGACGCATCATACCGAAAACCGCTTCGGAGGAGGCAATTACACGGACGGAATCGGACTGAAGGATGATGGCAAACGTCTGCTGGATTACATGGCAGGAAAGCAGATTCCCATTGATCTTTCTCACACTTCAGACCTGCTTGCCGAAGGAATTTTGAATCATATTGATTTGCAAAAGCTGGATATTCCTGTGATTGCAAGCCATTCCAATTTTCGTTTTATCTGGAACCACCGTCGCAATCTGACAGATGAATTTGCAAAAGAAATTGCCCACAGGGGAGGAATCATCGGGGTGAATTTCCTTCGCGCATTTTTGGATACGGATGTTCCGGAAAGACTTTTCGATCACCTTCTTCACGGATTCGCTATCGGCGCTGAGAAGTCTGTCTGCTTTGGAGCTGACTTCTTCTACACTGGCAATTTCCCGGATCAGAGTCGGATTCCATTCTATTTCCCTTTGGCGGAAAATGCGGGAAAATATCCTTCAATCCTGGATCATCTGGAAACCGATCTTGAAAAGAATCAATTAAAGGATTTGGCCTATGGAAATGCCTTGAATTTTTATCGTAAACTCTGGAGTTGATGTCATCCCACCATTTTGTCAAGGATCAGCAAGAGCCTGCAGTGTTCATTTTGAATGCGGATGAAATTCATTTTGATCAGGTTTCGGCCATGCTGGAGTGGGTACCCACAGTTTTGGTAAGCGAGGAAGCGATTGATCAGGTTTTAAGCTGGGGAATCAAAATCGATGTGATTCTGGCCTCTGAAGAATATCAAAAAGCCAATCCTCAACTTCTGGAAGAACAATATCCTCTGAAGTTTTTAACCGTGAATGAAGGAAACTTCCTTGACGAAGGCCTTCAATATCTGATGGAAAGCCAACACAAAGCGGTTCATCTGGTTGGAATCCCACATCAAAAAGCGCTTGAATTTGAGGAAAAAACAAAGCTCATGGATCTGACAATCGTGGACGGAGATTGGAAATATTATCCGGTTCGATCAGGGAATTTCAAAAAATGGTTTGCTGAAAGCACCATTCATATTCACGCCAGGGAAGGACTTCCGGTGGAAATCCGAAACTCGTATGGCGACCTGATTCTTCCGATTACTTACGCCACCATGATTGAGGTGCCGGAAGGAACGACCGAAATCAAAGCTCCGGGCCTGTTTTGGATCGGGGAAATGGTCAGGTAATATGATTATCCGCTTTATGCAAGTGGGCCAAAAATCTGTGTTTTAGCAGCGGACACTGGTCCATAGACAATAGCCAATAGTCCATAGTTTGTCTTTGAGAACTTCAAACCCTGTCTTGTTTGGTTACGGGTGAGATAGCGGATAGTGATATCAGATAATTACTACGACTTAATTTATAGCCGAGGCAATTCTTTCTTTTCCGTTCAAATCCCTCACCACCTTTACGGCCCGATATCCCAAGCTGGTCAAAAGTTCTGCTACCTCCGAACCGAATCTTTCATGTATCTCGAAATAGAGTTTCCCTCCCGATTTCAGGAGTTGTTTGCCTTTTTCTCCGATTACTCTGTAAAAAAGTAATGGATCCTGATCCGGAACAAAAAGTGCCAATCCCGGCTCAAAATCGAGGACGTTCCGGTGCATTTCTGATTTCTCAGCTTCCGGCACATACGGCGGATTGCTTACCAAAACATCAAGCTCAGGCACATTCGGCATTTCATTCAGAATATCACATTTCAGAAAAGTAACATTAGACTTTAGCGACTCCCCATTTTTCAGAGCTACGTCCAAAGCCTTTTCAGAAATATCAATTCCATAAACCTCCGGAGATTTCATTTCCAAATCCAAACTGATCGGAATGCATCCTGTCCCCGTTCCGATATCCAGGATTTTAAGTCCGGCCCTTGGATTTTCCTTAATGATGAGATGCACCAATTCCTCGGTTTCATTTCTGGGAATCAGGGTGTGCTTATTTACCAAAAACTCCCTCCCGTAAAATGGCCCTTTTCCCAAAATATACTGAATGGGCTCCCCTGCTTTCAGCTTTTCAAAATCCTTTTTGAGCGCCTCCGGCAAATCCTCTTCCTCCAAAAAATGCATCATGTCCACTCGCCTCAAACCCAAATGATGCTCCAGCAACCAATTGACAAGATTCTCCGCCTCTTCGGTGGAATACTGCCTGAGCTCTGCCGCCCAATGCTGAACAAGTTCCTGATAGTTATTTGGCATTGCTTTGTGATTGTCTCAAATGTACTCAGCATGAGTTTCTCCGGCAAAAAAGATCCAATGCTCTAAACCAGAAGCCCTTTTACTCCAAAAAGGGCGAACCTCAGGATTTCCCCTTACCTTTGTGGAGAATTTATCACCATGAAACTACATAACAATACCATACGTGGCGTCCATACGGCACTAGCCGCAATTTTTGAAGAAGGCCAGTATGCAGACAAAGTCATCGAGCGCACACTGAAATCCAATCCAAAATGGGGAGTGCGTGATCGTTCTTTCATCGCCGAAACGACCTATGAAATGGTGCGTTGGTGGAGATTAATCAATTTCCTCAGCCCTTCAAAAGACTATTACGATCTCTTTGGCACCTATTGGTTGATGCAGGGACACAGCCTTCCGCCTTGGGAGGAATTTGCGCGAATCAATCCTGATAAAATCAAAGGCAAATACGAGAAACTCGAAGATCCGGCCATGCTGGAATCTGTTCCTGATTGGCTTTTTAACTTGGGCAAAAAGGAGTTGGGAGAAAAGTGGGAAGCAGAAATCCACAGTCTGAATCAGGAAGCTCAGGTGGTATTGAGAGTAAATACCCTGAAAACTACCCGTGAGCAACTCAAAAATACGCTTGCCGCGGATAACATCACCACACATATCATGAAAGGATATCCTGATGCATTAATTCTGGACGAGCGCCAGAATGTCTTCAGACATCCTTCTTTCAAAGCTGGCTTATTTGAAGTTCAGGACGCTTCATCTCAGTTGGTTGCAGAGGCATTGGCTGTTGAGCCGGGAATGCGGGTAATCGATGCTTGTGCAGGTGCCGGAGGAAAAGCTCTTCATTTGGCTGCTTTGATGGAAAATAAAGGAAAAATCCTGTGTATGGATGTGGAAGACTGGAAACTTCAGCAGACTAAATTGAGAGCAAGAAGAGATGGCGTATCGATCATCGAGCCTAAAGTGATCGAAGGCTCCAAAACCATCAAGCGACTCAAAGAATCTGCGGATCGTTTGCTGTTGGACGTGCCTTGCTCAGGCCTCGGAGTGCTTCGCAGAAATCCGGATACTAAATGGAAACTCAGTCCTGAATCGATTGAGAAAGTTCAGAAAACCCAACAAGAGATCCTTCAATCCTATCCGTCCATGCTCAAGCCGGGCGGTCAGATGGTATATGCTACTTGCAGCATTTTGCCTTCGGAAAATGAAGACCAAATCAAAAAATTCCTGGAAAGCGAAGTCGGAAAAGACTTTGAACTGATCGAAGATAAAAAAGTGCTCGCTCAGGAAAGCGGATTCGACGGATTTTACATCGCAAGGCTAAAAAAGAAAGAGACTGCTAAGAAGATTTAATCCCTATCACATTTAAAATCAGAAAGTTATTTTCTAGATTCATGAGATAAACCATCATCTCATGAATCTGGAACTGATTTTTTCGATTGCCAACTCACTCGCTTTCTTTAGCTGGATTTTACTTTTTGTTCTTTTCCAAAAGCGCTGGGTTTACCAGTTACTTTTTTCAGGAGTCTTTGTAGCAATGGGAATTGTCTATTTTATCTTCATCCTCAAAGGTCTGAGCGGAGAAGCTCAGGGAGGATTTGATACGCTCGCCAACGTGAAACTGCTTTTCACCAATGATGAAGCAGTTTTGGCAGGTTGGATTCATTACCTGGTTTTTGATTTGTTTGTCGGGATGTGGATCTGTCAGGACGCTGCCAAGACAGGCATCAATCGTTGGATTTTGCTGCCTTGTTTGCTTTTGACTTTCATGATGGGACCCGCAGGCTTGCTGCTTTACATTATCATCCGTGTCATTTATCTGCGAAAATTTCCCCAGGATCCTTATGCCGGCAACATGGTATTATGAGTTAGAGAAGCGGAATCCTCTTTTGGCAAAAGCCGGAGCACTTGGGTTCCTGATCGCAATTGGATTGGTTTTAGGTTCGCTTTTTGACCAACGGGAATTGCTCGGGATCAGTGTTTGGAACAAACCCATCAAGTTTTTCCTATCTGTCAGCATATATTTTTGGACGATGGGATGGCTGATGGAAGATCTCAATCAGCCCAAAAAAGTCTCCCGTATCAGCCTTTTCATATTTTTATTGTTGACAGGGGAATTGGTAATCATCACATTTCAGGCAATCCGCGGAGAGCAATCCCATTATAATATCAGCAGCTACTTCGATGCCGCCCTATTCCAGTTAATGGGAATCATGATCTTTCTCAATTCTGTTGTTGCGGCCTGGGTTTTATTTCTCTTCACTAAAGTCAAAACCCTTTCAAAAGGGTATTTAAGAGCGATCCAAATCGGCTTGATTATCTTTTTAATCGCAGGATTTGAGGGATTTTTTATGGCAGGCAGGCTTGGTCACACCATCGGAGCTCCGGATGGTCAGGAAGGCATTTTCTTTTTGGGTTGGGCAAAAGCCTACGGAGACCTTCGGATTTTTCATTTTGTTGGGCTGCATTCTATTCAGGTATTATCGCTGGTTGGCTGGTATTTTTTCAAAGATCAACCGGGAAAAATCACAGTTGTGGGATTGATCTACTTCATTTTGAGCAGCGGTACTCTTTGGATGGCCTTGCAGGGAAAGGGCTTGTTTTTCTGAATCGATTGACTCTGATTTTGAAATAATATTTGATTTTGAATCGGATTGGAACATCTTTTCCATATAATTTTTGCCGACGACTGGTTTGGCATTGGATTTTGTATGTAACTTTGACGGGCAAATAGGGTTACCTACAACCAATATTTGCCATGAATCGAAATTCCGATAAGTTCCTTTACGAAGCGCTCACCTACGATGACGTGCTTCTTGTCCCTGGGTATTCTGAAGTCCTCCCACGCGACACCAACACCTCCACCCAACTCACCAAAAAAATCCGGTTAAACATTCCTTTGGTTTCCGCTGCTATGGACACGGTCACTGAAGCTGAATTGGCTATTTCCATGGCTTTGGAAGGCGGGTTAGGATTCATTCATAAAAACATGTCTATCGCGGATCAAGCCGCTCAGGTTCGCAAAGTGAAGCGTTCGCAGGCAGGAATGATCTTGGATCCCATCACTCTTCACATCGATTCCAGAGTTCGTGATGCCGAAACGATCATGCGTGAATTCCACATTGGAGGTATCCCCGTGGTGGATGAGCACAAAGTATTGAAAGGCATTATCACCAATCGCGACCTTAGATTCATCAAGGATCAAAACAGGCTGATTCGTGAAATCATGACCAAGGATAATCTGATCACAGCAAAATTCGGAATCTCACTGGCTCAGGCAGAAGATATCCTTCAGGAATACAAAATCGAAAAACTTCCGATCGTTGACGACGAATACAAGCTCACCGGTCTGATCACATACAAAGACATTTTGAAAAGAAGAGATAAGCCAAATGCCTGCAAAGACGAACACGGAAGACTTCGTGTGGGTGCAGCAATAGGTGTGACGGCAGACATTGTAGAAAGAGTGGAAGCTTTGAAAAATGCCGGAGTTGACGTGGTCTCCATTGATACAGCTCACGGACATCACAAAGGTGTAATTGATACTTTCAGAAAGATCAAAACGGCATTTCCGGATATGGAAGTTATCGTAGGAAATATCGCAACACCGGAAGCTGCAATTGCTTTGGCGGATGCCGGAGCTGATGCAGTGAAAGTAGGGGTTGGTCCGGGTTCGATCTGTACCACTCGTGTGATTGCAGGTGTAGGCGTCCCACAACTTTCGGCAGTATTTGAATGTGCTGAAGCTCTGAAAGGTCGTGGCATTCCGGTGATCGCCGATGGCGGTATCCGTTATTCAGGAGATTTGGTAAAAGCCATCGCTGCAGGCGGAAGCTCAATTATGATCGGTTCTTTACTTGCAGGAACTGAAGAAGCTCCGGGTGAAATGATCATTTTCGAAGGAAGAAAATTCAAATCTTATCGCGGCATGGGTTCTCTCGAAGCCATGGAGTCAGGTTCAAAAGACCGATACTTCCAGGATGCCGAAGACAATATTAAAAAGCTGGTTCCTGAAGGAATCGTTGGCCGGGTGCCTTATAAAGGTTTGGTTTCTGAAGTATTGTACCAACTTGTCGGCGGACTGAAGGCAGGAATGGGATACTGCGGAACAGCAACAATCGCAGACCTTCAGAAAAACGGCAAATTCGTAAAAATCACCTCTGCAGGAATGAAAGAATCACACCCGCACGATGTGAGTGTGACCAGGGAAGCTCCCAATTACAGCACTAAGTAATCATTAAAAAAATCGGCTCAACGCCGATTTTTTTTTGTCCTGGAATACCAGATTGAAAGGATGGCTCAAAATTTCCTTTTAGCTTAACTTCTTTTAATTTTTATCTATATCCACCTTTCTTAACAGTAACCATATAAAACAAGGATTGGAATTCAAATGATGTGCTGTGGACCGTCGACTGTTGACGATCAGGATTATCCGCTATTCCAAGATTTGGTTTAAACATTTTCATGAAAAATTGCGGATAATCATTTTAACTATTCACCTCAAAACTTACATCCCATTCCTCCATCACCTTCACCAATGGCAGAAAATCCTTGTGAAATGGATTGATCAACAAGTTATGTTCGGTTGGATAACTCTTAATGGGAATTCTGCAAGAGGGTACTTTCAAAACCGGCGATATCATTCCTTTTGCCCAGGCTGTACCAAATTCCTGAGTGGAGCGAGGATGAGGTCTGTTTTTCCAATCAGCGGGCAGTTGGCCCGCATCCAGCTCGGGAATTTCTCCATCGATTTCCAGGGAGATCAGTTTCCAGGAACTTTGGGTGACAACCGGACCCTTGATACTTAGCAGTTCGAGGAAATTCAGGGAACTGACGCTGCAAGCATAAATCATCGGGGTACCGAATTGATTCCAGCGACCCGGCGACATTCCATATCCCAAACCACTTCTGCCAGACAATGCTTCAATCAGCCTGAAATACCGCATTGATCAGAGGATATTGCCCCAGGAAATCGCCTCAAGGGCCTGATCAACCAACTCAATGCCGTAAGGATTCTTGAGGAGAATTGAAGGCTTTTGCTGACCAAGTGATGAATTGGGAGTGTGCAACCATTCTGAAAGTAAGGCCTCCGAACCAAATATCCGGATGCCTTTGGCGATTATCTGATCCATCTCGAGCAGGTTTTTGGTGAGTATTTTGGTAAGCTTCCGATCTTCCTTTTTCCATCTGAAAAGAGTGCTGGGATCCACCTCCAGCAGGTCTGCAATATCAGACTGGGTATATTCCAGAAAATCAAATAAGATTGAAGTCTCTTTGAAATCGAGCGAATTGCTGTAAGCCTCCACCGGCTCATTGACAACTGCAGGAGATTCCTGAAAAAAATAATAGGGCTTTCGGCCGGTCTCTAAAATCTGATCATTGGACTCTCCAAAAGAAATCTTCCAGGTATGTGTCATATCTCAATCAATTAATTCTCACTAATTTACAATCTTTTTTCTGATTTGCAATATTCAATTCCTTTATTTGCAATAGATCGGATTGGAGAGATAGATTTTGGTTTTGTATGTCCGCGATTGGATCAGTAGAGAAATTTAATTCCCCTTCACCTCGACTTTGCTCGGTGACCGTGTTGGAGTAAGTTATGGAAGAGAGGGGAAAATGCGGCTGCGCCGCTTTTTCCCCTCTCTATTTAAAAAGTCATAAACCGGTGGCTGAGCACCCGCCTCCCGGAGGGCAGGAAGCCAAAGCCATTTTGGTTCATTTCACTGCACTGATAACAAAGTGGATATTGAGAATTTAGGTTAACATTACTTTCAACCCCAAAAGTTTAATCCTTTCCCAAGAGCTTTTTAATCTCATAATCCTGAAGGTGAGCATTAAGCCAGCCGGCTTCCAGGGTTGCTCCGTACTTTTTGTAGAAATTAATCGCAGGTTCATTCCAGTCGAGCACTTGCCACATCATTCCGGTACATTTCGCTTCGAGAGACTTCGCCATGACCTGATCAAAAAGCAGCTTTCCGGCGCCATTTCCACGCTCAGACTCTGTGACAACTATATCCTCTAGATATAATCTTTTTCCCTTCCAGGTACTGTATCGATAGTAATAGACCGCGATTCCGATGATTTCGCTTGTGCTGTTTTTCTCACAAATATAAAACCCATAGACCGGGTTGGGACCAAAACCGTCCTCCTTCATCAAGTCAAGATTATTAGTTACCTGCTCGGGTGCTTTTTCATACAGCGCTAATTCCTTTATCAATTCCAATACGCCGGGGAGATCTTCAATTTTCCCTTCTCTTAATGAATACATAGTCAAATTTGTATTTATGTGTAATTTGGTTTTCCCTTTTCCGAAGGGCTAAATTTAGTCAAATCCATTTAAGAATGTTTTTAGCGATAGACGCCGGCAATTCAAATGTAGTCTTTGCCCTTTTTGATGAGAAAAGTGGAAAGTGGACCAATCAATTCCGGCTGGAAACCAATACCCCAAAACTGATTTCTCAACTCGGAAAAAAGGTGCCTTTGTATTTTTTGGAGCATGGAATTCATACCTCAGATATCAAATCTGTTGGTTTCAGTTCAGTTGTGCCCGAAATCAACCCAATCATTCAGCAGTTTTGTCAGGGATATTTTGGGATCGAGCCTTATACCATTTCTTCGAAAAGTTATGATTCGCTTCCGGTACAATCCCTCCGGCCAAATGAAATCGGCACAGACCTGATGTGTAATGTGATGGCGGCATATTCCAAATATCAAAAACCGGTTATTGTGGTGGATTTTGGGACGGCTCTGACATTCACCGCAGTGGATGCAGACGGGCAGATTTTGGGAATAAATATCGTCCCGGGATTGAAAACAGCGATAAAGTCTCTTTTCACAAACACGTCTAAATTACCTGAGGTCAAACTTGAACTTCCCGAATCAGTTCTGGGAAAAGATACGATTCATGCTATTCAAGCAGGTATTTTGTATGGCTACACGGGCTTGGTCAAGGGAATGATTGAGACGATTATAGCAGAAACCAAGCTTGATTTTACCATTGTGGCGACCGGCGGATTAGCAGCGATCCTGACTCCGCTGAAAGATACTTTTGATGACATCGACCGAAACCTGACGCTTGAAGGACTGAGGTTGATTACAGAGGCTAATAGCTAAAGCACTTCACACTTCAACACCAAATTGGGGTCCGGGCAATTGACCTTGTAAAACTCCAAATTCTTTTTCGAGGCAACGCCGGGATAATCCCCGACATACCCATGCAAATCCCACATCAACTGGTAATGCAAATGTGGCGGCCAATCACCATTCTCGGGAAAAGGTCCCACATGACAAAGTAAATTTCCGGCTTTGACTTCCTTCCCAACTTCCAATCCATCCAAGTCTGAAAGAAAAAGATGCCCGTAAATTGAGAAGAGAGGTTTTCCTTCGACTTCATGCTCCAGGATGATGGTTGCACCGTAATTCCCAAAACCTGCATTGTCCTGGAAACTATGAACCTTCCCGGCCATAGGAGCATAAACCGGAGCCCCGGCTTCCGTCCAAATATCAATCCCGAGATGGATATTTCTGAACTCAGATTCATCCGTCCCAAAGACTTCACTTCTCCGGTAAATCGCCCGATTCTCGAGGTAGCCGCCAATTCCGTATTTTTTGCCATTACTTTTTATCCGGTCAAAAACATATCCATCAAAGCTTGATGTATCGCCTAAGTCCAATTTTAGCAAATCGGTATTCTCACCACTGAAATCCAATTTCATCGTGTTCTCAGCAGTCAGCGCTTCCCCCATCACAGGGAAAAAATCCAGATTGGTCCATTTCATATTTGAAGTAAAGTTTTTTTGAGGAGATAGGGAAAGAGATTTGATGACTAAAAAGAGATTGAGAGACGTAGAGATTGGAGATTAATCCCCGATTCTCAAAATCTCTTTTCTCTTAATCTCTCCATTTAGCTATTTTCGAACCATGGAAACAACCTTCCCAACTCTCGCCGATATCCGTGCCGCTCACGCCCGCATCCAGTCATTCATCCACCGAACTCCTATTTTGACTTCGACTGCAATCAATGAAATCGCAGGTTGCGAGATATTTTTTAAATGTGAGAATTTCCAAAAAGTGGGAGCTTTCAAAGCCCGGGGTGCTGCGAATGCGGTGATGAAACTTACCCCTCAGGAACTCGCAAAAGGCGTGGCAACACATAGCTCCGGAAATCATGCCGCGGCTTTGGCACGGGCGGCTTCTGTAGCAGGAATTCCATCCTATATCGTGATGCCATCCAATGCTCCCGAGATCAAAAAGAAAGCAGTGAAAGGCTACGGTGGTGAAATCATCGAGTGCGAACCTAATCTCAAAGCCCGGGAAACTACGCTGGAGGCAGTGGTCGCCCGTACCGGAGCTACGTTTATCCCGCCTTATGATTATATGGATGTGATCGAGGGACAGGCCACTTGCGCGCTCGAACTGATGGAAGATCAGCCGGATCTCGATATCATCATGGCTCCTGTCGGGGGCGGAGGATTATTGGGAGGAACCGCTTTGACTGCTCACTATCTGAACCCCAATGTGGAAGTGATCGCCGGAGAACCGGCAGGTGCGGATGATGCTTTTCAGTCCTTTCATGCCGGAAAAATCATTCCTCAAACCGGGCCAAATACGATTGCCGATGGTCTTTTGTCTTCCCTCGGCAAGCTGAATTTTGAACTGATCCAAAACTATGTGGATGATATTTTGCTGGCTACCGATCCGCAAATCATCGAAGCCATGCGTCTGATCTACGAGCGAATGAAAATCGTGATCGAACCATCCTGCGCCGTTCCGCTTGCAGCTTTACTGGCAAACAAAGGCAGATTTGAAGGCAAAAAAGTCGGAATCATCCTTTCCGGCGGAAATGTGGATCTGGGGAAATTGCCTTTTTGATTCAATCAATAAAAAAAGGAAAAGGCACTGAAATACTCCATATGCCTTTTCCAATTTTAATTTATAAGAAGAGACTATTCATCACCAGAAAGATGTATTCGCACTTCGTACAAAACAAACTCCTGATTAAAGACAAATCGCTTTTCTGAACAATAATCGTCTGGCCTTAGCATATAAATCTTCTTTTTGTCCTCTCCATAAGCCAACTGATCCCAATCCTCTGTATCTAATTCCGAGGTATATTGGGGATTCATCTTTAAAATCTGGGAATAGGTCATACTTATAATAGACAACTTATCCTCAGGGAATAGCCAAAAGTGAGATAGCCATACCATGTGAAACACAGGTATTGACTTTGTGAAAGAAAATCGATCGCTTATTTTGGGTGGATTTCTCTCGTTCCACTTCGAGAACTAACCCATTTTCTTAACGGTTTTGATCTGCTGTCTAAAACCGTAAATCCCCAAGGGCATTACCTCCACCGAAAGAGTTCAACTCACCGAATGCTGCCCCCTAATTCCGACATTTATTATAAAATGATCTTATGTGCAACATTCTGAATCGTCAGATTATTTTTATTCTTTTCGAGAGTTAAAAATGATTTGAATATGGCTTCACAACGAGTGAATATTTTTTTCTACAAAGTCTGAAAAGAATTGGAACACCAAAGTCACCCGCGAAATGGCCGATTCCCTTCAGAAAGAAAACCCTGCATTGGAGTTAGATTTGGGGGTGGTGGTGAGTGAGAAATAGGGAGACCAAAAAAGTGATTTTGGCAGAATACTACATGAATCAAAAGTCTATTCAGCTTCGAAATATGCTTCAGCAGGAAGCAGGCCCAGAAACTGAAAGTTTTCATTACAAATTCTCCCTCCGGAAAATTCTTGCTGTGTGATTCCTGATTCGCGGATATATTCTAAAACTATCTCACTGGCTACTATAGGCAGTAATATGTAAATTCTAAAATAAAAGCAGAATTTACCGCAGCCAATTTCTATCGGCTCATTACCGGTCCTTATCGGCTCATACCGGCTCATTTAAGCTTCTCCCACGAGTGAGATGCTGAAAAAAGACAATTAATCCAAAGGCAAGAATTAAGGAACCATGTCAAGAAATTCTGTCAATCAATTGTTTGAATAATTGCCGGGCTGGATGGAATGCCGAATCGTACTGATTGTAATTTTTTCCTCCTCCCTATCTGATGCCGCCGGAATTGTCTCCACTCAGGCTTTATTTAGAAATAAGTAGAAGATACTTTAAGGTAAAGTAGAGGTGTATATTCAAAACAATCCTTTCTCGCAGTTTTTTCAGTTGTCACTTTTTGCAGCCAAAAAGTAACCCAAAACCTTAATGCCTGGTTATTTACTTCAAATAGGCGGAGTTTAGAAATGAAGGAAACCTACTTTGCTATTTGATTTTAAACATTGATCAAACCTAAAAATGGGTGGATTTCTCTCGTTACACTTCGAGAACTAACCCATTTTCTTTACGGTTTGATCTGCTGTTTAAAACCGTAAATCCCCAAGGGCATTACCTCCACCGAAACATTTCAACTCACCGAATGCTGCTTACTAATTCCGACATTTATTATAAAATGATCTTTTGTGCAACATTTTGAAGCATCGGATTATTTTACTCTTCTCGAGAGTTAAAATTGAAAATCCAAATACTCGGTTGAGGAATTTTAAATTCCGGGAATCAATTGTATGAATAATCGCCGGGCTGAATGGAATGCCGAATCGTACTGATTGTGATTTTTCCCGCTTCCCAATCTGCTTTTGGGACATTCACAGAGATATCTCTATCCCACCAGCAACCTCTTTAAATGGGTTTTTAAAGTCCTTTTTGGATGTTTTGTAGAAAAGCTAAGATGTCTCGATCATCCGTTGGGGCTTCCTCCGTTATTTCCCACTCCTCAAATTCATGGTATTCATGATCGAGCTTTGGGTCATAGGGATGGAAATGGAGCCTTGGTAAATTCCAATCTTTTGGATTGAAAAACTCCCCAGAAATTAATTTTTCTTGAATCAGTTTGGTTGCCTCTGAAACGGCTAATTGACTTGAATTTGGAAAAATGACAGAACCAAATTGTTTGAAATTTCCAGCGTCTCGATAGCGGTAGTTAAGCCTAAGATTGAGAGTTCTTGATTTTTCATCAGACCCATATTTTTCTAAAAAAGCATCCAACTCGGCTTCTGAAGAAAAGGAATACTCAGGTTCTTTTCTAGTTTCAAAAAACCGAATCAATCCCAGTAAAGAGTCAAAAACCCGGAAATGATTTCCTTCAAAATTGTAGATATAGACTTGCCTAGATCCTTTTGGATTGACCAGGTTTAGAATTTCGATGGTCCGTGATGGATTTATGTATTCGGTGGCGATGGGGAGGATTTTGTTCATAACACGGCTTTGAATTTCTATCAAATATAGTTTAAAAAACAATTTTGTCGACTATAGACGGTGGTACGATAGTCTACATTTTTTCAGATTGCGATATGGACATCAAGGCCGAGTATGGCAAAAAAGTCAAGAAAATCCGAAAAAGCAGAGGAGTTTCCCAAGAGAGTTTGGCTGACTTAGCCGGACTCGATCGCACCTATATCTCTGATATTGAAAATGGGAAGAGGAATGTGTCGATCGAGACGATTTTCAAAATTGCCGATGGGCTTGAAACTACTGTGGTTGAGTTTTTTAAGTTTTAACCTTTTTATTATATGATAGAAGAGATATTACAATTTATCGAAGAGTGTGCAATCAAGTTTGGAGCAAAACCTGAAGTTGAATTCAATAAGCCATATGTTCTTAGAAAGAATATAGGATTTGATGCTCTAAAGGATAATGGCGCTTACTTTGGTTTTATTCATCCAGAAGAGGAAGCTTCAGGACCATTTTACGACTTCTCCTTGACAATATTTCCAAACGATCAAAATAAACCCTGGTTAATTTGTCTTGGAATTGGTTCTAGTGGCTTTAAAAATGATTATGAGCTTGCTACTTATCCGGGAATACGACGACTTTTTTCAAAGGTTGTAAATGAAAGGGGCTTTTGTAAATCTGATTTTTCTGATATTGAAACTAATCTCCCTAAGTCTATTACAGGAAATCCAGATTTGCAACATATAAAGAATACTATAAGGACTTACGCTAAGGTTTTACCAGCTTGTCAAATAGTAGATGTCCCAGTAAGTGATAAAGCAAAAAAAATCATTGCCGCATTTGTTGCTGGCTATGCCAAAGTGAGAGAATGGCCTTCAAACAAAGATCATCGAAATGCAATTTCTGAGGCGCTTGAACCTTTTCTTAAAACTGTAACAACAGATGAAGGTGAAGAAGTAAAACATTTACTAAATGAAAGAAAGTACATTGTGTTACAAGGACCTCCCGGAACGGGTAAAACTCGAACCGCTAAAAGTGTTGCTGATAAAATTGGTGCAAAAACTTTCTTTACTCAATTTCATGCAGAAACAAGCTTCTCCGATTTTATATTTGGTATAAGGCCCAATACAAATAATCAAGAACTCAGATACAAGGAAAGTTTAGGTATTTTTTCTGAGGCATTGAAATATGCTATAGACCACGCAGAAGAAAAAGTACTTTTAATCATTGATGAAATAAACAGAGCTAATCTTTCAAATATATTAGGTCCAATATTTTACCTTTTTGAACATAAAATGGATATTTCAAATGTCGAAATTGAAATAGCTCCAAATTTTAAAGTCAAGAAATTGCCTAAAAACTTTTTTGTCATCGCAACTATGAACACCGCAGATAGAAGTTTGGCTGTTGTTGACTTTGCATTGAGGAGAAGATTCGCATGGTATACTTTAAAACCAAAGTCTATAAATTCTAAACAGTTTTTTCAAGAAGATTTCAATAGAATTCAGGAAATCTTTGATTGGTATGCCTCAAGTAATGAACTGAACTTGCAGCCTGGACAAGGTTATTTTATTGCCGACTCGGAGGAGGAAATGGAAAATCGTATAAGGTTTGAGATATTTCCTTTAATAAAAGAATATCTGCAAGAAGGCTTATTGCGAAATACCAAAGAGGAGTTTAACAAATACTTTTATGACAGATTGAAAATCTTGCTGTTTGAATGATAGAAATAAATAAAATAGAAGTATTCGACGAAGTTCCTTGTCTAACTGAAATTTCACTTAAAAAAAAATGGCGTGAGATTCAAAAAAAATGGCATGGTCCATTGGGTAAAGATAAATTTAGTGCTCCCGAACAAGCTCAAAAATTTGTAACTATTAACAGGGATAATTTCCAATTTATCGGAGTTAGTCCAATGATTCTTGAAACTAACCAAAACACATCGATTGCCTACCGAACATCATCTTTTATTGGAGCAATTCCATTAAGGTCAGCGGATACAGGAAAACAAATTGGTGATTTTGTTGTAATGCCAAGATTTACAGGGAAGGATAGATTTGAGGATTATATAGAAATTTTGAACCTGCTTGGAACTGAAATAAGCCCAGAAGTTTTGGATAGTTTACCACTTGTTTCTGGTAAAAACTTTAGACCGCCACTTTATTTAGAAGGAGTCAAGTTTATTTCTTCACTTGAAAAATTGGTAATGAAACCGTGGCGTAAATTTGACAATATGGAAAAAGTATCAAATCAGCCAACAGGTCAAATCAATTGGACTAAATATATTGAAAATGAATACAAAGTTGAAAATCGTTTGAAATTTCCAACAAGCAAAAACATATTAAGTGAATTTCATACTGAGTATTCCTCGATAAGGCATGTATTTGACATATGTAAAAGAGAAATACTTTCTTCAAATACTCCTCAAAGAATTAAAATCACACTCAAAAACCAATTAACCTTTCTTGAAGAGAAATTGTATTATCACAAACCAATTCAAACAAATAAAATTGTAATTCGATTTTCAGACAGTCCAACTGTTAAAGCTTGTAAAGAGCAGGCTAATAAAATCTTAAACTTCAATCTTGTTGATAGTACAGCATGGAGAGTTGACTTCTCGGATGTGTTTGAAAAATTTGTACAACATATTTTTCGAGAAGTTGCTAATGAAACCGGTGGACGACTTTATTCTAACTTTAAATTCCAATCAAGGACATCAAAACACTATTCATGGGAGTTAAAACATATTGAGCCAGATGCGATTTACCAGAAAGAAAATTTTCTTGTTTTTATTGATGCGAAATACAAATCAAACTTATACAACAAGTTTGATCAAAGTGAAATACTGAAAGAAGATCATAGACACGATTTACATCAAATAATGGCCTATTCTTCATTTAGCAAGACAGATTCTAAGTTTGGTTTCCTTTGTTACCCCTCAGATAAAATTGAAGTGAAAAATATTCAATATAAAAATGGAATAAACGAGACGAAGATTACCATATTGGTATTAGGATTACCAATGAAAAAGGAGAGTATTTCAGGAATAAAACGAGTCTTGGCCAATGAGTTGAATAATATTGAGAAATTGATTGGCACCTCGAATTCTGGGTAATTTATAAGCGGATAAGGTATTCATAGGCTTCCAAATCAAAATTTCAGAGAATTCTTAATTGCAGCGATTCAATTTTTTAATTCTGATTCTTCTTAAACCCAATCTCAGTTCTCTCACCCAATTTTGGTTTTAGAAGTTCATCGATGATCTGATAGATTTGGCCGATATGATGGTTTTGCTCTGATTCAGATTGTTGGAGCTCTTTGATTTTAGCCAGAAGTTCTGAATAGTTGGCTGACCATTCTCATTTTTCAATAATATTTGAAATCGACTTTAGTATACTCTCCACCGAACCTTTATCCATTTTAGAAAAAGCAAACCACCGCTTCCCCAAATCCTTCAAAGAAGCGCCAAGGTGATAGATTTCTTTTTCGTCAATAATCAAGAATCGATCATGACTTTTTTCAAAGGGTTTCACTTCAAAATCCCCGTATTGTGCATTGGCTTTTTGGATATCCAAGTCCAGTGATTCACTGACACTTTTCGTGAGCAGAACCGCTTTTACTCCCATTTCTTTTTTAATTAAATGGATCAGGGTAGACTCATTTATGTAATTGTCTATCAGGATAATGCTAGACTTGGCAGATCGAATTATCCTGGAAGCCAATTCATAAGCATCGAATACCTGACCATCGAAGAAGATGCCTTGGGGAGGAATCTGATCTTTACTTTCCAAGGCTTTGAATACTTGTTCGAATTTTTGATCTGTTTCGAGTTGTTTGAGTTCAATTCTGTCCAATCGACTGAAGAATAATTGATTATCCAGAATTAATTTTCTCATAGCTACAAAAGCCCTCATAATTGCAACGTGCACCTTGGCAGCTGTTTCGCTTTTTAGCACCCCTGACAAACCTGCAACTCCTTGTTCAGTAAAGACATAGGGTAAATATTTTCTATGGCTTCCTTTACCTTTCCTTAAGATCGCATTTTGCGATGTTAAAGAAGAAAATTCCACTTCGGGTTTTATTAGGCTCCATTGCACTTCAGTCAGCTGGAACCTAAAGTCTTCAGGAAACCTTTCGATATTCCTTTTTACCTGCTCATTTATTCTTCCTGTTGGCACACCATACATCTCTGCCAAATCACTGTCTAGCATGACTTTTTTGGTTTTGATTTAAACCCAATCTCAGTTCTCTCACCCAATTTTGGTTTTAGAAGTTCATCGATGATCTGATAGATTTGGCCGATATGATGGTTTTGCTCTGATTCAGATTGTTGGAGCTCGTTGATTTTGCCTAAAAGTTCAGAATAGTTGGCTGACCATTCTCTCATTTTTACAAAGACTCTGATGCTTCGACAGGCTCAGCACAAGTTATCGAAATGTTTACCTGAATCGCTTAAGGACTGTTTAAAACTGAAGATAGCATTGAAACACCTTGTTCCGTGAATACAAATGGTAAATACTTACCGTGCTTCCCCCCTTTGGGTATTCTTTAAGATCACAATCTGTGATCTTAAAGATCCTTTAATTGTTTCCCATTCCTCTTCTGTAAGTTCAAACATGAAATCTTCGGGAAACCTTTCCGGATTTCTTCTTACAGCCTGCTTCAATACCCTTGTTTCCACCCCGTACATTTCCGCAAGGTCACTGTCGAGCATGACTTTTTGATCTAATATTTTGTGGATGAGTTGAAGGACCCGCTCCTCTGGTAACAGTGAATTCATAAAAAATGACGGTTAAAAATTGATTCAACTAAAATACAGGACAATTCCTAATTTCAAGCAAGTTGAAAACGAAAAACCAAGGAAATCATCAGACATCCGGTACTTTTCACTGCCAAAAATTCCGTCTTTCCCTTATTTCTTCTTCCTTTTCCAGTCAATCTGGCTGAAAAACTCCGTTGGCGGAACATTTGATCTTTGGGGATTAGAGAGTAAGAGAATAAGAGATTAGAGATTAAGAGAATGGAGAGTAAGAGATAAGGGTCCCGTCCCGATAAACATCGGGAGCTATCGGGAGAGATAGTTCGCTAAAGCTGTTGGCTTTCCGAAATACACTCAGTAACCCCTAACTCAGTGACCAATAACTCAGTGACCAAAGAATGAGATTTCTCTCTACGTTCGAAATGACCGGTAACAACAATTAACTAAACCACTGACAATACATGGACTTTAACCAATTCACGATCAAATCTCAGGAGGCGATTCAGAAAGCTGCCGAGCTGGCGACGGGGGCGGGGACACCTGCGATCGAGACGGCTCATTTGCTCAAAGGAATTTTCGTTGAGGATGAAAATGTGACGGATTTCCTCTTTAAGAAGCTCTCTGTCAACAAGCAACTGATCTCCCAAAAGCTGGAAGAACAGTTGGCCAAGCTGCCCAAGGTAAGCGGAGGTCAGCAGCCTTATTTGTCGAACGCCGCCAATCAGGCGCTCACAAAAGCGAAGGATTACCTCAAAACTTTTGGGGATGAATACGTGGCCATCGAGCATTTGCTGCTGGCTATTTTGGCGGGAAGCGATGCTATTTCCCAGTTACTCAAAGATCAGGGTCTTGCTGAAAAGCCGCTGATCGAAGCTATCAAGGAACTTAGAAAAGGAAATAAAGTGACTGATCCAAACGCAGAAAGCAAATACAGGGCTCTGGAGAAATACTCCAAAAACCTGAACGATCTGGCCAAAAAGGGTAAAATCGACCCGGTAATCGGCCGTGATGAAGAAATCAGACGGGTGCTGCAGATTCTTGCCCGCCGAACAAAAAACAATCCGATCCTCCTCGGTGAACCGGGTGTGGGAAAGACGGCGATTGTGGAGGGACTCGCCCAGCGGATCGTCTCCGGTGACGTACCGGAAAACCTGAAATCCAAAACGCTGATCTCTCTCGACATGGGTTTGCTCGTCGCAGGTGCCAAGTACAAGGGTGAGTTTGAGGAGCGACTGAAAGCCGTGATCAAGGAAGTGACCGACGCCGAAGGGGAGATCATCCTTTTCATCGACGAGATTCACACCCTGATCGGAGCCGGTGGAGGTGGTGAGGGAGCGATGGATGCTGCGAATTTGCTGAAACCTGCTTTGGCACGAGGAGAACTCCATGCTATCGGAGCGACTACGCTGAAGGAATACCAGAAATACATCGAGAAGGACAAGGCGCTGGAGCGAAGGTTCCAGGCGGTGATCGTGGACGAGCCGGATGCGGCCGATGCGATCTCGATCCTGCGAGGTATCAAAGATAAATACGAATTGCACCACGGTGTGCGAATCAAGGATGATGCGGTGATTGCAGCGGTTGAGCTTTCTCAGCGCTACATTTCCGACCGATTCCTGCCGGACAAAGCCATTGACCTGATGGATGAGGCTGCCGCCAAACTGAGAATGGAGATTGACTCGCTGCCTCAGGAACTTGACGAGCTGAACCGAAGAATCATGCAGCTGGAGATCGAACGGGAAGCCATTCGCAGGGAAAATAACCGGGACAAAGAAACAGTTCTGAGCAAGGAAATCGCCGAAATCTCTGAGAAGCGTCAAAACGTGAAAGCCAAATGGGAAAGCGAAAAAGCTGTGATCATGGGCATTCGAAGAGAGAAAGAGGCGATTGATAAATTAAAAGTAGAGGCTGAGATAGCTGAGCGGGCCGGAGATTTTGGTAAAGTGGCCGAGATCCGATACGGAAAAATCGTGGAGACTGAGAAAAGACTGGAATCTTTCAAAACCCAATTGGCAGAAATGCAGGCGGGTTCGCCCCTGCTGAAAGAGGAAGTGGATCAGGAAGACATTGCTTCGGTGGTGTCCAAATGGACCGGAATTCCTGTGATCAAGATGATTCAATCCGAGCGGGAAAAATTGCTTCACCTGGAAGATGAGTTGGGCAAGCGGGTTGCAGGTCAACGGGAAGCGATTGTCGCTTTGTCTGATGCCGTACGAAGAAGCCGGGCCGGACTTCAGGATCCGAAGCGCCCGATTGGAAGTTTTATTTTCATGGGTACGACCGGTGTGGGTAAGACCGAGCTGGCGAAAGCCCTTGCGGAATACCTTTTCAATGATGATAATGCCATGGTGCGGATCGACATGTCCGAATATCAGGAGCGGCACTCCGTGAGCCGATTGGTTGGAGCGCCTCCGGGCTATGTGGGTTACGATGAAGGCGGACAGCTGACCGAAGCGGTGAGAAGAAAGCCCTATTCTGTAATCCTGCTGGATGAGATCGAAAAAGCTCACCCGGATGTATTCAACATCCTGCTGCAGGTGTTGGATGATGGACGCCTGACAGACAACAAGGGTCGATTAGCCAACTTCAAGAATACGATCATTATCCTGACAACCAATATCGGTTCGCACCTGATTCAGGAGCGGTTTGCCGAGATGGAAGAGTGGAACAAGGAGGAGATTCTGGAGAAAACCAAAACTGAGGTGTACGAAATGCTGAAGAAAGCCGTGAGACCTGAGTTTCTGAACCGAATCGATGAGACGATCATGTTTGAGCCGCTGAGCAGAGAGATCATCCGCAAGATCGTGGACATTCAGTGGAGAGAAATTCAGAAGCGGCTGAGCGATGCAAATATCGAGATCGAGGCTACGACCGAAGTCCTGGATTATCTGGGAGAGGTTGGATTTGATCCGAATTTCGGAGCGAGACCGCTGAAGCGAACCATGCAGCGATTGGTGCTGAATGAGCTTTCGAAACAGATTCTCTCCGGGTATATCAAGAGTGACTCAGCGGTGCTGGTTGATCTGGATGCTGACAATCAGGTTTACTTCAAGAATGTGGATCTGGTGAATGTTTAATTAAGGGAGATAGGCTTCGCGAGATAGACTTCGCTGCGCTCAGTGAGATAGGCTGACGCGAGATAGGATAAAACCCTTGAGGTCCTTGGTGATCTTGAGGGTTTTTATTTTTGGGGGAAGGGTGTTTTTGGGTACACGGAGTTGCACGGAGAAGGCACGCTTGCCCGCCGTGGCGGGGAGGGGCACTGAGTTTTGGATTGCGGTTATCCTGCATCTCAGGAAGAGGCATTAATGCTCATTTCCGCAATTTAATTCCACTTGTGAAACCGGCTGTTACCTAATTATTTGCATCGTTGGATTTTTCCGGTGGAAACATTCAGGCTTCCAGAATAATTATTGTGGAACGGCGGGGGGCTGCCGCAGCAGCGAGGGTGCGGAGGCCTTGTGCGGTGGGAGTTTTGCTGCGGCTTGAACTTTTGGTTCTTTTGGTTCAAGCCAAAAGAACGAAAGAAAAAAACTTATCAACCAAGGTTTATGTCTGCACTGACTTTTTGGGTGCACGAAGAAGTCACACTTGCTGCTTTGGCGGGGACATTCACGGAGTTTTTTTGACTTCACCAAGGCCTGTGTCCACAGACCTTTTGGTTACACGGAGTTACACAGAGGAGTCACTGAGGAACACGGAGTTTTGTAGGTTGGTTATCCTGCTTCTCCGGAAGCAGGATTTAAGGTCTATACCAAGTCGCGTGTCCCCTTCGACCTTAGGTTACACGGAGGAGGCAAAGAGATAATTGGTATTTCATATCGACAGATTTGAGGTTTATAAAATAGCGACGATATGTGTCAAATTATTTAAGACTTGTTTAATATTCCCTATCTTGAATTGAGATAATGTTAACTAATAAGTGTAAATAAATTATGGATGATCAGTTAAATATGGGCAAGGTTATATACGTGGTTGGGGAGAATGGTGCTGGAAAAAGCACATTCATTTCTGATAATTATCGGGGTGATGATTTTTTTATTGTTGAATTTCCAATTGAGTTTTTGGAGGAGTTGAAAGCCACTGGAGATGTTGGAATTGACTTATTGGCGGATACTTACAATCAGTTGACAGGTGATATGCTCGATGCATTTTTTGAGGGAAAATCCGTAATTATAGAAGTTTGTGCAGGGTCATCTAGTGATCAGTCTTTTAATAATTTGATAGAACGTTCAACGACGATTGGAATTGATACATCCCTTGTGATGATTGCTTGTGAAGAGGATAAAAGGGAAGTGCGGCTGTTGGGGGCAGAAAAAGAACCCGGCTATTTTTCTTCACTTCTTTTATTCCCCTATGTATTGGAACTATATGAAGGGTTTTTAGAAAGTATTGAACTAAGTAAAATTATGGGATTTATAAAATGACGGAAGAAATAGGAGATTTAGCTAAGAAGAAGAGCTATCAAGGATGTTTGCTGGGAGGTGCAGTGGGAGATGCATTGGGAGCACCGATAGAATTTTGGTCAATTCAGCGCATCAGAGAAGTATTTGGTTCTTCCGGACTTACTGATTTTTCAGAATTCAGTGGTGGAGCAGGTCGTTTTACCGATGATACACAAATGACTTTGTTTACCGCTGAAGGCCTCCTTAGAGCTAGACACCGAACGATGCTTCGGGGAATAGGGGGAGCCTTGCATCAGATTACATTTTACTCCTATTTAAGGTGGTTGCTGACTCAATCACATTCCTTTTTGGAAGTTCAAAAACAAATGGGAGAACCCACTATGCTATATAGTGGATGGCTGCTTTCGCAGGAAGAACTCTATTCGTGTAGAGCACCCGGGAATACCTGCCTGCAAGCATTGAGAAATGGGAAAATGGGAAGCATGCAGACTCCCATTAATGAAAGCAAAGGATGTGGCACTATCATGAGGATGGCACCAGTTGGCTTAATGTTTAGTCACAGTCCGGATGTGGCATTTGATGAAGGATGCAACTTGTCCGCCTTAACCCATGGACATCCTTCAGGATACCTAAGCGGTGGTTTTTTTGCAGCCTTAATAGCCTTTCTGACAAAAGGGGAAAGCATCAAAAGTGCAACTTGGAAATGTCTGGAAATCCTGACCAAGCAAACTGATCATGATGAAGTTGAGGATGCAGTTCTTAAAATGTTTTCAGTTTTGACCGAGGTGGGCCATAGAGATCTGGAACCTGAAGATTTGCAAAAATTGGGCGAAGCCTGGATTGCGGAGGAAGCACTTGCGATTAGTTTGTTATGTGCGATTCGTTATGAAAATGATTTTGAAAAAGGAGTAATTGCTGCTGTAAATCATTCCGGGGATTCTGATAGTACAGGAGCGATTACAGGGAATATTCTGGGACTTATCAATGGTCTAGACAGCATTCCTGCAAAATGGCCGAGTAATTTGCGAGGTGCAGCTGTCGTGCTCGAAATAGCGGAAGATTTAGCTATTGGAGTGAAGGGCAATAGTTATGAACAGAATGATGAATGGTGGGAAAAATATCCGGGGAATTGAATTTTAACTTAAACTATAAAAATATGATGGAAAAAATCAAGCCTACAAAGGCATTATTTATTAAGCTCGGAGAAAAAGGAAGCTGGTTTGAAGATTGTTACAATAGAAAGGTATTAAAATTGGGATTCCATGAGATAACCCACGAGGATATTCTATCAGATTTAACTAGTGCTGTTTCGAAAGGCTATAGTGAGAAAGCGCCTCAGACAATTACCTCGTATGCAAATCAAATACGGAGTTTTTATGAATCTGATGAGGGTGTGCTTTGGATTACTTTTCATGCCCAACATCTATATTGGTGTTTTGCAGAGAAAGAAGTAGATGGAGAAGGCGGATTAAAGAAAGAGAAACGAACAATTGGTAAATGGTCGAACAAATCGATTGATGGGAAGTCTTTGTTAGTTGATAATTTGAGTGGCAATTTGCTGAAGACTCAAGGTTTTCAGGGAACTATTTGCAATGTCGATGATTTTGAGTATTTGGTTAGAAAAATTAATGGTGAGGAACTCAACGAAGTGATTTCTGTCAGGAAGGATTTGCAAAAGCTTGAAAGAAGCTTGTCTTTGTGTATCCAGAAATTAATGCCCAAGGATTTTGAGGTTTTCATTGACTTGATTTTTAGACAGGCAGGATATCTACGAACAAATAGTATTGGTGGAGTTCAGAAGGAAAAAGATATTGAACTGATTGCGCCTGTAACTGGCGAAAGAATTTTGGTTCAAATCAAAAGTTCGACAACTCTAAAACAATTCAAAGATTATGAAGCTCATTTTACGAATATCAAAGGTTCAGAATCATATGACAGATTTTATTATGTATACCATTCCCCAAATGAATTAGACCTTCGTTCCAATATGGAGGAACTTGAAGTCTGGAATCTTAAAAAGATAGCTGAATTAGCAGTCAGTTCGGGACTTGTTCCATGGATATTGAATAAGATCAATTAATTGAAAATCAGATCAAAATTCAAAACACTTGAGATCAATTGTACCTCAAGTGTTTGAATTTTAATATTGTCACCCTCCGATCCAGTCCAAATAATTCCCTTGATGGATCACTTCAAAAACGGCATCCGGATAGGCTTTTGCCCAGGCTCCGGGCACCCTTGGAGTTTTATTCAGGGAATATTTAAACTCAAAACCTCGCAACTGGTTTGCTTCTTCTTCTACCCAATCCAATTCCTGCTGGTCGTAAGTTCGCCAGAAATAATTGTTGCAGTGGGCTTGGGTATAGCTTTGGAA
>JAKFCO010000079.1:0-4763 GCA_036676605.1 Algoriphagus sp.
CAACCTGCTGCGCGGCCAGCAATGGCAAAGCGTCAAACGCAGCGCCGACCTGCAGCACTACTCGCGGGAAATAGAAGGCCTGTTCCGCCGCGCCGTGACGGACTTCGCCGAGCACCGGCAGTTTGAGCAGAGCAGCCGCCTGCTGTTCGCCGACCCGCGCACGGTGCGCTGTTGCCTGCTCAACGAGGCGGGTTACCAAGTGTCGCCCAACGTCTATGCCCCGCACTACCAGCAGCAACTGAATGCACGCTTCGCCCCCCTGCTGTGCGGCGACAACGCCAACTGGTCACACAAGCACTACCACTACCGGGCGCTGAAACAACCGGGGGTCATCCAGATCAGCCGGCCCTATCTCTCGGTAGCGGATTCGCGCATGTGCATCACGGTGTCGCAGACCGTCAATGTCCTCGGCCGGCTGCATGTGTTCTGCTGTGACCTGGATTGGCGGGAGGAGTGATCAGGGCCGGCCGGCGCGGCTGAGCGGGATGGATGGCTTCCGGGGCGCGATTTTCGAGTTATTGAATGGCTGCGGTGGGTCGGTTGGGGGTGTATGAATTCCCCGCATCGGCCAGAAGAAAACGGTTGTGACTGGCAGGTGTCAACCAGAGCGGACACTCAAGCACATCTATGAAAGCAGGGACAATTCAGAAGGATGGCTCTGCCTTTAGCTTAAATTACAATAAGCTCTATAATCAGGGCGGCCGAGGTCGCCACTCAAAAATTGCATATACAAAAACATGCGAAGCAGTTGTTACCAGGAAGGTGGCATCAATGATAGAAATACCTTATACCGTTAAAAAATTATCAAGCTGCGTAGGATATAAGGATATATTTGTAGATAGAAGCTTGGCTCAGGCTGAGGCTAGAAGGGATGTAGCAAGGCAAGCGCTCAAACTCATAGAAGCAGGTTCGATTTTTCATAATCCGCTAAGACCGATATCCATTAGACAAAAACAAGCATATACATTTAACAGCCTCCCTGCTGAATTAGCTTCGAGACTTATTACAAAAAACATAAAGGCCAATTACCATGTACGGCAAGCCGATCGACAAACGATAATATCGAACCTAATCACTATCCTGAATGAAGGAACACCTTTTCATATTTACAGATACGATATAAAGGACTTCTATGAAAGCATAGACAGGAAGCTGTTATTTCAAAAGCTTCTAGATGATGCACAATGTTCTTGGCAAACAATGACTCTTCTATCTGCGCTATTTGATAATTTTGAGTTTCACAACGTAGCGGGGCTTCCAAGAGGGCTTGGGATAAGCTCATCACTTTCAGAATTTTATGTGCAACAGTTTGACGAGCATGTCAAAGGACTGACTGATGTATTTCTTTATTCACGTTTCGTTGACGATATATTGATAATTACTTCAGGCGATGTAGCCAAGAGTGTATTGGAGGCGTCCTTTGAGGAGAATTTACCATCGGGGCTATACTTTCATAAAGGAGGGAAGCGGGCTCATGAGGCCATTCCCAAAGTACAACCAAATGTTACTGGCAAAGCCCCTAAACAATTTGAGTACTTAGGATACGAATTCAAGGTCTTTGCAGATTACGCTGAAAATCTAGGGACTGGACGAAAGCGACGCAAGGTAGAAATTGATATCTCCGAGTCAAAAAAGAATAAAATAAAATCCAGATTGCTCAGCTCACTTTTTAGTTATATTTCTGGGGTTCGAGGACCGACGGATTATCTTCTGCTGAAGAACAGAATTCGAGCGCTAACCGGGAACTATACAATACGCGACCCTAGCACGGGAATTAAGATTAGAACCGGAATATACTTCAATTATGTACATAAAAATATGATCTCGGCATGCGTGCTTAGCGAACTGGATCAGTTTTATAAGAAACTTTTATTTTCGTCGAGCTTTAAGCTATCTCAACGCATAGCTGCAAGTTTGCCTTTGATAAAGAGGCGGGAGCTGGCCCGCTATGGCTTTGTCAAAGGATTTACAGATGTGCGCTATCACTCTTTTGATTACAAAACGCTTAAAAAGATAAAGGAATGCTGGCGAAAATGAGAAAGGATCTACGGCGAGTTAGAAAAGAAGACTATGAGCGCGTCCTATTGACGGAGACAAGCCCCTATGAAGTTCCTATAATTTTTAGCAATTTCGGATTATATGAAATTTTAAAAAGGCTGAACTTAACGAAGCCTAGCTCGCAACAATTTTACTTTCCCGGAATTTTTGATTATTTGCTTAAAAAGGAAAGCGATAGCTATACGATCCCCCTGGTATATAGAATACGAAAAGACGAAGACTCTTTTCGCACCCTGTCACTTTTGCATCCTGCGTCTCAGGTCGACTTCGTTGAGCTATATCGGGAATTTGATCTTCAGATAATTAGTGCCTGCTCAAAAAGTCGATTCAGCATACGATCCCCCGCTAAAATAGCCAGCAAATACTATGTAAAAGGCGCCCAGCACGACTTAAGCGAATTCAAATCAGGAAAAGTGGCGTCCATTCGTGGGGAATCAAGGCAACGATTTCTTACGTCCTACTTCTCCTACAAGGGCTTTACGAGACTGCATAGGTTTTTTGACTCGTATGAGTTTCTAAAACTTGAAAGGCAATTTTCATCTTTTTGGTCCCTGGATGTTTCAAAGTATTTTGACAGTATCTATACCCATACACTTTCCTGGGCCTTAAAAACAAAACCATTCGCGAAAGCTAATCGCTCGGTTAAAAATACTCTTGGCAGTATTTTTGATCGAGCGATGCAAGCCTCTAATTATAACGAAACAGCAGGAATAGTAATTGGCCCCGAGGTAAGCCGTGTATTTGCAGAAATAATCTTCCAAGAAATTGATCGGCAAGTAGAAATTGAACTTGATAGGAGCAAGCTTAAGCTCGGCGTAGATTATGAAATACGACGCTATGTCGATGATATTTTCATTTTTGCGATCGATGAAGCTCGTGCGGAAGCAATATGCAAGGTTATTGAGCGCACCATTAAAGAGTACAAACTGAACTTAAATAAGACTAAAACTGTCCGTGCAGCTAGGCCATTTGTTACGGAAAAGACAAAGGCTGTTCGGGCTGTAAAAAAAATGCTCAATGAGCTAAAAGAAAAGCTTGTCTACACTAAGGCCGATCCAGAGATCAAGGTTGAAGCCTGGGGACCCAAGCGAATATATAACCGAAAAAATGTAATTATCCATTTTGCAAATGGAGTCAAGTCTGCGTGTATTGATGACCCATCGGCATATAGCATGATTAGCGGCCTGCTTATAACTGCGCTCCAAAATTTAGTAGTCAGATTTTCTAGAAAGCATATGGCTCGCAATCTTTCACAAGAGCCAGCTACAAGTTACGAAGACTTTTTCAAAATAACAGTTGAACTGGTATTTCATTTCTTCACCGTGAATCCGAGTCACTCTGGGTCAGTTAGCATATGCAGAATGACCCACATTACATGTGCTTTTTTTGATAAGCACTTTGAGGATGAATCTAACGCAATACGCAGTATGATTTACACTCAAAGTTTAGAGTTTTTCCGAAGTAGTGAATTTTCAAGACTGGCAAAAACCAACTCGGACTACGCCTTGCTAGAGGCGCTTAATATTTTAGCTACGATCAAGGCTTTAGGACCAGATTTTAAAATGTCTCGACAGGCGCTTAATAGCGTGGTGAATGTGTCTTCTGAAAGAGACCTTTCATATTTCGAAATAGTTACCATGCTTTTTTATGTTGGTGATTCTGTTGATTACGCTTCAATAAGGAGAGAGTTGGAAAAACGGATAAAGCAGACCCTTTCAAGCTTGACCGATATTAAAGAGAATACGTTCAAGGCTTATCTGCTGCTAGATTCAATTACCTGCCCTTATCTGTCAGAAAAACTAAAGACGGATATAATGAAACGCTATTTCAAACAGGTATATGGACAAGACATTAATGCTCAGGAGCTTCTGGCACTAAAACTGGATTTTGAGAGCATTCAGGGGTTTGTCAATTGGAATAAGGCCGCCCTGCTTTCTTCGCTAGAGAAGAAAGAGTTGCTCAAAGGATACTGATCTGCAATTATTCACTGGCAGGGTGCCTGGTCAGCTTTACGATTTAATCAGTTTCACTGATTAAGTCCGGATACCGAAACTAATCAACTGCAATCGCTCATGGAGAGCTTTTGTATGGGGAGCAGTTAGGTTTCGTCGCATGCAATGGACGGCGGTTTTTCCGCACACACTATACTGGCTAGGTACCTTGCACCAATTCACCTACTCCTCCAGCAACGATGTGAATCGCCCCTGTTTTTTCGATATTTCCGACTGACCGTTCCTGACCAAACCTAGCCCCCCATGACCGGCCAGCCCGACATGGCCGATTGCTGTCTCGCTTCGGGCTTGCCCATCGTCCCTCGCCGGGCTAGAGTGCGCCGGTCACGGTCAATCCCGTGGCCGGGTGTCAGAACCCGAAATCTTCACGAAGGCGCGGTAGCGCCATAGCTGTATAGCCGGCGCTTTTTTTGTGCCCGGCTATCGCATTTCTATGGTGGGCCGTGCGGGGCAGGCTTCGGCCTGGCCGGCTGTCCTTCGTGAGCCGGTTTCTGACCCCCGTACGGTCCGCCACCCAATACCGTGTCAGAACGGCTGGTTGGCGGCTCCTTAAATACACGAAGGAGCATAAGGAAAATGCGCTATCCACCTTTTACCCAAGGGCTCCACCTTGGGCAGTTCGTCTTGTCGTTTACCTCCGCCCTGGAGGTGCGCCATGACTAGATCCAACCCCGCTGTTATCCCCTTCCCGAA
>JAKFCO010000080.1:0-1891 GCA_036676605.1 Algoriphagus sp.
GCAGTCAGGTCAAATTAATTTCTGTAGTCAAAATTGATTTTGAAATATTTGCACCCACCTACCTCAATGCAAACTCCCCTTTAGGGGGCAGGGGGTAAAGGAGGGAAGTAGCATCCAGGTCAAATTAGTGTTAGTGACCAAAGCAGATTTAGAAAACCGAATCAACAATTACCACCAGACAAACTCCCCTTTAGGCCTGCGCGCCGAGGCGTGGGGCAGGGGGCACAACTGACAACCGACAACTCACAACTCACAACTCACAACTGACAACTCACAACTGCCAACCGACAACTTCCAACCCCACTCTTTTACCTCCCTCTGCTCCCTCCTAAAGGAGGGAAGTAGCATACAGATCAAATTATAGTCTGCGATCAAAGTAGATTTAGAAAACCGAATCAATGTTTTTGATTAATTTAGGAGTCATTATGAATGTTGATCAAAAAAAGAAAGAAATAGAAAGGATTGAGGTCCGGCTGAAAAAGGAAATGCCCCGTATCTTAAGGGAAATCGCAGTTTATGAAAAAGCCCTAAAGGACGGGACTTTGATAACAAAGCCTAAACCTGCCCCTCAATTTACTCTTGGCTAAGCCCAAACTTTGGATAATTGCCGGTTGTAATGGGGCGGGGAAATCCTCCTATTCAAAAGCCTTGGTGGAAAATGGCATTATTCCTTTTGATTATGATGCCTATTTTTTGAAATATTATCAAAGTATTCAGCCTACGGAAATCCAAGATCAGATGGCTCATAATTTGGCGTATAAAGAATTGGAAAGCCAGGTAGAAAAGGCAATTTCTGGGCAAAAGGATTTTTCCTATGAGACAAATTTTAACTCCACTCCATTGTTCTGGCCACAAAAATTTAGGGACAATGGGTATGAAATTCACCTAATATTTCTTGTATTGAATTCCATTGAAGAAGCAATAAGGAGGGTGGCTGTCAGGGTCCAAAATGGAGGACATTTCGTTCCAAAAAATGAAATTCATAGAAGGTACTTCCAAGGTTTTCAAAATCTAGACAATCATTTTACTTTTTTTGATGGCATAGATGTCTTTGATTCTTCCGGATACGAAATGGAACCGAGTTTTTGCTTTTCGATAATTCAGGGTAAAGTCATCTATTTGAAAGAATTCCCAGAGTTCTTAAAAGTTCTGATACCTCATATCTACAAAACAACTATCAGATAATAAAACAGGGTGGGGAAAAAGACACAAGATGCAAAAGCTGAGATGCAAGCGTATGCAGTTTCAATTTTCAGTCTCAGGAACTCCACTATTTATATCACCCCTAGACAAACCGACAACTGATAACTGACAACTGTCACCTCGACGAAGGAGAGGTCTCATTATTTGGAAAAGAGTTGGAGAGAATTAGAGAATGGGGATTAGGGATTAGGAATTGGAGATTAGAGAATAAGAGAATGGAGAATGGGGATTAGGGATTAGGGATTGGAGATTAGAGAATAAGAGAATGGGGATTAGGGATTGGAGAATAGGGATTAGGGAATAGGGATTAGGGAATCGTCACCTCGACGAAGGAGAGGTCTCATTCGGTTTGAGCAGTATTCCAAAGAATGAAATGTCTCTCTTCGTTCGACATGACTTCTTCGAGGGTCTCACTCTGGTTTCCAGTCACCTCGACAAAGGAGAAGGGTCTCATTCGGTTTGAGTAGTATTCCAAAGAATGAGATGTCTCGCTCACTCGACATGACTGGTAACCGACAACTGATAACCGACAACCCACTCTTTTACCTCCCTCTGCTCCCTCCTAAAGGAGGGAAGTAGCAGTCAGGTCAAATTAATTTCTGTAGTCAAAATTGATTTTGAAATATTTGCACCCACCTACCTCAATGCAAACTCCCCTTTAGGGGGCAGGGGGTAAAGGAGGGAAGTA
>JAKFCO010000081.1:0-23605 GCA_036676605.1 Algoriphagus sp.
TTTTAAGTTCATGTTCCATGCAGACTTCATACACTCGTTCCAAAAGTCCTGGCCCCAAAGCTTTATGAATTGAAAAAGCAGCATGAACAACTGCTTTTCCTATTTCTTCATCAAAATCTGATGGTATTCCGTGATTCATAAATTGGCTGTTCTTAATATCTTTAATTTAATAAAACCTTAAAGTCTTAGTGCCTTAGTGGCAAATCTTTTGAATATGAAAGCACTCATTTGTTTCCATTTTGGATTACCGGAAACCCTGGAAGTTGGTGAGCTTCCCGATCCGCAACCCGGTCCTGATCAGGTTCTGATCGAAGTGGAGGCTTGCGGGGTCAATTTTCCAGACATCCTGCTTATCCAGAATAAGTATCAGTTCAAGCCTGAACTCCCATTTTCTCCGGGAGGAGAAGTTGCCGGAAAGATTATCGGAATCGGTGAAAATGTGGAAAACTTAAGGATTGGCGATCCGGTTCTGGCGCTTTGTGGTTGGGGAGGATTTGCAGAAAAAGTTGCTGTGGATGCTGACCGGGTTTTTGCAATGCCTCCGGGTTTGTCGCCAGAGGTTGCTGCAACCACCCTTTACACCTACGGAACTTCCTATCATGCGCTAAAAGACCGGGCAAATCTGCAACCGGGAGAAACCTTATTGGTTTTGGGAGCAGCCGGAGGAGTTGGTTTGGCTGCGGTGGAGTTGGGAAAATTGATGGGGGCTAATGTGATAGCTGCGGCATCGAGCGAAGAAAAACTGACTTTATGCAAAGAGAAAGGAGCGTCGGCTACGATCAATTACGAAAGCGAAGATTTGAAAATGCGGATTAAAGAACTGACCGGAGGAAAAGGTGTCGATGTAATTTACGATCCTGTTGGAGGAAAATACACGGAAGCGGCATTGAGAGGAATTGCCTGGAAAGGGCGGTATCTGATTGTCGGCTTTGCCAATGGTGAGATTCCTCAAATTCCGATGAATTTGCCTTTGCTGAAAGGCTGCTCGATCATGGGAGTTTTCTGGGGACAGTTTTCGAAGCTTGAACCAAAGACCAGCTTTCAGAATATCCGCCAATTGGTCCACTGGATTCATGAGGGAAAAATTAAGCAACACATAAGTAAACGCTATACTTTGGAAGAATCTCCAGAGGCCCTGACAGCTTTATTGGAAAGAAAGATGCTGGGAAAAGGTGTCGTTTTGCTTAAATGATGAATTTAAAATTGAGGAATTAAAAATGGCATCCTCTAATTTTTCTTGTCAAATCCATGAATTAAACTTTGAATTTTTCCGGGTAGATCAGCGAAAAAATAAGGCGCAAGCGAAACGCATGCGCCAGTATTAAGTGATTAAACTGCCTTTACGTTGACTTCAATATTTCCACGAGTTGCTTTTGAATATGGGCAAGATTCATGAGCATCATTTGCTATTTTCTGGGCTGCTTCGAGTGATTCAGCATGAGGGATCTTCACAAAAATATCGACAGCAAGTCCAAAACTGTTTGGACCATAATGACCTAAGTGTGCATTTACTTTAATTTCAGAATCTCTCAAGCTTGTTTTTCCTGCAGCTGAAGCCAAAGCACCTCCAAACATGCGGCGTAACCAGCTGCGAAAAGTTGCTCAGGATTTGTTTTTCCTCCTTCGCCTCCGATTTCTTTTGGCATTTCCACTTCCAAATCAATTAATCCGTCATCGTTTTTTACGTGCCCTCTTCTGCCTCCGGTGTTGACCGCCGATGCGGTATATTCCACAATTAATTTTTCCTCAATTTCTGTTTTTTAAAGATTCTATCTTTTCCATCAAGCTTTTGAGGGAATGGGTTAATGTGGATAACTCTGGATTTTCAATTTCCGAATACGTTTCTTCGAGGGGATTTAGAAGTTCGATTGCTTTGGATTGAAGGGATTTTCCGGGATAGGTTAATTGAATGGAGACTGTTCGCTCATCTGCCTCGTTCCGATTCCTTTTCACATAATTCATCCCTTCCAACTTTTTCAATAAGGGAGTCAAAGTGCCTGAATCCAGATGAAGCTTTTTCCCGATCTTATGTACCAATAGTCCATCTTCTTCCCAAAGCACCGACATCACTAAGTACTGGGGATAAGTCAGATTCAATTCATTTAATCTGGTTTGAAACTGCTGGATTAAAAGCCTTGAGGCTGAATAGAGGGATAAAGAAAGTTGAAAGGCGGTGGAATTGGAATCAGACATGGGCAGATTAGATTTGACACAATTTAAATTGATCAAACCATAAATCCTATCTCAAATCCCTGAATCAATAATATCTGCCAATCATCGGATGGTCTACGATTGCTTTCCTTAGCGCCAATGGCTGGATTGTTCCGGGAACCCGGTAAGCAATTTTTCCTCCAGGCTCTATCAAAAGTGTGATAGGCAAGCTCCCATCCCATTCTTTGCCCACTACATTGATTACTTCATATTTGTCGTTGGTGTCCATGAGGTAATTGGGAACAGCGGATTCTTTGCTTTTCAAGTATTTTAGAGCTTTATCTAACTGGTCCGGACTATCCATACTTATGGACACAAAGCGGAAATCTCGCGCCGTGTACATCCGTTCCATTGTGATAAACTCTGGATACTCGATTATACAAGGTCCGCACCAGGTAGCCCAGAAATTTACCAAGAGCAATTCATCGGTATTATTTTTCAGTAAGTCAGCTAATCCTGCCGGGGACAATTTCTCAAGGGCCACTTCTTTCGCAGCCCATTCCTTATTGGTTTTGATGGTGTATTCATTCTTCCAGGCCCATTTCATGGAGCAACCGAAAGCCGGAGTTTGAGCTTCACCTGCCGGAAGAGCCTCTCCTTTTAGTCCTGCTTCAATAGCTTTTCTCAAATCTTCCGCGTTTGCAGTTCCTGGTTTTTCGGAAGCATCTATTCTTCCTGAATAGATCAACTTTCGGGTTTTGTCAAATACAAAAACATGCGGTGTAGCTGTTGGGCCATAAGCAAGAGAGAATTCATGCGTATCTCCATCGTAGAGATAAGGGAAATTGTAAGACTTATCCACAGACCGGGTTTTCATTTCCTCATAGGTATCACTCAGGTCGGTATACCCCAATTCCTCCGGTAAAATACCGATCGGACTATTAGATGAAATAGCCACAAAAGCGACTTTTTTTCCTTTGTACTCGTCCACAACTTTAATAAATCTATCCTCGTAAGCCTGTGCAGTTGGACAGTGATTGCAAGTGAAATTGATCACAAAAACTTCTGCATCAGCGTAATCCTCCAGGGCATGAAAATTACCCTCCACATCAGGAAGAATAAAAGGAGGCGCCTGATCCCCAATGTTTAGCTTACCTACCGGCTGTTCTGATAAGGCCACCGGGTTTGCGGTGAATTTGGTTTCCGGAATTTCAGTGGTTGATGTTTCCGTTTTCGGACCTGTAGAACAATCAGAGAAAAGCAAACAAATTCCGAAGGCAAGAGAAAGATTAATTGGTAGTTTAAAGACAGGTTTCATGGGTTGGGGTTTGAGGTAAAAGGAAGATTTCGTTTGAATTAGGAGAAGTTATCCACACAAATAAGATGTGGATAACTTCCTAATCATTATAGGTTCTCTTGGATATAATCTATTAAAAAAATCAATAGAATAATGAATTATTACAGCGAATATCCATTCTTATATTCGTAATGAAGCTTTGCATTTGCAGCTGCATCTCCCGGGAAAACCTGAGCAATCGGATCCCACTTCAGAGGGCGGCCAAGTTCGTGCGCAATATTTCCAATTGTGCAAACAGAACATGTGCTATGTCCTATTTCCACCGGAACAATCGGATCTTTTCTTCTTCTGATCGATTCGATGAAATCAGGGTAATGCTGCGTGAAAGCAAAGTTTTCCGGTTTTTTCTCTAATTCAAGTTCGGGAATCGAGGTATCATATTGTCCTCTTGAAACTTTGATCCAGCCTTTTTCTCCAATGAATTTCACCCCTTGCCTTCCTTCATCAAAAGTTGTTATCAACATCTCAACTCCATTTGCATATCGATAAGTAAGAGGTTTATCGCCGCTTGCCGGGATCACTTCTACCGGGCCGTTTCTATCCATACTCAATCCCCATTGTGCGATGTCGATCATGTGTGCCCCCCAGTCTGTCATCAATCCTCCGCCTGTTTCTTTGTACCAGCGCCAGGCTCCCCAGACTTTCTCGTTTTGTTCAGGATTCAAAGTTATCGCAGGATTGAGTTCGTCATTGAATTTCATTTCGGATAATGGACCCAGCCAGGTTTTCCAGTTTAATCCCGCCGGAATTGGCTGTGCCGGTAAATCATATGGTTTTGGATAGGGATTTTCTCCAACATGAACCAAGATCTGATTGATCTTTCCAAGTTTTCCTTTTTGTACCATAGCCGCGGCATGCTGAAAATTTGCAGCAGAGCGTTGCATGCTTCCGACGGATAATACCACTCCATTTTCACGGACTGCTTTGACTAATTCCTGACCCTCTTTGATTGTAAAAGTGAGGGGCTTTTCCAGGTAAATATCTTTTTTGGCTTTGCAGGCATTGATTGCCATCATCGCATGCCAATGATCCGGAGAGGCAATGACTACCGCATCCACATCAGGATTGGCCAGTAATTCCTTGTAATTCTCATAAACTTTGATCTCAGGTGCAGTTCGGCCCTGGTCAGTGTAGTTTTTCTTTACTCGGAGGATAAATCGCTCTCGCTTGATTGCATAGACGTCAGCTCCGGCGATTACTTCCACACCGGGAACTTTCATCAGGTTATTGATTAATCCTCCGGATTGTCGGCCAACTCCTATGAATCCCAGGCGTATAGTTTCAAATGATTGAGCCGGATTTTGGGCAGATTGCGCACTAAATCCAAGTTGTGGTAGCATGCTCAAGCCTGCTGTGCTTAGTAAAGAGGCGCTAAGGAATTTCCTTCTGGAAAAAGAAGATTTTTTCATGAATTGGATGGGTTTAGGGTTTATTGCTATTGATTGATCAATAGGAGAAAATAAATTACTGCTTTTCCAGCCTTTAGAAAAATATAAAAGTGTGAATTTGATCAGAGGTAGACACGAGAGCCCATTGGTTTTAGAAACTCTTTCCGAATCTTTTAACTTTAGAAGGGGGAAAGGGAATTTTTATGACGATACAACAACTCGAATATCTGATTGCAGTAGACAAACACCGACATTTTGGCCATGCAGCTGAGTCCTGCTTTGTCACCCAGCCAACGCTGAGTGCACAGCTGAGCAAATTGGAAAAGGAACTTGGAATTCTACTTTTTGACAGAAGCAAAATGCCTGTAATCCCGACGGAAATCGGTATTCAAATCATCAGGCAGGCGAAGCGAGTCGTTTCAGAGAGCAAAGGAATTTTTGAATTGGTTGCTCAATTGAAAGGAGACATATCCGGAGTGATCAAACTGGCAATCATTCCAACTTTGGCGCCGTATTTACTCCATCTTTTCATTCGGAAGTTTCTTGAAAAATACCCGAATGTGAAGCTGGATGTACAGGAAATGGTGACGGAAGAAATCATCAAAAAGCTCAAAAACGATGAATTGGATTTGGGAATCGTGGTAACTCCTCTACACGAACCCGGAATTATTGAGAAAACGATGTTTTACGAGAAGTTCTACGCTTATCTTTCAAAGGATCATGAATTGCTCAAGGATGAGTTTTTCAACCCTGAGAAAGTCAAGAAAGAAGATTTCTGGATTCTCCAGCAAGGCCATTGCTTTCGGGATCAGGTGATCAATCTCTGCGATCAGGCATTGAGTGGACACAAGAACTTTCATTACGAAAGTGGCTCGCTTGAAGGACTCAAAAATATGGTGAACCGCTATCAGGGTGTGACTTTGCTGCCGGAGCTTGCGACTTACGAACTTTCGGATGAAGAAAAAACGCGCCTCAGACCATTTGCAGGAGAGTCGCCAACACGGGAAGTCAGCATCATTTTGAATCGAAGCTTTTTGAAGCAGAAATTGGTGGAGTTGCTTTTCCGGGAAATAACGGAGGCCATCCCTGTTGAGATGACCTCAAAAGCCCACGGCAAAATCGTACGATTCAAATAAGGTTATTTCTTAGTCAGGATGTATTGATCTGCAAGAGGTCCGGTCATTTGATTCCCATCCATATCCAGATACCAGATTCTGTTTTCCCCAACTTTGAATTTGCCGGGATAGGTTCCTTTGAGTCCCTCCAGCGTCACAATACCCCCTTTTTGGTCCCAGGTAAATTTGCCGGTAAATTCTTCCTCAAGCGCATCATTTAATCCCAGGTAATTGGTGTTGAGGGCGTAAGTTCCGTCTGAGTTGAGAGTTACCCACATTTCTATTCCTTCGCATCTGCCGCAAGGCAAAGTCGCGAAATACGTCCCTGCCCAATCAACGGAAGTCATGGAGTTGTCGCCAGTTAAATGGGTGGCTCCGGAAACGGATTCAGGCATGGTATCAGTAGCCGTTTCAGGTACTTTGATTTTTTCTTTCAATACCTGGTTTTCAGTGGGTTTGGAACAGGACCAAACCAAAATACTTGAAATTGAAAGAATGAATAAGATCCTTTTCATATCGATAGACTTATTTCCAACATGTCTTAAAGGTACGAATTACCGTCCTAATCGTCTATCTGACAGGAATTGATCCAGGTGGGGATGTTGATCTTACTACACCGAAAATGACTACGTCAAAGGTAGACAAAACTTCATTTTTGACTTTTTGGGAGCTCAATAAGTCTTTTTCTGCCTGATCCGAATTTCCCAATTGACGATTGATTTGAGACCTCAATTCATAATTTTTATAGTCGTATGGATTTGACTTAACCAATTGCTCGGAAATCTTTAAGGCCTTTTCCGGTTTACCGGCCAGAATATAGTTTGTGGCTATTTTCTTCCTGTCGGTTGGAGGTCCTCCGGCATTGGAAAATGTAAAATTGACTGCAATCTGGTAGCTGGTATTAAATTCTCTGCCCTCCAAAACTTCATGTTTCCAAAATAAGGACGCCATATCAAATACTCTCAAAACCTGTTCATTAAAATAAGGAGATGCTTTCTCTTCCAAGTGTAAGCTGTCCAATGTCCCATCCGGTCCGATTTTTATGGAAATCACCACTTGAGCGCTTTCTCTTGTGCGTAAAGCTTCTGTTGGATATTTGAGATTTTTCCCAAAAAACTCATCCCATTCTTTTTTGGCGGGAGATATGGAATCAATCAGAATTAGATCGGCTGAAACTAAAGATGGGACGAGGGTAACAAAGAAGAAAATCGATACAAATAGGGATCGCATGCTTTTTGAAAATTATCTAATCCATAAACTTAAAAATTATTATTCAAACAAAAAGATTAGGAAGTAAAAAACCCGAAATGCCAGAGGATTCCCGCGGGGTCATGTAAGAAAAATTCCTCTCCCCAATCATTTTTCTTGATTTGGCTGAGCTTTACGCCTGGAAACTTTTCGGGCAGATTAAGTTTGAAGATAGATTCTCGTTGCGCTTCAAGACCCTCGACTTCCAAAAAAACCATCGTGTTTTCACACCATTCTTTCGAGTAATAGTCCTGAAGATAAAACCCGATTTTCCCGTTGATGTAGACTCTTGCAAATCCTTTGGAAATCAATTTGACTTCAAATCCGAGCAGTTCATAGAAAGTCCAACTTTCCTGAAAATTCCTTGATCCCAAAAATGGCAAAATGGTCTTGGCTGATGGATTCATACTCCAAACTGAGTTAAATGATGATCCAGATGCTTGTAGAATTGGTTATTCCATTCCCCGGAACTCATGGGACCAAATGACAGAGACTCTTTTCCCTCGAAATGTTGAATTCCCAGTTTTCGAGTTTTTTCAATGAATTCGATCAGGCGGGCTTTCTCAGCTTCAAAATTTTTCCGCTCGGAAATGATAAAAGCCGGAGCGGTTTTCAGGTTCTTTCCGTAGGGCTTTTCACTAACCACTCCATTTTTCACAAAGGTTTTGAGAATGAAACGCATCAACGCATTCGGCTTGGGATGCTTGTCGGTGTAGGCCATTTCGTAAGCGACGCAGCAATGAGCAAGCATTTGGTCCACGCTCATTTTGCCCCAGTTCGGAACAGTTTCAGGTGTAAGGGCATTGATTCTTCCGATAAGTTCCTGAGTCACTTTAGGATCAAAAATATTTTTCATAGGAGTCGCCTTGGTTTTAGTTCTTCATAAAAATACCAAGGAATGACCAAATGAGCTTTCCGAAAGGGAAAAAGATTAATCCTGTAAGGCTTGCTAAAACTTAGCACAATTTTTCCCTCGCAGGTTAGGAATGATATCTTTGCCCCCGAGAATTATTCAGCACATCAGATTCAGAAAATGACAATTACGCAAAGCATCATCATCGCGATTATCGAGGGAATCACCGAATTTTTACCCATTTCATCCACAGGGCACATGATTTTGGCATCCGCAGCGATGGGAATCCATGACGATGAGTTTGTCAAAACCTTCGAGGTCTTTATCCAGCTGGGGGCGATTCTCGCAATTGCGATGATGTATATCAAACGATTTTTTAAAAGCATTGACATCTATCTGAAGCTTTTTGCAGCATTTCTTCCCACAGCGGTCATCGGTTTTCTGGCCTATGATTACATTAAAGCTTATCTCTTTAATCCCGTTGTAGTTTCTGTTTCCCTGATTTTGGGAGGTATTTTCCTGATTTTCATAGATAAGAAAGTGGTCAAATCCGAAACCAAACTGGCCGAGGTGGAGGATATGTCTTATAAGAATGCATTTTTCATTGGCCTCTGTCAGTGCCTTTCGATGGTGCCGGGTACTTCAAGAGCTGCCGCGACAATTATCGGTGGGGTGTTCAACGGGTTGGATAAGAAGCAGGCGACTGAGTTTTCTTTCCTTTTGGCAGTGCCAACGATGATGGCCGCCGGAGGTTATGACTTGCTCAAAAGTGACCTGGCTTTAAACAGCGACCAATTAATTATGTTGGGAATCGGTTCAGTAGTAGCGTTCATCTCTGCTTGGATTGCCGTGAAGCTTTTTATAAAATATGTTTCCAGCCATGGATTTACCGCTTTTGGCTATTACCGAATCGCCTTGGGAGTTTTGTTTTTGATCTTTATGTGGGGATCGGACCTGGGCTAATTGTAAAATATATTTTACAGTTACTTCATAATACTGTAATGTCTATTTAACATAAATGATATATTTGTGTAAAATTTAATTTACACAATGGAAAAGTTGCTTCTCCTTTCCCAACGAAAAGTCCAGGAAACTTCATTGGAGTTTCAGCGATTTCTTTTGGACAAAATAGATTGGGAAGAACGATTAATTGGAATTTTAGGAGCGCGAGGCTCTGGTAAAACCACTCTTTTGCTTCAGCATCTTAAGAAAGATCTTCCCAAAGACGGAACTGCGTCTTATGTTTCTTTAGATGATTTTTACTTCACCGAAAACAAGCTGATTGATTTTGCGGAATATTTTCACCTTCAGGGGGGTAGGATTCTTTTGTTGGATGAAATTCATCGCTACCCAACCTGGTCTCGTGAGTTGAAGTTGATTTATGACAATTTCCCAGGATTGAAGGTGGTGTTTACCTCTTCCTCTATTTTGGAGATTTACAAGGGAGAGGCCGATTTGAGTAGGAGGCTGGTAAGCTATAATCTGCCAGAACTATCGCTTAGGGAATTTATTCAACTGGAAAAAGGAATCAAATTACCGGTAGTTGCCTTTTCTGAGATTTTGGAAAATCATGTCTCAATCGCAGCCGAGATCCTTACCCAGGTAGCTCCGATTCCTGAATTTTTAGCCTACCAGAAGTTCGGGGCCTATCCTTTTTTTAAGGAAGGGAAGGAGAAGTTTCTTGAAAAACTAAAACGAACCGTTCAATTGACCATCGAACTTGATTTGAACGCGGTCGAAAATTTGGATTATGACACGATTTTCAAATTGAAAAGGCTTATTCGGCTGATCAGCACTTCTGTACCCTTCACCCCCAATGTTTCTGAATTGAGCCGAAAATCCGGTATTTCCCGTCCGACCTTGCTGAGATCTTTGGAACTTTTAGAGCGTGCCAACATTATTCAGACTTTTCATAAACCCAACACTGAAATTGGTGCTTTGACCAAGCCTGAAAAAATTTATCTGGCTAATACCAACTTGCTTTATGCCTTAGCTGAGGAAAATGTAAATACAGGAACAGTCAGAGAGACTTTTTTTGCAAACCAAGTCAGGCAAATAGCTACTGTCAATTTAGCCGAAAAAGGAGATTTTTGGGTGGATGAAAAGTGGACTTTTGAGATTGGAGGAAAAAACAAAACCAGTTCTCAGATCAAAGATCAACCCGATGCTTTTTTGGTAAAAGATGATATTGAGATTGGCCTTAAAAATACCATCCCTCTTTGGCTGTTTGGGTTTTTGTATTGAGAAAAAAGGCTTTATCCGTCAAGTTGGGGGACATCTTTACTTTGAAGGATCCAGCTTGTTTTTATTCTTCACGTATTTTTCGAGCCAGGTATCCATTTCCCAAAGGGTGTGAAGAATTGATTCGTTGGCAGCATAGCCATGACTTTCATGAGGAAGGAATACCAAGCGCGTGGTGACACCATGACCTTTCAACGCATTGTAATAGCGCTCTGACTGGATCGGGAATGTTCCGGAATTGTTGTCCGCCACTCCGTGAATCAGCAGGATTGGCGTTTCCACTTTGTGTGCGTAGGAGAATGGTGACATATTGAAATAGACCTCCGGAGATTCCCAGTAGGTTCGCTGCTCGTATTGAAATCCAAACGGTGTCAAAGTTCTGTTGTAAGCACCGCTTCGAGCGATTCCTGCTGCAAACAAATTAGTATGCGAAAGCAAATTCGCGGTCATGAAAGCACCGTAAGAATGCCCGCCAACTCCTATTCTCATCCGGTCTCCTATTCCCATTCCGACGATCTGATCGATCGCGGCTTCGGCATTGGCTACAAGTTGCTCGATGAAATAATCGTTTGGCTCCTCCTCTCCTTCACCAACAATCGGCATCTCAGTTTGGTCCATGATGGCGTAGCCGCGAGTCACCCAATAGATTGGCGATCCCCAGCTCAATCGCGTGAAGGCGTATTTTGATCCCCGAACCTGGGCTGCAATTTCCGCAGACTTGTATTCTTTGGGTAGGCCCACATCAGAACAGGAAGGGTTCCGTCTTTCGCAGGATCATAACCGGCGGGTGTGTAAACCACCGCTGAGAGATTTAGTCCGTCTTTTCTTTTGTACGTGACCAATTGCTTCTGAATGCCTTTGATGGATTCATAAGGATGAATAAAGTTGGTCACCTGAAGTGGTGCCATTTTTTTTCGGGAATTGATCAGCCAATAGTTAGGCTGAATATCCGTGCTTTCTTTCAAAGTGATAAACTCCGTTCCCTCTTCATCCAGCACTTTGACCACTCGCTCATAAAATGGAGCCTGGGATCTCCAGAGGATTTTTTCCTCTTTGGTTTTTGTATCAAATGTGGAAAGGAAAGGCATGCTTCCTTCCGGCGAACCGCCTTCGCTTGTCATGAAAACCAAATCACCTTTGCGAAGTAAAACCCGCTGACCAAAGTCGTTTTCGATGAAAACCGGATTTCCGGGATCATTGTAAAGATCATCCGATGACCGATCGATAATTACACTTGGAGCCTGAGCAGGATTGGAAGGATTGATGACCGATTTCATGTCCTTTCTGGTTTTGGACCAGCGCTCAGTCATGATCGCAAAGGTGTCATCCGACCAGGCAATTCCGCCAAATCGATAGGCAGTGCTTGCCAGTTTTTTCTTATCTCCTGCGAAAGGTGCTTCCAGGGTATAAACGATCTCGCGTTCTGCGATTTCAACTTTTGGGTCACCGCCATCCTGAGCTTCTACCCAATATAAAATAGCCGGCTTATCGGCTCTCCAACTGATATTCCGTGGACCTGCAACTGTTGCATCAAAGCCGGTCGGGCGATTTTCATCCAAAGGAATCTGCGCAAGTGTCTTTACTTTCTGCCCGGTCTTAGTCCATACTTCCACATCGTATGGGAACCGGGATGCCGGCACCAGATAAGAAAAAGGCTTTTTGATAGTTTCCACGACCAGGAAAGATCCGTCCGGAGAAAGATCAATTGACTTGATCATTCCGCCGGGACCAATTGGTTTCTTGGTGCCATCCAGATTGATAAGCATGAGCTGAGTATTTATGAAATAGGCAAAAAGGGCTTCATCATGGGGATTGGCAAGCAAATCCTGATAAGTTCTGCTTGGAGCTGCGTTTCCGGAAGTTTCCTGAATAATGGGTCCGGCCGGAGCCGCAGGTGCATTTGGGATTTCTCCGCGGCTTGGGTTGACGGCTTTAATCAGAATCTGATTATCCGGTGTCCAGACTAAACTGCCTCCCATGACTTCGTTCAGGATGTTTTCCGTGAGTTGGCGAGCTTCGAAACTCGTCATATCCACTACCCAAAGGCTGATTCCGGTTGGCTCGGTCTGAGTAAATGCAAGAAACTTGTCATCTCTGGAAAGCGAAAAACCACCCAACTTAGGATTGGAAGGAAGTCTCTTTACCTGGATTTCTTCGCCCCCTTTGGTCATTTTGATTTTCAGGTTTTCCACACTTCCACTTCGACTCGGGCCGGAAGTTGCGGGATTAATCCGAAGTCCGGCGATCCTCAGTTCAGGTTGGGCCAAATCCTCAATGGAAGGATTTCCGGCTCTCTCAAGAAGCATCATCCAATCTCCTTTTTTGCTAAAAACAACCGATGGAGTAATAGGAGCATTTACCAAATCTCTAATCTCTTTGGGAGGAGTTTGGTAGGTTGTTTGGGCCTGTGCTGCTGAAAATCCTACCAAAATGCAGAATGCCAGTATAAGGCGACTAGTAAATTTCATATCTATTCGGGTTAATTCGATCTCAAGATATAACAACTGAAATGGAATTTGTTTTGAGAATCAATCAATGGTTTTAAAGCAATCTGAGTGTAGCCGTTATGGAGATTGATCATAGGAAACAGTCAGTCTGATCTCGATGATAGTTTCAAAACAAGGAATGGTAATCAATAGGCTTGTCAGAATTTGCTATTTTCAATATCCATTTGGAAGCATTTATGAAAAAAGCACTTTTTACCTTAATCCTCTCAGGGTCGATATTTTTCAGCCTTCACTCACAGACGTTCAAGCCAATGGTGGGGTTTAATTTTACGGATGTTACAGTAAATAATGAAATTGGTCAGGGAAAAAATGGCTGGCAAACGGGGGCTAGTGTAGCTTTTGGAGAAAAAATGTATGTGGAGCCGGGTATTTTTTATATTTCAAAAAGTGCCGAATTCACGGATCCTACCGTGGCAAATCCGGTTGATTTTGAAGCAGATTTGAACGGAATCAGAATTCCCTTTACTCTGGGAATGAATTTGATAGGGAGTTCTGAAACTCTTGCCTCCTGGCGAACATTCGGAGGAGCTTCCGGATTTTTTGTGACAAGTGTAGGAGAGGATTTGGATCCGGGCGAAGTCAACTCGCCTGCTTGGGGTGTTTATGCCGGAACTGGTATCGATATCTGGCTTCTTTTTATCGATTTTTCTTACGAATGGTCTGTGACAGAAATTCAGACAAGCTTTGCAAATATCGATTTTGGAAAGACAAATGGGTTTTATGGCAATATGGGAGTGAGACTGAAATTTTAACCAGCAACTTTGAATGCCTTAAAAAAAAGGGACACTCAGAATCCTCTATTTCTTGCCACAATTTAAAAATGAAAAAGCCTTGCTCAAATTAGATCCGAACAAGGCTTTTTTGAATATATGATCGAGGATTATTTTCCTTTCTCTCCTATTGAAATCATTGCGCAACGGAAGCCAATATTATTGGTAGATGAGTCCTGATGCATAAATCTACGGGTTCCTGGTGCAAGCCAATAAGCTACGTCTCTCCAGCTTCCTCCTTTGTACACTCTGAGATCATCGCTCAGTACAGAGGTTTCATAGTTTGAGATATCATCAAGGGCTCCATCTCTTCTTACCGGGTTGAGGTCATCAAAATCCATGAAAGATAGCGGGCGGTAAACGTCCTGAACCCACTCGTTCATGTTTCCTGCCATGTGGTACAAGCCGAAATCATTTGGAGCCATGTCATACACGTTGGTCAGGATGATTTCACCGTCATTTCTCTGATTACCTGAGATACCACCGTAGTCGCCACGACCTCTTTTGAAGTTGGCAAGGAAATCTCCCTGCTTACCCTTTCTCTTTACATTATATGGGTTACGAATACCTCTTCCATCCCAGGGATAGATTCGGCCATATTCCTGATTTTCATCCAGATATTGAGTTCCAATCATTGCTTTTGCAGCATATTCCCACTCAGCTTCAGTTGGAAGACGATAATCAGCCAATGCAACTCCCCGCTCGATCAATTGAGTTTTAGTGAAGGTTGAGTCTAATTCTCTTTCTTTTCTGATCAGATCCTGAACGAATTCGGTTCTCCATTTGGAATAAGTGTTAGCCTGAGACCAGGATACACCCGCTACCGGATAAAAGTTAAATCCTGGAAATCTGAAGTAATAAGATTGGTACATGTCGTTGAAAGACATTGCTCCGGTCCAAACATTCTCAGAAGGCTCCAACTTGAGCAAAGAATCAGCGCTCACCCTTTTCTTCATGTCGAAAAGAAATTCCCGAAAGTCATTATTCGTGATTTCGGTCTCATCCATGTAAAAATTTGAAATACTGACAGTTCTCTCAAGGTTATCTCTGAAAGCCATTACATCTTCTTCCTGAGAACCCAAAACAGCCCTACCGCCCTGAATAAATTTCAGGTTTGGTCCGGGAATCTGTTCGGCGTTTTTAGACACGAAAAATTGGGTAGTGTCTTTATCATCGAAGTTAAATTCTGCACCAGTAGTGGCACTGTTCTTTCCGGGATTATCGGCGGTTCTTCTGCCATAGCCGGGAGTTTTATTACAAGAAGATAAAATCGAGCCGGACGCGATCAGGAAAGCCCCCATCCACAATCCAAAATTTTTATTACTCAAACGCATATTTTTATGAATTTTAGGCCTAATTCAATGTGCTAATATATAATCAATACTAAGTACTTACAAAGATAAAGGCCAAAGCCTTATTTCACTTCAACTTCAAAAACAGGGCAAAAGCCGGGAATTCGGCAATTTTCATAGCGAAAACTGCAATATTTATGCCAGTTAAATTTTTTAAAATTTAGGCTAATTCCATTTCCTTCAGCTTGTTTTGAGCTTTTGTGATAGATAGAACTCCCTCAACAGTAAGTATCAAACGATTTTTATGCTCCTTTATTTTGGTTTGCTTCGAGTGAGTTTGCACAAATCGCATGATTTTTTGGAATACTAAAGAGGAATAAAAATCATCCCGGCTGGAAGGAAGCAAATAGCATTTCATCTGATTTCCTTTTAGTACCAGTTTTTCGATTCCCAACTTTTCAGCAGCCCAGCGTAGCTTTACAGTCTCCATCAGATCCTGAACTGAATCTGGCAAAGGACCAAAACGGTCCAAAAGCATAGCGGAGAATTTGCCGAGCTCTTCCTCGTTTTTGATTGCATCCAGTTTGGAATAGAGACCAAGTCGCTCGCTGATATTGCTTACATATCCTTCCGGAATCAGCAATTCCAGGTCAGTTTCAATCGTACAGTCCTGAACCAGCACTTTCACTTTCTCCTCCAAATCAATCTCAAAGAGTGCTGCAAACTCATTTTCCTTCAGTTCTTGAACTGCTTCATCCAGGATTTTATGATACATCTCAAAGCCAAGATCGGTGATAAAGCCGCTTTGCTCAGCTCCCAATAGATTTCCTGCACCGCGAATGTCCAGGTCTTTCATCGCCACTTTGAACCCGTCTCCCAGATCAGAAAACTCCTCAAGCGTTTGAAGTCTTTTCCTTGCTTCGGCTGTTAATCCTGACATCGGGCTGGTCAATAAATAACAGAATGCTTTTTTGTTGCTTCTTCCCACTCGACCTCTCATCTGGTGCAGGTCACTCAAACCGAACATATGCGCCCGGTTGATGATGATGGTGTTAGCGTTTGGAATATCGAGTCCGGATTCGATGATATTGGTAGAGACTAGCACATCGTATTCATGATTGATAAAGTCAACCATTACTTTTTCAAGCTTTTTCCCATCCATTTGACCATGTGCTCCGGCCACTCGCGCATCCGGCACCAATTTCATAATCAAATTGGCAATGCTGTCGATCTCGCCCACTCTATTATGAACAAAGAAAACCTGTCCGCCTCTTCTTAGTTCATAAGCCACTGCATCCCGGATTACTTCCTCGCGGAAAGTTTGAATTTCTGTCGTCACCGGCTGCCGGTTTGGCGGAGGAGTGGCGATCACCGAAAGATCCCGGGCTCCCATCAACGAGAAATGAAGCGTTCGCGGAATAGGAGTTGCGGTAAGAGTCAATACATCGACATTTACCCGGAGATTTTTAAGCTGGTCTTTTACTTTCACCCCAAACTTTTGCTCTTCATCTATGATCAAGAGACCGAGGTCTTTGAATTCAATGTCTTTGTTGACGATTTTATGGGTTCCAATCAGGATGTCGATTTCTCCTGTTTTCACCTGAGAGATGATATCCTTGATTTCTTTCGCGGAGCGAAAGCGATTGATATACTCCACTTTCACCGGGAAATTTTCCAGTCGTTCGGTGAAAGTATGAAAGTGCTGCATAGCCAGAATCGTGGTCGGAACCAACACGGCTACTTGCTTGCGGTCATTGACAGCTTTGAAAGCGGCTCGAATTGCCACTTCAGTTTTTCCAAAACCCACATCTCCGCATACCAATCGGTCCATCGGATAGGTTTTTTCCATGTCAGCCTTCACATCGGCCGTGGCAATCGCCTGATCCGGTGTGTCCTCGTAGATGAAAGAAGATTCCAGCTCTATCTGCAAAACAGAATCTTTGGAGAAGGCAAACCCTTTTGCAGACCTGCGCTTTGCATAAAGTGCGATCAGATCCTTCGCAATGTCTTTGACCTGCTTTTTGACCCGGCTCTTTTTGTTTTCCCACTCCGGCGAACCCAGCTTAGACATGGAAGGAGTGGTGCCTTCCTGGCCTGAATATTTCGAAATCTTGTGGAGGGAATGAATATTGACAAACAGCAAATCGTCATCCCGGAAGATGAGGCGGACAGCTTCCTGCATCTTGCCGCTGATATCCACTTTTTCCAATCCGGCAAATCGACCAACTCCATAATCCACGTGAACGATGTAATCCCCCGGATGAAGGGCTTTAAGTTCTTTCAGTGTCAGCGCCTTGGATTTGCTGGCTTTTTTGCGGGTTTTGTATCGGTGAAATCGCTCGAAAAGCTGGTGATCGGTGTAGCAAACCAGCTTCATCTGGCGATCTTCAAAGCCTTCTCTCAAGCCTAAAAGCATGCTTTGGACCTGGAGCGTAGGATCCAACTCATGGAAAATTCCCAAAAGCCGGTCGATTTGTTTATCGTTTTCCGCAGTCAGAATATTGACCTGACCACCCTTTTCATTTTCTGCCAGATGGGTTACCAGCAGATCAAAATTCTTATTGAAAGATGGCTGTGACTGACTATTCCATTGGAATACTTTAGCCTTTGGCAAATAGTATTGCTTCCCAAATTCAACCCGGGTGAAGTTTCTCGACAGTTCGGAGAAATTGGCTCCTTTGTCAAATAAATCAGCAGGCTTCAGAAGCAGTTTATCATTCGCTGTTTTGGACACGATCTCATCAAAAGCTTGGTCGGCCTTGTGAAAACATTCGTCCATGACATCCAAAGTGAGCTGGTAATCCTTGATCCAAACGATGGTTGACTCAGGCAAGAACCCCAAGAATGATTGCCTTACTTCCTGCAAAAGTTTGGTTTGGACGTTTGGAATCAGGGATATTTTATCAACGCTCGCAATCGAAAGCTGGGTTTCCGGGTCAAATGTCCGGATGCTTTCTATTTCTTTTCCGAATAATTCAAGCCGATAAGGATTTTCATTCGAAAATGAAAATACGTCCAGAATACCGCCTCGAATCGCATATTGACCAGGTTCATAGACAAAATCAGTCCGCTCAAAATCGTAACTGCTTAGGATCTCTGAGACAAATTCCATGTCCACACCTTCTCCTACTCTTGCCGAAAAAGTGTTTTCGATCAGAGATCGTTTGTTAATGACCCGTTCGTAAAGGGCCTCAGGGTAAGTGATGATGATTCCCGGTTTTCCTTTGCTTTCGAGGACGTGGTTTAGGATTTCTGCCCGCATCAGGACGTTTGCATTGTCCACCTCTTCGTAGTGATAAGGTCGCTTGAAACTGGAAGGAAAAATCATATGCTCCTCAGTATCCAGTAAATTCTGAATATCCGTATTGAGGTAGGCAGCTTCTTCTTTGTCCTGAGCGATGATCAGATGAAATCCACCTTTGCTTGAATAAAGTGCGGAAAAAATAACCATATCAAGGCTGCCCGCCAGACCTTTGAGCTGGTAGTTTACCTTTTCGGTGCCCAAAATCTCATGAGCCAGAGTTTGAAATATCGGGTCTGATTGATAAAGGGAAATAAAAGCCTGGCGATCCAAAATGGTGTGGTTTGAGAGAATTGGGTTTGGAAGCCCAAATTTAGAGTATTCTGAGTTCTTTGGATGAGCTTTGCAAGTTGTTTTGCAGTTTTGTGAACCTACGCCTCTCCAAAATGTTTACCCATCGATGAGTAAGACAAAAGAACAACTTACATGGTTCCAGCGGGTAGAGCAGCTGCATCCATACGAAACCCTGCTTTATCTGGGAATGCTGGGAAGCGGACTTATTTTCTTGTTTTTGGTAGCGGCATTTATGTCTTCCGGCTGGAATCAGCTGGAAGGCCTGAATCATAAAATCCCTGTTTCCTTCCTGATTTCAACGCTTTTGCTGATTTTGAGCGGCTATACGGCCACCAAAATGCGACTGTATTATCAGGAAGAGAATACTGATAAAATTATCTCATCGCTTCGAAATACTTTTTGGCTTGGGGCTTTATTTACCCTTCTCCAGATTCTCGGCTGGAAGGAATTGGAACTGATGGGGATTAATTTCACGGGAATTCCAAGCGGTAGTTTTCTCTATTTGCTTTCGGGAATTCATGTTTTCCATTTGTTGGGAGCGATGATTTTTGCTTTGATCCTATTGGTTCAGCTTCGCAAAAATCAACAAGATGCGATTCGGAATCTCATTTTATTGACCAATCCTTTTGAGAAAATGAGAATTCGGCTTTTCACCGTTTATTGGCATTTTATGGATGCGGTCTGGCTGATTTTATTTGCTCTTTTTGTCCTGAGCTTTTAAGAAAATTATGAACCTGACCATCGAAACCAAGGTTGAGGAAAACTATCTGAACGTGAAGGAAGGATTCACTGAATCTCATTTTACAAAGCTAAGTCCTCCGTTTCCTCCGGTGAAACTTCTCAGATTTGATGGTTCAGCCAAAGGTGAACTGGTGACGCTGGAGTTGAATTGCCTTTTTTCCTGAAAAGCTGGAATCATAAACATCGAATCCTTCGAAGCGGAAATGATGCCATTATTCGGGATGAAATCGAGTTTTCAGCTCCGTTTGGGCTTCTTTCACTCTTGCTTTACCGGCAATGTTGCTTCAGCTTGCTACCGAATTCCGATTTAAGGAAGGTTTTCAAACGGTCTGATCAGACGTGAATCAGATTTTCACAGTTCACAATCTGGCAATCACCATACAATACGAGTGAGTGACTTTTGATGGAGGATTGGAATGACTTGCCAATTTTCTCTTTGATCTCGTTGATTTTTGGATCAGAAAACTCCCGGATTTTTCTGCATTGGTTGCAGACATGATGATCGTGATGCCTGTAGGTAAGCGCTTGCTCATAGAGCGCGACTTTATCCTTGAATTGGTGCTTAACTGCCAACCCGCTCTCCACAAGAAGATCGAGCGTATTGTAAATCGTGGCGCGACTGATTGTGTAGCCTTTGTTTCTCATGCTCAGAAACAACCCTTCCACGTCCATGTGCTCATCTTCGGGTAAAGAATACAATTCATCGATCACTGAAAACCGCTCAGGAGTCTTCCTGCTTCCTTGCTTTAGGAGAAAGTTTTCAAAAATTTTTTTTGCTTTTTCGATCAGAGCTTTGTCTGCCATGGGTGTTAAAAAAGGATTTAAGATTAAAGATGAAGGATTCTGGATTTTTTGGCAACCCGCAACCGATTCCTTATTCTAATTTGGTTTCAATCTAAATTAGGAATCTGATTTTTAAACCTGATGAAACAATATGAACCCCATTTTCTGTTTATACTCAGGATAGTACAAATTTCAAAAAAGAGCTAACTTATTTGGACTACTTCGTATCCAACAAATTATGCAATTAAGGTTCGGATTCGTTCTTTCAATTCTGGTGTTTTTCCAGATATCCTGCTTTGCCCAGGTGCCTGGATTTTTCATGAAAGAGGAAAAAAGGAAAGTAACTATCCCTTTTTATTCTTCGAATAGTCTGATAATAATACCCGTTTCCATCAATGGAAATTTCCCTCTCAATTTTTTGGTAGATACCGGAGTAAGGGCAAATATTCTTTTTAGCAAAAAGCTTGGCGATGCGCTTGGGCTCAGCTACACCCGGAAAATCAATCTCATGGGAGCAGATGGTACGACGACATTGCCCGCCTCAATTTCCCCTATCAACACCATTGATTTAGGTCCTGTGCAGGGGGTTTCCCAAAACTTGCTGGTACTGGACGAGGATTTTCTTGAGCTGGAGGCTGTCATTGGTATTCCGATTTATGGAATCATAGGTTATGAGTTTTTCAAAAATAATCCGATCAGAATAAACTATGATGACGGGTTGATGGACTTCTACAAGCGGGATGCGGTAAAGTGGAGGCCTCCTTTTTACCATAAACTTGATATGTCGATAGAAGAAGAAAAGCCATACATCTATGTAAAAATTCAACAAAAAAATGGTTCCATCCTGGGGCCCAAACTTTTGATAGATACAGGAGCAAATCATGGAGTATTGCTAAACAGGGAAACCTCCGAAGAGATTATCCTTCCTCCGCTCACTATTGAGACAGAATTAGGCCAGAGCCTGGGGGGAGTTTTATATGGATTTATCGGCAGGTTAAGTTCCCTTTGGTTTGCCGGACTCAAAATGACAGATGTTCTTACTTCCTATCCGGAAGAGAATGCTTACAGTTATATTTTCAAGGAATCCGGAAGACAAGGAAGTTTGGGTTCGGAAGTTTTGGGTCGGACCCGACTGATAATTGACTATCCGCGAAATCGACTTCTGGTGAAAAAAGGGGAAGATTTTTATCAGCCCTTTCAATTTGATATGAGCGGAATTGTAGTCAAAAAAATCCCTAATGATGAAAACCGGATGTATGTCTCGATGGTGAGAAAGAATTCTCCTGCTGAGGGATCCGGGGTTTTGCCCTTCGACGAGATCCTATCGATCAATAAGATTCCAACCTTTATCTGGGAAATGCCCGAAGTTGTCAAGCTTCTCCGGTCAAAAGAAGGAAAAGAAATCGAATTGGAAATCAGAAGATACGAAGGGATGGACCTGACGAAATTTGAAGATTTGCGATTCAAGTTTGTGCTAAAAAAACAGATTTAGGCCAATTCTGATATCGATCCGGATAAATTAGATAATTTTGACCTGATATCGTTCAATTGATTTTGAACATCTTTTTTTGAAATACGTGATAATTCCAGTTTTCTAAAACCAAAAGCACAAATGAAAAAATTTCTGATTCCTATCTTGATTATCGCTGTAGTGGGCATTTTCGTCTACACTAAGGCTGTGGGAACCTACAATCAGTTTGTACAAACCGAGGAGCAAATCAACGGTCAGTGGGCTGAAGTTCAAACTCAATATCAAAGAAGAGCTGATCTGATTCCAAACTTGGTCAACACGGTAAAAGGATATGCGGAGTTTGAACAAGAGACTCTTACCGGAGTAATCGAAGCCAGATCCAAGGCAACTTCGATGACGATCGATCCTACTAACCTGACCCCTGAAAAACTTGCCGAATTCCAGCAAGCCCAGGATCAACTCTCAGGTGCATTGAGCCGATTGTTGGTGACAGTGGAGCGATATCCTGACCTGAAGGCAAACCAAAACTTCCTGGAGCTTCAGGCACAATTGGAAGGAACGGAGAATAGAATTGCGGTAGCCAGAAGAAACTTCAATGAGTCAGTGGTTGATTATAATGCTAATATCCGAACGTTCCCTAATAACATTTTTGCAGGATGGTATGGCTTTGAAACCAAAGGCACTTTCCAGGCATCGGCCGGAGCGGAAAATGCACCTACTATACAGTTTTAATTAAAATCTATGGCTGAGAAATTATTCTCAATTGCAGACCGGGAGGCTATCATAAACGCCATCCGGTCTGCAGAAAAGTCAACCTCAGGAGAAATCCAGGTTCACATCGAAAACCACTGCAAGGGAGATGTACTCGACCGGGCAGCTGAATTATTCGAAACCCTCAAAATGTACCAGACAACGGACAGAAACGGGGTTTTGTTTTATTTGGCAGTGGAAGACCACCGCTTCGCCATTCTGGGAGATGCGGGGATCAATCATGTGGTGCCTGAGGATTTCTGGGGAAAAATCAAAGACCATATGGCTGATCATTTTCGTTCCGGGAATTTTACCCAGGGATTAATTGACGGCATTCACATGGCAGGGGAACAATTGGGATCACATTTCCCTTATCAGGGTGAATCAGACAATAACGAACTATCGGATGAAATTTCTTTTGGATAAAAAAATCCACAGCCTGGTACTTATTTGTCTATTCCTGGGAGTTGGAAGCAACCTTTTGGCTCAGGAATTTCCCCCACTTCCAAGCCCACCCCGATTAGTAATTGATTTTACCCAAACTCTTACTTCTGAAGAAGTAAGTCAGCTTGAGCAAAAACTCGTGGCTTACAATGATAGCACGTCTACTCAGATTGCTATCGTGATCATGCGGTCTACAGGAGATTATGAGATAGCTGATTATGCCCAGAGACTAGGTGAAAATTGGGGAATAGGAAGCTCAAAAGATAATGGAATCTTGATTTTGGCTGCGATGAACGACCGAAAAGTCTTTATCGCCACTGGCCGGGGAATGGAAGGATCAGTTCCCGATGCTTTAGCCAAACGAATTGTGGAGAATATGATTCTTCCCAATTTTAAAATGCAGGCATACTATCAGGGTTTTGATCAGGCTACTGATATGATTATCAAGCTTGCCTCAGGTGAATATGACGCTGAGGAGGTGGAGTCCCAGGGAAAGAGTGGCGGAGCGATTTTCATTATTCTGCTATTCATCTTTTTCTTCGTGATTTTGCCTATGATCAAAAACCGTAAAGACAATGATAACCACATGGGAGGAAAAGGTGGAGGAATTGACCTTCTAACGACTATCATGCTGGCAAACCTTCTTAAAGGAGGAAATAGCGGAAAGTTTGGAGATTTCTCTTCCGGGCGAGGTGGTTTTGGAGGCGGAGGCGGAGGATTCGGCGGTTTTGGCGGGGGCTCCTTTGGCGGTGGCGGAGCGGGAGGAAGCTGGTAATCTAGGGCCTGCTGTTAAAATATAAAAATCGCTTTTTTTGGGATAAGAGCTGGATTTTTAAGAATTTAAAGAGGTACAAGTGCAAGGAAATATGTCAAAGACCTCCAAAAGGCGTGCACCGCAC
>JAKFCO010000082.1:0-1785 GCA_036676605.1 Algoriphagus sp.
GCCATTCAACCTTCCCCAAAAGGGGCATTCTAAATGGGTTTAAGTCGTTATCTTATCTTTATTTCAGGGTTCAAACTGGGTATAATAGGATGAACAACCATGAACGGAATGCGGTGAATCCTATGGCGAACGATTCTTCAACGAACACTAATCAATCTGAGAAATTAATTCGATTGCTTGAAGAGCAATTGGCTCATTCGAATCAACAAAATAAAGACTTATCGAAACAGATTGAAGCGTTAACCGATCAAGTGCGCCACTTAACCAAGCTCTTATATGGCTCTAAAACAGAAAAATCGAAATACAATCCGCCCGAAGGACAAGCTTCATTATTTGATGATGACCCGTCTTTTAGTGAAACTGAGCACACAGTAGAACAAAGCCAACAGACGATTTCTTATACTGTTGTACGAAAAGTTCAAAAGAAAAAACGAAATGATTCATTACATGATGGTATGGAAGTAGAAGCTGTTCACCATCATCCGGAAAATACAACCTGCGACTGTTGTCAAGGGCAAATGATTGAAATTGGCAGTACCATCGTACGTGAAGAAGCAGAATTTATTCCTGCAAGAATGAAGAAAGTTCAACACATTGAACACGCTTATGAATGTACCATTTGCAAAGGCGATGCCTTTCAAAAAGCGCAAATCAAACGTGGGAAAGCTCCACAACCGGCTATTCAGCGCAGTATCGCTAGTCCAAGCGTACTTGCCAAAGTCATCTATGATAAATTTGCACAATACTTACCCCTTTACCGCCAGGTAAAGGAATGGGACCGTTATGGCCTGATTACCAATGATAAGAACCTTTCCAATTGGGTCATTCGTGCAGCACACGATTGGCTGTGGCCTATTTATGAACGAATGAAAGGTTTCATGATGGCTAAATCCATTATCCATGTCGATGAAACGAATGGACAGATTATCAACCGATCCGATGGTAAATCTGGTCAATCGAACGCCTATAATTGGGTCTATCGAAGTGTGCCCAGCCAAGGTCCAACCATTGTCCTGTTTCACAGTTCATTATCACGGGCTCGATCTGTTCTTGAATGCTTCATTGAAGATTATTCCGGAACGATTATTTGTGATGGTTACTCGGCCTATGGCAAAATAGAAGGCATCACCTTTGCCAATTGTTGGGCCCATGTTCGCCGCTATTGGATGAACGCGGATAGTAAGAATGGCCAAATCGGTGTCAGCTATTGTGATGATTTATATCGACTGGAAAGGCAATTCAAGAACCTGCCTCCGAGTAAGCGAAGAAAACAACGGCAAAAACACTCGAAGCCGATCGTTGAAAAGTTTCTGGACTGGGTTGAAAAATCGCCATTCTTCGGAAAAAACGCGCTCGCAAAAGCAGCAGAGTACACGCTTAATCGAATGAATGGACTCAAAGCATTCTTGAATGATGGTCGCATTGAAATCGATAATAATCCGGCTGAAAATGCGATCCGTCCAAGTGTGATCGGCCGAAAAAACTGGCTTCATTCATTTAGTGAAGCGGGTGCAAAAGCAAACGCTATCTGTTTAAGTATTGCAGAATCAGCAAAAGCGAATGGTGTAGACTTCTATCGGTACCTTGTGAAGATACTGACGGATCTACCCAATCTAGACATTCATCGAAACCCAGAAATTATAAATCAATATATGCCTTGGTCAAAAAATATCCAAGCAACGTGTGGAAAATAAAATAGCCGTATATCTGTTGAAAAAACAAATGATATACGGCTATTTGTGATACTTACCAAAAGGGAAGCTAATTTTTATAGTTCGGGCTTAC
>JAKFCO010000083.1:0-1592 GCA_036676605.1 Algoriphagus sp.
GAGGCCACTGAAAAAGTCTCCTTAAAGTAAAAAGGTATATTCCCTCAATTAGTGAGGAGAGTATACCTTTTTTTTCTGTATAATCAAAGTATCAAATTAATGTGGGTGGGTACGATGATTCAAAAACAACAATCCATAGTTTTCAGTCCATTTATGGCGATTTATGATTTGGTTGTTCCAAAAGATAATTTATTGCGAAAAATTAATGAACTGGTTGATTTCTCCTTTGTCTATGACGAACTGAAGGATAAATATTGCATGGATAACGGTCGAAATGCCATCGACCCTATTCGTATGTTCAAATATTTATTATTAAAGACCATCTATGACTTGTCCGATATTGACGTGGTTGAGCGTTCGAAATATGATATGTCATTTAAGTACTTCCTTGGTATGGCTCCGGAAGAAGCAGTGATTGAACCAAGCTCCTTAACCAAGTTCCGGAAACTTAGGTTGAAGGATATTAACCTTTTGGACATGCTTATCAATAAAACTGTTGAGATTGCGGTTGAAATGGAGATCATCAAAAGTAAATCCATTATCGTTGATGCCACCCATACGAAAGCTCGGTATAATCAAAAGACCCCTAGAGAAATCCTGATGGACCGTTCCAAAAAATTGAGAAAAGCTGTCTATCAAATTGATGAAACGATGAAAGCGAAATTTCCTGCTAAAACAACAACGGATGTCCTCGAGGATGAAATTACATACTCCCAAAAACTCATTGATGTGATTGAAAAGGAAGAAAGTCTTGCATCATATCCAAAAGTAAAGGAACAACTGAACCTTCTGAAGGAGACCATCGCTGATGATCTGGAACACATACAAAGTTCAAAGGATCAAGAAGCAAAGGTCGGCCATAAGACTGCTGATACTTCCTTTTTTGGATACAAAACACACATTGCTATGAGCGAAGAACGAATCATCACTGCTGCAACGATTACGACTGGAGAAAAAAGTGACGGAAAGCAATTACAGACACTGATTGAAAAAAGTATTGTAGCAGGAATGCAGATTGATACGGTTATTGGTGATGCAGCGTATTCAGAAAAAGATAACATTCAATACAGTAATAAGAATATAATCAAACTAGTTGCTAAATTGAATCCTGCGATAACCCAAGGAAACCGGAAGAAGGAAGATGAATTTGAATTCAATAAGGATGCCGGGATGTATGTATGTAAAGCAGGGCATATGGCAATTCGGAAAGCCCGGCAAGGAAAAAAAGGAGTAGGCCAAAACCAATCGGATACATACTACTTTGATGTCGAGAAGTGTAAAAGATGCCCTTTTAAAGAGGGATGCTATAAAGAAGGAGCCAAAAGCAAAACCTACTCGGTCACAATTAAATCCAACGAGCATTCCGAACAAGAAAGGTTCCAGGAAAGCGTCTACTTTAAAGAAAAGTCGAAAGAAAGATATAAGATTGAAGCAAAGAATAGCGAGCTAAAACACAGGCACGGGTATGATGTGGCTACATCCTCGGGTCTGGTTGGTATGGAGTTACAAGGAGCGATGTCCATCTTCACGGTCAATTTAAAAAGAATATTGAAACTGATGGACTAAAAATTAACTTAATAATGGATTCAATG
>JAKFCO010000084.1:0-16443 GCA_036676605.1 Algoriphagus sp.
TTAATCTCCTATCTCTCTTCCCCAATCCCTAATCTCTAATCTCTTAATCTCTATTCTCCAATCTCTTAATCTCTGATCTCCTATTCTCCAATCCCTAATCCCCTTTCAGTTATCGGTTGTGGGATATGAGTTGTCAGTTGTCAGTTGTCAGTTCCGCAACGCCTGTGCGCCCGTGGCGTAGCGGACAGGTGTCGGTTTTGGAAATCCCTATTCCCTATTCCCCAATCCCCATTCTCTAATCTCTTATTCTCTTAATCTCTATTCCCTAATCCCTATTCTCTAATCCCATTACAATTCCGTCGTCATCTCCGGTAACTCATAAAACATCGGCAGCCTCAGCAGGCAATCGGTGTATCGGTCGGAATTGGGTAATTCGGGAATAACTCCCTCTTGGTTTTTTCTGATAAACTCACTTTTATGCAAAGACTGATAATGAAACACAGCCAGGATTCCATGCTCTTTCAGGTGTTGGGTGTATGCTGTCCTTTCTTCCAGAGTGGAGAAAAGGAGGTAGAACATGTGGGCATTATCGGTTGTCGGTTGTCGGTTGTCGGTTCCGCCACGGCGGGCAGGTGTCGGTTGTCTGTTATCGGTTGTCGGTTGTCGGTTATCGGTTGTTTGTTTCCGGTTCCGCCGCGGCGGACAGTTGTCGGTTATCGGTTCAGCCACGGCAGACAGGTGTCGGTTGAAGACCGGAGCCAACTGACAACTCACAACTGACAACTTTTTAATAACAGAAGAATACTCAGGGCTCAACACTCGCGGTAAGTACGAATCGTCATTAAATACGCCGAAATAATCCTCCCAAATCGCTTTCCTTCTTTCCTGAATTTTGTCCAGATTTTCCAATTGTGCGAAAAGAAAAGCTGCGGTGACTTCGGATGGCAGAAAGCTGCTTCCCACATCCACCCAACCGTATTTATCTTTTTCTCCCCTGAAAAAAGCAGCCCGGTCGGTACCCTTTTCCCAGATGATTTCGGCTCTTTTGATGAATTGGGGATCATTGATGACGAGCATTCCTCCTTCCCCGCATTGGAGGTTTTTGGTTTCATGGAAAGAAAAAGCTGCAAGATGGCCAATTCCTCCAAGAGGCTTACCCTTGTAATTGCTTTCAATCGCCTGGGCTGCGTCTTCAACAACAAAAATTCCGTGCCTATCGGCCATCTCCATCAACACATCCATCTCACAGGCCAATCCGGCATAATGAACAGCTACAATGGCTTTGGTTTTTGGTGTGATCAGTTCTTCAACTTTAGTTTCATCCATTCCGGGATGATCTGATCGGCTATCCACAAAAACAATTTTCGCACCGCGAAGAACAAAGGCATTTGCCGTGGAGACAAAAGTGAAGCTTGGCATAATCACTTCATCTCCGGGCTTTATATCCAGCAGAATTGCAGCCATCTCCAGCGCATCTGTGCAGCTTGTGGTGAGAAGGCATTTCTGAAAGCCATATCTCAGCTCAAAAAACTCCTGACAACGTCTGGTAAATTCCCCGTTTCCGGAGATTTTGCCCAAGGTTACCGCTTCCCTGATATAGTCAAGTTCGAGACCGGTGAGGTAGGGTTTGTTGAAAGGGATTTTGTAGGTCAAAAGTTGTCAGTTGTGGGTTGTCAGTTGTCGGTTGTCGGTTGTCAGTTGTCGGTTGTCAGTTGTGGGTTGTCAGTTGTCAGTTCCGCAACGGCCACAGGTGTCGGTTTTGGAAATCCCTAATCCCTAATCTCTTAATCTCTATTCTCTAATCCCCTTTCAGTTGTCGGTTGTCGGTTGTCAGTTGTCGGTTGTCGGTTGTCAGTTGTCAGTTCCGCAACGGCCACAGGTGTCGGTTCCGCCACGGCGGACAGGTGTGGAAATCCCTATTCCCTAATCCCCATTCTCTTATTCTCTATTCTCTTATTCTCTGATCTCCTATTCTCCAATCCCTATTCCCTATTCCCTATTCTCTTAATCTCTTATTCTCTAATCTCTAATCCCTCCCCTTTCCAATAATGCCTCACTCTCACCCTCTCAACCACCTCGTATCCAAGTTTACTGTAAAGTGAACTAGCCGGTTGATTCGCTTCCTGGGTGCCGATTCTCATTTTTTTGGCGCCTTTGGCGAAAGCAAAATTCTCTGCTGCATGAATCAGTCTAGTACCCCAACTTTTACCTCTCTGATTCTTCTCCACAGCTATGAGTCCAATCTCTGCTAAATCAGATTTGATGTTGCACGATACAAATCCGGAATTGCCATCAGCTACCAGAACTTGCCCGTCTTCCAGGGATTTCTGAATCCATAGTTTGTAAAGCTTTTCAAATTCACCGGATTTTAACCTTTTATCTGTTTTGAATCTGGAGAAAGCCCCGCTTTGAAAGGCGAGGGATTCAAGTTCGGAATTGAGGTTCCCATCAAACTTCTTGATCCCTAAATCAGTCTTCTGGTTTTCTATCAACTCTTTTTCAAACACCAGTCTGGTCTCTATTTCCTTAATCTCAGAGCTATTGATTGATAAAGGATCCACTGAAAAAATATAGACCAGTTGATAGTTTTTGGCCTCTTCCAGAAATTGTATTTCATTCCATTCTTCATCGATTTCTGCTTTCCCAACCGGGTAGCCGAAAAGTTCTGAGTCAAAAGGAAGTGGGGAGATAGTCAGTTGTCGGTTGTCAGTTGTCGGTTGTCGGTTGTACCCCCTGCCCCACGCCACAGCGCGCAGGCCTGAAGGGGAGTTAGTCTGGTGGTAATTGTTGATTCGGTTTTCTAAATCTGCTTTGGTCACTAACACTAAGTTGACCTGGATGCTACTACCCTCCTTCAGGAGGGAGCAGAGGGAGGTAAAAGAGTGGGTTATCGGTTGTCAGTTATCTGTTGTGGGTTGTCCGTTGTCGGTTGTCCGTTGTCGGTTGTCAGTTGTCGGTTGTCAGTTGGCAGGTGTGGAAATCTCTAATCCCTAATCTCTTATTCTCTGATCTCTTAATCTCTGATCTCTTAATCTCCTATCTCTATTCCCCAATCTCTAATCTCTAATCTCTTAATCTCCTATCTCTATTCCCAAATCCCTAATCTCTAATCTCTTAATCTCTTAATCTCCTATCTCTATTCCCCAATCTCTAATCTCTAATCTCTTAATCTCCTATCTCTATTCCCCAATCCCTAATCCCCATTCTCCATTCTCCAATCCCTAATCCCTAATCCCTAATCTCCATTCCCCCACCGTCTTCTCCACTATATAAATCGGTCTCTTTTTCACTCCTTCGAAAGTTTTGCCTACATAAAGTCCAACCATCCCGAGTGTGATCATCAAAAATCCTGTCAGCATCCACAAAGAGATAATTAAGGAGGCATAACCTGCTACGATAATTTCACCTTGCCAATACCGGATAAGCGTGAAAATCGCAAATGCAAAACCTGTAAAGGCGACGATCAATCCCAGTTTTACGGTTAACCGGATAGGTTTGTCACTGTAAGCCAGCATGATGTCAAGAGCCAGGTTAAACAGCTTTTTGAAGTTGTAATTGCTCTTGCCGTCTTCACGCTCGGCATGAATCACATTGAGTGAGGTCTGTCGGAAGCCAACCCACTTCACCATAGTTGGGAAGTATCGGATGCTTTCACGCATTTGGGTGATCTCTTTGATGACCTTTTGATGATAAATGCCAAAGTTGGCGATGCTTTCATCCTGGTGAGATCCTGTGAGATAGGCCAGGGTTCGGTAGAAAAGTTTGGAAGAAAGCCTCTTGAATAATCCATCCTGCCGCTGAACCCGTCTTGCCAGCACCACATCAAAACCTTCTTTTGCTTTCTGAAGGAGGTTTGGAATTTCTTCCGGTCTGTCCTGCAGGTCACAATCCATCACCACTATCCAGTCGCCTGATGCCTGATCGAGTCCGGCGGTGATGGCATAGTGTTGACCAAAGTTGCGGCTGAGTTTGATGCCTTTGATCTCCGGGTGGATCAGGGACAATTCCTCTATTTTTTCCCAGGATCGATCCGGACTGTAATCATCAACCAGAATGATTTCAAAATCAAGCCCTAAAGCCGAAACAGACTGTTTTATTCTTTGGATGAGTTCCGGAAGAATATTCTCTGCCCTGTAAACAGGGGATACTATGGAGAGTTGAGGTTTCAGTTGTCGGTTATCGGTTGTCGGTTGTGGGTTGTCGGTTGTCAGTTGTCGGTTGTCGGTTGTGAGTTGTCGGTTGTGAGTTGTCGGTTGTCAGTTGTCGGTTGTCGGTTGTCGGTTGTCGGTTGTCAGTTGTCGGTTGTCCCTTGTCGGTTATCGGTTCCGCAACGGCCACAGGTGTCGGTTTTGGAAATCTCTAATCCCTATTCTCTAATTCTCTTATTCTCTAATCTCTTAATCTCCTATCTCTATTCCCCAATCCCTAATCCCTATTCCCTAATCCCTATTCTCTTATTCTCTAATTCTCTTATTCTCTTATTCTCTAATCTCTTAATCTCCTATCTCTATTCCCTAATCCCTATTCTCCTAATCTCTGATCTCCAATCTCTTATCTCTAATCCCTAATCTCTGATCTCCTATTCTCCAATCCCTATTCCCCTTTCAGTTATCGGTTATGAGTTATCGGTTGTGAGTTGTGGGTAGTACTTTTTAACCATAAACCAAAATCCCGTTCAAATTCCCCGGGTCAGTCTGCATGATTTCAACTTCCACATTCCGGCTGATTTTTTCGTACGTCTTATTGATCAGAAAATCGAGGTATTCCTGGTCCAGGTCTTTTCCAATCAGAATCATATGGATAGTTCCTGAATCAATTCCCTTAGCATAGTCCCCTACAATCACCGCTTTCTCCACATTTCCCATCCTCTTCACCACTTTTTCAAGCAGATCATCCAATCCTAAAAATTTACTGACCATTCCCTTGATTTCTGAGAAAAAGGGATGGCTTTCATTAGCCTTATACATTTTGGTTTTGCCTTCATCTTCTGATAAAAGAAGCCCTGCTTCGGTGAGCCTGTTAAGTTCCACCCGTACTGAGTTGGTCGACTCATCAAATTCTTTGGCCAGCGAACGCAGGTATCCTGAATTGCCATGGGAAAAGAACTTCAGAAGGAGTTTTATCCGGGTTTTGGAGGTTACGAGGGATTCGAGCAATTATCGGGTGTCAGTTGTGGGTTATCGGTTGTCGGTTGTCAGTTGTCAGTTGGCAGTTGTCGGTTGGCAGTTGTGGGTTGGCAGTTGTCGGTTCCGCCACGCCTGTGCGCCCGTGGCGTAGCGGACAGGTGTGGGTTGTGGTTGGCTGTTATCGCCAATTTTCTCTGACGTATTCGGTGAATTTATAAATCCTAGCTCCGAGTTGATCATATTTTGTAATGAGATCAATTGATTCCTCTGAAAACTGAACATAAAGCTGGCTAATCTTCTCTAAATGGTTTATGGTCTCAAGGTTACTTGCATGCGAATAAACCAGAAATTTCAAAAAATCATTTTTATAAACTCTTCTTCCATAACCTTCTACAATATTTGTAATCACTGAGTCGGAAGATCTTCTTAATTGGGAGCCTAACTCATAAAGTTCATACCTGGGTAGTTTTATGGAGAATCTATGAGTAGCTAAAAACAGTTCTAATGACTCTTGATAGATTTCGAGGTCTTTGTATGATTTCATAAAAATTCAGCAAAAAAGTGGAGTATTAAATCTATAATTAAAAAAGGAAAAAACTAACTCCAAAGGAGTAAAAAAATCTTTGCTTACCTAAACTGACAACTCAAAACCGACAACCGTGTCCAGCTTCGCCCTTTCAGTCCCACATGGCCCTAGCTGACTGAGTAGTTTTCTTACTCAGCAGAACAAATTTACTCGGAGACTTGAATTCTGCAAGATTGGAGGTAGATATTTTACTTTTCTGAGGATGTTTTTTCTGAATCTTATTTCTTCGAAAACCTCAATAAAACAAAATTGGGAGATTCTATCCCCTCATTCAGTTCAAATGGACAGGAGATAGAGTTCATGTAATCCGGAAAGTACAAAGGTTCTTTCTGTTGCCTGATACCAAAAAGCGAATAGTTTTCCGCCTCATCCAAACCGGAAATACCAAATCTGGTCAATGCTTTCTTTTGAAAGGGACTGCGGGATATCCATCCCAGACTTAAAATCGGAACTTGGTTTCTTTCTGAATAATCGAAGTAAAAATTATGCTCCATGTATCCTTCAAGAATGATTATTTCTCTATCCGGAATTCTTTTCAGGAGGCTTTCAAACTCCCGATGCATGATTTTTCGTCCTCTGGCCTCCTCCATGAAATTGAGAAAATGAAAAGTAAACAGGCCAAAAAGTAGAATATAAGCTCCGACAAAAATCGACAAGTTATAGTTTGGCAAGGTTGAAAAGTTCAGTAGTGGAAACAGAAAAACCAGAAAAAATAAAATGGTCACCCTGCCATTAATGATAAAAAAATGATTGAACACCAGCATAAACAAAAGCCATATTCCCAGGTAGGCAAGTATTTTCTTTTTGCTTCGGGAATAGATCATGCTGATTAAAACTAAAAATAAGCTTAAGAAGCTTTTGAAAGCTTCCATTTTTTGGATTGAAATAAAACGTTCTAAAGAATTAACTGTCTGATCAAATGAATTCAATTCAGCATCTAATTCTCGTTTTTGAACCTCAAGTTCTGAAATGCCTAATTTTTCATCCTCAAACATCCACCTTGCGAAAAAGAACATGGGACTCCCCTCTTCAAGCTTATCAGATTTGATACGCTTGTATAAAACCGGGTGATCGATAACCGATGCCCTGGCTTTATTAAAAGTCAGAAAATCCGAATACTCAGAATTAATTTCCCAATAATATTTGGATCCAACTGTCAATCCAAAAACTATGGAAAGAAGAAAAAATAACCTGAGAACTGATTTGAACTCAGTTTTGGCTACAAACAAAAGAGTGAATAGCAGAAAGCCCAGGCCAACCAAAGCCATTGATTCCCATCTGATCATCAGGGAGATTACTATCAGGATCCACGCAAAAAAAATTACAGGTTTAGAATAGACACCTTTGGTCCGGTCAAGAATAAGAAGTCCTGCTAAAGAAGCAATGCCAGCTACAATTGTAAACTGCAGAAAGAAGCAAAAATGGATTGTTGCCATTAAAATAAACCCGGAAAAAAAGTGTTTCCAAGGCAGACTGGAATCAACCACAGACACCTTTTTCAAAATCAGAAGATAACTGAGAAACAGGATACCAAACCAAGTCAGGGAATACCAGGGAACATCCGGAGCAATGGCATAAGCCTTTGAAAATATCCAGCTTAAAAGCGGATGAATGAAAACTGCATAAGATTCCGGGGTTCCGGTATAGGCACCGGAAACCAGCCACATCATGATCAGGTCATCATTCACCTGAAATCTCCAGGGCAGATTCCAGACCATCAAAAATGCAATCAGACCTATTCCTGCCCAAATCCAGAAGAAAAAGCTTTTAGATTTCACCTCCATAAAACCTGAATTTCTTCACCATTTGGCATTCCGTATCGCTGTTTTTTATAGCTCTCCCATTCTCCGTCCGGTAAAGAATCTGAAGGAGCATAAATGATCAAATCGAAATTGACTCCTCCGGGAAAAGAAGAATTCAAATGGCTTCGGCTCCAATAGCCCGGGGATTTTGGAGAGTTCTTATCCAGCAAGTAGAGAATCCCGGGAATTCTATAAATAGCTATCACCTGATCACTTGAGTATTGGTCTGTTTTCTCTTTCAAATCATAAAGCAAATCCACTTGCTTTTGGGAGAGTAAGATACTTTTTCCCGAACCGTATTCCCAGATCTGATCGGCATTCCAGAGAGGTTCCTGCCCAAATGGACTTAGCCAAATTCCGTTTGAAAGTACAATCAGAGAAATACCCGCTGTCGCTATCTTCAATCCATTCTGAAATATCAGGGGTAATCCGGAAAACAGGAACATCAGGCCAAAGATCCAAAATACCCAATAGTGAATCCCTAATCTTAGCCAGTAAACGTTGCTTCCAAAAAAAAGGAAAAAGGGCATCCCAATCAAAAGAAGGAGGTTCAGTTGCTGATTCAAAGACATGTTTCTGATTCCATTCTTACCCAAAACAAAACCAAGAACAGCCATTGTCACTAAAAGGGCGGCATGATTCCATTCATCCGTGATATAGGTATAGATGAAAACCAAAACCAAACCCGATAAACCAAGCAACCCAAATCCGTAAGCCGGTAATTTTGACTTTCGAAAGAAATATCCCGAAATCCAAAACGGAGTAAAGACAATACCCAGCCATAAAAACCCCACAGCCAGATACTTGAAAAGCAAAATATAACCATAGTCTTTCCTTGAGCTCATCATATCCAGCCCGGTTAATATCCGGGAGGTGCCTGTTTCTCTGAAAAAAAGAAAAAAGCTTAACTCCAATAGTATAAATGATATCACCAAACCCGAAATCAGTTTCCAGTCAAACTCTCTTTTATAAACAGATAACCCCAAAGTCAAACTCCCCAAAATCAAACAGCTTGTAATTTTGACGTAAAAGAGCAAACCGAGAATGATACCTAAAATGAGATGATCAATCCATTGTTTTTCTTTTTTTGAAATCATGGCCAGCCAGAAGCAAGCCAATACCACAGAAATCGAATTATAGGATAAACTCGAAGGAAGAAATCCATACCCCCCAAAAAGTCCCAACACTGCCAAAAGATAAATCTCAGGGGAAATTGACTTTTCAGAATTGATGTTTCTCCAAAAAAACGCTATTGCCCAAGCCCCTGCGAAATAGCTGAAAAGACGGATGAACCGAAGTTCTGTGATCCCAAATTCAATCCCGAATAAACTGTTTACTAACTTAAAAAACAGGTCATAATTAAAGATCCCTCCGTCATTAGTTTGCTGCGGGTCAGCCAAAAATGCGTAGAGTCCCTCATCAGAAAAATCAAATCCCCTATTTATACCGGCAATAATTATTGCGGTGGAAATAAAAACGATTGCTAAAAGGAATCGGGACATCATGTAAATTAAAGAAAAGCTGAAATGATCAAATAAATATTAAATAGTTTTGAATTAAAATAGTTAAAATGTGGCTTGATATAATTATAAAATGTGGAAAACTTTTTCTCAAAAAACAAAAAAATACCCAGTACAGGGTATTTTTTTTAGCTAAGCCCCTGATACCTTTATGTCAGGGTGATTAAGCAACTTTTCTCATAATTTTTTCTAGAAAATATTTAAGGGACTTTTTTCAGCATTTTTTAACCCCTTTTACTTTAGTAATATCTCACCTCGCAAGATGGGTTACTTGCCTTAAATTGATCCACAACCCGTCTGGTCAGGCGGGTATTAAAGCATGATAGCTTTTTGAGATTATTCAATCCCATAATTGGTTTGAGTGATCTCAAATTTGTACTTGCTACATCGAGTTCCTCTAAGCTTGACAGTGTTTCAAGACCCTTCAATGAGCTCAAATTGGTTCCTGAAATATTCAAAACCTTCAGTTTTGACAACCCGGACAAATAAAGTAAATCTTCTATTCCGGTATTCGAGATATCAAGTTCCTCCAACTCACTAAGTCCGCTTACCGGAGAAAAATCAACGACCGGAACCTGAGAGATTCTTAATTTCTTCAAATACTTCAGCTCAGCCACCGGCGATATATCTGCCAGAGGTGCGTCAAAGATGGCTAATGAACGCAGATTCACGAATGCTGTTAACGCCTGAATATTTTCAACCGGTAAATTCTCAAATTCAAGACTCGCTATTTCAGTCAGGTCATGCAACTGTACAGAATCCGGATTCTCAGGAAGTGAATTCTGCTTTCTGAATATATCCTGCCAAACCGGATCCAAACTTGCCCACCAGGAATTCAGCTCATCTGTTCGATAAATAATCGTTAAAGAGGGCTTTTGAATGAGTATCTCAGGAACTTCTTCCACAAATATTTGAGATCCGTTTACATTTAGCTTTTTAAGATTCGGCAGAGAAAGCACATCCATAATGCTGGCTACAGGGCTTCCGTCCAGGTCGATGAGTTCGAGCGCCTCATTTTCCTTCAATGGAGAGAAATCCTTCACATTGGAATTATGACCGATAATCTCAACCAACGTCTTCACTTCACTCAACGGCAATAAGTCTTCAACCGGATTATCGGAAAAATTTATCTTCCTGATTTTCACGAAGCGGGTAACCGGATTCAATGTCTCCACTCCTGCCCCGGACAAATCAAGTACCTCCAGACCAATAGTGGTTGTAAGTATTTCCACATTTGGCTGATCTCCTGTTATTCCCGGATTAGCCTTTCTCAGGCTTTCTTTCCAGGGTTCAGACAATCCTGTCCACCAGGTTTCAAGATCCTTCACATGATGGATTAAAAGAACTTCCGGATTACTTCTGATAAAGTTATCTGCTGCCACTACCGACAATTTGGTTTCGTCTGCCAATACTTTTTCAAGAGAAGGCTTCCCATCAAGAACCGTAATATCTGCAACCGGAGTAAGAGTGAGATCAACCACTTCGAGTTTGGTGAGACCGGTAAGCGGGGTCAGATCCTGAATATTTGTTTCTGAAAGATTCAGAACTCTGAGAGAGACCAATTGATCCAGTGAAGAAAAATTGATCAGGTAGTTTTTACTAAGGTTCAGATCCTGCAGCTTGACGAGATCCTTGATGTTTTCAGCATTGTTGAACCCGCTTTCGACAAGACTAAGAGACTTGAGGCTATCAAATTCATTCAGCACAGCAAAGTTCATGATAGGCGTTTTATCAGCTTTCAGAGAACGAACCGTTTTCAAGTTGACCAGCTCACTTATATCTTCAATTTGGGTATTTGAAATATCAAGTTGCTTTAATCGGTCCGAATATTTAATAAACTGAATATCTGTCGTCGGGGTATTTGAGACATCAAGATGCTCTAAAAATGTCACATTGGAAATTGGTCCCAACTTGGTGATTTTGGTATTGCTGATATTGACATATTTCAGATTTCGGAGAGCTTCAAGAGGACTCAAATCCAACAAAGCTTGTCCTGAAATATCCAAAGAATCAATCTCAACAAATTTATAGAGCTGGTTAATATCTATTGAATCAGAGTTAATAACCTCAAATCTTTGAGTAAAATAACCTTTCCAGGCCGGGGCCAGGATCTGCCACCATTCAAGAAGTTCTTCATCACGGCTCAGTTTGGTAGTGTACATACTGGCAATTTTGAGGTCCTGGGATTTCTGATCCAGGTTAACTTCAATAAACCTTGGTTTCGTATTGTTGATTTTCTCTTTATCGTTTCCAATGGCATCAATGGTTCGGTCAAGCGAAACCAGGAAAAAGACATCTCCATTATCCTTTTGTCCGGGCTTGATTTCCCGGATTTTGAATTTGAAGATAATGTTTTTGTAAAAAAACTCAATGTCTTTGAGGTATGCCGTGACAGCTTTATTGGTCACTACTTTTCGATCCAGCAGCAAGTCGTCTTCTACCTGCACCTGATCATCTCTGAAAATCTTCAGATAACTTTCTCTGATCACTACATCCTTGTCTCTTGCCGGTGTTTCGGATGAGCCGACGGTATTGAGCAAAAACTCCAGGAAACGAACCTGATCTTCAACTTTTGCAGTGAATTCATCAATTTCAGCTTTTGTGTACCCTTTAATAGTCTGGCCATTGGCCAGAAAAGAAAAGAGAACAAAAAACAGACTTAAGTACGTGACTTTACTCCTGATCATAAATATACTTTAGGATTGTTTCCTTGTCTCCTATGTTGAGTTTGACAAGGTTTGAAATCAACCAGCCGGTATTAAATCCCAGTCTGTTAAATTGGTTTACTTCAAAATACCAGCCATCTATTTGGAAAAAGTGAAACTTTACATCTTTTACAGTTTCGAATCGGATGTTGTTTTGCTTCATTTCATAGAGAAACAAAGTCAGATAATCTGGCTTAAAACTAGTTTCCGTGAAGGCCTCAGGAAGATTTGAATCCTGAAAAGCCCTTCTCAGGTTCATGAAATCAAGTTCATGGCTGAGAGGGTGAAGAAAATCTTTTTTCTCACCGACAGGTTTGTTAAATAAGTTTTTGAAAGGGGGGAAAATCACCGCATCAATCACCCACTCATACCCCATCCGTTCGGGTTGCAACTTCAGAATCAGGGTTGTTGATTCCCTTTTTCCTTTGAAAGTAAACTCCGCTTCAACCTCTGCAATCCAGCCTTCCTGGTGAAAGTTGATATACTGAGGGTAAACCGGTGAAAGTACAGAATTGATGAATTCTGTTTTAAGCTCATGATTGATTGATGAGGTTTGGTTATCAAATAAAATTTGAATGAAACCTTGTCTTAATTGAACATTGTGGTAATTAGGATCTCCGGGGTATAACCGAACAGTGCCATCGACAGATTCTTCGGCATTGAATCTTCTAAAAAATTGATTGACTTGCTTGGTAGAAGCGGCAAATCTTCCATCATCCTTAATTGTCCCGGGGCTGCCTATGCCCTGCCCCGAGACAACTGAGATGCTTGCAATTAAAATCGCAAAAACTAATTTGATTATTCTCATGCTGAGGTTTCAGTCACTCTCACGTCACCTAGCATGACGTCCCAAAATTCGATAGTTCTACCTGCAATCTGGGTTTGCTTTTTCTCAACGTAGATAGTGATGTCCTTTTTAGTAGTGTCCTTGTAGTTCATTCCAGTTTCGATGGATGTGCCTTCGAATCTCTGATAAATGGTGATTACGCCTACATATCTTCCGTCAGGCTGTCTTTCCAGGTCGGAAATGTACTGTATATCGTACCAGCTGATGTTGACACGGTCATAGTTCAAAGCCATCAGTCTTTCGAAATAGCGTCTTACTGCGTAGTAAGCAATGTCGTTGGAGTTGATACTTGAAACGCCCATTTCTGCACCCGGAGCAAAAAGCTCTTCAGCTCTGTCCATTACACGGTTAGCTTCAGAAAACTGAGTTTCTTTGCTGCCGATGATGCTGATATACTTACTCAGGTCTTTTACTTTTTCGAGTGCAAGTGAATCAATTGCCTGCTTTCTTGCAGGGCTAATATTATCTGACTGAGCCATTACGCTTACTGAAGTAGCAAGGAACAAACCCAAGAAGAGGATCATTATATTTTTCATGAGGTATTGATTTTTCAAATGGGAGATTATTTTCTTCTGAGTTCAAGTTCAGAAACTTTACCATTGGCATCCAGACGGATATCGCTGATGAAGTTCAGATTCTTCTTGGTATCCTTCAGATAATCAAGATACTTCTTGATGGTAGTTGGCTCATCATAATCCTTGATTCCATTTTCCTCGTGGATTACTACTAAAACCGGAGTTTCCTGATTTGAAAACATCGCCAAAGTCTCCTGAATAGACTGGTTAGCCATATTCGCATTTCCTGCAGCAGCAACGCTGTTGAAATAATTTTCCAATTTCTCTGCAGCAACTTCTTCGGCAGAAGCAACCGGTGCCGATGCAGGTGGCGGAGCTTGAACAGTTTCTACAGGGGCCGGTGTTGGAGTAGCTACAACTTTCTTTTTGCTCTTACATGCGCCCATAGCAAGCATGGCCACCAAGGCGATCATGAGAGATCGATTGATTGTAAAAGAGAATAACTTTTCTTTCATTTTGTGATTGGATTAAGATTATAAAGGTGATTATTGGGTAAAAAGAGGGAAATGTCCTCATTATTCAATTGGTGCACAAAGTAAATAAAAACAAAGCATTTACCTGCAAAGGAAATTCCAATTAGGAACAGCTTTTACGTTAAAATTATCGAATTTTCGGAGAGCGGTTCCATAGTAAATCAGATGGTCAGCCAGGTATCAAATGATTCCCGAAATAAACTGCCTTTCCATTTTAGCAGAATCCTGTTCCATCCGGTTAAATCTTAAATTTGTTGTCGAGTAAGTAAGGGGAATTTCACCCTCGCCTTCCAATGTCATTAAGTTAAGACTCTAATTTAATCCACTGGTTAGTACAGCCCATGATATAATTACAAAAATGGCCTAATAAATAAAGCGTACATACATAATTTGTAATTACTGTCGTCCGAGAACGGAATTGCCTTGAATAATTTAATCTTGGAATAGTGCCAAAATGAAAGATGGGAAGCTTTTTGGAGCTGTCCCATCTTTTTTCTATTGTTGTTTCGACCAAGAAATAACAATATGAAGCAAATTAAGAATAATTTTTTGTACGGACACCCCATTATCGCCCAGCTTTTATCCCTGATCCCAAAAGAGATCTTCAGTGAGGTGGTCGAACAGGAGAACTGACAGGTATTACAGGAAACTTACTTTTTGAAACCTACAAAAAAAGCCCTCTAAAATTCAATTAGACGACTTTATCTTTACTTTCAAGGTTAAGTCGGACGACAGTAATAAATAATTTAAGACTAAACCTCACCTATTTGAAGTAAATATCAATGCTTTTCGGTTTCTATCTGCCATGCCTGTCCGCCGTGCCTGTCCGCCGTGGCGGGGCGGGGCGGGACTGGATGGATAGGGTTACTTTTTGGCTTCAAAAAGTGACGAAGAAAAAATCTGCGGTGAAGGATTGATTTATAATGGAAACTCAACACTTCTTGAAAGAATAGTGTCACCGTTTATTTTGATTCTCTATTCTCTCCTTTTCTAAATCCGATTAATTGCCGGTATTTGTTTTCGGATTCTTTTAAGTCCTCTTCTAATTTTTTATAATTACTGATGTCTTTGATGGTAATTACAGCAGCAACCACATGATTTTCTTGGTCTACCAAGGGTCTTCCGCTAATAAGGACTCTCTTTTTTTTCTGTGTATTTGGATTCCAGAATACAACATCTACATCATTAGTGACTTCACCGTTGAAGGCCCGTTCCATAGGTAAATTTTGAGAAGGAAAGGTATTTTTTTCATCGGGGAAATAAAGCTGAAAATGATTGGTAAAATCGGAAGAAATTTTGTCGTCTTCTTCAATGCCAAATAATTCGTATGCCATATCATTCGCCAACACAATTTTTTTATCGGAGTTGGCCACAATTACTCCTTCACCAATATTTTCAACAATCAACCGCAGTTTTTCTTCATTTTCATATAATTCCTCAATAGCTTTTTGTTGTTCGTTTTCTAAGTTGACCATGGCGGTTATGTCTTGAGCCACGGCATACAATAATCCGGTAGAAACATCCGGAGAAGTAAACCATTGTAACCATTTCAGGCTTCCGTCTTTGCAGATGTACCGATTTTTGAAATGCATGGTTATGGCACCGGTTTTAAGCTTAACCACTTCCTGTACAGTGTTATTTTTATCTTCGGGATAAACAAAATTCAGGAATGGCTGACTTAATAATTCTTGTTCGGTATATCCTAATATCTTAATGGTTGCAGGATTGACTTTTATGAATTTGTCCATAGTGGCAATCATCATCATTTCGGTTGACATATTGAAAAATTTATCTGAGGAAGCCAATGATTCTTCCAATTTTTTCCGTTCAGTAATGTCTGTTGAAATCCCTCCAATGGCGTAAATCCTGCCTGTTAAATCATACAGAGGAAATTTTACGGCCAGATAGGTATGTATGCCGTCCTCCTGTTCTATGGTTTCTTCGGTTTTCAATTCTCGAAGTTTTTTCATGACTTCTGCCTCTGAATTTCGATACATTTCAGCCACCTTTTGCGGTAAAAAATCATGGTCGGTTTTACCTATGATTTCTTCATTGGAAATTTTAAACAGCGCACCAAAATCTTTGTTAACCAATAGGTACTCCCCATTTAATTTTTTGATGAAAATCGGATTGGAAGTATTGTCTATAATGGATTGCAATAATTGTTTGTTTTCAAAAAGTGATTTTTGGGAAGCTTGTCTGGCATGTAATTGATAGCGAATGATAAAATATACAATGATGAGTAAAATGATTGAAAGTGCGAATAATGAAAGTTCAATCCAATTTAAACTGGCATCCGTGGTTTTATCCCTCTCTTGATCCAGTCGTATGATGAATATCAGTCCGGATGCAACGACAACCATTACATTGATGATGAACCCAAAGAATATTTTCTTTTCTAAAGAAATTTTCATGAAATCTCGGTTTTTAAAAGGATGAAATACAAGTCAGATAAAATACGGGAACAAAGATTTATCTGCCTGAAAAATAGTGAAATATCTTGATTTTTTTATATCCGGATACGCATAAAATACAAATCCGTTTTGCTTCAGATACAGCAGTAAATCAATTACAATTTGGGGAAAATCAATCCCCTGTTACTATTTAGATTGACTGAATCGGTATTTTATCAGAAAGAATTGCCTTTTCCTATCGATCAATTGGTTCAAGACTTCAGTCTTGGACCTTCGTGCTTGCAGTCTTGAGACTGCTTAATTCTGATCCAAGTTCGAAAACTTGAACCAACTGTAGAATCCGATGATCTTGACCACCAATCCGGTCATCCTGACCACCCTTCCAACAAGGGGTTTCAGTTACCGTTTTAGTGGCGTTAAAAGTTATTGTTTTTTTCTCATTGTTTCGCCTTTCA
>JAKFCO010000085.1:0-31263 GCA_036676605.1 Algoriphagus sp.
GGTACTATTCAAGAGGGTTTCCGGTGCATCCGAAACAGTGAAAATCGTCCAACAGACAACGGCAGTAACTAAAGCTGATGCCGTCTTGTTGATTTTTATCGGATGCTCGAGGGCTATCGCCAGATATCCGATTACAAAGACTATAATGATTAAAAACTCCATCTTTAATATTTGTTTTTTGGTTGATGATTTAGGTTTCGGTAAAGCTCGAATCCAAATTTGAATGGCGATTCTAGCTTCTTTCTGATAATTTTCCTAGCCAACCTTCAATATTTTAGTTTCTTTTTGTCTTTCGGAAGGAGGAATTTTTGCTAAGAGAATATGACTTTTGGGGTAAAGTTGTACCGTGATTCTAATGAATTCCCAAAACTTATTTTTAGCCGAATAATTTATATAAGCTGTGATAAAGCTATTTCATAGGAATTTTGAGCTAGTTTAGTTTTGCCTGGATTTGAAGCAAAAGTCTTATTCAGGGCATTTTTGATTGTGATGCTGACATCCGAAAATATCGCCTGATCGGTAATCTCAACCTTGTCGCTCATCAAATAGGCAAACACCCGAGCCATTCCACAGTTGGCGATGAAATCCGGGATCACGGATACTTGCTCATCCGCCCAAAATCCAATCGGCCCAACGAAAATTTCTGAATCGGCAAAAGGAACATTGGCACCACAAGAGATCACCTCAAGTCCGGCTTTGATCATTCGCTCCGTCTGCTGCCGGGTGACAAGCCGTGAAGCAGCTGCCGGGATAAATATCTCTGATGGGATGTCCCAGATTTTTTCATTGATCTCTGCAAATGGGATCATATTGTCAGCAACAAGGGTGTTTCCATTTCTTTTCAGGAATAAGTCCCTAATCTCATCCAGGTTGTAGCCCTCTTCCTTAATGACTCCTCCATTTTTGTCAATAATCCCTACGATTTTCACGCCTTCCACCGCAAGGAAACAAGCTGCTGCTGCGCCGACATTTCCCCATCCCTGGATGATTGCCCGTTTGCTTTTTATATCCCCACCCCAGATTTGGTAGTAGTGAAGTACAGCTTGCGCGACACCATATCCCGTAATCATATCTGCCACCGTGTATTTTTTGGAGCCATTTGGGGTGAAGTTCGGATCTTCCAAAACTTTGGAAACACCCTGGCGCAACTGGCCAATTTTTCGGATTTTTTGAGGTTCAGTAGCATGGAAGTGCCCGTTTACGATTCCTTCCTGTGGGTGCCAAAGTCCGTACGATTCTGTAATTGGAATTACTTCATGGATTTCGTCGACGTTGAGGTCTCCGCCTGTTCCGTAGTAACTTTTCAAAAGTGGCATGACTGCTTTGTACCATCTTTGAAGGACCGCTTCTTTTCGCGGATCATTGGGATCAAAGTTGATTCCGGATTTGGCTCCGCCGATTGCAGGTCCTGATACGGTGAATTTCACTTCCATCGTCTTGGCGAGGGATTCTACCTCGCGTTTGTCAAGGCCTTTTCTCATCCTTGTGCCACCGCCGGCAGCTCCGCCTCTGAGTGAATTAATTACCACCCAGCCTTCAGCTTCAGATTCGCTGTCACTCCACTCGAAAATGATCTCCGGCTGCTTGTTTTCAAACTTTTTTAGTAACTCTTGCATGTATTTAGTTGGGTTTATTCCTCGGGCAAAAATAGAAAAATAAACATCCCCACCTAAACCAGCTTCGACAGGCAATTACCCATAGACAGTTCCTCCACAAGAGTCCTGTTTTGCTCCGGTCACTGAGGCCAATGAGTTGTTTTCATTTCTCAATCTCAGCACTCCTAAAAAACCAAAGACGAGGGCTTCCTTAAACTCGATCAGTTCCGATGAGGCAGCATATTGGGTCCATTTCCCTTGGAGATGATGATCGAGGCGTTCAATAAAATAGGAATTGTAAGCTCCGCCTCCAGTGATGAGAACCGATGGACTTTCTTTTACCTGATTTGATTTGATTACTTCTGACATTTGAAATGCATAATGCTCGACAAGCGTACACAAGATGTCTTTTGGAAAAACTCCGGACTTCATGATCAGGGGCAGAAATTCCTCTTCCATGTCTTCCCTGCCAAGAGATTTGGGAGCATTATTGGCATAAAAAGGAAGGGCATTCAGTTCACTAAACAAAGAAAAACTAACCGATCCCTCCTTTGCCCAGCTTCCGCCTTTATCATAAGGGGCCCCAAGGATATTTGCCTGCTCATTCAGGAGCAAGTTGAAAGGACAACAATCAAAAGCTATTCTTTTCCCATTGGCATCCATGCTGATATTGGCGATGCCTCCGAGATTCAGGCAAAAGTCGATCTGAGGAAAAAGCAATTGGTCTCCGATCGGAACCAAAGGTGCCCCTTGTCCTCCCAATTGCACATCCAGCATTCTGAAATCATTGATAACTTTTAATCCGCAGGCCTGGTGAAGTGCCCATCCATTGCCGATTTGAAGGCTTATAGCTTTATTCGGCTGGTGAAAAACAGTATGCCCGTGAGAGCAAACAGCGAACGGAAAAATCTCATTTTCTTCGCAAAAATCTTTTACTTTTTCTCCCATCCACCGGCCAAAATCCACATCCAAAATAGCCAGGTCCAAAGCCGAAAGCAGGTGCGACTTTATCAATTTTTCTCCCAAAACCTCCGGAAAAGGAATTGTCATGGAATGTAAAATCTCAAATGTCCAATGGTCTTGCTTTTTGTAGTGGCAATAGGCCAAATCCAGACCATCACCTGAGGTGCCGGACATCAGTCCGATCATTCTGTAGCTTGGGTTGCTCATGGGTTAAAGTATGTTAAGGATCCGTTAATCAAAGATAAATTGATGTGGATGAAAAGCCCTGTTTTTTTTAAATGTCTAATTTGCGAATCTAAAAACTAATTAATGCCAAATCTGGTCATTGACATCGGAAATACAAGAATCAAATCTGCCCTTTTTGAAAAGGCTGAATTGGTGTGGGAGGGTGTTTTTGATGATTTATCAGGTGCAATCGCCACTTGGTCCAATCGTAATTTCGGCAATTGTCTGGTAAGTTCAGTGCGATGGAGTCAAGAAGAATTGCAAAAGTTTTTGCCTTTCGATTTCATTTTCCTGACCTCTCAGACAGCAATTCCGATTTCGAATTCATATGGAAGTCCGGCTACATTGGGACTGGACAGGGTTGCGGCGGTGATTGGAGGATGGCAATTGGCCGGCAAAGGTCCCGTCCTGGTTATTGACTTGGGAAGTTGTATTACCTTTGAATTTGTAAATCAGGACGATGCTTACCAGGGCGGAGCAATCAGCCCCGGGCTTACCATGAGAGCAAAAGCGATGAATTCGCTTACGGCCCGGCTTCCTTTGGTAGAACTGACGGAGAAACCAAAAAATCGGATCGGAGATAATACGATCACGTGCATGCAGACCGGAATTTGGTATGGCGTTGAGTATGAATTAATAGGTCAAATTCAGGCTTATCGGAAAGATTATCCCAAAATCAAGGTCTTTGTTTGTGGCGGAGACGCTCAATCTTTTGTTTCATTGGCAAAAGGCCACATATTTGTAGTCCCAAATTTAGTCCTTCATGGACTTAATTGCATTCTAAACCACAATGTTGAGTAAAATCAAATTGAAATTGCTGGGTGTCCTTTGCACCCTTTTCTTGTTTTCTGAGGCAATTGCCCAGTCTAGTTCCTCTACCTATAGTGCTTTAGGAATCGGAGAATTCAATTATTCCGGCCTTACCCAGAATCAGGGTATGGGCGGTCTTGGGATTAGTTTTGGAACCGGTTGGAATGCCAATGTGGTCAATCCTGCTTTAACAACCCGAAATACGATTTTCAATTTTCAGGCAGCACTTAATTACAAAAAAATTAACGCTGATAACGGACAGAGAACTTCGGAAGTAGATGGTGGAGGACTTTCATACATAGCATTTTCCTTACCCGTCAAATCCGGAAAGTTCACTGCCGGAATGGGTCTGAATCAAATAACCAGTGTAAACTATCGAATGATCATCGCGAGTTTGGTAAATAATGCTGAACTGCAAGCTTTTAATTCGATTAAAGGAGATGGTGGAATTTCCGAAGCCTATTTAAATTTTGGTGTATTGGCTGCAAAAAACCTGAGTTTAGGTGTTCAGGGCTCTTATTTGTTTGGTTCAACTATCCGTACGAATCGGCTTTCGCTGTTTGATGATAACGGCAATTCAGTGGGAACTGTCTCAGAATATTACGAGAGATTAACGGTAAGTGATATCGGTCTGAAATTCGGTGCTCACTACTTTTTCAAAGTAGGTGATAAAAGTAACCTGCACCTGGGAGCCATTTATCAGAATTTAGGGGATGTTAGTGGAAAAGCTTTTGCTAAGCTGGCTGCTTCTGGCCAAGCTAGCGACCCCGATTCGGATGGAGATCTGATTGCCAACAATGAAAAGGGTAGCGTTTACATCCCAAATCGATATGGATTTGGAGTGACGTACGAAAAAATGAATAAATTTGTCGTTGGACTGGAAGGACAGTATCAGGATTTCACTCAATACAGGTCCTTCCTGGATGATCCGCTTCAGTTAAAAGAAGTTATAAAAGTTGGTTTAGGTTTTCAGATTGTACCGGATTATTTGTCTATTGATAGCCCCCTAAAACGCACTACGTATCGTTTTGGAGTGGAATTTCAGCAAACACCCTACTACCTGAACCAAACAAACATAAATGACATTGGCATTAACTTTGGAACATCCTTTCCAGTCAACCAACTTTCACTCGTAAATTTTGCGGTAAAGGTTGGACAAAGAGGAACAACAGAAAATGGGCTGATTAAAGAAAGTTATGTGAACTTCACCTTCGGGCTTTCACTTAATGACAATAGTTGGTTCTATAAAAGAGTATTTGAATAAAGCTAAACCATTACAGGAGATTGAGGTGAGCAAATCCTAAAAAGCGCATCAAGATTGAATGTTACCGAATCAAACCAATTAAATAGACATGAAAATTAAATCGACCCTTCTTACTCTTTCGGCCTTGCTCCTGGCTGGTATGGCTCAGGCACAGCAGGATGGATGGAACTGGCCTGCAGATCCTGCTCAGGAAGCAAAAGCACGAGAGCTCAATGCGGCTTACACTGACTACATGAAGTCTGAACAGTTTGTGGATGCAACCAAGCCACTTAATTGGTTATTGGTCAATGCACCCGAATTGAATGAGTCACTTTACATCAATGGTGTGACTATTTATAAGGGAGCCGCCGATGCCGCTGCAGATGTTGCTCAAAAAGCGGTTTATCAGGATTCGGTTATTACTCTTTATTCAAAAAGAGGAGAGATCTATAAGAATGAAGCTAAATGGATTGAAAATAAGGCGTATTACGGATACCAGTTTTATAAAGCAGATAAAGAAAAGCTAAAAATACCAATCGTTGATTTTGAGAAAGCTCAGGAATTGAATGGGGCGATCTCTCCGGGCTTGACAGCGGCTTATTTTGACTTGATCAGAAGAAATTATCTGATGAACAAGGCTTATCAGCCTGAACAAGTACTGGCGATTTATGATAAAATCACCGCTCAGTTGGACAAAGCTGCGGCTGAAGGCAAGGATGTTTCCAGTCCGAAAGGTCAGGTAGAGCAATTGCTGGTAGCTATGGAATTGATCGATTGTGATTTCATCGAAAACACAATGGGACCAAAATTGGCGGCTGATCCTACTAATGAGGTTTTGGCAAACCAAATCTTCAAGTATTCTGTCCAGTACAAATGCTATTCTTCAAACGCATTTCTTTCAGCATTGGAAGTAATTGACACCAATAACCCAACTTTCTCAACCTCTCAGGTAAGAGCTATGAGATATTTGCAGGAAGGTGCTTATGATAAAGCTTTACCGGTTTTGGAGAAAGCTTTGACTCTTGCTGAAAATGATGCACAGAAGTCTGAGGTTCATTTGGAGTTGGCAAAAATTCATGGTAGCCAAGGGAGAAAGTCTCAGGCAAGAACTTCTGCAAGAGAAGCAGTAGCACTTGATGAGTCTAAAACTGCCGATGCTTACGCATTGATTGGTAATCTTTATATGAATTCTGCAAATGATTGCAGAGGTGGAGAGAGCCGTGCAAAAGACTACTCTATCTACATCGCTGCTTACAACGCTTACCAAAGAGCCGGTGATTCCAAAGGAATGGCTAATGCTCGTGCAAGATTCCCATCCAAAGAGGAACTCTTCACAGAAGGTCTTGCGGTTGGTTCTTCTATCAACACAGGATGCTGGATAGGTGAGACCGTGACGCTTGCTACAAGAGATTAATATTTATTTGGAATAGATAAAGGCAGTCCCTGGACTGCCTTTATCTATTTATAGCCGTTCGATTAAAAATCAAGTATCTTTGAAACGTGAATAAGGTACCGGGATTTCTCTTTTTTATTTTAAGTTTAGTCTTCGCTTCATGTCGGGAAGATGTGGATACATCCGCACTTAAAGTCTACGATGGGCCGATCAACAGTGCCATTAATATTCATTTGGTTCACAGCGATTCGGCGGTAGTGAGATCAGAAATCAGAGCTCCGAAGCAATTTGAATTTTCTAATGGGGACATTGAATTTCCTGAAGGAATAGACATCCAATTTTTTGAAGTGGAGGGGACACTAAGTACTACAATGACGGCGGACAAAGGATATTTTCTCAAAGCAGAAAACATCTATAAGGGAATAGGGAACGTACAGGTTAAAAACCTGTTGAAAGATCAGCGACTGCAATCAGAGGAGTTGTATTGGAATCCAACAGATAAGAAAATCTACACCGAGACTTTTGTGACCATTCAGGAAAAACAAACACTATTCAATGGTACCGGCATGGAAGCGGATGAGAGTTTCAGTAAATACAAGCTTAAAAAAGTAAGAGATAGTCGCACCGTATTGCCCGGAGAAGGAATATGATGAGCATATTTCAGAAGATAATATTGATGGATATAGTTAGTTATTGCGAATTCCATATGGCCATTGAAACCGGATTAGATACACATGAAACTACCTGACGCGCTTTTGTTATCCCTTTCTTTAGCATTGATTATTGTAGGAATACACCAATCGTTGACTGCCGGAATCGGTGCTTCCTATCCGATTTTTATGTTTGCTGTTGCATTGTTATTTTGGTTTCAATATCGAAGAATGCAGCATCCAACAGAACCAGTTCCTCCCCAGAAAAAAATTAAAGCTGGCAAAAAGCGCTAAAAATGGAAGTTTCCTACTTGATCATAGTTCTGATTTCCCTTTTGTTCTCCGCATTTTTCTCCGGAATAGAGATCGCTTACACCTCCTCCAATAAATTGCAGATCGAGCTTCAAAATAAGCAAGGCGATATGAGGGGGAAGATTTTGAGTGGGTTTGTGCAAAGTCCGGGTCAATTCATCGGGACAACTCTCCTGGGAAATACGATCTGCCTGGTTGTATACGGTACTTTTATGGCTTTTCTCCTGGAAGTGCCTTTGAGAATGTGGCTTCCGGCAAGTATAAATAACGAAGCAGTCATCCTGCTGATACAGACAGTCGCCTCCACCATTATCGTTTTGATTACGGGTGAATTTTTACCAAAAAGCTTTTTTATGCTGAATCCAAACAGCATGTTAAACTTCTTCGCCATACCCTTTCTGGGAATATACTTTTTGATGTATCCGATAGTCTGGGCTGTAGTCGGGCTGTCACGGTTTTTCATCACCAAAGTCCTTAGACTTCCTTACAGTGAAGACAAGCCTGTTTTCACGGTTACCGACCTCAACAGCTTCATCCAAAATCACATGAGCAAGGGTCGGGAAGAAGGGAAAGTTGATATTGATACCAAGATTTTTGAAAACGCTGTAGAGTTCAAAACCGTCCGAATCCGGGAATGCATGGTGCCAAGGACTGATTTGGTCGCTGTGGATGTGAATGATACGATTCAAGAACTCAAAACAGTTTTTGAAGAAAGCGGACATTCCAAAGTAATCGTTTACCGGGACTCCATAGATGAGGTGATTGGATATTGTCATCATTTGGAGCTTTTCAAAAAGCCTAAAACCATTGATGAAATCCTCACCCCGATCATTATTGCCCCGGAATCAGCTCTGGCAAACGAGGTTTTGATTCAATTTATCCAGGAGCGAAAAAGTCTTGCTCTGGTTGTCGATGAATTTGGAGGGACCAGCGGGATCGTTTCGATGGAAGATATTATTGAAGAAATTTTCGGAGAAATCGACGATGAATATGACAGCGATGATTTGATCGAGCAAAAAACCGGCGAGCAGGAATATTTACTTAGCGCCCGACACGAGATCGATTATTTGAATGATAAATACGGATGGGAATTGCCCATTGGGGACTTTGAGACCCTATCCGGACTGATTCTCTCTTTGGCAGAAAACCTTCCCAAAAAGGGAGAGTCCGTGACTTTTGGTCCTTATACTTTCACAATTGTCACCAAACAAGACCACCGAATTGATTCAGTTAAGCTGAAAATCAGCACTTCGGGAATTTTTTAGATAAGGCTTTGATTCAGATTAAATTTTGAATTTCGTTACTAATGCTATTATTTTGCGACACTCAAAAAAAGCGTAGTATCAAAAATGGCGTTAATTAAACAAATTAGACAGAGAACGGGTCTCGCTATCGGCGTAATTGCCGGCGGGTTAATTCTATTCCTATTGGGTGGAGATTTGCTTAGTCCCAGCTCCAACCTGCTCAGTTCAAATCAAAACATCGTAGGTGAAATCGCAGGAGAGGAAATCTCTTACGAAGAATATGTAGCCAAAGTCGAAGAAGTTAAGGCAGGCTATCAGCAACGAACTGGCCGTGTACCATCTGAGGTAGAAATGTTCACAGTAAGGGAGCAGGCTTGGCAGACCATGATTGTGGAGCGCGTATTCAATGAAGAATATGAAAAACTCGGACTGACTGTTTCTGATGCTGAACTGGTTGATATGGTTCAGGGAAAGAATATTGTTGCCGAATTGCGTCAGCAACTTGTGAATCCACAGACGGGTGAGTTTGATAAAAATCAACTTGTTACATTCCTTCAGTCACTTGAGACAGCAGATCCTGCACAGCAAGCTTTCTGGGCACAGCAAGAGAAACTTTTTGCAGATTCCAGATTAAGAATCAAATATGACAACCTCATGGCTACTTCAGAATATGCAACTTCTGCTGAAGCCAAATTAGAATACAAAGCAGCAAATTCACTTGCTGACGCTTCCATTCTGTTTATTCCTTATACTGCAATCAATGATTCTGATGTCACATTGGAAGAAAGTGAATTGACTGCTTATTTGAAAAAAAATCAAGCCAAATTCAAAACAAAAAACACCGCTAATCTTGAGTACATCAGCTTCAGTATTCTTCCAAGTGGAATTGATTCTGCAGATGTAATCACCAGAATTAACCAGTTAACAGATGAATTGAAGACTGCTGAGAACGATTCTCTTTTCGCAGTAAGAAACTCTGAGACGCAGACTCCATTCTTTACGTTTGCCCCTGGCGATCCGCTTCCTGTCAGCCTTACAAGCAACGTTGGGGAAGTATTGCCTGGTCAGGTTTACGGTCCTTTTGTGACTCCAAATTCCAGTTATGTTACTTATAAAGTATCTGAGCAATATGAAGGAACTCCAAAAATCAGAGCTTCACATATTTTATTCAGTACTCAGGGTTTGGATAGCGCAGCAATTCTTCAGGTGAAAGCTCAGGCAGAACAAGTGCTTGCTGATGTGAAAGCCAATGGAAACTTTGCCGTAGCTGCACAACAATATGGTCAGGACGGTACTGCTCAAAATGGCGGTGACCTCGGGTGGTTTGCAAAGGAAGACTTTGTTGAGCCATTTGCAAATGCTGCGTATGCTGCAAGCGCTCCTGGTTTGCTAAATGAATTGGTAGAAACTGAATATGGTTTCCACATCATTGAAGTGACCGAAATGCCTAAAAGCACTTACACTAAGGTTGCAACTTTGGAGTTGGAACTTGTGGCAAGTGATGCAACAAGAAATGAAGCTTTCAGAAATGCTGACACATTCGCAGCTGAAGCTGGTAACAGAGGTGAATTCACTGAGAAAGCTGAAGCAGCTGGCTATAGAATCATACAGGCAAATAACCTGGAGGCAGGAAGCCGTAATCTGAATAACATGCAGAATGCAAGAGAAGTCGTAAGATGGGCTTTTTCAGAAGCATCCGAAGAGGAAGTTTCTCCTGTCTTTGAATTAGACAATTCTTACCTGGTAGCAACTCTTGTCAACAGAAAAGAAGAAGGAGATGCTACTTTGGCTGATGTGAGAGAGCAAATTGAATTGCTGGTAAGAAATGAGAAAAAGGCAGCGATGATCATTGAGAAGCTGAAAGGAAAAGCAACTCTCGCAGAGATGCAGGCTGTCTATCCAAATGAAGCTTCTGTGAATGAATTTCCGGATCTTAAATTGAGCGCTGCAGTGATCCCGGGTATTGGATTTGCTCCCCGTGCCATCGGATCTGTCTTTGGACTTACCAATGGTCAAATAACAATGCCTATCCAGGAAGATATCGGAGTAATGGTAGCTAAGCTGAACACGCTTACTCCTGCAGCTGAAATTGGAGATTATACTAACTACCAAGGGCAATTGACTCAAAACGCTTCGCAAAGAACCACGTATCAAGTTATGATGGCACTTCAGGAACTCGCCAATGTCAAAGACTTCCGATATAAATTCTTCTAAGCCTTAAAATTTGAACCCATGCCCACAAGCATGGGTTCTTTGTTTATATCCAATAGGATCGTTTAATGAGTCATTGCAATGAAGAATCAATTTGATAAAGTAGCCTTCAAGGAAAAATTAGAAGCAACCGGGCAATTTCCCATGCTTTATATGTTTAAATTCATCGTTCCAAACGGAACTGAGATTGAGATTGGGGCACTATTCCCCAAGAATGAAATGTCCCTCAAACCAAGTTCCGGAGGAAAATATGTCAGTGCTACCATTCAGGTATTGATGGATAGTGCTGACCAAATCATCGACATTTACGAAAGGGCATCTTCGATTGAAGGTGTGATATCACTCTAAATACTTTTAATCATGTGGATCGAGGAAAATAATATGCTCAAAAAATCTTTCAAGTTTAAGGATTTTCAAGAAGCGTTTGCTTTTATGACCCGAGTGGCATTTTTGGCTGAAGAGCATCAGCATCATCCCAATTGGAGTAATGTTTATAATAAAGTAGACATAGAACTCACCACCCATGATGAGGGCAATAAGGTGACTGCAAAAGATCGTAAACTTGCTAAAGCGATTGATTCCATCGATTAATGATTGACCATCCTATCAACCTTTATTTGGTTCCTACTCCTATCGGGAACCTCAAGGACATTACGCTTCGAGCATTGGAAGTTCTCAAAAGCGCTGATGTGATATTGGCTGAGGATACGCGTACGAGCGGAATCCTGCTCAAACATCTTGAGATCTCCCGACCACTTCAGAGCTACCATATTTTCAACGAGCATAAAGCTGTGCAAAAGCTGGTGGATCGGATGAAAAAGGGAGAAGTCTTCGCCTTAATCAGCGATGCCGGAACTCCCGCGATTTCAGATCCAGGATTTTTACTGGTCAGGGAAGTACTGGCAGCTGGTTTGGACGTTCAATGTCTTCCTGGCCCAACAGCATTTGTCCCGGCTTTGGTCAATAGCGGGCTACCTAATGACCGGTTTATTTTTGAAGGTTTTCTTCCCCATAAAAAGGGAAGAAAAACCAGGATTGAATCCCTGCTCGAAGAAACCCGAACCATGATATTCTATGAATCCACTCATCGCCTGATGAAGACGCTTGAGCAATTCTCCGAGGCTTTTGGTCCGGACAGACAGGCCTGCGTATCCAGAGAATTGACAAAGCTTCACGAGGAAAATGTAAGAGGAACTCTTGCTGAATTAGTAGTATATTACCAGACTCATCCGACAAAAGGAGAAATAGTACTCGTACTGGCCGGAAAAAACCCCAAAGACTGAATTAACCTATTTGCCTGATTTATGATATCCAATGAAACGCTTGGCCTGCTTTTCGAAAAGACGCAGGAAATCGCCAAAGAAGTCGGTGCCTTTATTAGAAAGGAAAGACAAGGCTTCAATCTGAAGACTGTAGAGTACAAAGGCTTTAATGACTTGGTTTCGTATGTGGACAAAGAGGCCGAAAGACAGATCGTTGATAAGCTAAGTTTGATTTTTCCGGAAGCTGGTTTTATCACAGAAGAAGGAACGAACACTACCCGTCAGGATCAATTCAATTGGGTAATTGACCCATTGGATGGCACGACCAATTTCATCCATGGACTTCCTGTCTATTGTATTAGCATTGCTTTGATGGAGTACGAAGAGGTTATTCTGGGTGTGGTTTATGAAGTAAATCGCCACGAATGCTTCTATGCCATGAAAGGCGGGGGAGCATTCTGCAATGACACCCCAATTCGGGTAAGCAAGGCAGAGACTCTGGCAGCATCACTCATAGCGACCGGATTTCCGTATTACAATTTTGAACAGATCGATAAATATTTGGCAGCTCTTAAGTTTTTGATGCGTTCTACGCATGGACTCAGAAGACTTGGAAGTGCAGCCGTTGACCTTTGCTATGTCGCTTCAGGAAGAATCGAAGGCTATTTTGAATACAACCTCAATTCCTATGATGTGGCCGCCGGTGCTTTGATCGTGCAGGAAGCAGGAGGAACTGTCACGGATTTTGCAGGAGGAGGAGATTATATTTTTGGGAGAAATATCATTGCAACCAATGCCCAAATCCACCCGGAATTCCTCGCTGAATTGATTCGGATCTGGTCTTAAGATCAGCCCAAGAACAGATACCAAAGAAAAATACTGATCAGTGAAATCGGGATTCCAAGACTTGCCAGCAATGTGGCGAGTTTGGGTTGAAGCCCGTATTGGATCGCTACGATGGATCCTGTAATCATGGGCGCCATGCCACTTTCCAGGACAGTGACTTTGAAAGTCAACTCAGTTTCGGGAAGGAAATTGCGGTAGATAAGCCAAACCATTGCCGGAGCTAAAATCAGCCGGTATCCAATACTCATCCAATAGAATCTGGAAGTCAAGGCTCCTGTGTCCAGAGAAAACTTGACGCCGAGTGCCAAAAGAGCCATGGGCGCCATAGTCTTTCCTATGGAAGAAAGGATTGGAATAAAAATCTCAGGGGTTTTCCACCCCAAAATACTCATCACTATTGTTCCAAGCAGGAAAATAAAAGGAGGAAAACTCAGGATTTTGAGCGGAATCGAGCTCAGATTTCCCTCTTTATGACTGTAAATTGAGCCTACCACTATCGCGAGAGAAGAGACCAAAAGAAACGATCCCCCTTGGTCCATGAGTAAAGCGACAGATAATGACTGCTTTCCATAAAGGGCCTCAAGGACAGGAAAACCCAGAAAAGAGGTATTAGCAAGTCCGGATACGATGACCAGACATCCCGTGGTTCCTTTGTTCCAATGCAGGATTCTGCCCATCAATCCAAAGATCACCCAGGACATGAAAAAAGTGAACCAGGCTGCTGAAATCGGAACCAGCAAATCTAACCCCGGCTTAATCTGAGGAATATGGAGTAAAGCCAGGGCCGGAAGGACCAGGTAAAGTAAATAACGATTGATCCAAAGAGTGGCTATTTCCAAAGGAAAACCGGGCAATCGCTGAAGAATCAGTCCCGATAGAAGAAAGACGCCAGCGATCAGCGCTCCGAGCATGTCAACATTTGGTAAGATCTATTTTTTGCGTAACAGAAAATTAATTTGATATAATTATATATGCTTGATTGTCAGTATACTTTTGTTCCATCTTTCAGAAACAATGACTAAACTAATACTGATTTTTATTGAGGGAGAGAAATGGATACAAGTTTCACTGTTATCATCCGAGCAGGCAAATAAGTTGAAATCCCGGTTACCTGTCTACTCATTCAAGAAATTCATTTTTCAGGGAATGGAATTAAGCGACTGTCTTAAATTTGAAATGTACGAGCAATGGTTCAGAACCTCTGAACTTCAAGGATGCAATCCTGTTTTTGATTTTTAATCCAGCCCAAGACTTTTTCTTTTTTCCTGATAGTAATCATGCAGCTGAGGATAGAATTGGCTTTTTGCCTCCGGAAATCCGTCCAGCGTCATCACCATATTTCCCTCCGGGTGGTCGCGATTGATCTGCATTCCTTCGAGCATATCGATCAGTTCTTCCATGGATAAGGGTTCTACTGCACTGGAAGGATACAGCATGTACTCATTGCCATAGAAATCCACCGCTTCGAAATTAATCCTGGTGTCCAGCGAATGAGCATAAATGCTGATTTGCTCTCCCCATTTGCTTTCGGGATAGTGGAGTTTCACCAATAATATCGAGGTTACATCCCCAATGAAATACATGCTGGGGCGGAATTTGAAGTCAAACATGTACCCAAATTAGGAAATCAAAGGCAGGTATCCAGCATTCTTTGCGCAAACACTTTTTTGGATTGGATAATCGGGAGTTTAAGTCTATTTTTGACCTCGTTTTCAGCCGGAGGAACCCGGCAAAACCCTCAATAGTTAGCTCTCAAACCCCTGATTATGAAAAGAGATTCGGTTATTTTCGACCTCATCGCACAAGAAGAAGACAGACAAAAGAGAGGCATCGAGCTGATTGCCTCCGAAAACTTCACCAGCAAGCAAGTAATGGAAGCTGCCGGAAGTGTCCTGACCAATAAATATGCAGAAGGACTTCCGGGTAAGCGCTACTATGGCGGATGCGAAGTAGTAGATGAAATCGAGCAATTGGCAATCGATCGTGCAAAAGAACTTTTCGGAGCGGGCTGGGCAAACGTGCAGCCACACTCTGGTGCTCAGGCTAACGCTGCCGTAATGCTGGCTTGTCTGAAGCCCGGTGATGCCATCTTAGGATTTGATCTTTCTCATGGCGGTCACCTGACTCATGGGTCTCCTGTGAATTTCTCGGGAAAACTTTATCAGGCGAATTTCTATGGTGTGGAAGAATCCACCGGATTGATCGATTACGATAAGGTGGAAGCAAAAGCATTGGAGGTAAATCCTAAAATGTTGATTTGTGGAGCATCTGCCTATAGCCGTGATTGGGATTACGAAAGACTCAGAGACATCGCAGATCAGGTTGGTGCACTTTTGCTTGCAGATATTTCTCACCCCTCAGGATTGATTGCAAGAGGATTGCTCAATGATCCGCTTGAATATTGCCATATCGTGACCACAACTACTCACAAGACACTCAGAGGCCCAAGAGGTGGTTTGATTATGATGAGAGAAGATTTCGACAATCCATTCGGACTTACTACTCCAAAAGGAGAAATCAGAAAAATGTCTTCCCTGTTGGATATGGGAGTTTTCCCTGGAACTCAGGGTGGTCCTTTGGAGCATATTATTGCTGCGAAGGCGATTGCTTTTCAGGAAGCGCTTTCAGACGAATACATGCATTATGTCGTTCAGGTGAAAAAGAATGCATCCGTAATGGCCGATGAGTTCGTAAGTCTCGGTTACCAGATTATTTCCGGAGGAACAGACAATCACCTTATGCTAATTGACCTTCGAAATAAAGATCTGACCGGAAAGATCGCCGAAGAGACACTTGGCAAAGTTGATATTACAATCAATAAAAATATGGTGCCATTCGATACCAAGTCACCTTTCGTGACTTCAGGTATGCGTGTTGGTACCGCAGCAGTGACTACTCGTGGATTGAAGGAAGCCGATATGATTAAGATCGTGCACCTGATAGACAGGGCTCTGAAAAACCATGACCAGGAAGCTGAATTGCAGAAAATCCGCGCTGAAGTCAATACCTGGATGGTTGAATTTCCTTTGTACTAAAATTCATATCCCCAAAAGTGGCGTTAGATCAATATAAAGAGGAAGAAGAGGAGGAAGGCATGTCTTTTCTGGACCATTTGGAAGCATTGCGTTGGCATTTGCTTCGGTCCGTTTCAGCAGTTCTTATTCTCACTGTAATTGCCTTTTTGGCAAAAAGCATTGTTTTTGGGGTAATTATCCTTGGGCCTTCCAAGGTTGATTTCATCACATATCGCTTGTTTTGCGATCTTGGGAATTACTTGGGCGTAGCGGCGCTCTGTATCGATGAATTGCCCTTTACCCTTCAAAGCCGGGAGATGACCAGCCAATTTTCCATGCACATGACTTCAAGTCTTGTGGTAGGTTTTATTGTGGCTTTCCCTTATCTCTTCTGGGAGGTTTGGAGATTCATCAGTCCGGGATTGTATGATAAGGAGAAAAATGCCGCTCGTGGAGCTGTCTTCTTTGTTAGTTTCTTGTTCTTTATGGGTGCAGCTTTTGGATATTTTATCCTCGCTCCCATGTCGATCAACTTCCTTTCGAACTATCAGCTTGATCCTACGATCATCAATGAGTTTGACATTTCGTCTTATATCTCTACATTGACCATGCTGGTGCTGGCTTCCGCTATCATGTTTCAGCTTCCGGTTGTAGTTTATTTCCTTTCCAAATCCGGGTTGGTGACCGCAGCAATGCTCCGATCTTATCGTAGACATGCAATTGTAGTTATTCTTGTTTTATCGGCAGTTATTACTCCCCCGGATGTAATCAGCCAGGTTCTAATTGCGATGCCAATCCTGGTATTGTATGAAGCTGGAATCCAGATTGCTAAGCGATTGGAAAAAGAAAAAGCAGTGAAAAAGGCTGCGGAAGATTTGGAAGAAGAAGAGGACAAAGAATAAAACAAATTACCATGGTAAAGAAAATAGCTATCGGCGGTGACCACGCCGGCTTTGAATACAAAAGAAAAATGACCCAAAAGCTGGAAGACTTAGGCTATGAGGTAAAGGACTTCGGGCCTTTTTCTGAAGCCTCAGTGGATTATCCGGACTTTGTACATCCTTTGAGTTCAGCTGTTGAAAAAGGCGAATATGAACTCGGAATCGTGATTTGCGGAAGTGGAAATGGGGTTGCCATCACTGCAAATAAGCATCAGGGAATCCGTGCCGCACTTTGCTGGAATGAGGAATTAGCGGCTCTGGCTCGTCAGCACAACAATGCGAATGTACTTGCGATCCCTGCCCGATTTGTCCCGTATGAACTAGGTGAAAAAATGGCGGAGACCTTCCTGACTACGGATTTCGAAGGAGGAAGACACCAAAATCGTGTTAACAAAATCAACTGCACTTAATTGATAAAAAGAATGGAAAGCCCGGAGAATAATCTTCGGGCTTTTTTGATTTTCGGGGAGCTGCTGATTGAAGTGAAATAATAGCTTTCCAAAGCAATGTTTTTAATCAGAGCCTCCAGCAAATTTGATAGCGATGGAGTTGCCAATGAAAAAATTCTGATCACTATAGGATTCGGGTGTTTCAAATATCTCGTCTTTACTTTTCAACCATCGTCCTTCAATTCGCCAGGCAAGATTAGGGGTGGGAGAATAATCAAGATTCAGCGAAAGTCCTGTCGTCTTAAATCCATTTTGTGTTTCTGTAGGAATTTTAATCCCTGTCGGGTCCTGATAATATTCCCCGCGGATAGCAGCCTTCCATTTTTGGTGAAAGGCGAATTGTCCGATTATAACCGGGCTGAGCCAGGTATCGTAATCCGCAGAATCTTTTTCTCTTTCTTGTAATCCCAGATCAAATCCGCCAATCAATCCAATTTTTTCGGTCAATTGAAATTGGCCATAAAAGTTATTGAAATACCTCAGCCTTCGGATGCTGTCAGGATCGTCTGTTCCGATAAATGTGCTCCAGTTTATCAGGATTTGCTCATTTGGACTGAATTTCACCTGAGTTCCAAACGAGGGCATTGAATTGCCTTCTAATCGCTGAATTCGCTGCCAGCCATTGAGAATCAGGCCAGCTATTTCCCATTTTTCAGTAGGAGTAAATGTGAGCTTTGCGCCTGTTTCGAAGTAAGGGGAATTCTCAGCCAGAAGAGATCTTGTGAGGATCCAATTGTCGATCGAAATGGCACTTTCAAACCCAATGTGCGATCCAAAAATCCCTGCATCCAGCCAAAGGTTACTTTTTGAGTTCAATGCGATTCCAGCATTTGCCTCAAAAATATTTTTCAAAGCTCCAGGCTCAGCAGCATAATTATCGTTTGGGTAAGTTCCGGCTTGCAAAGCAAAATTTGCACGGTATCTGGAATGCTCCAGGGAAACTTTCAGATAGCCAAGGTTCAGGTTAAACTCATTATGCCGATTGTGATTGTAAAAAAAGGGCTGTCTTGAATTGGTTTCAGGCTTATTAAAATCATAGACATAAAATACATCGACAAACCCTGAGAAAGTCGTTTTGGGCTTTTCCAGCCAGGCAGATTGTGAATAAACAGCCTGACTAAAAAAAACCAGGAACAAAAAAATTATAGATTTTAACATCTGATTAATCACCTTTAAATTCTTTCATCTAACTAAAATAACGTATTCAAAAACCAAATGTCTCATCCTGTCTTTCAAACCTTGAATTTCTGCCCGGGTTTTCGCAGGAAACAGCCATTCCAACACTTAAAAATTCAATTAAGCTCGTTGCTCAAGACCTTTCTTTAGAGCATCCAATAACTCAGGCACCTTTTTGTAGGCATCGTATTCCGCATCTTTCCCGGGTTCGGGAAGAGTTTCGATTGGCACATATCCCCGATAATTCGAAGCCCGGATGATACCAACCAACTTGGACATATCAATTTTTCCACCTTTCCGATCGCTCAGCAATTCCTTCACCTGCCAGTTGACAGCGTAGGGTATCACTCTTGCGATGTCGGTATAAGGATCAGGAGTCAGGAAATAACCCGTATCCACGATCGTTCCCAACCAGTCGGATTTGACCATTTCCAGGATTTTCAACACCTCATCCGCACTCTTCAGCATGTCTCCATGATTTTGTATGCCGACCATCACACCGAATTTTGATCCGTGCTCGGCTACTTCAGCCAAAGCCTCGGACATCCAAACGGCTGTCTCATCCCAGGAATGATCTTTCGGTTGGACTCCCGCGAATACACGTAAAACCGGAGCTCCCATTTCCGCTGCCACTTCAATCCAGCGTTTGGCAATCACCACATCTGCGGCTCTTTTTTTCTTGTCTGCTTGTGCAAAATCATTTCGAATTCCTGTTCCGCTGATATCCAAACCGAGTTGGAAAGCGCGACGCTTGAATTCGTTGATCAATTTGGTTTCCGGCACTTCGGGATATCCCGGGAAAAAATATCCGGTCGGATCCACCGCATCAAATCCCAGTCGGGCACATTCCCCCAGCATGTCAAACAAGCTCATTCCGCCGGATTCCCCTTTCATATGCTTGTAGAGCGGCAGATTATACGACCAGGCATTCAGGCTCAGTTTGATTTTTGAATTGGAAGCGAGAGGATTACTCAAAGTTTCTGCTTGAAGGTTTTCCGAAAAAGGTAAAAGCCCCAAACCAACCCCAATAGGTAAACTGGCGGCTTTCAGGAACGATCGTCTGTTAGTAGGTTTCATAAGTCTGTGGATTCAGGATTGACCTTGCGGAATTGAAAATTCAAATTCCAAGGGGCAACATTTAAAAAGATAGAGATAAAAATCTCCAAACACAATCAGGATGCAGATTGGGCTAATTGCAAGGCCAATTCCGGCTAAAAAATAAATTAAGGCTTCAGATTATGGGCGTATTTCATTTCTCGTAAAACTCGATAGGCAGGTCATCCGGGTCTGAAAAAAAAGTAAATTTCTTTCCGGTGAATTCATCGATTCTAACAGGTTCAGCTTTTACTCCCAGTTTGCTCAGTTCCTCAACTTCCTTTTCGATATTATCCACCTCAAACGCTAAATGCCTCAAACCTGTGGCTTCCGGTCGGGAAGGCCTGGCTGGCGGCGAGGGAAATGAAAACAATTCAATAATGTATTCCCCGTTCAACGAGAGATCAGCTTTGTAGGATTGCCGTTCTTTTCGGTAAATCTCATGCTCCAGTTTCAGCCCAAGAATCTTGGTGTAGAATCCTTTGGACACCTCGTAATCACTGCAGATAATTGCAATATGATGGACTTTGTTGAGCATGATCATGGAAAGATGGATTTCTGAAAAGATCAAAATATGCGAAAAGGCAAACTTCTATTTTAACAAGAAAACCCCCGGCTCGGGTGTATCATATTGCTTGCTGAGTTCGGGATAATCCTGAAGAAGTTTACTGAAGACTCCTTCCTGATCCAATACGACATCCGCCTTTTCCAATTGAAGCAACTGAAACAATTTAGCGCGTTCCGGGAGATCTCTTTTTCTCTCCAGATAGAGTTTGCTGAGCTTGTAATTAAGAAACGGACCGCTCATTTCAGAATGGAGGTAAGGCGAAATATCTTCTCCCAAAATCATGACACTTCCGGTGTACTCAATTGGAGCAGAATCCTCTACGAAATAGTCCGAATGTGTTTCCACAGTACCATGCCAGTACCAAAAGGCGAATCCCGGCAAACCGATAATCAGGATATAAAAGCTAAGTTTTGCGATCATTCCCCGGCCCATGTTCAGAAAAAACTGAGTGATCAGATATGTCAATCCCGGAATGAAAATGACCAATTGATACGAAGCCTGTCGTTTGATTAGAAAGAACTCCATTGCTGAAAAGAAGATCCAGATGATAATCAACTGTCTCTGCTTTTGCTGATTGATGGTGGATCCGCGGAGAACGGCGCTGAGAAAATACCCAACCAATGCCATCAAAATAGGGAAAGCACCCAAAATCAACCAGCTCAGGTAAGATTGGAACTCATACTTGTCTGATTGAAAAATCAATGGCCAGATGTCGAATGCTGCTTCCAAACCGTCATTCCAAAAGTAATAGACCGAGATGAGCAAAATCGGAAGGAAATAGCCTACCAATGAAAGCATCAACTGGCGGAATGAAAATCCGCTGATCGCGATCCCGGTGAATATCATGTAAGGCAAAAAGAGGATATAATTCGGATTGAACCCGGTGGCCAGACCTGCATAAAGTCCGATTAGCAAAGTGGATTCACTCGTTTCTTTTTGCAGAACAGTTTGCGAGAAAAGCTGACCTAATGCTAAAATCAAAAATGTGCTTCCCAGCAAAGTCGGAGAAAGACTTAATAAGTCAAATGAAATATGAAACAATGCCAGCATAATAATTGCCGGCAAGTATGTGTTATTATCGAAAACCCGGTACTTAATCAGAATGGTGTTCCAATAAATCACCTGAATGAGGATTAAAGTACGGCCTATGAGCTCATAGGCTAGCTTATTTCTCCCAAAGAAAAAATCAACAATGGCGAAAAATGCTGCCGAAAGTGGCCCGGTATCGTCAATGACATCGAGGTAAAGGAAATGTCCCTCAGCAAGCCTTTCTCCCAAAACCATCCAGATCAATTGGGGGTTAGTCAACGGAAATGGATTCCAAAGCAAATAGACTAAAGTCAGGATCAGAGCGAATAGCCCGATACCGATTAATCTGAAAGGATCATTGACTTTGAAAAAGCTGAGCAAGGGAATTGGAGATTGAGAGAGGTTGGTTTTGCCCGAAATTAAAGCATGCCCAACTATTTCGCTAAATTTGTACCACAAATACTTGTCATGGAAAGTAAAAGACAACAAAAACACGCTAAAATGCTCCAGAAGGAGCTCGGAGATATTTTTCAAAAAGAATCAAAACACCTGATCGGTCGCGCAATGGTGACGATTACCCGTGTTTTGGTAAGTCCGGACATGGGATTCGCCAAAGTTTACCTGAGTTTCTTGCTGGCTGATCCCAAGCAAACATACGACCTGATCAACGAGCATAAAAAAGATATCAGGCACCAGCTTGCAAAGCGGATTGGAAAATCTGTTCGAATTATCCCCGAACTGGCATTTTTTCCGGATGATTCCGCTTCTTATGCACAGCATATGGACAAAGTCATTTCTGACCTTCATATCCCGTCAGCACCGCCTGAGGAAGAAAACGAAGAGGAAAACGATGATTAAAAGCCAGGCTTCTTGAATCTCAGTTATTTCATAGCGGCAAGATATTTTCGCAGTAAGAAAAAGCGAAATTTCATCACGGTGCTGTCCACTATCTCCATGATTGGGGTTGCAGTTGGGACAATGGCATTAGTGATTGTCATGTCGGTATTTAATGGTCTGGAGGATTTGATCAAAAGCCTTTTTGCCAGCTTTGATGCGGAGTTGAAGATCGAAGTAGTGGAAGGGAAAAGTTTTCTGACCAATGAAGAATGGCTGGACAGCATCCGGAATCTGGAAGGTGTCGCCATTCTCACAGAAGTAATAGAGGATAATGCGCTTCTGGGCTACCACGGCAATCAAATGGTCGCGCGGATCAAAGGAGTTTCGGATAATTTTCTGGATCAGAGGAGGTTTTCAAAAGGCTATTTTTGGGGAGATACCACGCTTGGAACTGAGCTTCGTCCTGCTGCAATTCTTGGAAGAGGAGTCGGTTTCTTTCTCTCCGTGAATCTGGATGATATCAATGTTCCGTTGAAAGTCTATTACCCAAAAGCGCCGAGAAGTGCAGCCTCCATTGATCCGACCCAACTTTATACCTCGGGAATTCTCGATCCGGTAGCTTTCTTCAGTATTGATCGTCAGTTTGATGATGAGTATGTGATTGCACCGCTCGCGTTTACCCGAGATTTATTGAACTATGGGGATAAGCGGACTTCACTGGAAATAAAGGTTGCTGAAGGAGTATCAATCAATGAGGTCCAGTCAACTTTGAAAGCTCATTTGGGGCCAAAGTTTCTAGTGAAAAATAAAGACGAACAACATGCCGGATTACTTCGAACCGTCAAACTGGAGAAGCTTTTCGTATTCCTCACCCTGACATTTATTCTGGCGATTGCTTCCTTTAACATCTTCTTTTCCCTGAGCATGCTGGCCATCGAAAAGAAGAAAGACATCGCCGTGCTCAAAGCAATGGGAGCGCCGGATCGATTGATCCGAAGTATTTTCCTGAAACAAGGAGCTTTGATCGCTTTTAGCGGAGCCGTCATCGGGCTCGTCCTGGGATATTTCGTTTGCTGGATGCAGGAGATTTTTGGGCTCGTCTCGCTTGGGATTTCTTCAGCAGTTGTAGATGCTTACCCGGTAAAAATCGTCTGGTCGGACTTCCTTTGGATAAGCTTGGCAGTGATAGCAATCACGATGGTGGCTTCCTGGAGACCGGCCTGGATAGCTTCTCAGGTGGATACGGTAAAGGAACTTTAATTCTCTTTTCCGCAGACTGCTTCCCAAACAGCCGCTGCTTCTTCCATTCCCATTTCTTTTGCTTTCAAAAGATCAGGACAAGCCTCAGCTATTTTTCCCAATCGCTGAAGAGTGGTTCCACGGTGGTAATATCCGGAAGGATTTTCCTGATCATGAAAAATCGCCATGGTAAAGTCCGCTAAGGCAGCATCCAGTTTTTGGAAATGTACCGAGCCTGGCCACGCGCTAAAAATACCTCTGCATTCGGACCTCCCATTTCCAGGCTATTGGAATAATCGGTTTCGGCATCGTCCCAATTCTGAAGGGAAGCATTTGCTTTTCCGCGATAATACCAGGTTTCGATGTCTTCCGGATCGAGTAAAAGGACTTCGGTGAAATCCGCGATTGCGCCTTCAGGATCAGACTTTATCATTCGGAAATAACCTCTTTGTTTGAAGGGTTCCGGGTTTCCGGGAGATGATTCCATGATCGCTCTGGTCAATTCTTCCAAAGCTTCTTCGTCAGCATTTTGAGTAAGAAATACCATTCGCTGGATAGCCAAAAAATGATCCGGATTTAATTCCAAAGCTCTTTCGTAGGATTCTTGTGCCAACTCTTTTTCGCCCATTTGGGCCTGGGCTTTTCCTTTTTCCACGTAGAAATCCGCTTCTTCGGGGTCGTAATAAATTGCAGAATCCAAATAGGAAACAGCCTCTTCATTTTCCTCCAGGGCAATGCTGCATAATCCTAAATGATAGTATGCCTGAGAAGGATTCTCTGTCTGAGCTGTGAAAATCCGGGAAATTCCTTCACCCGTTGCTGATTTTTGATAGATGATTTGAGTGGTTTCGCCGGGAGGAGCAATCAAAAATGCCTTGAAATCCTCTTTTGCTTTTTCATACTGGCCGAGTCGGTATCGGACTCTTCCGCGAGCCATGAGGGCTTCTCCACGATTGGGATTCATTTCAAGCAAAATATTGTAATCAGCAAGCGCCGTTTCATATTGCTCAAATTCTTCCAGTAAAACTGCCCGGTACCAATACGCTTCGGTATCCCCGGGATGATCCATCAGCCAGGAATTGAAAAGTAGAAAAGCCTTTCCATTATCTTCATCTTCCATGGCTTCCAGCGCTTTATCGAAACGTTCGGCAGCCGGAACTTGGCCCTGAGCTTGGCAAAGGAATGAAATGGAGAAAAGGAATAGAAAAAGGAAGATGATTTTTTTCACGCTTAAGGGTACGGCTTCCCTAAATTTAAGTTACTTATTCATTCGATTCAAGAGCCTATAAATAATCCTCCTTTAAAATTAAGTGAGATATTTTCAGGTTGCACTTTCCCCAAAACACCATTTTCACTCCTTTGTTAAATCTGAATTTTAATGCGCTGCTCGAGTGCGATTAGTAAAAGCTTTTTCGAATCCTACCTGTTTTCAAACCAGGAAAACCGATTTGAGGCTGGAGAGTAAGTCATTGAATGTCAATTCAAATCCTCCAAAGTTCGAATTCTGATTTTAGCGAAATTATAAAATCCTTTATTTTGGAGATGGGCATGCTTATTGAAATTGGTAGAGATTCGCAGTAACTTGTATATAAAATCCCCAATCATGAGAAAGTTGACCCTAGGACTGATTCTATTAATTTTTTCCGGCAGTATGAATTCAGTTTTGGCTCAGGACGCAACGGCAAGTAAAGGTTCTTTAAGGTCTGGAACCATCGACAGTCAGTTCGATTATCTATACAGTATTTCAAATAATTTTCAGGAACACAAGGTTGTAAAACGTACAAACCTTGACCTGCTCAAGGCAAACGTGCTTGATTCCATGAAAACAATGCGCGGCGAGGTTGCAAGTATGAAAGCCGAAATGGCAGCCCGACTGGATTCGGTGAGTATAATCAAAGAAGAGTTGGCACAGGCGGTTTTAGAAAAAGAAGAAGCGATTGCGGCTAAGGATAATTTCAGCTTTTTGGGAATTGGAATCGACAAGGCAGTTTACTCTGGATTCATGTGGTTATTGGTTGCCGGGCTTGGAGGAGCTCTTGCCTTTTTCTCTTTCCAATATGTCCGAAGTTTCAGCAAAGTGCGGAAAGCTGAAAAAGATCTGAGTGAGGTTCAGGAAGAATTTGATCAGCATCGAAAAAACACTCTTGAACGCGAGCGAAAAATGAAGCGTGAGCTAATTGATGCTCAAATGGGCAAGAAGTAGAGTTCTCCGACAATTCGCAGTTAATTCAAGATCCCTCATCAAAATTCATTTTGGTGAGGGATCTTCTTTTGTCCCATTTCTTCACGATTTTTTTAAGGCATTGCGCTTAGCTGCGATTCAAATTCTGATAGTCTTTTGACTACTTGCTCCAATTCTATAATTTCCCGGATGAATCATTTTGATGTAGTGGTAGTCGGTTTAGGTGCGGTTGGCTCGGCAGCGCTTTACCAGCTTTCCGGAACGGGTAAAAAAGTCCTGGGAATCGATCGCTTTGATCCGCCTCATATCATGGGATCTTCTCATGGGGAAACCAGAATCACGCGTTTGGCCGTCGGTGAGGGTGCCGAATACGTAAGTTTGGCGCATCGATCTCATGAGATTTGGAAAGATCTGGAGGCCAAAACCGGAAATCAAATCTACTTTCCGGTTGGATGGATTTTGATGGACTCGGGGATTCAGTCATGGGGAAAACACGGTGCTGAGGGGTTTTTTGATCGAACAGTTTCTTATTCAACGCAATTCGATATCAAACATGAAGTATTGGATTCAGCTAAACTGAAAAAACGGTATTCACATTTCGAATTGCCAGAATCAGGAAAAGCTTATTTCGAGTACGAAGCCGGTTATTTGAGACCGGAACTTGCCATCGAAACCCAACTCAATTTTGCCAAAAAAAATGGAGCAGAAATCCTGACCAATTCCCCGGTATTGGATATTCAAAAGATTCCGGGTGGAGGTGTAAAGTTGATTTTGGAAGGAAAAGAAATCACGGCAGAAATGGCCCTGGTTTCAGCAGGCGGGTGGGTTAAAGACTTTTTGACTGAACCTGAAAAGGCAGAATTTAAGATCTGTCGTCAGGTTTTGCACTGGATAGAAACTAGCGCAGATGACTGGAAAGATTACCCGGTTTTCATGTGGGGATTTGGGCCGGCACCAGAAGATTTTATCTATGGTTTCCCTTCGTTGGATGGGAAGACTGTGAAGATGGCAACTGAGTCATTCAAAGAAACACCACATCCGGGTGAATTGAATAGGGAAGTAAGTTTGGAGGAGCAAAATCAGTTTTGGGAAGAAAAAGTCAACGGAAAAATTACTGGTCTGAAGCCCCATATTCTGAAGTCAACGGTTTGTTTTTACACGGTGACCGAAGATGCAAAATTCGTAATCCGTCCTATTCCAGGAATGGATGAAGTCTTGATGGTTTCAGCTTGCTCCGGTCATGGATTTAAGCATTCAGCAGCCTTGGGGGAATTATTGAAAGACAGATTGATAAACGAGTAGACGAACTTGTATTAATCTATTCGGATACAATCCCTTTTCCTACCGTGGAATTCTACCAGAAATCCATTCAAAAATAGTACTTTTAACGCTTCTATTACCCTAAAGACCTAATGGCAAAACAACGAGGAACTGCTTTGGAAGAGAATGAAAAGCGGAAGTTGAACAAGCAGAATTTAAGTAAAATCACCAGCATTTTTAGATTTATAAAGCCTTACCAAAGCCTGTTTGTAGTAGGTTTGGTTTTTCTTCTATTTTCTTCACTGACCTTACTTTTTTTTCCTTTTGTAGCGGGCAAGCTGATTGACGCAGCACAGGGGACAGAGTGGATTGTATCCGATATTAATACCATTGCCTTGATTCTGATTGGGATTTTGGCTGTTCAAAGTATCTTCTCATTCTTCCGGGTTTGGCTTTTTTCTCTGGTTTCGGAGCGCTCGATGCGTGATATCCGCCTTGCTCTTTATTCAAGAATGGTCCGCTTGCCGATGACTTTCTTCGATAAAAGAAGAACCGGAGAACTCATCAGCCGAATTACTTCAGATGTGAGTTTGCTCCAGGAAACCTTTTCAGTGACCTTGGCTGAGCTTTTCAGACAAGTCATAACGTTGGTTGCAGGGGTTGCTTTTCTTTTGTTTACTACTCCAAGATTGACTCTTTTCATGCTATTGACCTTCCCTGTCCTGGTAGTGATAGCGATGGTTTTTGGAAAATTCATCCGGAAACTTTCCAAGAAAACTCAGGACGAATTGGCTGCGGCCAATGTGATCGTGGAAGAGACACTTCAATCCATCTCAACCGTAAAATCCTTTGTCGGTGAAGCCTATGAGTCAGCGCGATACGGAAGTGGGCTGAACCGAGTAGTTGGAGTAGCTCTCAGAGGGGCCAAATATCGCGGAGCATTTATCTCATTTATCATTTTTGCTCTTTTTGGAGGCATCGTCGCCGTGATGTGGTACGGTGCAAGCCTGGTAAGTTCTGGTGAAATGAGCGTGGGAGATCTGGTTTCCTTCGTGCTTTACACCACCTTCATCGGAGGATCGATTGCCGGTTTGGGAGATATTTATGGCCAATTGCAGAAAGCAATCGGTTCATCCGAGCGTGTTTTGGAAATCCTCGAAGAGGAGCCTGAATCTACCAAGGGAATGATTGAGGAAGATTTTCTGGGAAAAATCACGTTTGAAAATGTGCGATTCCAATATCCTACTCGCCCCGAAGCTGAGGTTCTGAAAAGTGTTTCATTCGAAGTTCAGCCGGGAGAGAAAGTTGCCCTTGCAGGTCATTCCGGTGCAGGAAAATCCACAATTATCCAGTTGCTGCTTCGTTTTTATGAGTTGGAGAAAGGCAGGATTCTGGTCGATGACAAGGAATTGAAAAACTGGGATTTGCATATCCTTCGTAGTCATATTGGAATGGTGCCACAGGAAGTATTGCTTTTTGGTGGATCGATTCGTGAGAATATTGCCTACGCCAAGCCAACGGCAACCGAGGAAGAACTAATCCTTGCAGCCAAAAAAGCGAATGCATGGCAGTTTATCAGCAAGTTTCCCGAAGGACTGGATACGTTGGTAGGTGAGCGTGGAGTGAAGCTTTCCGGAGGACAAAGACAACGCGTAGCTATTGCAAGGGCTATTTTGAAAGATCCATCGATCTTGATTTTGGACGAAGCCACTTCCTCACTCGATGCAGAATCTGAGGCATTGGTTCAGGAGGCTTTGGATGAGCTGATGAAAGGCCGTACCACTATTATCATTGCACACAGATTGGCCACCATCCGCAAAGTGGATCGGATCTATGTATTGAAAGATGGTGAGATCGTGGAACAAGGCCATCACCTGAACTTGCTTGCAAAGGAAGACGGATTCTATGCGAATCTGGTGCGATTGCAATTTGCAACAGACTAACTCAGATTGTGTGCAGCAATTGACTTGATCATACCAAGGACCTTCTCTTGATAAATCTCAGCATGGGGGAATAATTGCCTAAGTTGCCCTTCATCCAAAAGTCTGATTTCGTCCAGATATTGCTGTGCGTCAATTGGCTTCCACTTTTTGAGACGACTCAGTTTCGTTTTGGTGAGCAAAAAATAAGTAAATTTTTTTGGGAAAAATTGAGCAAAAGGAAGCGCGTAATGAGCTTCGATCGGAAAAGCCCGGTTTGGCGTTTGGATGAAATATTTTTTACCAACTCTCAGGATCTCGGCAGCCATTTTTTTCTGATTTTCCAGGGTGTAGAGATGCTCGATGACAGAATTTGAAAAGACTATATCGAAGCTTTTGTCTGCGAATTCCGGCATCGAGGTAGCGTCTCCTGACACACTTCGAATGGTAGGATGATTGATTTCCTCTTCCTGGAGATTGAGGAGAACGATCTCAATTTGGTTGAGATTGGGTAAAGAACTGTTCATCCAGAAATAAGCCGTGCCTCCTACATCCAGTATGCGAAGAGGTTGATCGGGGGAAAAGTTTTTGAAAAATAAAGCCTCAAAATCATGAAGTCGTTGGATTCGAAACTTGGCACCCAAGGATTTGGGATTGTCGGAGGAAGCAAATAAATCAGTAATAAAACTCATTATGGGCCGGTCAGGCTATTCAGTAAAATAAATTCAAAAGTAAGAAGGCTTGAGGATTCTTTTCTTAATTTTGAAATTCAAATTTTTCCAAATTCAAGCCATACAAATCTAGCTTGGTTTTTGAAAGATTGATTGCATTGTTTGCTTTTGCACTTTTATGAAGAGAAGATTTGATAATTATTTCCCCTGGCTGTTTTTAGCAACTGACTTTTTAGCTTCAGTCATTTCTTTGCTTATCTGTAATCTGCTTCTTCAAGGCACAGGCATATTCAATGAAATTGATTTTGCAGCATTTCTACCACTTTCTATTGTTTGGTTACTGGTTTCCACTCTGAGAAAAGACCATAAAATTGGCCGTACAGACGAATACGAAATCACCTTTAAACATTTAATCGGAACGGTACTGTGGTTTGCCGGGCTTACTGCGATTTTATGGATTCCTCTTCACACACCTACTCTTCAGATCATTCCGGTTTTAGCTCTTGGGTTTGGAATGCTGGTTTTGATGGGAATTTTCAGAGTGTCAGTTCAGATAATCCTCAAAAGGTATCGCTCCCAAGGCAATAACTACAGGAATGCAGTAATTGTAGGGAAAGGCGGTACAAGCCCAAGACTTGCGGATGTATTCCGAATCAGAAAAGATTTTGGAATCAACTTCCTGGGATACTTTGACGATCAGGCAGATTGCAATCAGACAAGAGGAAGTATTCCTCAGTTTTTTGAGGATGCCCACAGCCTGGATTTGGACCTTATCTATATCCATGAGCATCTGGAACCTTCTTTGGTGAAAAGAATAATTGACTTTGCTGACGAAAATTACATCAAAGTCAAAATGATTCCCGGCGGAAGTCTGCAGCTTGAGAAGAACCTTTCTTTTTCCCGTTACGGAGATTTCTTTGTAATCAACGTCAATGAAATTCCGCTCGACCATGCCTTTAATGGAATAGCGAAGAGAGCATTTGACATCGTTTTTGCGAGCCTTGTTACCATATTTATCCTTTCCTGGCTGATTCCATTGGTAGGGATTTTAATCAAGCTGGAATCAAAAGGTCCGGTGTTTTTCATTCAGAAAAGGAACGGAATCAACAACAAAGAATTCAATTGCCTGAAGTTTCGTTCGATGACTCCAAATGACTATGCGGATGTCAAACAAGCAATCAAGAATGACCCAAGAGTGACCAAAACAGGAGCTTTCCTAAGGACTTCTTCTCTTGACGAAATGCCACAATTTCTGAACGTGCTCCTTGGAGACATGTCTATCGTAGGCCCCAGACCACACACGATTCCTATGAATAAGACTTTCAAAACTCAGATCGAGCGATATAATTCCCGTCATAAAATCCGTCCGGGGATCACAGGACTGGCTCAAGTGAGAGGTTTCCGAGGAGAAATCGAAAACCCGTATCATATCCGTTCCAGAGTTCGACTAGATTCATTTTACATCAATAATTGGTCTTTCCTCCTGGACATGGGAATCATGGTAAAGACGATCTATGAACTTGTTTTCAATAGAGAAAACGCATACTGACAGGATGAGCAAATGCAAATTTTGCGGCAGAAACGATCAGACTTTTTTTGAGGCAAAAGAGCGGATGTTAAGCTTAGGCGGAGTTTTACCTATGCAGAATGCCGAAACTGCGGATCCCTTCGACTTGGTCAAATCCCTGAAGATCTTTCCCCCTACTATTCCAACGCTGACAATTATTCCTTTGGAAAGCTGGTTGAATCAAACCTGAAAATCCGGGTTCTGAAAGCCACCAAGATGAGAGTATTTTTGTTGACCGGAAACTCTCAAATAGCACGGATCTATGGGTATTGACTGAAAAAATTCATCGGGGGTTTGGTGCCAAAATAGCCGATGTTGACTGTGGAAGCGGGCAGTTGCCTTTTGAACTCTATGCTTGAGGTTTTAGCGACTTGCATGGTTTTGATCCGTTTATCGAAAAGAGTGTAAAAATCAATATGCGTATCCGGATATTAGAAATTATGAATATCCGCTTTCTTGCCACTAACCAAATAAAACAAGGCTTGAAGTCCAAATGTACGTGCTGTGGACTGTCGACCGTCTTCTGTGGTCGATTATCCGCTGCTTTAACAACCTATTTTGG
>JAKFCO010000086.1:0-38579 GCA_036676605.1 Algoriphagus sp.
GATTCCATGAAGTTTTCGATCCACATCAGTTTTCCCCGCTGATCAATCGCATACAAATCAGGCTTTGCATAGTTGACGACGGTGATCGCCAGATTTCGATTGGCAGGATTGTCCTGAAAACCCAGGAAATCTTCTCTTTCGAGACTGACAGTGAAATTTTCAAAATTCACTGAGTAAAGATCCAGGCTTCCATTTTGACCCGCTACCAGGAGATAGTCTTTGCTTTCAAAGGCAAAAAATTCGAGATGATCTCCGCGTTGAAGCGTTAGTCCGGAAAAAGAAAAATCCGCAAAACCATTTCCTTCTGACTTCATCAAAACCTGTTTGGGAATGGAATTTTCAACCCGGATTCCCGAAGCGACGAAGTAACTTTTTTTATTGATATCGCTGTATTCCAGGAGTTGGATCTCCAGCAGATTCAGTTTGGAAAGCTCAAGCCAATCACGGTTGAATAACTGAAATTCGGACCCTGAGAAAGGCAGGCGAAAAGCTTGACCGGTTACTTTTTCATTTGCTTTCACATTGGCAGTCAGCCAGAGTTCACCGGCAAACTTATTTCCGGTGAAGAAAGGCCGGGTATTTTCACCGAGGTCGAAAAGCTGATTTTGAAGAAAACCAGGCTCATTTACTCCGGCAGGGCTGATTCTTACAAGGGATTTTGCAAAATCAATTCCATACGTTGCAGAAGTTTTATTGGTGTTTAAACTCACCACAAGTTTGTCCTCAATGACCTGTGACACATGGAAAAGCGGAAACTCCGGCAAAGCCCCAAATCCCGGGATTTCTGTGAAGGACTCGATAAAAAGCGGATTTATTTCAGTTCCGGTATTGGGCAAATAATAGAGAGTGCTGCATTCATCACGACCCAAAACCAGATCGCTTAGCCCATCGACATTAAAATCACGGTACAAAATGCTATGTCCACCTTTATGTTGGATTCGGGCATTTTCATTGATTCTCAAGCCAGGATTGATTACGAGTCCCTCGCAAGTAACACCAAAAGAAAAATCTTCACAGCCACAGAAAGCAAAATTTCCCCAGAAAGGGGCAGGGAAAGCAAATCCATCAACATCCGGAGTTCCTTTGCGCTCGACGGAAGTGTTTTTGTAGAATTCTAAAAAGTCCCCAGAGGCAAAATTGAAAATCACCAAATCCTGATCGCCGTCCCCATCCAAATCCTGAATCATCGGGATGTCCAGATTATTTGCCTGAATATTTGATGATCCATCGAGTCGGAGGAAATTTTGGGCCAAAAGCCAGGTGATCTGATTTCCGATTGAGGTATTTCTGTAGGCTTTGATCCCCAAAGAAGTGGAGGTGAAAAGATCCTTTTTTCCGTCCTGATCAAAATCAACCAACTTCATAAATCCGTTGATGTCTTCAGGAAATAGATAACTCAACTCAGGCAGGTGGGTGAAATTCTCTCCGCTTTTCCCAAAGACCAAAACTTGTCTTGAATTGATATCCCAAATCACCCATTCTTCAATATTGTCTCCGGTCAGGTCGATGGTTTGGATTTGGGCGGAATTGATTCCTCCGGAAAAAGGATTGGAGACAGCCTTTCCGTCAATTTCGATTTCCAGACTTTGATCAAACCGAAAAACATCCTGGGCATTTGATCCAAAGCTTAAAGTCAGAAAAAGTATAATCAGGATTTTATACATGTCAGACAGAAAATCAATGCCTAAAATTAATACGTTTGACCGTCTTCAAAGATGTGAATCATTCGTTTATTTTGGGAATTAAAAATTACCACCAATGAACGTCTCAACCCTCTATAATCTTTTCCTCAAAAGTACCGGCGTCAGCACCGATACGAGAAAGATTGATCCGGGAAATATCTTTTTTGCTCTCAAAGGGCCAAATTTTAATGCGAATGAGTTTGCTCCAAAGGCATTGGAAATGGGCGCTTCTGTAGTGGTGATCGACGATCCTACATATTTCATTGAAGGCGACGAGCGGTATTTCATCGCAGAAGATGCCTTGCGGATGCTTCAGCAATTGGCGAATCACCATCGCCACCAACTGAAAATTCCGATAATTGGATTGACGGGTTCCAATGGAAAAACCACTTCCAAGGAATTACTCAATGCGGTTTTGAAACAGAAATTCAACACAGTTGCTACGGTTGGCAATCTCAATAATCATATCGGAGTGCCTTTGACTTTGCTTTCCATCGGGAAAGATGCCGAAATCGCGATCGTGGAAATGGGAGCGAATAAGCCGGGGGATATTCAGGAACTCTGCGAAATCGCCGAGCCAACTCATGGTTTTATTACCAATATCGGCAGAGCACATCTCGAAGGAATGGGCGGCCCTGAAGGAGTATTGAAAACCAAAACCGAGCTCTATCAGCATTTGCGGGCAAACAAAGGAACCGTATTTATCAATTCCCAGGATCCAATCCTGGCAAATATGATCAAGCGCTTCGATAACCCAGTGCGCTATCCTGCGAAAGGTGATTTCTGCGAAGTGACATTTCACGGCGCTGATCCGTTTGTGAAGTTCAGCGTGGAGGGTTCGGATCAGGTTCATCTGACCGCCTTAATCGGAGCCTATAACTTTGGAAATATCGCTACAGCGATTACGATCGGGAAGTTTTTCGGAGTGCCCATGGATAAAGCCGTGGAGGGAATTGTATCCTATCGTCCTTCGAATATGCGATCACAATTGATTGAGAAGCGCAGCAATCTGATCATCCTGGATGCTTACAATGCCAATCCTTCCAGCATGGAAGTTGCGATCCGGACTTTCGGCGAGATGACCGGCAAAAAGCATAAAATGATCATACTCGGAGATATGTTTGAGCTTGGGAAACATGCTGAGGCTGAGCATAGGAGGCTGGGAGAAATCGTGAGCGAATACCCAATCGATAAGGTTTGCTTTACCGGTTCCTTAATAGTTTCGGCTTTGGAAAAAGCTCCAAAAGCATTGTATTTCCCCGACCCTTTTTCATTCCGAAACTGGCTGGAAGACAGCAAGCTGGAAGATTATCTGATTCTGATCAAAGGAAGCAGAGGAATGAAACTTGAGGGATTGGTGGATTTTATTTGAAACATGTGATTATCTGACAAGGTTGATAATTCATCATTCCTAATTCTCCATTTTAAATTTTAACCATGCGCCCTTACCTTCCTTTCCTCACTGCACTTGCCGAAAACAATCATAGAGATTGGATGGAGGCAAATAAGAAATGGCATCTGGATACTAAGGCTGAATTTCTGGAAGATGTGGCGGTAATTCTAAAAGGAGTCACAGACTGGGAACCTGCACTTTCCACTTTTCAGCCAAAAGATTGCGTTTTCAGACAGAATCGGGATGTTCGCTTTTCTGCCAACAAAGCCCCATACAAGACTAATTTCGCGGCTTATTTTTCTCCAAAAGGTAAAAAATCAGAAGAACCGGGATATTACATGCATGTGCAACCCGGCAGTTCATTTATGGCGGGAGGGATTTGGATGCCGATGGCAGAGACCTTAAAAAAGATTCGAAAAGAAATTGATTACTCGGGGGCGGAACTTGAAAAAATCGAACATGATCCTGAAGTTCAGAAGGTTTTCAAAGGAATCGAAGGTGAAAAACTCAAAACCAGTCCGCGCGATTATTCGGCAGATCATCCTTACATCGAATACCTCAAGTTGAAAAGTTTTATTTTATCAGCACCCGTTTCGGATCAGGATATCGATTCCGGTAATTTCATCAATATCGCTTTGGATGGTTTCAGAAGGATGAAACCCTTTCAGGATTTTTTGACTCAGGCGATTGAAGAAGTGGAAGACGGTAGTGGAATTTTATAATTCAGAATGATGAAGGTAGAAGTCTGAATTTCTGACTTCAGCTTTCTGACTTCAGCCTTTCCAAAGTGACCGCGACTCCATCTTCCCTATGATGCAGCGTGATTTCATTGGCGACGGCTTTCACTTCCGGTCTTGCATTTTCGACAGCCACTCCCCAACCGACAGATTGAATAAGATCGATGTCATTATAATTGTCCCCGAAAGCGACAACATCCTCTATTCCAAAATCAAAACATTGCTCTAAAACAAGCTTCAAAGCGGAGGCCTTTGAGATTTTTCTCGGAGCGATTTCGATGTAGGTATCTTTGGATCTGTAAAGATGCAAGTCGCCGGAATGCTCAAAATGCAGCTCTCCAAAAAGCCAGGAAATCTCCTGAGAATCCCCCATGCACATCACTTTGTGAGCGCCAAGATTGTCTTTTGACCAGAGATTGAGCACTTCTTCACCGGTTTTCCAGGTTGGTTCAACCTTCGTGTTTTTGGCTTCACGTTGCGCCCAAAAATCATCCTTTGGCTCGTACCAGTTTTCTCCGTGGTACAAACTCACATGGATGGAGGTTTTTTTGGTCATCTCCAGAATTTTGGCAACCAAATCCAGAGGAATGCTGACCGAATCCAAAACATTACCGAATCCATCGAGGACAAAACCACCGTTGTAAGCAATCAATGGTTCGGAGGGGCGATTGAGATCCGCGAGCAAATGCCTCATGGCATCCGGCATGCGAGAGCTCGCCAAAATCACTGGGACTTGGGAAGGGAGCGAGTTGATGACTTGCTTTAAGCGTAAAGAAAGATCTCTCTCCGAATTGAGCAGGGTGCCGTCAATGTCGGAGCAAATAGCTTTATACTTCATAATTCAAATTAAGACCAGTCGAAATCGTCCCCAAAATGGGTTAAAAAAGAGAAACCTACGGCTGCAACAATCAAAATGAAAATGGCAATTCCGATGAGTTGCACGATCAATTCTGCTTTTGCCCAATTGGATTTGTTGGGTTCAGTATCCTTGTCCACCGCCCAAACGATCAACATGATCAAACCGATCAGAGGAATTTTGGTGATGATGACTGAGATAATCCAATCTCCAAGAGATTGGGGTGGTTTTTGGTATTCAGGAGGGAGATTCATGAGCTAGGGTTTTTAAAAGTTAAAAATCTTTTGTTTCAAAAGTGTATTCCTGCATTGCATAATTTTCAGGATTTCGCGGATCAGTCTGGACAAATTGAACAGTGATGAGCGTGTATGCGTGGGCGTTTTGAAAATTCCTGAGGTAAAGATCGGCACATTTACGCGCCAAAACCTCTGGTTGGTTTCCAAGAATCAAAGGGTCACCGTTTTCAAGTTTCAGAAAAATTGTGGACTCGGTGACATCATCAGTGGTTGATTGGCTGAGGTTGACGCTTACTCCCTCGAACTTACCCAAAGCCCTGATTTCCTCAGAAGGCATAAATCCCTCACCCATCATTTTTTCAATTCCCCACATTGCGCTTTGAGCAATGTCTTCCGGATCACAGGCGCAGGAATAAAAAAGTAAACTAAAGCATCCTAAAAGGAAATGTCTTTTCATTGGGAATCAGGATTTTTAGATTTATGAGTCTCTGGTAAAATTAAAAAATTAAATCGCACTAGTTAAATTTTGATGATTGAAATCAAATTGTTGTAACATCTTAGAATTGGTTCCAAGGGAAAAAATCAGAGGAAAGTGAAATGATTGATTTCAGGAGAACTTCAAAAAATGAAAAAAATAACGAGTTTTGGAGGAGAGTAAAAAAACCTGAACAAATCCCCCAAGGGAAGCAGACTTTGTAGGGTCCTATCTAATTAAAAAGTATTTATCAAGACCCTCTCAGGACCTTGATGATCTCAATTTTTGAATCCCATTGTATTTCTACGATCGTCAATCCGGGAGGCAGATCTCCAAAAATTTCATTTAAGTTAATGGTACCTGAACTTCGCAGCTCGATTTCCCGAGAACTAAAATAACTACCAGAATTCATAATTCGCAAGCGAACAGGGCTCGAAACATTATTATTTCCGTTTAAAATCCTGATGAAAACGTCTTCATTAATGGATGGGTTTGGGAAGGCTTGCCATTGGTGATTACTTGAAAAAGACGCCTCTCTTTTTACTAATTTAACCGGACTGTAGCTAATTGTGGTACCGGATGTTTTCTTGATTCTATAATAAAATGAATTTATATATGCAGGAACAGATTTGTCTGTAAAAGAATATTTAACGCTTTCGCTACTTTTTATAGTTGTCTCGATATTGCCGACTGTAGTAAATTCTGTCACGTTATTATTGCTTCTCTCTATTTCATATAAGGATTCGTTCAATTCTTTACTTACTTCCCAATCAATAATAATATCGGTCGAATTATTATTAAAATATATTTCAAATGAAATTAACTCTGCGGAAAGAACTGAGGCTATATCCATGACACATGATACTGTTTGATGACAGCCATTAGAATCAGTGACTGTAAGTGTATAATTACCATCACTCAAATTGAATATGTCTTTTGATGTACTGGTGAACCCATTTGGTCCGGTCCAATTATAGGAATATGGAGGAGTTCCTCCTGAAACATTGGTGTATATGATTCCTGAGCTCTCGTTATTTTTGGTTGGAGTAATAGTAACGTCAATGTCAAAATTTTCCGGAACAATGATCGTTTTGGTAAATGTAGTAGTAGTTGTTCCGTCATTTGCAGTTAAACTGACGTTGTATGTCCCAGGGATAACAAAATCGAAAATAGGGTCCTCTTGGGTAGAGGTTCCATTCCCATCAAAGTTCCAGGAATAGGTATAATTGTATGGGGCTGTTCCTCCGGTTGTACTGTTCGTAAACTGAATTCTGGTATTGCACAATGCCGGGGCGTAGCTAAAATTGGGATAAAGAGGAAGAACTGCAGTAAAACCCTCCGGGCTGCTATAACATTGGGCGTTTTGATTATTTTTTTCATCTTCCGAACAAGTAGTTCCTGATTTGGCAGTACCAGTAATCCAAAACATGAAAATGTTTTTAATATCAATTTTATCACCCCAATTCCAAGTCACATCCCGAACACGAACAAATGTATTTTGTACAATTTGAATTCCTGAAAACAAGCAGTCTTTTTGCTGAGATTGGGTTAGTACCTCATTTGTGTAAATGTCATAAGTCATTAAAAGATTGTACCCATTGGTTGAGGCTCCACCTAGGTTTACCCAAAGCTCTCCAGTGACAGATTGCCCGATTTGATAATTATCTGTAATGGTAAATGGATTGCCATTTATGTCTCTCAATTCATATTGAGCGACAACAATATTATTCTGGGAGCATTCTGCTAAAAGTACATACGAATTTGAACTCGCTACTATAAAAAAAGCAATTGTTATAAAGAGCCTTATTTTGTTCGCGAAATCCATTTTTCTGAACCTATTCAGGTCATGGGTATTGCATAGTTAAATAGAGAGTGAAAGTATGTATAAATTATTTATTAGGCAAATGAATGTCAATAAAATATAAATTTGAATACGGTTATGAAGGATGTTTAAAATTCAAAAAAATACATCTGTAATACATTAAAATAATAATGTAAAAAATAGTGGCTATAAAAAAACTGAAAAGAGGAATTTGGGTTCTTTGGTGTGGAAAAGAAGTCTGCTGAAAAAATAATTTTTTCCCTTAAAATCAAGGCAAAACTGACTCTATCAGCAATTTGGCTTTATACTCTTTAGGATTTGCTGCGCTACCAAATGCAGGATATGGATTTAATTCCAGGAGTTGGAAGCTGTATCCTTCCACAGAGACTTTATTTGGGATATTGCTTAAGGCGGGATCAGTTGACAGGCTTACTGATACTTCCTTTCCAAGGGAAGAAAAAAGCAAATCAACTTTAGCATAACCTGCCCAAATACAAACAGCGCCTAAAGGACATCTTGAATCATATTCCACTGGAAGCATAGTGATGGAAATGTCTTCCAGGCAATTTTTAACTGTCTCTTCTGCAGAAATTTCAAAAGGCTTTCCCAGCTCAAAATCATTGCAAGGATTTTCTTGCTCACATGAGACTGTGATGAATAGAGTGGATAGGAGAAAAAGAAATCGCTGAAGCATTAAAGTCGAGGTGAAGCCATTAGTCAAACGAAGAAAAAATTTATGAGGTTTTAAACGCCTGCGGAGTGTTTACTTGGTGAAGGAACCTTTGAAGTAGTATTCACTCGTAGAATTTGAACGTAAGGCTTTTCATGGTGCCCAAGTTCCCGGGCTTGACTGATGATCCTTCCATTTTTCTAAACAGCCTGAAATCAAAAAAGCCTCACATTTCTGTGAAGCTTTTACGTGGAGAATATCGGATTCGAACCGATGACCCCTACACTGCCAGCGTAGTGCTCTAGCCAACTGAGCTAATCCCCCAAACGGAGTGCAAATATAGAAAGCGCTTTATTCTGCACAAACAAAATCTTACTCCCAGGAGTAATTAATACGAGTCATGATGCTTCGGCCCAAAGTGACCTCGTCGGTAAACTCCAATTCACCTCCAACAGGAATTCCTCTTGAGATCGTGCTCACTTTTACGCCCTTTTCTTTCAGTCTTTTCGCAAGATAAAAAGCAGTGGTATCTCCTTCCATCGTCGCACTTAGTGCCAAAATGATTTCACGGATAGGAGCATCTTCCGGAGCTTGCTCTACCCGATAAATGAGCGATTCGATTTTAATCTCATCCGGGCCTATTCCCTGAATCGGAGAAATGACTCCTCCCAAAACGTGGTATTTTCCCTGAAACTGATTGGTATTCTCAATTGCGAATACATCCCGAATGTCTTCTACCACGCAAATGATAGAATGGTCGCGTCTGTAACTGGAGCAAATGCTGCATTCCTCAGCGTCTGAGATATTGTGGCAAGTCTTGCAATAGCGGATCTCAGTCCGCATCCGTGTAATTGCCAGTGCCAAAGCCTCGGTATTGGCTTCATGTTGTTTGAGCAAATGGAGGGCAAGCCTGAGAGCAGTCTTTTTCCCTATTCCCGGCAATCGGGAAATTTCAGTTACGGCGTCTTCTATTAATTTGGAAGGGAAATTCACAAGTAGGTTATTAAACTATATTAGCCTGAATTCCGGCATCAAGAATGGCCTCACACATGGGCTTCAATTCTTCGAAAGAGCCCTTTTTTACAGCGCATTTGCCTTTGAAGTGGATGATCAGCGTGCATTGCTCAGCTTGCTCTCGCGTATGCTCGCATACTTTCATCAGGACATTGATCACATGGTCGAAGGTATTTACCTCATCGTTGTAAACAACCAGATCTGAGTCCTCCTGATCGGGCAACTCCTCGAGGAGGACCTCAACTTTTTCATAGTAAGGTTTGGTAGCACTCAATACATTCATTTTGCAAAATTAAGAATATTGAACAACTTAGCGACCCACTCTATTCGCATTTATGAATCCCCCAGTTGTCATTGTTGTCATTTGCTTTTATTTTTTGCTCTTATTCCTGATTTCCTGGTTTACTACCAGGAAAATCTCAGCGGATACTTTCTTTACCGGCGACCGTCAGTCTCCCTGGTTTTTGGTGGCTTTCGGGATGATAGGGGCGTCGCTTTCCGGAGTGACTTTCATCTCAGTCCCGGGCGAAGTTGGTAATTCTAACTTCTATTACTTCCAGGTTGTTTTGGGCTATACGGTTGGATATTTCACCATTGCCAAAGTTCTTCTGCCGCTTTATTACCGGCTCAATTTAGTTTCTATTTATTCCTATCTCGAAGATAGGTTTGGATTTTGGTCCTATAAGACCGGAGCTTTTTTCTTCATTCTCTCCAGGACTTTGGGTTCATCGCTGCGCGTGTTTCTTGTTGCGAGTGTGCTTCAATTGATTTTATTCGATTCCCTTGGAATTCCTTTCTGGGTTTCGGTCGTGATTACAGTTGGTTTGATTTGGATTTATACTCACCGCGGCGGAATTAAGACAGTCGTGTGGACTGATACTTTGCAGACGTTTTTCATGCTATTAGCAGTAATGGTTATCATCATTCTGATTGGGCAAGAACTGAGTTTTGATGGGGTTTCCGCCTATTTTGAAGCGGTAAGTTCGGATCCACGCTCGAAGATTTTCAATTGGGACTGGAAAGCCGGGACCAATTTTTTCAAGCAGTTTATCTCCGGAGCATTTATCACCATTGTAATGACCGGCCTGGATCAGGACATGATGCAAAAGAACCTGACTTGCAAAAACATCGGGGATGCCCAGAAGAATATGTTCTGGTTTACCATCATTCTGGTGATTGTAAATATCCTGTTTTTGTCACTGGGGATTATGCTTTATCTCTATGCTGAAACCAAAGGAATTGCGCTTCCAACTAAATCAGATGAGCTTTTTCCACTTCTCGCAACACAGCATTTCTCAGCTTTTGCAGGAATTGTCTTCGTACTCGGAATCATTGCTGCAGCATATTCAAGTGCAGATTCTACACTGACTGCGCTGACTACCTCATTTTGCATTGACTTTCTCGAGATCGATAGAAGATATCCGGCGGATCAGCGGGTCAAGGTTCGTCAGCGAGTTCATGTTGCTTTCTCGCTTGTCATGATCCTTGCGATTCTGATTTTCTATTGGATCAATGATCAAAGCGTGATCAATTCGGTATTTATCATTGCAGGCTACACGTACGGTCCATTGTTGGGATTGTATGCTTTTGGACTCTTTACCAAGTGGCAGGTGAAAGATAAATGGGTTCCGTTTTTGGCGGTTTCTGCCCCGGTTTTAACATTCCTGATCAGTCAAAACTCTGAAAAATTACTTTGGGGTTACAAATTTGGCTTTGAAGCTTTGATCCTGAATGGCTTGTTGATGTTTCTGGGATTGGTTTTGATCAGGAGAAAATAATCAGACTTTCAGCTCAGTTTCCGGATTCCAAAACAGCCTTTCGAAGTCTTTGACCTGATCATTTTCCACGATCACGCCCTCTTTTTCCAGCAATTCCTGCATCAGCGAAGGGGTAGAGAAATGATGCCTTCCGGTTAATAATCCCTGGCGATTTACTACCCGATGAGCGGGTACATCAGGCATGGTATGAGCAGCATTCATAGCATAGCCGACCATTCGGGCACCGCTTTTTATTCCTAAATAGTTTGCGATGGTACCGTAAGAGCAAACTCTTCCCTTCGGAATTTCCCGAACGACCTGATAGACCAGGTCAAAATAATTAGGCTTTTCGCTTTTCATGACTCCAATCGATCAGGACTTGGTTGATTACTTTTCTCACCTGGATTTCTGTGGCCTTTTCTCCGGATTTAATTGGGAATTGGTAACGAACCAGGATATTATCAGCTTTTCGTTCGAGGACATTTAGCTGAGATCCTTCCAGGAAAACATACTCCGAAAATGATTTCAAAACCTCGTTTAATTTTTCTTCCAGACCACTCAATTGTAATTCGGTAGAATAGGGAAGCTCGGAATCAAAAATCATCTGATGGGCGTTATTTTTGGAATAGTTGATAACCTCAGAGGTGAGCACCATGGAATTAGGGATAATGATAATTTCACCGGTATCGTTTTTCAGAGTGATATTACTCAGGGTGATATCCCGGATAAACCCTGTGCTTTTGCCAATATGGATCTTATCACCAATTTCAAGTTGATCCGAAAACATGATAATCAAGCCATTGATAATATTGGAAATAAAATCCTTGGTCAAAATCGCGATAGCAGCAGCCACGATTGTGATGCTGGTGAGGAACTCCAATGGTTTGATTCCAAAAGCCAGCATAAATGAAATTATAATTCCAAAAACATTCAGAATACTTGAAATCCGATCTATCCCGATTACAAAATTTGGCTGGACCTTGGAATCATCTGTTTTTTGGAGATAAAAACTAAGTGTAATGATCCTTCCCAGTGAGATAAAAAGATTGGCACTCAAAAGGAAAATTAAAGCTGAGACGATATTAGAAAGTATTGAAAACCGGTCCAGAAAGGGCCTAAAAAAGGTGTCTCCTTCATAGATAAATCCCAATGCAATAAGTAAAATCAACTTTATAGCAAAGTTTCTTTTGCGCTTATTTTCCTTACTCTGAATACTGGTTTTGAGGTGATTCATGCCTTATTGAAAAATTAAGGCTAATTTTAGCGATAATCGGGATCAATTTTTCATAATCATGACCAGAAATATCATAATAACCGGAGCGGCAGGAAATCTCGGGCAGGCGGTGGTCGAGAAGTTTAAGCGAGAAGGATACCATATAATTGCTTTGACCCACCCGGGCAAAGATGCTGTGGTAGAGGAGGCAGATGATGTCTATGAAGTGGATGTGACTGATGAGCAAGCTGTAAGCGACTTTATTAAAGAATACCATTTGCAATACGGAGAGGTAGATGCGCTTGCTCTTATCGTGGGAGGTTTCATGTCCGGAGCGCTTGAAGAAACCTTGCAAAAAGATCTGGAAAAGATGTTTACGCTTAATTTTTATAGCGCCTTTCACCTGGTAAAGGGCTTCTTGCCTATAATGAAGAAACAGCAAAAAGGTACTTTCCTATTCGTAGGTGCCAGACCTGCACTACAGCCTGCCGATGCGCAAGGAGTTTTGGCGTATGCAATGAGTAAAAAACTCGTGATCACACTTGCCGAAATCATCGGTGAAGAAACCAAAGAAACTTCTATCCGTTCGCATATTTTCGTGCCGAGTATTATCGATACTCCTCAAAACAGGAAAAGTATGCCGGATGCAGACTTTAGCAAGTGGGTTAATCCAAATGACATCGCTGAAGCAATGCACTATGCGGTAAACACACCGGCTTTGCGAAATATGACTTTCAAACTTTACGGAGAGTCTTAATCAAAATTTAAAATGAAAAGTAAACTCATCCTTTTAGTTTTTTTTGCATTCTGGGTTGGAATTCCTGCTTTTTCGCAGTCCGAAGAAGAGGAAGTAAAAGCAGTAATCGTTTCTCTTTTTGATGGAATGAGAGCCAAAAACGCAGATCAGGTAGCGGCAGCTTTTACTCCGGAAGCGATCATGAATACGGTGATTGCTAAGCCTGAAGGCAGTGAAGTGGGAAGTAATTCAGTTGCAGATTTTGCGAAGCGAATTTTCACCACTCCTGCGGAAACTCAACTGGATGAGCGAATCCTGGAATATCAAATAAAAGTTGACGGCACCATGGCTTCTGCCTGGACGCCCTATAGATTTTATGTAAACGGAAATTTCAGCCATTGCGGAGTCAACTCATTCCAGTTGGTCAATACCGCTGAAGGCTGGAAAATAGTCTACATCATCGATACACGACGCAAAGAACCTTGTACAGAGTAATTTTATGAATGAATTAAAAGCAAAAGTTTATCAGTCCGCATTGACGCTGCTGAAAGAAAAAAACAGACTTCTCAACGAAGAGAGGAGCGCCATGCTCGAAGGAATCCTCGAAGAAACCAAAAGCAGCGCTGGTGATAAGTTTGAAACAAGTCGTGAGATGATGACTCAGGACTTGATGACTTTGGAGCTGCAGATCAAGCAGAGCAAAGCTGATTTGGAAGAAATCCAGCGCCTGCAGGCGATCAAAGAAACGGCTCCATCTGTACAGGAAGGAAGCATGGTAAAGCTTGGATCTGATTTGTTTATGCTTGCAGTGAGCCTCGGCCAAATCAATGTGGAGGACAAGAAAGTTTATCTACTGAGTAAAAACTCTCCGCTAGGTCAGTTACTTATTGGGAAAAAGAAAAACGATCAGGTGAATTTCCGGGGAAAAAACCACCCGATCGAAGAGATTATTTAGAATCAGGTATTTACTTTGATTTAGGAATCAAAGTCATAATTTCCGTTGATCCATCAAGCAGGGTGAGTTTATCTTTCCCTGCTTTTATATTTTTCACTTTGCCTAATGCAGAAATGAAATCATCTTCCACGCTCCCCTGACAAGCTTTTCTGGTCATTGCTCCCGGATCGAGTTTGATTGAAGTTCCTTTGAGTGAGAATCCTCCGGAGAAATTATTGCAACCTGCAAAGCCAGCTAACTTTCCTCCCTCCAAAAATGAAAGAAAAGGCAAACCATCAGGGAATTTATTCATGTCCGGATCCTCACCCATCAAAGAAGAAAGCTCCCATGCGGTGCCTGTCAAAATGCTAAGCGTATTCAGCTTTCCGGTGTGCCACAGCTACTGAAAAAGAAGATCAAAAGACCCAGGAAAAGAATTTTCACATGTCTCATTGGAGTGAATTTTAGATTTACTGGAAGTTAACGGATTCCATAAAAAATGTTTTTTAGCGGATCAGATTTTTGAAATCGGGAAAGTAGACTTTCTAACAAAAGCCAGATTTTTTAGACAATTGGTAATGAAAATTCCAAATATTTCAAAAATCTCTAATAGTTTGTTTGGCATAATGGAAATTCCTCAGTAAAATTGCCCTGTCAATTCTCCAGTTATGGTATTTGCAGCGAACATTTCTACTTCTGAAAACCTTGTCCCAATGATGGGTACAGGCGCTTGCACCACTTTTTCTATGACTACATGGATGGGCACCACCTTTACGGGGCGTTCCCGTTAATATACCCGAGTGCTCGCCCCCAATGGCCTGTTTAAGGTCAAGTTCATTTTCCCAGCAATCTATTTTCTTCCTCATTATTTATGAAAATAATCAAGTTTGGTGGTTCATCCGTAGCGAACCCCGAAAACATCAAACGAGTTTTTTCCATCATTCAGGATAAGCTTAATCAGCATGAAATCGCCGTCGTTTTTTCTGCCTTTGGCGGAGTGACGGAAAGCCTTTTAAAAATCGCCCAGCTCGCACGAGAAGGTGACGAAGAGTATCGCGACCTTCTTCAGACGCTGGAAGAGAAGCATCTGACTATGGTGCGTCAGCTGATCGCCGTACAGCATCAGTCTACAGTGATGACTTTCGTGAAGGTGCGATTCAAGGAACTGGAAGATCTTTTTCACGGGATTTATCTGATCAAAGAAAATTCCGCAAGGACACTGGATTATGTGGCAAGTTTTGGTGAGCGACTTTCAGCTTTTATGCTTTCAGAATCTCTCCAGGGACATGGAATTAAAACTCAATTTCTGGACGCAAGAGAAGTCATTCGTACCAATGATCGCTTCGGTCAGGCCAGGGTTGATTTCGAAGTGACCAATGCCAAAATCAAAGAATATTTTCAGAAGCATGACGGAGTAAAAGTCATCACCGGATTCATTGCTTCTACTGCCAAAGGCGAGACCACCACGCTGGGAAGGTCTGGCTCTGACTACACGGCTGCGATTTTTGCAGCTGCCCTCGATGCTGATGATCTTGAGATTTGGACTGATGTATCAGGAGTTTTGACTTCCGATCCGAAGCTGGTTTACACTGCTTTTACCATTCCTCAGTTGAGTTATAACGAGGCGATGGAGCTTTCCCACTTTGGGGCCAAAGTGATTTTCCCGGCTACTATGCAGCCGGCGATGAAGAAATCTATTCCGATTTACATCAAAAATACATTCGAACCGGAAAATCCCGGGACACTCATTAATGGCGAAGTAAGCCATGGTGCGTTGATCAAAGGAATCAGTTCGATGTCAAATATTTCCATCGTAACCGTTCAGGGTGCTGGATTGATGGATTCTGTTGGGGCAAGCAGCCGGGTTTTCAAGGCATTGGCTGAGGCCAAAGTCAATATTTTGCTGATTTCTCAGGCTTCATCGGAGCATAGTATCTGCCTTGCCATCAAAACCCATGAAGCTCACGCAGCCAAAGAGGCGGTAGAAAAGGAGTTCTATTACGAGATCAAATCCGGAGAGATGGATCAGGTAATTTTACTTCATAATCTGGCAACGGTGGCTGTGGTGGGGGAAAATATGAAATCAAACCCGGGAGCTTCAGGACGTATGTTCCGTGCCCTCGGTCGCAATAACATCAACGTGGCGGCAATTGCGCAGGGAAGTTCGGAATTGAATATCTCAGCTGTGATTCCCCAACCTGATTTGCAAAAGGCACTCAATGCTTTGCACGAGGCGTTTTTCCTTTCCGAAACCAAAGTCCTTCACGTATTCCTGGTGGGTACAGGTCTGATCGGTCAGGCTTTGATCAAAATGATCGCGAATCAGCAGCGTAAACTTCGCGGTGAAAACGAACTCGATATTCAGATTCACGGATTGGCGAATAGCCGTTTCATGGCATTCCATGAAGATGGGTTTGACCTTAAAAAGCCTCATCAGCTTAACGACGCAGACCCAAAAATGGACCTGGGGAAATTCATTCAGACCATGGAGGATATGAACTTCTCCAACTCGGTTTTTGTGGATTGCACCGCAAGTCAGGAAGTGGCAGACGCGTATTTCAGAATTCTTGAAGCCAAAGTTGCGATCGTCACTCCAAACAAAAAGGCGAATTCCGGCTCAATGGAGCAATACAAAACACTGAAAAAGCTGGCGAAAAAGCGGGGAGTTAAATTCCTCTACGAAACAAATGTGGCAGCAGGTCTTCCGGTAATTAACACACTTCAGGATCTGATGCTGAGCGGTGACCGGGTGATCCGAATTCAGGCTGTTCTCAGCGGATCGATGAATTTCATTTTCTCCGAGTTGGAGAATGGTGAGCCATTCTCAGAAGTGGTGCGAATAGCGAAGGAAAAGGGCTATACCGAACCTGACCCAAGAGACGATCTCAGCGGAATGGACGTGGCCAGAAAAATCCTGATTCTCGGCAGAGAAGCTGAGCAGGAACTTGAGTTTGATTCGATCACGATTCAAAGCATGGTTCCGGAAGACTGTCAGAAAACTGCCTCTGTGGAGGAATTTTTCCAGAAGCTTAAAGGCCATGATCGGGAATTTGCCGAATTGCTTGCCAAGGCAGGTGCCAAAGGAGAAAAACTCCGATTTATGGCTACCCTTGAAAATGGGAAAGCTACAGTAGGTTTAAATTCATTGCCGATTGCACATCCTTTTAGTGGATTGCAGGGCAGTGATAACATGATTTTGCTGACAACTGAGCGCTATCATGACAGACCAATGGTCATCCGTGGTCCTGGCGCCGGAGCAGATGTAACTGCCGCCGGTGTTTTCGCAGACGTGATCCGAATCGGTAATTACACCCGGGAATAATGAAGTCTGTCAAAGCATTTGCCCCGGCAACTGTCGCCAATGTGTCCTGTGGGTTTGACATCCTCGGGTTTGCTATTGATGCAATGGGTGATACTGTCGAGCTTGTCCGAAAAGATGAGCCGGGTCTGACCGTAGTTTCCATCGAAGGAGACGAGGGGAGATTGCCTTATGAAGTTGAAAAAAATACCTGTGCTGTTGCCATTCAGGCGATGCTTGATGAATATGGAGAGCAGGTCGGAATGGATATTTATCTGAAAAAAGGACTTCCATTGGGCTCAGGAATGGGGTCCAGTGCAGCGAGTGCTGTAGCTGCTTTGGTTGCAGCAAACAGGCTTTTGGGCGATCCTTTTGAGAAGAAAGCATTGCTTCCTTTTGCTATAGCTGCCGAAAAAGCCGCATGCGGTGCAGGTCATGCCGACAATGTGGCCCCGAGTTTATTGGGAGGATTTGTGCTGATTCGGGATTACCATCCGTTGGATGTGATCAAGCTTCATGTGCCTGACGGATTATATTGTGCACTTTTGCACCCGCATTTTGAGCTGAAAACTTCCGATTCCAGAAGTGTGCTGAGAGATCAGATTTCACTGAAGCACTCGACGATTCAGTCGGGAAATGTGGCGGGATTCATTGCAGGCTTGTATCAGGAAGATTTTGATTTGATTTCCCGTTCATTGAAAGACGTGATTGCGGAACCATACCGGGCAGTTTTGATCCCTGGGTTTTATGAAATGAGAGAAGCTTTGAAATCAATCGGCGCTTTGGGAATGGGAATTTCAGGTTCTGGTCCAACGCTTTTTGCCCTTTCCAAAGGCTCAGAAAAAGCAGATGAAATCCGCAAAGCCGCTGAGGAAATCTATCAAAAGGTAGGACTTGGCGTGGATGTGTATTTCTCGGCGATCAATACCCGGGGGGCTTACCTGATCGATTAAAAAACAGAAAAGATGAAATTTTACAGTACCAATAATTCGGAGCATCAGGTAGGATTGGCAGAAGCCGTGATCAAAGGTCTTGCGCCTGATCAGGGATTGTATATGCCGATGGTGATTCCTCAATTAGCGCCTGAACTTCTGGCAAAATTCCCTGAAATGAGTTTCCGGGAAATCGGTTACGAGGTAATCGGAGCTCTTTTCTCAGAGGATTTGAATAAAGATCAGATTAAAAATCTGGTGGATCATACCCTGGTTTTTGATGCGCCGCTGGTGAAAGTGGAGGAAGATATCTATAGTCTGGAGCTGTTTCATGGACCGACTCTGGCCTTCAAGGATTTTGGCGCCCGCTTTTGTTCCAAATTGATGAGTTTGCTTTTGGCGGATTCGAAAAAGAAAGTGAGAGTACTGGTGGCAACCTCCGGAGATACAGGAAGTGCTGTTGCCAATGGTTTTTTGGGAGTAGAAGGAGTGGAAGTCATTATTCTTTTTCCGAAGGGTAAAGTAAGTGAGCTGCAGGAAAAGCAGTTTACTACGCTGGGCCAAAACATCACTTCGCTTGAAGTTGATGGAGTTTTTGATGATTGCCAGCGAATGGTGAAAGACGCATTTTTGGATCCTGAACTGAATGAGAACTTGCTGTTGACTTCTGCTAATTCCATCAATATCGCTCGTTGGATTCCTCAGGCTTTGTATTACTTCTACGCATTTTCAAGGCTTCCAAAAACTGGTAAGAAAATCGTTTTCTCCGTTCCAAGCGGAAATTTCGGAAATCTTGCCGCAGGGATTTTAGCTCAGAGAATGGGGCTGGCGATTGATCATTTTGTGGCGGCAACCAATCTGAATAAAGTTGTGCCTGAGTTTCTTGCAGGTTCAGAATTCAAAGCGATGGCTTCGATTCAGACAGTTTCGAACAGCATGGACGTGGGGAATCCAAGTAATTTTCCACGATTACTCGCACTTTACGGAAGTGATGAGGATTTGCTGAAAGCGAATGTGGATGGATTTTTCTACGATGATGAGCAGACAATTGAGGCGATTCAAAAAGTGAAAAAGGAAGGTTATATCCTCGACCCGCATGGCGCGGTTGGTTATCTGGGTTTGCTGGATTTTATGAGCAAAAATCCCGAATATCTGGGAGTGTTTCTGGAAACTGCCCATCCGGGCAAATTCAGGGATGTGGTAGAAAAAGCGTTGGGGGAGGAAATAATTCTGCCGGAGCGACTGAGCCAGTTCCTGAAAGGGGAGAAAAAAGTGATCCCGATGGGGAAAGAGGTAGGGGAGTTTAAGGAGTTCCTGAAAAAGCTGGAGGCCTGAAAAGTCCTCTTTTTTTGTTTGGATTAAGCGGATTTTGAAATTTAGGAACGATTATGGCCTAATGGAAGTTTGGCACCTAAGCCAAAAAGCTCAATTTCCAAAATCCCCTCACCAACCGAACCATAGGATTAAGGATAAAGCGACCTTGTGAAGGTCGTGTAATCAGGATTTAAATGGCAACTAAAAATAAGAATCTTTTCAAAATTGTAACCCTCATCGGTTTGTCGACGATTGCTTTATGCGTCCTCGCTTTCCGTTCATCGGGAGAAGTTAGGACTGAATCCGAACGAGATGAAACAGCAATCAAAACTGCACCGATCAATTCGATTGAAATCTATGAGCCTTTGAGGGACAGCATTGAGAGCTTTGGAATGGAATTAATAGGCACGCCGTATGTCTATGGAGCTTGTAGCAGGGAAGCATTTGACTGTTCAGGATTTGTGTACTTCGTTTTTCAGAATTTTGGTATTCAGGTTCCTCGAAGCTCTTCTCAGTTTGAAAAATTCGGAAAAGAAGTTTCCATTGACAGCGTAAAGAAGGGAGATATACTGGTGTTTTTGAGTCCAACCAGAAATGCTATCGGCCATGTTGGGATAGTAACCAACGCAAAAGGCATGGAAAGTGATTTTATCCATTCTTCGTCAAGCAGAGAAATGAAAGTTATCATTTCAAGCTTAAAACAAGAGGGATACAAAAGGAGATTTGTTAAAGCAGTAAATGTTTTGGGGAATTCAGGGGGCTAATAAAAAGCGCCTTTTGGTGATGGGAGATTTTTTCGGGGATTTTTGCTAAAACAGGTAAAAAACGTTTTAATGCTTTTTGAGTCAGCAGAATTTTTTCACTTGTTTAGGATTCAACTTGAGATTTTTTTCCACTATTGAAGAATAGAAAAATTTGTTCAATCCTGACGTGTTCCGTAAGCGGGATTTGGCAAAAAAAATACCTGATTCAATCAGGAGGGCCGAATTTCGGGGTTTTCAGTAAATTATTTCTTCCGATCAATGGTGTAGCTTACCAGGTCAGAGAGGGAAGTTTTGTATACTGAATCAGGGAAGCTTTTAAGGATTTCGAGGGCTTCCCTATAATAGCGATTCATCACCGTTTCGGCATATTCGAGTCCGCCGCTTTTTTTTACAAAACCAATCACTTCATTGACAGCTTTTTTCTCTTCGCTGCGATTTCTGATCATGTGAATGATTCTCTTTTTTTCCAGCCAATCAGCTTTTTGCAAAGCAAAAATCAAAGGGAGCGTCATCTTCTTTTCCTTGATGTCGATTCCTACAGGCTTTCCGATTTCGTCAGCCCCGTAGTCAAAAAGATCGTCTTTGATTTGGAAGGCCATGCCCACCTTTTCGCCAAACTCACGCATTTTGGCAATCAATTCCGGGGAACTTTGAGTGCTGGAGGCGCCAACTGCACAGCAGGATGCAATCAAACTGGCAGTTTTTTGACGGATAATCGTGTAGTACACATCCTCTGTAATGTCGAGTTTTCTGGCTTTTGCGATTTGCAAAAGCTCGCCCTCCGACATTTCTTTCACAGCATTGGAGACGATTTTCAGCAAGTGAAAATCCCCGTTGTCCACACTCAGCAGCAATCCTCTGGATAGCAAATAATCACCTACAAGTACAGCTATCTTATTTTTCCAAAGGGCATTGATTGAGAAAAATCCGCGTCGATAATTTGCATCATCTACCACATCATCGTGGACGAGCGTGGCCGTATGAAGCAACTCGATAAGAGCAGCACCGCGATGAGTGGAATCGTTGATTCCTCCGCAGACACCTGCAGTCAAAAAGACAAACATCGGGCGCATTTGCTTGCCTTTACGCTTCACTATGTAGTTGGTAATATGGTCCAGCAACTTGACCTTACTCTTCATAAAGTCACGAAATTTCAGCTCAAATTGAACCATTTCGGACTCGATGGGAGATTGGATTTGCTTAAGGTCTGCTTTCATCAGGTATTTGCTGGCGTAAAAATAATACCCTTTCGGTCTTGGACAAGGAAATCATTGGCTCCGGTATAGAAACTGTGTAATAGGCGAATCGTTTTGAGGTTTTCTCAATTCTTTGTAACTTAAAATGCCCACATCCTAAATCCATACACTATGAGAAACATTAAAATTGAAGTCAAATGGGCCTTAATTTTCATCTTAACCTCGCTTGGCTGGATGGCACTTGAAAAAGCCCTCGGCTGGCATGATGAGAAGATCGCTGATCACGCTATTCTCACCAATATTTTTGCTATTCCTGCGATTGCAATTTATGTCTTTGCTTTGCTGGACAAGAGGAAGAATTATTACCATGGCAGGATGACTTATAAGAAGGGTTTTCTTGCTGGTTTAATCATCACTTTGATTGTGGCTTTTTTTAGTCCCATTACCCAGTATATCACCAGCATGCTGATTACACCGGATTACTTTTCGAATGTGATCGAATATGCGGTAAGCTCGGGCACCATGACGCAGCCTGACGCAGAAGCTTTCTATAATTTGAAGAGCTACATGGTTCAGTCAGTTATAGGTGCCGCAATCATGGGGATAATTACTTCAGCTGTGGTAGCTTTATTTGCCCAAACCAAAACCTCCTCATAAATCCTCAGAGCTTTCTCGCCCGGAGCAATTCAGTCGGGATGGGTCTTTTTCACTATCTTTGGGCTGATTTTAAAACCAGCATCCCACTTGGAGGAGAAATACATCAAACATCGGTACGAACCAATTTTGCCCAGCAAGAACGAATGGCCTGTGGTGAAACTGGCAAGGGAACGAAAGGAATTCGTCAAGAAAATCTCCGAACTCTCCGAAAAGCGAATTTTAGATCTTACAGGAAACAATCCCGATATCCTCAAGGAAGAGCTTGAGACTACTCTTTACAGGGAAAAACTCAGGGTAAAGCAAAATCCCTGGGCTGTTGATCCCGATGATGAGAATCAGTTTTGGGGCGATGTGAAAAGCTCACTTCTTCAGGTGAATTCTGAGACAGGACTGACTAAAGCCAATCGGCTTCAGGAATATAAATCTATTCTGCACAGAATTACTTCCAGGTATGCAGAGGAAATCGCCAGTAATTTCAAACATACCCATTACAAATTTACCCGAAGTGTGGTTCAATTTGGCTTTTCGAGATTACTCAATGCCGCCCGTGTAAAAGGACTTCGATCCATCTTCAGTACCCAGTTTTCCCTACAGGATAAAATCCAGATTACAGGGGAAACTGATCAGCTCAGAGATTTGGCGACCAAAGGAACGATTGTGATGGTTCCGACTCATTTCAGTAACCTGGACAGCATTCTGATTGGCTGGATTATTTCAGTGATGGGTTTGCCTCCCTTTATTTACGGTGCAGGACTCAACCTTTTTAATATCTCGATTTTCGCCTATTTCATGAATGCCCTCGGGGCATACAAAGTAGACCGTAGGAAGAAAAATCTGATGTACCTGGAGACGCTCAAGACGTATTCCAAAGAGGCGATCCAATTTGGCTGTCATAGCCTTTTCTTTCCCGGAGGAACGCGCTCACGAAGCGGAATGATAGAATCAAGGCTGAAATTAGGATTGCTGAGTACGGCGATCGAAGCTCAAAGGGCAAATTACCAATCCGGGTCTCAGGATATTTCAGCTAAAATTTTTGTAGTGCCGGTTACGATCAATTACCATTTCGTACTCGAAGCACCAAGTCTGATACGCGATCACCTGAGCATCACAGGTCAGGAGCGCTACTACAAGGAAAACGATGAGTTTTCCACCTCCTATAAAATCTCCAAATTCCTGGTGAAGTTCTTTACCAAAGGGTCAGACATCTCCGTCTCAGTGGGTCGGGCGATGGACGTGCTCGGCAATTATGTGGATAAAGACGGAAATAGTCTCGACAAAAAGGGTAGAATCATAGACACTCGGGACTACTTTGTTTCCCAAGGGAAAATCACCATCGACCAGCAGCGAGAGGAAGAGTATACCAACATGCTGGGCAAGCGAATAGTGGAGGAATTTCATAAAATCAATCGGGTCTTCAGCTCACATTTGGTTTCATTCACCGCCTTTGAAATGATCATAAAGAGAAATCCCAAGCTGGATTTGTTTGATTTACTCAGATTACCGGAAGAAGATATTGTGCTGCCTTATGATGAGTTTAAAGCAACTTGTGAGATGGTACTGGCTCGGATCAAAGAATTGAAAACTCTTGGAATGATTGACATCGCTCCGCATCTTTTGCAGGATATGGACAAAGTGATTAACCATGGATTGGAAAATGTGGGAATGTACCACGCAAAAAGACCTGTGCTTAAGGACAAGCAAGGTGACATCATCACCGAAGACATGAGCTTGCTCTATTTTTATCATAACAGATTAGACGGATATGCCCTCGAAAAACTCTTCTAAAGTAAAAAACATTGGCGTAGTTGGAGTTGGGAGTTTTGGCACTGCTATCGCCAATATGCTGGCAGAGAAGAATCCGGTTAAGGTTTACGCCCGAAAAGAAGAAGTCGTAGAAGAAATCAATTCTGCGCATACCGCTCAGGGAAAGGAATTGAATCCGAGAATAGTTGCCACCAGCAATCCGGAAGAGATCTGTCAAGATTGCGACATTTTGTTTTTCATGGTGCCTTCATCAGGTTTTCAGGATGTTGTTCGCACGTTCGCTCCCTTTCTTTTTCCCTACCATCTGATCATCCACGGGACAAAGGGACTTTGTCTGAATCTGAATCCGGGGGAAACTTTGGAAACGGTAACCAAAATCAGAAGAAGCCAAATCCTCACCATGAGTGAGGTGATTCTGAAGGAAACTGTTGCTGTCCGCGTGGGATGTCTCGCCGGACCCAATTTATCCAAAGAACTGCTTCAGGGTCAGCCCGCCGCCACAGTAATTGCATCCAAATACAATGAGGTCATTCTGGAAGGTCAAAGACTTCTGAGATCTGAGAAGTTCCAGGTTTATGGCAACTCAGACATCATCGGAGTGGAATTGAGCGGGGTATTGAAAAATATTATCGCAATCGCTGCCGGGGCTTTGGCAGGATTGGGTTTGGGAGAAAATGCCAAAGGCCTGCTAATTTCCCGCGGAATGGTGGAGATGGTTCACCTGAGCAATGCATTGGGTGGAAGTGTACGATCTGTAATCGGATTGGCCGGAATCGGGGATTTGGTAGCGACGTGCAACTCAGTCCATTCGCGCAACTTCACGGTAGGATACCGATTGGCCAAAGGAGATTCCCTGGAAACGATCATGGCAGATATGGATGAAGTGGCAGAAGGAGTCAATACTGTCAGAATAATCAAGGCATTTCTTGGGACAACGGATCTCAGAGCACCTATCACCGAAAATCTCTACAGAGTACTTTTTGGAGATTTAGAGATTGAGGAAGCCCTTCAATTTCTGATGAAATATCCGTTTAACGTGGATGTGGATTTCGTTTAGAAAAGCAAAAAGAGAGAGAAGGTCAGTAAATCATACTAAGTAATTTTTAACCATTTGACTATATTGGGGTATGGAAATCAGGTTTTTGACCAAGGAGGAAAGTAATCAGATAAGGAAAGAAGAGATACTTGCAAAGTCCCCTTCAGACAGATTTTTAGCTTTTTGGAAATTAAGCAAAAGAATCAATTCACTTTTTCCATCCTCAATTACTTTTGAAGAAAGGACAAAGGGGAATTTTGTTTTGGAGCGAAAAGCAAAATGAGTCAATTTTGGAAAGAAGATATTAGCCGATTTTTAGAATTGGCAGCTGCTTATGAGGTCAAGATGCTAATGGTTGGAGGAGGTGCTGTAAATTTTCATGGTTACCAAAGGCATTCTGCAGATGTTGATTTTTGGATCAAAACTGAGCCGGATAATCTGGATAAATTGATAAAAGTTTTTCGAGAAATGGGATTTGAAATTCAGGCTTTCCCCAAAAGTGTTTTAGATCAAAACCAAAATATTTCAATTAAATTTTCACCTGAGGATCTGGATTTGGAGTTAATTACGCGTTTTGAAATTGGGAAATCTTTCGAGGATGCCTTTAAAGAGGCATTGGAAATTGAAATCCATGGGAATAGGCTGCTTAAATGGAAAGTGCTCTCATTTGATGATCTCATTGAAAGTAAACGAAGAGCAGGGAGGCCAAAAGACTTTTTAGATATTGACCAATTGAAGAGGAACAAAGGTGTTTAAAAGAGGATTTTAACTCGAATCCATATTTACCTACCTCACCGGAATCAGCTTCACCAACAATCCTGTTCCTTCAGTAATCGCATAAATGTATCCATCAGGACTTTCTGATACTTGCCTTACCCGACCGATATTTTGAAATAATTTTTCTTCCTTCGAAAAGTTGGTACCGTTCATTTCCACTCTGGCGATATGTTGTTTGGCAAGTGTGGCAACCAAAATATTTCCTTTCCATTCCGGGTATTTATCAGAAGTCACCAGCATCATTCCGCAAGTGGCAATCGACGGAACCCAGTAATGCTTCGGCTGCTCCATTCCTTCTTTCTGGGTGATGTTGGTAATGGGGGTTCCGTTGTAATTCATCCCATAAGTGATCACCGGCCAGCCATAGTTTTTGCCTTTTTCGATCAGATTCAGTTCATCACCACCCATCGGACCATGCTCTACTTCCCAGATTCGATTGTTGACTTTATCATAGATCATTCCCTGAGGATTTCTGTTTCCATAGGTCCAAATTGATTTCACGGCATTGGGCGTATTCACGAATGGATTGTCTGTCGGGATGGTGCCGTCATCTTTGATTCGGTGGATTTTCCCGTGGGAATTAGTGAGATCCTGTGCATTATTCTGACTTCCTCGTTCTCCATTGGTGAAATAGAGAAATCCCTGATTGTCAAAAACTATCCGGCTTCCATAATGGGTTCCTCCTGACCAGGCGGGAATAGTTTCGATCAAATCCTGAATTTGAACCGCTTTATTTCCATCCAGTTTGAATCGCATGATGGTGGTCGCTCCGGTATTTCCAGGTTTGATTTTGGCATAGGAAACATAGATCCAACCGTTTTGAGAATAGTTAGGATGCACGGTGATATCGAGCAATCCCGCCTGTCCGTTTGCATAAACTGCAGGAAGTCCCTGAACTTTTTCTCCCGTGAATTTATCGTCCTTAAAAATCAGAATTTCTCCTTTTCGCTCAGTTACCAACATTCTTCCATCGGGAAGCCAGGTCATTCCCCACGGGTTTTTCAATCCGGTGTGAAGTGTGTCCAATTTGATGACAAGCTTCTCTGTCTGGGTTGTGAAATTGTATTCAACCATCGGGATGATCGGAGATTCCTCATTTGGAGTGCAGGATTTTCCAGTGAAGACAATCCCTATAAGGAACAAGACTGATAAATAATATTTGGTTGTTTTCATGGCTTAAAAAGGGTAAACTCAGTATTAATTGCTGACCGAATTTGAAAAGGAATCTATTCCAATCTTCACTCTGTCAAAGTTAAAACACTCTATTCCAACGTTCTTAATTTCTCTTTGTTTTTTGATTGTCCAAAGGTTTCCTAGAATTTGCAAGTGGATTCTTGTTTACAGAATGTACGATCAGGATACTCCACTGGATTGGCAGGAGACATAAAAAAAGGCCTTCCGATTTCTCAGAAGGCCTTTTCAATTCTTTTTAAATCAGATTATCTGATTGGGATCAATTTCACCAAAAGACCAGTGCCTTCAGTGATTGCATAAATATATCCATCAGGGCTTTCAGAAACCTGGCGTACACGACCGATGTCCTGAAGCATAATTTCTTTCGCTCCGGCGGTAGTTCCGTTCATTTCCACTCTGTTGATGTGCATTTTTGCCAAAGCTCCGATTAGGATATTTCCCTTCCAGGCAGGGTATTTGTCAGAAGTAATCAGGGTCATACCGCAAGTTGCGATAGACGGTACATAGTAAGTTACCGGCTGCTCCATACCTTCTTTTTCAGTGATGTCGGTGATAGGCTTTCCATCATAATTAATACCGTAAGTGATCACAGGCCAACCGTAGTTTTTTCCTTTTTCGATCAGGTTAAGTTCGTCACCGCCCATTGGACCGTGCTCCACTTCCCAAAGTCTGTTGTTAGCTTTGTCGAAGATCAAGCCTTGTGGGTTTCTGTTGCCATAAGACCAGATAGAAGGTACAGCTCCCGGAGTATTTACAAATGGATTGTCTGCCGGGATTTTTCCGTCGTCATGGATTCTGTGCACTTTTCCATGAGCATTGGTAAGATCCTGAGCATTCATAGGAGTATCACCTTTGTCACCGTTTGAGAAGTAGAGGTAACCTTCATTGTCAAACACGATTCGGCTTCCGAAGTGTCTTCCACCTTTCCATGACGGACCGGCTACAATCAATTCTTCTTGCTGTGCGGCAGTATTGCCTTCCAGTTTGAATCTCATGATAGTTGTTGCCGCGGTGCTGTCAGGGAAGTTTTTCGCGTAAGCGATGTAAATCCAGCCATTTTCAGCATACTTTGGATGTACTGCGATATCCAATAGGCCAGCCTGATTTACCGCATGAACTGCAGGAAGTCCCTGAACTTTTTCTCCGGTGAATTTATCATCTTTGAAAATCAGGATTTCGCCTTTTCTCTCAGTCACGAGCATTCTGCCATCCCCAAGCCAGGTCATGCCCCAAGGATTTTCAAATTCGGAGTAGAGCGTGTCTACATTAATAAGAAGTTTTTCTGTTTGAACAGAATAAGTAGTGTCAATTACCTCTTCGGTGATTGTCTCTCCCTGAGGTCCGCAAGAAGTCCAGATCGAAACCCCGGCACTTAAAATGGCAATAGGTAAATAGCGTTTGATTGCTTTCATAGCTTATGATTTTGGATCGTAAAGGTAAGAGATCTTACCTAAATAAGAATTCTATCTTTTCTCAATGGCTAAATTCGGTGATTTTCTGCTGAGTATTGGTAATCAGAGTCTGGGCTTCCATTACCATTTCTTTCGATCCAATCAACAAGGGAGTTCGCTGATGCAATGAATTTGGGTGAATTTCCATGATTCTTCTGTTTCCATCGGTGGCTTTTCCGCCGGATTGCTCCACAATAAATGCCAGGGCATTTGCTTCATAAAGCAATCGTAATTTCCCGGATGGGTTTTTCCGGGTAGCAGGGTAAATGTAAATCCCGCCTTTCAGGAGATTTCGATGAAAGTCAGCCACCAGGGAACCTATATACCGGGCGGCATACTTTCGATCCCTGCATAGATCAACGTAAGCTTTGACTCCGCTTTCCCATTCTTTTTCCAGTCCTTCGTTGATTGAATAGATCTCGCCTTTTTTTGGTGCCTGAATACCCGGATGGGAAAGGAAAAACTCTCCAAGAGAATTCTCATAAGTGAATCCATTTACACCATTTCCTGTGGTGTAGACAAGCATGGTGGATGAGCCATAAAGCACGTAACCTGCCGCCACTTGCTCAGTTCCGGGTTGCATGATGTCTTCTTCCATGATCGGACTTCCGACAGGAGTTTTCCTTCTGTAAATGGAGAAAATCGTTCCGATGCTGATGTTCACATCAATGTTTGAACTTCCATCCAGCGGGTCAATTGCGACTACATATTTCCCGGAGCTGTTTTGAAGATCAATCACCGCATCTTCTTCCTCGGAGACGATTGCGCAGACTTCCCCGCCTTTGCTCAAAGCCCGCATGAATCGAATGTTGGCAATTACATCCAGTTTTTGCTGTTCTTCGCCTTGCACGTTGGTTTGTCCAAAGGCTCCGCCAATATTTGACAGGCCGGCGCGGTTAGTTTCCCGATTGACTATCTTAGCAGCAAGGGCTATGTCCCGGAGAAGCTGCGAAAGCTCGCCGGAGGCAAAAGGGAAATCGCTTTGTTTAAGTTTGATAAAACGGTCCAGTGTGGTACCGACGGAGTAGGCCAAACCGCTTCGGTCCGGCTGATAAGGTAGAATTTTCATAGCTTAGGAAAATGCAAAAATTGGGTTTATACTTCCGAAAATTAGGGAATATTTCTTATGGCAAAAACGATTGTTTACAAATTTGGAGGTGCATCCGTTAAAGATGGCGCTGCATTGAAAAACCTTGTAGATATTTTGCGTAATCGATTGCGAAACAATCTTGTCATCGTGGTTTCTGCCATGGGGAAAAGTACAAATTCCCTGGAAGGAATTTTAGCCAGGAAATTGGAAGGGGAGAATTTTTCTCAGAATTGTGCAATTTTAAAGCAATATCACCTGGAGATCTGCGAATCTCTTTTTCCGGCTGGCCACGTTATTTTTGCCCAGCTTGACAACTATTTCATTCAACTTGAAAACGATTTAGCGAAACCTCTTTCTCGAGAAAACTACGACGAGTATTACGATCGGATTGTCGGTTACGGGGAGTTGATTTCTTCCCGAATCGCGATGGAATATCTTTGCCTTGTCGGTTTAGTCGTTCTTTGGCAAGATGCGAGAGAACTCATTCGTACTAATAGCGACTTCCGCTTTGCCAAGATTGACTTCGAAAAAACCCGAAAGAATTGCCAAAATCAGTTGAAGCCAAATCTGGAAAAGTTTCCTGTGCTCACACAGGGATTCATTGGTTCTGACCCGAAAGGAAGACCAACAACACTCGGACGGGAAGGATCGGACTTTACTGCTGCGATTTTGGCAACAAGCCTCGATGCAGGGTCAGTAACTATTTGGAAGGATGTACCTGGTGTGTTGAATGCCGATCCCAAGATTTTTTCAGAAACAAAGCTTTTTACGGAACTTGACTATAGACAAGCAGCCGAAATGACTTATTACGGAGCTTCCGTCATCCATCCTAAAACCATCAAACCACTTGCAAACGCCGGAATTCCGCTTTTTGTAAAGTCATTTCTCAATCCTGAAGCTAACGGGACCAAGATTCACGGAGCTGCACAGCCTAATTTTATTCCTACCATTGTCCTTAAAAAAGACCAGATTTTGGTGAGTTTGAAGGTTACGGACTTCACGTTTATTGAGGAAAAGCATATTCACCTCGTCTATGAGCAACTACAATTTCTTAAACTTCGGGTAAATATGCTTCAGACTTCTGCAATCAGTATTTCAATTGTGATTGATTCTCAGCTTTTCAAACTTGAGCAATTGCTTGAGAAAATGAGGGGAGAATTTGAAGTGCGCTATAATGAAGGACTGGAATTGCTGACCATTCTCCACCCGGATGAGGACTCGATTTCGAGTAATATTTTAGGGTATGAGGTTCTTCTTGAGCAAGCAACGCGAAATACGTTTCAGGTTGTCAGGAAAGTCCGGATAAACTGAAGGGGGAGTTTTTAGGAGTTGGCGCGGCGGGATCAGTCTCAATCTAAGATTTTGAAACACAAAAAATTCCTCTCATGGATAAACTTAAGAACCTCAGTTGTTTTGAGTAAAAATTAAGAATTCTTACCTAATTTGAATATGTCAAAAACAATCAACCCACGCCTATGAAACCAAGACGTATTTTCCTTCAAAAAGCCGGTCTTTCAGCTTTAGCTTTAAGCCTCCCGGTATTCAATTCAGTTTCAGCCATGACTGAGTTTTCAAATTCCGCAGGTCGGGAAGATAAACCGCTTCGGGTTGCCATCATGGGACTTGGAAGCTATGGCACCAGAGTAGCGGATGCGATGCAAGCTTGCAAGCGGGCAAAACTTGTCGGAGTTGTTTCCGGCACCCCTTCCAAAATAGAAGCCTGGAAAACCAAATACGGAATCCCGGGTAAAAATTGCTATAACTATCAGAATTACTCCCAAATCAAGGATAATCCGGATATCGATGCGGTCTATGTGACCACGCCAAATGCCTTGCACAAAGAGAATGTGATCGGTGTGGCAAATGCAGGAAAGCATGCGATTTGCGAAAAGCCGCTTTCCATCAATGCCGCAGATGCGGAGGAAATGGTTAAAGTCTGCAAGGCTGCCAATGTTCAATTGCTAGTGGGATACAGAATGCACTTCGAACCGAAAACGCTTGAAGTTATCCGTATGAGAGCCGCCGGAGAATTTGGAAAAGTCCTGTTTTTTCAGGGATTGAGCGGATTTATCATCGGAGATCCGACACAATGGAGACTGAATCCTGTCCTTTCCGGAGGCGGTGCGATGATGGATATTGGGGTTTACTCCATCAACGGAGCTCGATACATGATCGGCGAAGAGCCGATTTGGGTGACTGCTCAGGAAATAAAAACTGATCCGGTTAAATTCAAAGAAGGAATTGACGAGACAATTACGTTCCAGATGGGCTTCCCCGGCGGGGCGGTTGCATCATGCCTTTCCACTTATGCATTGAATAATCTGGATAAGTTTTATCTGGACGGTACCAAAGGATTTGCAGAAATGCAGCCTTCAACCGGTTACGGACCGATCATGGCGAAGACTCATAAAGGTGAAATTGAAATTCCTCATGTGACTCACCAAACCGTTCAAATGGACGAAATGGCTGCGATTATCCTGGATGGAAAAAAACCGATTGTTCCCGTGGATGGAATCGAAGGTTGGAAAGACATGAAGATCGTTGATGCAATTTTCGAAGCTGTGAAGACAGGTAAAAAAATAATGCTTTCCTGATTACTCAGTCTCTTCCAGCATCAACTGCATAAAAATCAAATCCAGCCAGGAATCAAACTTCCTGGCTGTTTCTTTAAATCTTGCCACTTCCCGGAAGCCTAATTTTTCATGAAATCGGAAGCTGTGCTCATTTGAGCCATCTACTCCGCCGATCATCGTGTGATATCCCGAGTTTTTGGCGATCTGAATCAGATCAATCATCAGGAGTTTTCCGACCCCTTTTCTGCGTGCATCTGTAGAAAGATAGACTGAATGCTCTACGGTGAATCTATAGCCCGGTTTGGGACGAAATGTGCCATAGGTCGCAAATCCCAGAACTGTTCCTTCTGACTCTGCGACCAAAACAGGAAATCCTGCTTTTATTTTTTGATCAAACCAGTCAAGCTGCCATTCCAGAGTTTTTGGTTCGTAGTCGTAATTGACCGTGGAGTGGAGGATTTCGTGATTGTTGATTTCAAGAATCGCAGGGACGTCGCTTTCTTTTGCAGCGCGAATGAGGACTTTCAGTAAGATATTACCTTACAAATCGGTTTATTATCCGCTCAATTCCCGGAAGGTATGCGGTGCCAAAAAGGTTGAGATGGACGAGCAAAGGATAGAGATTGTAGACTCCCATTCGGGCTTCGAAGCCGGGTTCCAAAGGTAAAATAGACTCATAAGAATCGTAAAATCTGGAGTCAAAACCTCCGAAGAGCCTGCTGAAAGCCAGATCCATTTCCCGATGGCCAAAATAAATGGCCGGATCGATCAGGCAAGGCTGGCCGGAAGAATTACATATCACATTGCCGGACCAAAGGTCACCATGCAGAAGTGAGGGTTTTTCATTAGGGAAGATCGATTCCATCTTGGAATAAATCGCCTGAAATTTCTTCAGAAATTCCAGCGGAATAAGCTTGTCAAAATAGGCTTTTCCCAAAAGTGGTTCAAGTCTTTGCTCAATAAAAAAGTCAACCCAGCTATCGGATCGAAGATTTTTCTGGTGAAGAGAGGCAATGTAATTATCGTATTCAAATCCAAATTCTTTGCTGTGACTCAGGTGCAAATGGGCGAGGCCAATCCCCAGATTTTCCCAATAATCCAACTGGTATCTGCCGGATGGAATGAACTCTGAAAGCAGGTAATTGTAATCTCCTACGCGTCCGGAACCGTAGGTTTGCGGTACTTTCAGAAAAGTGGATTTTCGAAGTATTTCCAATCCCTCGGCTTCTTTGAGAAGGATGTTTTTTTCGTGATCGAAGTTGAGTTTGAGGAAAAAAATACCATCGGAACTATCCAGTCTGATTCCTTGATTATGGGTTCCCGCTGCAACCAGCGATGCTGATTTCAGGTGGGCAAAAGGTCCCAGGCTTTTAAAAAGTACTTGCTCGTAGATCTCATTCTGATCAAACATAAAGCTGATGAGTCTCTTTTATTTTTATCAGGAAGCCGTCCATAGCCTCGTCAAGAATCATGTAGATTTCCTCAAAACCTTCCTCTTCGCCATAGTAAGGATCGGGAACAGGAAGTCCCTCGGAACCGGGAGTAAAATTGCGCATCAGATGAATTTCTTTTTGCGCAAATCCATAATGAACTTTCAGGTTCTCCAGATTTCGGATGTTATTCTCATCCATTGCGATGATGTAATCGAAATCTCTGAAATCAGTTCTATTCACCTGTCTTCCGCGATGTTTTAAGGTTAGCCCGTGTTGAGAAGCACATTTCAGGGTGCGCTCATCGGGAAGTTCGCCGATATGAAAATCAGATGTACCCGCACTGTCGGATTTGAATTGACTGCGCAGGCCTGCATCAGTCACCTTATTATTAAAAATGGCCATAGCCAAAGGTGAACGACAAATATTTCCAAGACAAACAAATAAAACTCGAATCATAGCGCTTGAAACACTGGAAAAAAGGGTTAAAAGAACAACCAGGGATTTTGAAAGTACCTATTTTTCAGGTGAATTACACGGCAGTTTTTAATTTTTTGGAGAAAAAAAATTAAAAACCTGACCTGAGTAAACTTCCGACTTTCAATGTTTTTGCAAATATGAAGATTTCCCGTTGAATGGCTACTTTTGGAGAATGAATTGGTTCTACCGTTTATGTTTGTTTGTACTTAGTGTCCTTTTATCGGTGGCAGGAATTTTCAGTCCTAAGGTTCGTCAGTTTTTGCAGGGAAGAAAATCAGTTTTTCAGAGGCTCATCGAATTTCGGAAATCGAATATCGGTCCGCTAGCTTGGTTTCATGTCGCTTCACTTGGAGAATATGAACAAGCCCGGCCGGTAATCGCCGAATTGAAAAAATCAAGGCCTGATTTAAAGATTGCCGTCAGTTTCTTTAGTCCATCCGGCTACGACAACGTGATCAAAAAGCCTCAACCGAATGTGGATTTCATCACTTATTTGCCGCTGGATCGAAAAAGCTTTGCTTTTCGGTTTGTTGAGATATTGAAGCCTGAACTTGCTTTTTTTGTCAAATACGACCTTTGGCCTCAGCATATTTTAGCTTTGAATGCTGCCAAAATCCCGGTCTTTTTGGTTTCGGCTTCTTTTCGTCCGGATCATATCTACTTCCGGTCCGATGGGTTTTTCAGAAAAATCCTTTTCAAGCTGGATTACATTTTCACACAAAACCAACAAAGCATTAAGCTGCTGAAGTCCATCGGATTTGAAAAAGCTGAAATAGCCGGAGACACTCGTTTTGATCGGGTGATGGCCACGGCTTCCAGCCCGAAGGAATTTCCCGAAATCAAAAAATGGATTGGAGAGAAGCCAACTGTAGTCGTGGGATCGGCGTGGGAAGAGGATATGCAGATTTTGATTCCTTTGATTAATTCCCGACCGGAATACCGATGGATCATAGCTCCACACGATTTAAATCCTCAACCCATGAAAGCATGGGCTGATTCGATCAGCCTGAAATCTTCCCGATATTCGCAATGGGATCAGGCCAGTCCGGTTGAGGTGCTTTTCATCGATAATATCGGGATGCTGAGTTCCTTGTTTCAGTTTGCCAAAGTCGCTTACGTGGGCGGAGCGTTTGGGAAGGGGCTTCACAATATTCTGGAGCCGGTTGGATTTGGGATTCCAGTGATTTTTGGCAAGCTGAGAAAATCCGAAAAATTCCCGGAAGCTGCCCAAAGTCAGCGCGAAGGTTGTGGATTTGAAGTTGAAAATGAGGAAGCTGTGAAAGCAGTTTTTGAACGATTGGAGGAAGAAGATTTTTATAATAAAGCCGCTGAATCTGCTCAATTTTGGCTAAAATCAAATCTTGGCGCTGCTTGGAAAATTATTGATAAAGTGAATAAACTAATGCTCAGGAAATGAAAGGAAGAGTCATCAAATCCACCGGAAGTTGGTACATCGTCCAGGTAGAGCAAGAAGTCCTTTCAGCCCGCCTGAAAGGCAAATTCAAGCAGGAAGATACTAAGCTGACCAATCCTATTGCAGTTGGCGATTGGGTGGTGCTGGAAAAAGAGGAAAATCAACAGACAGCAGTTATCTCTGAAATTCTTCCCCGGGAAAATTATGTAATCCGAAAGTCCACGCGAAAGCAACACTTTTCACACATCATAGCCAGCAATCTGGATCAGGCTATATTGGTCATCACCATGAAAAACCCCCGGACTTCGTTGGGGTTTATCGACCGTTTTCTCGTCAGCACTGAGAGCTTTCGGATACCTGCCATGTTGGTTGTAAACAAAATGGATCAGCTGGAGGGGGAAGATGCTGAAGAATGGCTACAGGATATTCATGAGATTTATGAGCCCCTGGGCTATCAGGTTTTGGAGGTTTCTGCTTTGAAAGAGGAGAATCTCCTCGAGAAATTCCGGCCTTATTTGCAAGGCAAATCAAGTTTGATTGCCGGGCACTCGGGTGTAGGCAAATCTACTTTGCTCAATGCGCTGGTGCCAAATGCAGATCAGGGAACAAAAGAGATTTCGACCTATTCCACAAAAGGTGTTCACACGACAACTTTTGCTGAGCTTTTTACCATTCCGGGAGGTGGAGATTTGATCGATACTCCGGGAATAAAGGAGTTTGGGATTTTGGACATCGAAGATCATGAGCTTTCCCATTTTTTTCCTGAAATGAGGAAATACCTGGGTCAATGCAAGTACAATAATTGCCAGCATGTGAATGAACCGGGTTGTGTAGTGATCAAGAAAATGGAGGAAGGATACATTCATCCCTATCGCTATCAGAGCTACCTGAATATTCTTAATGAGGAGGATAGTTTCCGTTAAGGCATCATCCGTATTTTGAATCCAAATAGAATTGGCCTAATTTTCATTTTTGAAAAACAACTATGAGCGAAGTACTCAACCATCAGCAAATCAAGAAAAAAATCACCCGAATGGCATTTGAGATTTACGAACGAAATCACAGTGCTGTGGGCGTTGTTTTCGCAGGAATCTCTGGAATGGGCATGACGTTGGCTGATTTGCTTGCCAAAGAATTGGCCTCAATTTCCCCTTTGAAAATCGAAAAAATTGACATTAAACTGGATAAATCAGATGTGGCTTTATCTGAAATTGAGCTTTCGAAAGAAATAGACCTGACAGGAAAAACTCTGATTTTGGTGGATGATGTCCTTAATACCGGTAAGACTTTAGCTTATGCCATGAAGCCATTTCTGGATAAGGAACTCAAGAAAATGGAACTCGCCGTTTTGGTCAATCGAAGCCACGGCTTATTTCCAATTCGACCGGATTACACAGGATATGAGCTTGCAACCACTTTCAACGATCATATTTTGGTAGATTTTTCGGGAGACAAATACTCAGTTATACTTCATTAATCCCATGTCTGTTCATTCTTCCGCAAACATCAAAAGAATCACAACTCACATTCTTCAGGAAATGAAGAACAGGGGAGAGAGGATTTCCATGCTCACGGCCTACGATTATTCTATGGCGAGAATAGTGGATGATGCAGGTATTGATATTATTTTGGTCGGAGACTCGGCTTCCAATGTGATGGCGGGTCATGAGACGACGCTTCCCATTACGCTGGATCAAATGATCTATCATGCATCTGCAGTCGTGCGTGCAGTGAAGCGAGCGTTGGTTGTGGTAGATATTCCTTTTGGGTCCTACCAGGGAAACAGTACTGAGGCGCTTCGGTCTGCTATCCGAATTATGAAAGAATCAGGAGCCCATTCTGTTAAAGTTGAGGGAGGTTCCGAAATCAAAGAATCAGTCATCCGGATCCTAAGTGCCGGTGTTCCGGTGATGGGGCATTTGGGTTTGACTCCACAGTCTATTTATAAGTTTGGAACCTATACAGTTCGTGCTAAAGAGGAAGCCGAAGCTACTAAGCTCCTGGAAGATGCGCTGATGCTGGAAGCGTGTGGTTGCTTTGCCATTGTCCTTGAAAAAATCCCGGCTTCACTTGCAAAGAAAGTCGCTGAAGCTGTAACCATCCCGGTGATAGGAATCGGGGCTGGCGGAGATGTCGACGGACAAGTTTTGGTCATGCATGATATGCTTGGAATCACCCAGGAGTTTAAGCCTAGATTCTTACGCCAATACGCAGATTTGGAAGATGTGATGAAAAAAGCCTTCGTTCAGTACATTCAGGATGTCAAGAGCAAAGATTTCCCAAACGAGTCAGAGAGTTATTAAATTTTCTCATAAAGCATTATTTTAAGGGCACTTTTGGTGCTCTTTTTTATTGTGCGCCGTGCATGGCATCCAACTAGGTGGTGAAAGTCCACTGTGGGGGTTTGTAATCGCTAACCACTGGCTAATGACAAGGGTGTCCACCGTGAGGTGGAATCTGAAGAGCCTGTCCGCCGTGGCGGAAAGCCGGCGGCAAAATCCTGGCCTGACGAACAGAAACTGCATATAATGCCGATAGAGGCTGGATAAGGTTGCACGACAAACCGAAGTCCAATACTGTCCGGAGCCTCTGGGGTAAATGCAGCAGGTTGATGAGATGAAAGTTTTCGTTCTTACCCGGGGAGGTCTCATGGACCTGCCAGCAGGCAGGCGTGTGGAAACAGAGTTAGAAACACGGAGTAAAGCTTGTCATGAGAAGTCAGCCGAGGCCATATTACCCATTGCCAACTGAAATGGGGAAGGGCTGAATCTTAAGGAGTGAGCAGAAAATGAATGTTACCTAATGAAAGGAAGAGAGCAGAAAATCTTTGAAGAAAAGACCTGCCCACAGAAGAATAGGACGGTATCCGAAGGCTATGTGGGAGGGCAGACTTTCATGTGGATAGCTGAAACAACCTCACGGAGAATGACCGGTTGGGATATGGACTGTTGGAATACATCCTATCACCGACGAACCCGAATGCTGCATACCTACAGGTTAAGCGCAACAAAGGGGCTGGAGGTGTTGACAAGATGGAAGTCGAATCCCTTAAGGATTATCTTGTTGCCAACAAGGATGAACTGACAACATCCATATTGCGGGGCAAGTACCGCCCCAATCCTGTTCGCAGGGTAGAGATACCCAAGGACAACGGGCAAAAGCGGCAGTTGGGCATCCCCACAGCAGTGGACAGGGTAGTTCAGCAAGCCATTGCCCAAGTACTCATACCGCTCTACGAACCCCAGTTTAGCGAACCTACGGGTTCAGACCAAAGCGCAACGCCCATCAGGCACTGAACAAGTGTAAGGATTACATCACAGGGGGTTATGGTTATGCAGTCGATCTGGACTTGGAAAAGTTCTTCGACAAGGTTAACCACAGCAAACTGATAGAAGTACTCTCTCGCACTGTCAAGGACGGACGGGTAGTATCGTTGATACACAACTATCTGAATGCAGGGGTGATGGTGGGCGGCAGCTTTGAAGCCAGCGAAAAGGGTGTGCCTCAGGGAGGTCCATTAACTTTACCTACACACCCACAAACATTGAGTTTGGCAGGGTAATTATATAAAATCCATTTATAAATTACACAAATAATAGATACCTTTCCATAAAAACACAAACTATGGGAAGACCAGTTTTGAAAGTGAAAGGGCACACTCCGGAGGAGATAAGATCCCTTATA
>JAKFCO010000087.1:0-15058 GCA_036676605.1 Algoriphagus sp.
GACTTCGCTCGGCCACCGGAGATTTGATTTAACAGAGGCAGGGGAGAAAATGCGGCGAAGCCGCATTTTCTCCCCTGCCCTAAAACAATAACAATCGGGCACCGAGCGAAGTCGAGGTGAAGCGAAATAAAATTTGCCTACTGGCATAATTCCGTATATCCATTATGTTTTTTAATGAATCAATTGAGTTTCACTTTCATTACAAGTGAGTCAGGCAAGAATTTTTTATTCCTTCCCTACTTTCCAACCTATAGATTATCAATGGCTTGAATATTTTTTTTAAATTTATTATTTCTCACTTAAATTTTTCAAAATGATGACTAACCCAGCCACAATTCTGACCGTGTCCGCTACCATCAAAGCTCCTATACATAAAGTTTGGGAGTTTTGGACCAAGCCTGATCATATTACAAAATGGAATAATGCCTCCTCGGATTGGCATACGCCCCATGCAGAAAACGATTTAAGACCGGGAGGGAAGTTTCTTTCGAGAATGGAGTCTGTGGACGGTAAGGAGGGCTTTGATTTTATCGGGACCTATCAGGAGGTAAAGAAAAATAAACTTATTTCCTATCTCATGGAGGACGGAAGGAAAGTCGAAATTAAGTTTGAAGATAAAGATGACTCTACTTTCATAACTGAATCGTTTGACGCGGAAACTCAAAATTCGTTGGAATTGCAGCAAGAAGGTTGGCAGGCAATTTTGAATAATTTTAAAGCCTACACCGAGTCAATGATGAAAACAGAAAGAATATTTTTTGAGATTTTGATTAAAGCTTCTCCCGAAAAAGTCTATCAAACAATGCTGAACGACAAAACTTATCGGGACTGGACATCGGTTTTTTCCGAAGGATCTTACTTTAAAGGGACATGGAAAAAAGGTTCGAAAATGCTTTTTTTAGGTCCGGGCAAAAATGGAGAAATGGGAATGGTCAGCCGAATTGAAGAGAATATTCCTTCGAAATTCGTGTCTATAAAGCATTTGGGAATGGTTGAAAATGGAGTGGAGATTACATCCGGACCGTCGGTTGAAAGCTGGGCAGGGGCCTTCGAGAATTATACTTTTCAGGAAAAAGGAGGAATGACACTTTTAAAAATAGAAATGGACTCAAATGAGGAATTCAAAAGTTATTTCGAAACTACCTGGCCAAAAGCGCTTGACCGATTAAAATCACTTTGTGAGTCCTGATTGTACCTAAATCAAAAACCATGATTCATCCAATTTATCCTTGCCTTTGGTTCGATGGAAAAGCGAAAGAGGCTGCTGATTTTTATGTTTCAGTTTTCTCCAATTCAAAGATTATTTCAGAAAACCCGATTGTGACAACTTTTGAGTCGGTTGGACAAAAGTTCATGTGCCTCAATGGTGGGCCGGGATTTCATTTTAATCCTGCTATTTCATTTTACACAATCATGGATTCGAAGGAAGAAATTGATTTGGTTTGGAAGAGGTTAAGCGATGGAGGATCGGCTTTGATGCCGCTCGATCAATATCCGTGGAGTACACGATATGGCTGGATCCAGGATCGATTTGGCGTTTCCTGGCAACTGACGGTGGATAAACCGGAAGGAGTTTCACAGAAATTTATTCCGGCCCTGATGTTTACCGGGTCAAATTTCGGGAATGCAGAGAAAGCAATAGCCCATTACACTTCCATTTTTGAAAATTCAGCGTTGCGATTTGCGTCCAGATATGGTGAGGACCAGGGTGATCAGGCCGGGAAGATTAATCATGCCCAGTTTAGTCTGAATGGACAAGTTTTTGCCGCAATGGAAAGTAATATGCCTCATGCATTCAATTTTAATGAGGCCATTTCACTTGTGGTGGAATGCGACAATCAGGAGGAAATAGATCACTTTTGGTCAGAGCTTTCCAAAGGTGGAAGTGAAGGCCAATGCGGTTGGCTGAAAGATGAGTTTGGGGTTTCCTGGCAAATTGTCCCTGCCATTTTGGGTAAGTTAATGAATGATCCTCAGAGATCCCAAAGAGTGGTTGAAGCTTTTATGAAGATGAAAAAATTTGACATCGAAACCTTAGTAAAGGCCTGAATTGGCTTTTACCATCTCTTTTTCAAAGAATCGAGCGCATATTTTCCTCCTCCCAAAATCAGAATGGAAAGAAAAACAAGGAAGAAAAGTAAAGACAATTCCTTCTTTCCAAACGGATCATTCCAATGCGCATAAAAAGCTGCTGTCAGCATGGTGAGCATCAATGGAATGGTAGCCAGCCTGGTTTTAAAACCAACCATTACCAAAACAGCACAGATCACTTCTGCAAAAATCGCCATAACTAACGAAATCTCAGGACCGAGGCCGAAAGGATCGGCAAATTTCACCGGGCCTTCTCCAAGCAATCTTCCGATTTTTGGAATCCCATGTGTGAGGATCATACCACCGGCACCGAGTCGGATTACCAGCAACGCCAGATTTTTAAAAACAGATTCTTTCATTTTATCTCAGATTTTCAATCCAAAAAAATGGATTTAAGTAGATTTCAGACTGATTTTTTGGTCAATTCCAGAATTTGAAAGATAGTCAGGTTAAATAAGTTATGAAACCTTATGGCCTTTTTCTTTGAATAGGGCAATATTTTTAATTAAACCTTCCCACCTCAAATCCCTGGATTTCCATTGACGAATCCTTTTGCTGATGCAATTCTGCCAGGATTTTTCCGGTACCAGGCGCAAGGCTAATTCCCATCATGGAATGTCCGCTTCCGACTAAAACGTTTGTGTAACCCGGCGCAAAACCGATATAAGGAAGACCATCCGGAGAACAAGGGCGCAAACCTTTCCAGATTTGGTTTTCCTGTGGAAATTTTGCTTCGAAATCGGGATAATACCGGTTAATGGATTCAAAGATCCCTTTTACCCGATTGATATTGATTTTTTGATTTGTTCCGGCAATTTCCATGGTTCCGCCAAATCGGATTTTATTCCCATAAGGGCTTACGGCAACTTTTGTTTCCGTCAAAATAGTCGCTTGTTTGATTTCAGGTTGATTTTCCTGAATAAAACTGTAACCCTTTCCTCCCATCATAGGAAGGGAAAATCCCAACATTTGGGCGAGTTCTCCTGACCAGGATCCCCCGCAAAGCAAGACTTTTTCCGCCTCAATTTTACCTTTGTCAGTCAATACCGCGCTAACGGTACTCCCTGTTTTTTCAAAGCCCAAAACCTGTGTATTGTACAAGAATTTGACGCCTTTTTTCTCCAGATAACTTTTTAAAAACCCATAAAGGGCTCCGGGATCCAGATGAGCATCTCCGGGGAAAATTATTCCGCCACGGGCTTTTATTTCCTGATCTGGCTCAATCTTGCGAATATCTGCCGGTGTCAAAATATCTACATCGAGTCCGTGTTTCCTCGCCAAATGGGCAAACTCAATCTCTTCTTTTTCTACAGATTCCGTTTGATAAATCATCATCAGGCCTTTTTCTACAAGCGCTATTGCAGATTCCGGATGTTCCTGTCGGAATTCCTGATAAAGCGCCTTGCTCATCAAGCTGAGATTTTTAAGGAAAGGAATGCTTCGCTTTACTTGTCCCTCATTGGCTGCACGAAAGAAAAGCATACACCATTGCAGCAATTTATAATCCAATCGAGGGTGAATGTAGAATGGGCTTTTGGAAGAAAACATCCAGGAAATCCCCTTACTAATCATCCCGGGAGCAGACAATGGAATGATGTGGCTTGGTACGATCATCCCGGCATTGCCTGTTGAGCAATTTTCCTGCAAGTCACCTTTGTCAATAATCTGAACCTCAATTCCTTCTTTCTGAAGAAAATATGCTGAAAATAAACCGACGATTCCACCGCCGATGATAAGGGTTGGTTTCATTGTATGTTGTATCAAGTACCACGTACAAAGTACCAAGTAGGCCAGTCATTTGCATGACCTTGTACTTGGTACATTGTACTTCGTACAATTAAATCACTTGGAATCCATGCACGTACGGATCTTCGTCATCCAGGAAAATGGTATTGTAACCTGTCACCATTGCCCAGCCCTCTATGCTTGGAATCATGGCCGGTTTGCCTGCGATTTCGGTTTCCTCCTCTATTCTTCCCGTGAATTTGGAACCAATAAAACTTTCGTGGATGAAGTCCTGACCTGGTTTTAGCCAGCCTTTTGCATGCCACTGAGCCATTCGTGCTGAAGTGCCGGTGCCGCAAGGAGAGCGATCGATTGCTTTGTCTCCGTAGAAAACCGCATTGCGGGCCGTGCTGGTTGGATCGAGGGTTTTCCCTGTCCAGAGAATATGAGAAAGTCCCCGAATCGATGGATGTTCAGGATGTATAAACTCGTATTTCTCATTCATCTTATTGCGAAGCGATCTCGCCATGCTGATTAATTGCTCGGCTTTGAAATGCTCCAAACCCGGGAAATTTTCCTGCGGATCAATAATGCAATAGAAGTTGCCTCCATAGGCTACATCCACATTCAGTTTCCCCAATTCGTCGGATTCGATTTCAAGATTTTCGGCTGCCAAAAAGCTCTTCACATTTGTCAGTTTGACGGATTTGACCTTTTTGTCTTTTTGCTTGTACTCAACCAAAACCAATCCTGCCGGGGCTTCCATTCTCAGAAATCCCGGAGTTTTTGGATAGATCAATCCCTCTTCAATTGCAATCGTGATGGTCCCGATCGTCCCGTGACCGCACATTGGCAAGCAACCGCTGGTCTCGATGAATAGAACCGAGAAATCATTTTCAGGATTATGAGGAGGGAAAAGCATGGAGCCCGACATCATATCGTGTCCGCGCGGTTCAAACATCAGCCCGGTTCGGATCCAATCGTAGTTTTCAAGGAAAAACTGACGCTTTTCCAGCATGTTATTCCCTTCAAGAAAAGGCACTCCTCCGGAAACTACCCGAACGGGATTTCCGCAGGTATGGGCGTCAATGCAGCTAAATGTGTGTCGCATTATATTTTGTTACTTTTTATTCAATTTTTGGGATCGATATTTATCGGTAGAAATAGATTGAAATATGGTGGAAATACACTCCGATAAATCGGAGCGAAATAAATAGAAATAGACCTTTATTTGGCATTTTAGTCCTATTTCATCCCGCTTGCGGGATATATTTCAATGGTATTTCTATTATATTTTATCCTTCATATTTCCCATTCACCAGCCTCGTAATCCCCAGCGGATTTTCATCTTTCAAAGCTTCAGGAAGTAATTCCAAAGGCATATCCTGGAAAGCGATCGGCCGCGCAAAACGCTTGATTGCATGAGCTCCGACAGAAGTGCTTCGCGAATCAGTGGTCGATGGATAGGGGCCGCCATGTTGCATTGCAAAACCAACTTCCACTCCGGTTGGAACTCCTTTGAAAAGCAGTCGACCGCATTTTTCCTCAAGCAAATTGATCAGAAAGAGTTGGGTTTTCAGTTCTTCGGCATCAGCCCAAACGGTGATCGTCAGCTGTCCGTGAAGCTTTTCTGCGATGGCCAAAAGTTCATCCTGATTCTGGTAAACGACCATCATCGCAAAAGCTCCGAAAACTTCTTTTTGGAACACGGTATCCTTCAGCCAATCGGAAGCTTTGATTTCGGCCAAAGCCGTACTTCCATTGATCAGATGCTTTGAATCCGCCACTTTCACCCAGCGAAGTTCCTCGCGGGATTGCAGATATTGGATGGAATCGTAGTAAGCCTGAGCGATTCCGGGATGCAACATGGGAGCTGAAGCGATGTCATTCAGCTCTGCAGCAATCGCATTTTCAAAGGCTTTTGCCTGAGATTCCGGCACGAAAATCAAACCGGGATTGGTGCAGAACTGACCAACTCCCAAAGTCAACGAGCCGATAAAAGCTTTTGCCAATGGCAATAATTCTTTTTCAAGCTTGTGTGCAAATGTGAAAATCGGATTGACAGAACCCATTTCGGCATAGACAGGAATAGGTTCTTCCCGCTGATTTGCAAGATCGAATAGTGCTTTTCCACCGGCATGCGAACCGGTAAATGCTACCGCTTTCGCAGTCGGGTGCTTCACTAATGCTTGTCCAATCTCAATTCCACCTTCCACATGAGTGAAAATGGCGGAAGGGAAACCAGCTTTCAAAATTGCCTGATGAATGCAATCGGCAACTTTCCGGGAGGTCTCAGGATGCGCAGGATGCGCTTTGTAAATCACCGGGCAACCCGCAGCTAAAGCTGAAATCGTATCTCCGCCGGCTGTAGAAAATGCTAAAGGAAAATTGCTTGCACCGAAAACCACCACAGGTCCAAGAGGAGTGAGCATGCGTCGGATATCCGCTTTCGGAAGAGGAGCACGAGTTGGATCTGCCGGATCGATGGTCGCTTCTACCCAACTTCCTTCCTTCAGAAGGTTTGCAAAAAGCTTGATTTGGCCGGTCGTTCTTCCCAGTTCGCCATTGATTCTTCCTTCCGGAAGGTTGGATTCTTTCACCGCCAAAGGCACGATTGAAGATCGATTTTCCTCCAGGATTTGGGCCAATTTTTCCAAAAACTCGCTTTTCTCCCTCCCTGATACATTTTTGTAAAATAGGAATGCTTCCTTGGAAGCGCTGAAAATGGAATCGAGGTTTGTCATGGCGTTAGGTATAGGTTAAATGACGGAAGTTTGATGATCGAATACCAAAGATTTTTAGTCGATTTTCGATTTCAGTTTCCGAAAATCTTATGTCTTACATCTTAAATTTAAATAACCGGTCTTTTCTTCAGTCCGTCAGTTATGATCTTTTCTACTCTTGTTCTTTCCTCACCAATCAAAGTCAGTCTTGGAGCACGAACGTGTTCGCTTCCGATTCCGCAATGATGCTCAGCAAGCTTGATGTATTGCACGAGTTTGGGATGAATATCGAGTTCCAATAAAGGTAAAAACCATCGGTAGATTTCACGCGCTTCTTCGTTTTTTCCTTCCTGTATAAGGTGGTAAATTTTCACGGTTTCCTGGGGAAAAGCACAAACCAATCCGGCTACCCAGCCCACTGCACCCATGAGCAATTCTTCCATTGCAAGGGTATCGACTCCGCAAAGGATTTGGAAACGATCACCAAAGCGATTGATCATGCGAGTGACATTGGAGATATCGCGGGTAGATTCTTTCACCGCTTGAATATTCGGGCATTCTGCCAGTTCGGCAAACATATCCAAAGTCACCAAAGTCTTGTAATCGATCGGATTGTTATAAATCATCATCGGCAATGAAGTGCTGTTCGCAACGGCTTTGAAATAAGTCACTACTTCTCGTGCGTCAGCGGCATAGCGCATCGGAGGGAGGATCATCAAACCGGATGCTCCAAGTTCCTCAGCCTTTTTTGCCCAGAAAAGAGCGTCCTGAGTTGCTCCTTCGGCAATATTCAGAATCACAGGAACTTTCCCTGCCACGTATTTCACGGTGTCTCTTGTCAGCGTGATTTTTTCTTCCTGAGTCAGCGCGCTGCTTTCGCCGAGCGTTCCGCCAAGGATGATTCCGTGAACACCCGAGGCAAGCTGGAAGTCCAGATTTTTGAAAAATAAGTCCATGTCCAGACTGCCATCTGCATGAAACTTGGTCGTGACTGCGGGAAATACACCTTTCCAATTCATATGTTTATTATTTTTTTCTTAAGGCCATATGGAATCTCGCAGGACTGATAATCATCACAGGGTGTGACGTTCTAGTCATGCTTGATTTCATAGCTTTTTTATTTCAAAACTAGCTTGTCCAAAAGTCTGTTTCTCCCACTGGATTAATTTTAACTAATACAATATTGATAAAAAATGAATCTTTTATACTTGTAATGCTCCAATCTGCTATTATTTTTAGGCATGGCCAAAGTAATATCCTTTCAGATTCCCAAGTCCCAAAAGGAATTTGTACGCTATCAGGAGGATCGCGGAAATCATTTTTATGACAAACTACACCAGCATCCTCAATGGCAATTAACAATGATCGGAGATGGGAAAGGGCAGTTTCTCAGCGGGGATTATGTTGGGCGATTTCAGGCAGGTGATGTTTTTTTAGTAGGAGAGAATATTCCGCATGTGTTTCGAAGTGACCCGGAATACTTCGAAGGAAAGCCAGATTTAACTTCCTTTGGGAAGACCGTATTCTTTGATTTTCAGGCTTTGGGTCATGCCCTTGAAGAGATTGAAGATTTGCAGGAACTGAAAAAATTCCATGACCGAACCGGGACTTGCTTCCGGGTTTTGGGAGAAAGCCGGGAAAAAGTCATCCGGATTTTCGAAGATTTTGGTCAGAGCTCAGGCTTGAATCGCTTGCAAATGGCCTTTCAATTATTGGCTTTGGTACAAAATGAATCAGCCGAACTTCAGACTCTGAATCAAAATCCCATACATCTTTCACTTTCGGAGCGGGACGGAAACCGGATGGATCAGGTCATCCAATTTCTTCTTAAAGAGCGAAATCGGCCGATTTCACTTCAGGAAGCAGCTGATAAAGCAAATATGAGTAAGGAGGCATTTTGCAGATTTTTCAAGCTTCGAACACGCAAGACATTTACCCAATACCTCCAGCAACTCCGGATCAATGAAGCCCAAAAACTGCTCCTGGAGACTGATTCGAGTATTTCTACCATTGCTTTTCGGGTTGGTTTCGAGAACCTTTCCTATTTCAACCGGGCATTCAAAGCAATTTTGGGTACTACCCCAAGGGAATTTCGGAAATAAAGGGCCTTCAAATTTTCAGGTAAATACTTCCCCAAGTTGAGGGGAAAAGCTGCTTTTTTAGAACTTGGTTTTCATCCGGAGAATTGAAAAAACCTAATAAAAAAGTCTGTAATCAATTATATATCAGATCAATAGATCTTGATTTTTCTTATTTAAACCATAAGGGCACTGCCTTTGGATATTGCTCTCGAAATAAGAAAACTATGAAAAAAATTTATTTTACTCTGGCAATGTTACTGTGTGGCGTAGCCTCTTTCGCTCAAACTGAACGTGGTTTAGAAGATATTAACGACAAAAATTCCTGGTTGAAATTAGGACTTAACATGGCCGCTCCGGCAGGACCTATAAGTGATTATTCTTCTTTTATTTTCGGACTTGACGTTGCCGCTCAATTGATGAGAACAGACAACTTCGGACTTGGAATTGCAACCGGATATTCTAATTACTTCAAAAAATCAGATGCTCCTGCTTATCAGGGATTGAATGATGGATTCGGTGCCATTCCTTTAGGTTTGATGTTTAGATATTATCCTCAATCAGAAGGTTTGTTCGTAGGAACGGATCTGGGTTACACTTTTCTTACCGGTGTTGAATCAGAAAACAAAGGTGGTGGTTACATAAGACCTCAGGTAGGATATCATAACTACAACTGGAATGTGTTTGCTTACTACAATCACATTTTCAGACCAGAAACTACCATTGATATCCAGAGCATCGGTATTGCAATGACTTACAACATCAGATTCAATAAATAAAAACTCAAACAGCTATGAAGAAGCCATATAAATTGATTGCCAACGTACTACCATTATTTCTAATGGCAATGTTACTAGTCCAGGGAGCATTTGCTCAGGACAAAGGTCTTGATATAGAAATCGATCTGAGTCCGGAACCAGTATGGTACGAGCAAACCTGGCTTTTAGTAGCTGCAGGAGCTGCGGTATTTGTCCTGATACTAGTCGCGATTTTGAAAAATAACGGCAAGAAAGTAGGATAATTGATAAGGGTCAAGTCTTCAGGATTTGACACTTTATTTTTTTAATACAAGTGCTTTTTGATCCATCACATTACCGATGAACAGGTAATTTCCAAATGGAACTGCGACAGTTGATGCGGACATTGTCTCTCCGGAATCTACCCAAACAGATTCAATTTGAGCAGCTGCTCCTTTTTGATACCCAATCGTAATCACTTCCGAAGGAGCAATTTCTTTTTTCCCTGCGGCGTAGGCTGTAAATTTCAACAGGTTTGGATGGCATCCAATCCAAAGCTTTCCTGACTCATCCAGTTCTATATTATCTACTCCGGTTCCTACATCGATGTCTTCGATCAGATTTAAATCTCCGGTGAGTAATACTTCAAAAACGCGAACCAGAAATCCCCGCGGTGAAGCTACATAGAGCAGATTCTTCTCAAAATCGTATTGAATTCCATTTGCATATGCAATGTCCTCAGCGACAATCCGGAAAGAATTTCCATCGAAATAGCCCACATTTGAGGCTTTCACTCCCAGGTAGTTTTCTGCAAAAACACCGAATTTAGAGGTATAGCCATGATCATTGGTATAATAAAAAGCCTCGGAACTCATCATCACCAGATCGTTTGGACTGATGAGATGGGTGCCTTTGATAGTTTTGAGATGGGTGAGTTTTTTCCCTTCCAAAAGAAAAGATTCCACGGTATGCTTTCCATTCACGTGATTGATCGCCATCAATCCATATCTCGCAGAATCCAATTGATAAATGCTGATTCCGTGTGGGAAAAACGGAAAATCAATTTCGTCAGTAAGGGAGACAGGAGTGAATTTTTCATCCCGCAAGTCCACCAGATACAGTCCGTGAAGACCTTCTTTCCCGTCCCTTCTTGCAGCGCGATCATCGACCGAAAGAATCAGCAAACTATCTGCTCGGGCTAAAGCCAGATCCTCTACGCCGGGAAGATTGATGGAAGAATAAACCCCGCCAAAATTATTGGCAGGGTCGATCTTTCTAAAATATCCGGTTGTTTGGAAAGTGAATCCAACAAAGGCAACGATCGCCAGAATTAACAAACCGATTACCAGAGCAATTTTCTTAAGCATACTTCAAATTAAAGCATTTCTACACTGATCATATTATCATCCGGAGCCCGATCGATCAATTTGTTGTATGGATCGATGCTGTGTATAGCTTTTATAAACCAGTAGCGCTGCTGCAAGGTCTTCAATAGCCAAGCCTGCAGATTTGAAAAGCGTTATTTCTTCAGTCGACGTTCTTCCGGGATGAATGCCTTTGATCAATTCAACGATGTCAGCTTTTACATCATTTTCTGTGATGATCCCGGCAGCGATAGGCAGTGCAAGTTCACCTGTTTCATGAAGTGCACCGGCTCGTGAATCCACAAATATGGAGCTCTTGCGAATTGCGTCATCATCGGTTTCACGGGTGGTTGGTTTATGGGAACCAATCAAATCCAGGTGTGCACCGGGTTTGATCCAATCGCCTTTGATAATGGGAGTTTTGGAAAGCGTGGCACAAGCGATGAGATCGGCATGGCGAGCAGATTCTTCTAAATCAGAGACGGCTTCTGCAGGAATTCCCTGATCGTTCAAACTCGCTACGAACGCCTCCATCTTAGCTGTATTTCGCATCCATATGCTGACTTTTTTAAAGTCCCGTACAGCCAAATAAGCCTGAGCTAAATGTTTGGCAACTTGTCCTCCGCCCACGATCAATAGATTTTCTGCATCCTCTCTGCAGAGGTAGGAAGCGGCAAGTGCGGAAGTGGAAGCCGTTCTTCGGGCTGTTAGCTCAGTGGCATTCATCATGGCCAAAGGTTCCCCCGTTTTGGAATCGCTCAGGATATATTGGGCAAAAATCGAAGGCATATTCGCTTTGGCATTCGCAGGTGCGACAGTTACCTGCTTCAAGCCCATGTATTTGGTGTTCCAAACTGGCATGAGGATCAGCGTATTTTCGTCTCCCTCCGGTGTTTTGTAAAAATGGTGGTGCCGCAAAGGCATGGTATAATCTGACTGAAAAATTTCACGAAGTGCTTCAATCAGTTTTTTGTAGCCCAGATGTTCGCTGATTTTCTCATCAGGTATTATTAACATGGTTGAGTATTGGATTGGTCTGAGACTCCAAGTTGGAGAATTTCTTCAAAAACCCACTCAGAGTTGGATTATTAGTAACTCGTTTTATTAAACCAATTGCAAATGATAGAAAGGGACGGAAGACCGATGACCGAAGACCGAAGAAATCCAAAATCAAACCTTCCTTTGGATTTTCAACTGTTAAAATAGACCAGTAGCAAGATTGCGGATAATCATAAAATAAATGAAGGGGTTTTGCGCCTAATGAAAAGCTCAGATACATCGAGTCACAACAGCGGTCTGATTACACTGAGGCGCAGAGTCAATCCAAAAGCTTGGCTCATTTCTACTATCTTTGTCTCCATCCAAAAAATGAAAAACGCACATCCGCCGTTTTTCAGATTCAAGATCCTTTCCAGCAAGCAACTGCATCTCGGTTGGAGGGATCTCCCAATAGCTCGCTCAAATCCTTTACTCAAATGGAAAGATCGTATTGGTTGGGAATTATATTAATCACCTAAACAAGAACCATAATAAATGGGAGAATTCTTTCTTAACCAACGATATACCAGTTCCGGAGAGCCTGAGCTCGGAGTAGGAATAGTGACCGAAGTCAGCAAAGGCAAAGTCCGCATATCCTTTCCGACATCAGACGAAGTGAGACTGTATTCAGCAGAAAGTGCTCCTTTGCTCCGAACTATTTTTAAGCCAGGTCATACTATCGTAGATCAACATGGGCAATCCATTTTGATTGAAGAAGTTCAACTCAAAGATGGGCTGTATGTATATCATGGGAGCGATAGAGAGTTGGGAGAGGCCGAGCTTGGTGAGGTATCTACTTCGCATACAGTGGATGATCGATTGTTTGCCGGGGATGTTGATTCACCTGAAAAGTTTGCACTTCGCAGGGAAACGCTTACTCACAATTATCAAAGAAGAATATCTCCTGTACACGGATTTGTTGGGGGAAAAATAGATTTGATTCCCCATCAATTGTATATCGCTCATGAGGTGAGTTCACGGTTTGCTCCCCGAGTGTTGTTATCTGATCAGGTAGGATTGGGAAAAACCATTGAGGCCTGCTTGATTCTACATCGTTTGTTGGTGACGGGACGAATATCAAGGGTGCTTATTCTCGTTCCAGAATCGTTGATCCACCAATGGTTTGTGGAGGTCTTGCGAAGATTCAACCTATGGTTTAATATTTTCGATGAAAAACGATGTGCGTCTCTTGAAAAAGGTGCACCCGAAGGAAATCCTTTTCTCGATGATCAGCTGGTTATTTGTAGCATTGAGTTTCTGGCAGGTTCAAAAAAGCGAACCCAACAGGCCATTTCAGCTGGCTGGGACATGTTGGTGGTAGACGAAGCGCATCACCTCGAATGGTCTGTGGAGGAAGCAAGCCCCGAGTATAGTATTGTGGAATTGTTGAGTCAGGTAGCCAAAGGCTTACTACTCCTAACGGCTACACCGGAACAATTGGGCGTAGAAAGTCATTTTGCCCGACTTCGATTACTAGACCCCAACCGGTACAATAATTACGATGATTTCATCAACGAATCTGAAGGAACAAAAGACATTGCTGCTATCGTCGAAAAACTATCGAAAGGCAAAGAATTGAATGCGAAAGAAAAAAGCCAATTAGAAGCTATATTTTCTAAAGAAAGAATTGCCTTGCTAGCGAATAAAGATGAACTGGCAAAGCACAACCTGATTGAAGATCTGCTGGATCAGCATGGCCCAGGCAGAGTTTTATTTCGAAATACCCGATTGGCTATGAGCGGGTTTCCAAAACGTATAGCCCAACTGATTCCCATTCAGGAGCGGGAAAACCAGGCCCTCTGGATTGATCGGTTGCGAAAAGAGTTTTCCTCAGATATGGCAACTGCTTCAGAAGCAAAAGCTGAACAGGAATTTTGGTTTGACAAAGATCCGCGAGTGAAATGGCTGGTGGGGAAAATCGAGGAATTGGATTCGGCAAAGATACTTTTGATATGCACTTCCAAAGAAAAGGTGCTGGCATTGGAATCCGCTTTAAGTAATTTCCCTGAGTTGACAGCAAGCGTATTTCACGAGGACCTTACACTTATACAGCGGGATAGAAATGCAGCATGGTTTGCTGAGCCGGAGGGTGCCCAAATCCTCCTCTGCTCAGAAATAGGGAGTGAGGGTCGGAATTTTCAATTCGCCCATCATCTTATTCTATTTGACATGCCCTTCCATCCCGAATTGCTGGAGCAGCGAATTGGCCGCCTTGACCGAATAGGGCAGAAAGAGGATATTACGCTTTACATTCCCTATCTGATTGGCAGCCCTCAAGAGCGCATTGTCAGGTGGTTTCATGAAGGGTTGGATGCTTTTAATTCCAATCCTGAAGGAGGAAATATCATCTCTAAATTCTTCAGCAAGCGATTACTCACTATTGCCAATAACCAATCAGCTGAAGCCGCTGAGTCAGAATTAGAAGCGTTGATTGCAGAAACAGCTGAATTTCAAAAAGAACTCAAGAAAAACCTTGCCGAAGGGCGTGATAAATTGCTGGAGATGAATTCATTTCGTCCGAAAGTAGCAGAGAAACTGATCGCGCAAATTCAGGCGGAAGATAATGATCCAGCCTTGGAGACATATTTGACAAAAGTCTTCCGGTATTTTGACATTGAGATGGAAGACCTTGCTGCCCGGACGTACTTGTTGCATCCTGCATCCTATAGCGCTGAGGTGTTTCCCTCCATTCCGCGGGAAGGAATACAGGTGACCTTCGATAGAAAACGAGCACTCAGCAGGGAAGATGTAAGCTTTATTACCTGGGATCATCCCATGGCAACCGGTGCCATCGATAAGGTGCTCAGTTCAACCATCGGTAGCGCGAGCTGTGGATTGATTCGGGGCACCGGCAGTCCCGGTCTTTTATTGGAGTTGATTTTTGTGCTTGAAACAGCTGGCAAGCAACGTATTGATATAGACCGTTTCCTCGCTGATACGCCGTTGAGAGTTGTGGTTGACCATATGGGAGAAGAAGTCACAGACAACTATTCTGTTGCCATGCTCAACAAAAACGTAGTGCCAGGTAGCATAGAAGCCTTGCTGGAAAATGATGCATTTGTAGAAACCATGCTGCCTGATATGATTTCATCTGCGACAGAAATAGCTGATGAAATGGGCTTTCAAGAAATAAAAAAGGGTTTAGAGCGAATGAAACGGACGCTGGATCATGAAATCAATCGGTTGACCGCCTTACAAAAAAAGAACAAAGACATTAGGACCGACGAAATTCAGGCTGCGATGGAAGAGCGGAGCACCTTGTCTGACTTGATGAAAAAAGCAAGAGTACGATTGGATGCGGT
>JAKFCO010000088.1:0-25945 GCA_036676605.1 Algoriphagus sp.
ATGAAGACCAAAATTTTAAATCTTATGTTTTTCAGTCGGTTAAAAATTTTCTTTTGAATCGCATCAGAGACCGTAAAAAGCTTTATCAAATAGAGGAGATTAATCCTGGTTATGAATTAGCTGAGACTCATCCACTTGATGGCCTGTGCTACAGGGAATTAGAAGAAACTGTTTTTGAACTTGTTGAGAAACTTCCGGAAGTTCAAAAGCAAGTTTTTACGCTGAGTCGCATGGATGGTTTAAACCACAAAGAAATTGCTGAAAAATTAAACTTGTCAATTCGTACGGTTGAACACCATGTTTACCTTGCTTCAAAAAATCTGAAAGGACATATGGTTAAATTAAAAAAAGTGTATTTAGCTATAACATTTTTGATTTTTTCAATCAATTAATCCTGTTTTTCTGAATTTGATTCGAAAGCCCTTTGGTTGAAAAATTTTGAGTTTTTAAGAATTATCAAATTTTTTCCAACATTTTTCAACTCATATTAAGTAGAATGATTGGCTTTTGTGTATTACTGCAAAAGAACAATCAAATTGAAAAAACATCAGCTTAAAAGATACTTGAGTGGTCAATCATCCTTTGAAGAAATCAAGCAGGTAAGTCAATGGTTAGATAATCCAGCCTCGAAAAGCGAGATGGAAGAATTATTTGAAAAGAATTGGGAAGAAAATCTTATTCCGGAGGATCAGGAAGTCTACCAGAGAATTTTAAATATTATCCATCAAAAAATAGAGCCAAGAGAAACTTCTGTTAAAAAGGATCCAATTGAGACCGGATATTTGAGCTTGTTTACGAAAGTAGCAGCATCAATAATCTTTATAGTTGGAATTTCATTTTTTATACTTAACCAGGTCTCTTCAGAAATCCCTATTGTCGCTGAAATCCCTCCTCTGAAAGTTTATGAAAAGAGTGCAGGAATTGGTCAGAAACTGCGAGTTACATTACCAGATAAGACTTCAGTGATTTTGAATTCGAACTCAATGTTAAAGTTTGATTCTGATTTTGGCAAAACCGACAGAGTGGTATCGTTGATTGGTGAAGCATTTTTTGAAATAACACCTGATGAAGCACGCCCCTTCAAAGTTAAAACCGGGGAGATGGTCACCACTGCATTGGGGACAGCGTTCAATGCTTTTTCAAGGGATGGTAAAGTTAGAATAGCATTGACCGAAGGAAAAGTCAGTGTAGTTAAATTCACAGAAGAAAAAACTCAAGAGGTTTTATTGTTGCCTGGAGAAATGGCAAGAGGTTCTTTTTCTGCGGAGGAAAAGCTTTCGGTAAAAAAGTTTGATTTGGAGAAAGTTACTGCCTGGAAAGAAGGGAAAATTCATTTTCAAAGTAAACCACTGGAAAATGTCCTTTCAGATCTTCAAATCTGGTATGGGGTGTCCATTGAGTACGATGGCAAAATCAATAAAAGGAGAAAAGTAACAGGAGTTTTTAATAATGAAAGCCTGGAAAATATCCTGGAAGGGCTCACCTTTTCCATGGGAATCAATTATGAAATAATAGGAACAAAAGTGATTTTAAAACCATGATATGCCAATGAAAAACAAATGAAAAAAAGGCAGAGTAATTTTCCATCGCCAAATGTAAAAGATTTACCCTGCCTGCTTTAAAGAAAATAACAATCATTAAAACAACCCAAAATAATGAAAATAAAACTACTGTACCTACTAAAAATGGTATCTAAAAACCTGCTTTATGGCTTCACTCTCCAATGTTTTTTTCTGACCACATTGATGGCAACTGGCCTCAATGCTCAGGTAAAGCCGATTGGTGAAACCTATCTAAAATTAAGTAAAAAAGAATGGGGCATTCAAGAAGTGTTCAAAAACCTGGAATCCCGAACGGACTATATTTTTGTTTATCCGGATGATTTATTGAATGATCAATCAACTGTTATTTTAGAGGATTCCAAACAATCAGTAAATGATATTTTGGTTACAATAGCCCGGAATTCAGGTTTGAAATTCAAGCAAATCAATAATTCTATTTATGTCGGAGAAATGAATGTCTCCGAAAACACTGAAGTAATTCTTGTTCAAAATGAGGATGTTACTGTATCTGGTATTGTAAGAGATATCACAGGTGAACCCCTGCCTGGGACTACGGTAATTGTTGCAGGAACCACTATTGGTACAGTTACCGATATGGACGGGAAGTTTACATTGACTGTTCCGGAGAATGCTACTCTTGTTTTTTCGTTTATTGGCTTTGAATCCAAACAAGTTGTTGTTGGGGATCAATCCGTTTTAGAGGTTACTCTGAATGAGGATGCTACTGCAATGGACGAAGTGGTAGTAATTGGATATGGAACAGCAAAGAGGTCTGATTTGACAGGTTCGGTAGGTTCAGTGGGAGCTGAATCTCTAAATGAGAGACCATCACCTTCCCTAAACCAGGCTTTGGCTGGCAGGATTTCTGGTGTACAAGTGAATACCAATTCCGGTCGTCCGGGAGGAAGAACAACCGTTAGAATTCGTGGTTTCAGTTCAATCAACTCCTCCAATAACCCTCTCTATGTAGTTGATGGAGTTCAGTTGCCAATGGGTAACCAGGATCAGGCCAGTAATGCCATTGATTACATCAACCCAAATGATATTGTTTCTGTTGAAGTGCTGAAGGATGCTTCTTCAACTGCTATTTACGGTTCAAGAGGTGCGAACGGGGTAATTTTGGTTACCACTAAAAAAGGAAAATCGGGCGAAGGAATTGTTACCTATAATACCGATTTCAGTGTTCCCGTGATAGGTCCAAACAGACCGGAAGTCTTAAATGCAAAGGAGTACCTGGCAACTGAGGATTTAGCATGGAAAAACATGCAAAAATATGATCCGGTTGGATGGAATGCTGGTAAGTGGGCATATCTGAATCCAGCCTTGAGAAGAACAGATCCAAGAATTTTTGACAGTAGTGGTAATCCCCTTTACGACACAGACTGGATGGAAGAAACCACTCAAAGTAAGCTATCTCAAAATCATCAATTGGGGTTCTCCGGTGGGAATGATCGAACAACTTATTCCCTTTTACTTGGCTACAGAGATGATCAGGGCTTGATAAAAACTTCTTATATGAAGAGGTATTCAGCAAGATTTACCATTGACGATCAGATTAAAAGTTGGTTGAAGGTTGGAGGTACATTGAGTTATAACAACCAAGATGAGAATTTGGTAGACATAAATGATGCGGTTGCAAGACAGATTGTAGAGGATTTTCCTTTCCTGCCTGTAAAATATGAGGATGGTACATTTGCCAACAACAGGGATTATCCTTTTGCTGAAGGTACCATGAGTTCCATGCATAGATTATATGGAACTAAGTATCTCTTGAAAACCCAAACCACTATCGGAAGCGTGTATTCTAATATCAAGTTTGCTGAAGGATTGGAATTGCGTACTGTTTTGGGCGTGAATGTTTTGAATCAGGAGCGAAATCAATCGGTTACCCGAACATTGGCAATCAGTCAAAATGGAACTGCTTCAAAAGCTTTGAGAAAAGACACTTTCTGGTCTTTGGAAAATTACCTGACTTACAATAAAATCTTTGCAGAAAGACATTCATTCACTGGAATGGTTGGTATTTCCTGGCAGGAAACCAATTTTTCAACTATGAGTGCCAGTGTTCAAAATTTTGCGACAGACTATTTCCAATACAACAATTTGGGAGCAGGAAGCCAGTTGCCTCAAGTGGGTTCAGGTGCTTCAAGAAATTCCATAAATTCCTATTTTGCCAGAGTCAATTATATTCTGGATGATAAATATTTGTTTACAGCGACTGGCCGTGCAGATGGCTCATCCAAATTTGGAGAAAATAATAAATATGCCTTTTTCCCTTCCGCTGCTGTAGCCTGGAAGATTTCAGAAGAAAACTTCCTGAAATCCAACAGGACAATTTCAAATTTGAAACTCAGGGCAAGTTTTGGTTTGACGGGTAACTCTGAAATCCCTGCCTATTCCTCTTTGTCATTGCTGAGTTCTAATTACGCTGCAGTTTACAATGAAACCCGCGTGGGTGGTACCGGTATCAATAGACTGGCTAACCCTGATTTGAGATGGGAAAAAACAGCACAATCAGATATGGGTATAGAGTTTGGAATGTTCCAGAACAGAATTTCCTTGGAAGTGGACGTTTATTATAGAAAAACCACCGATATGCTTTTGGATTCACCTGTTCCAAGAACTAGTGGATATGCTACCATCCGAAGTAATGTTGGATCGATGGAGAACAAGGGTGTTGAATTTACCTTGAATACTGTCAATATTGAAAAGGGCGACTTTTCTTGGAATACATCTTTCAATCTATCTGCTAACAGAAACAAGGTTCTTTCGCTGGCTACACCTGCAGATATTTTCGGTGTAGGTGGTCCAAATTTTACCAACCAAACAAACATCATCCGGGTGGGTGAGCCGGTGGGGTCCTTTTGGGGACTTGTAAGATTGGGTACCTGGAGCGAAGCTGAAAGGTCAGAGGCAGCAGAATTTGTCAGTTATAGAAATGGATTAACTATGCTTCCAGGAGACATCAAATACCTGGATGTGAATGGGGATAAGGCGATCAATGATTCTGATAGAATGATCATTGGTAATGGTACACCTGACTTCTGGGGTGCATTTACCAACAGTTTCAGATATAAGAATTTTGATATGACTATTGAACTTCAATATTCTGTCGGTAATGATATTTTGGATATGACACTTCACCCAAGTGAGGATCGTCAGGCATTGGCCAATAGTTATAGATCAGTTTTAAATGCTTGGACTCCGACAAATCAGAATACTATGATTGCTGAAATCAGAGATACCAGAGCGGGATATGTGACTAACGTGGATTCCCATTGGGTAAAAGATGGCTCTTTCCTTCGAGGCAGAAATCTGTTGTTGGGTTATTCCTTCCCTTCGGAAGTTGCCAATAGAATTAAGCTAAGCAGATTGAGAGCGTATGGTACAGTTCAAAACTTCTTTCTTCTGACAGGCGATGATGTTAACGGGGATCCTGAGATCACACCAATTCGAGGCGGAGATGGTAACAATGTGTTTTCTCAAGGAATGAATTGGCATGGTTACCCTAAGCCAACTACATTTTTGCTTGGGCTACAAATCACCTTATAATCCTTATTTTACTTAAAGAGATATAACTAATGAAATATAATATATTTTACAAAGCCTGTGGTCTGCTCTTTTTGGGAGCCTTTATGACTGGGATTGTTGGATGCTCAGAATTTCTCGTTGAGGAGGATCCCTCTAATTTAACTCCGGAAAGTTTTTATACGATACCGGATCATGCTGAAGCTGCATTAGCTTCCGTATATGCTGATACCAGATTTATAGGAGGGGACGGTGGAATATTTTCCTCTACCTGGCAGTTGCTGGAAGCTCCAACAGGTACTTCAACTACTGAGACGGCTCAGAATTCCGATTTGAATAATCTCTATGGATTGGTTTATGATGGAAGGACCCAACACGTGATCAACTGGTGGAATGGACTTTATAGAGTTATTGCACAAGCTAATCTGGTAATTGAAAAAGTACCTGCGATAACCCCAATGAATGAAAGTCAAAAAGCCAAAATTTTGGGAGAAGCAAAATTTCTTAGAGCTTGGGCTTATTTCTATGCCGTAAGGCTTTGGGGAGATGTTCCTTTGATTACTACATCACAGACCGCCGCTGCTGAAGACTTCAAACCATCTCCAGCTCCACAAGAGGCAATTTACGCACTGATTGTGGAAGATCTTAAAGCCGCCGAGGCTGCAGGATTAATCTGGATGGATCCAAGTGGACGTGTTTCACTTGCTGCGGTTAAATCTCAATTGGCAAAGGTTTACTTGACAATGGCAGGGTATCCGCTCAATAAAGGAGCTGAATATTACAAATTGGCAGCGGATAAATCAGCAGAAGTGATCAGCTATGCGAATGGCAATCCACTCTCCATAAATCTTTTCCCAACCTATGGTGATATTCATAAGGAAAACAATGACAATAAACTTGAGCATATTTTCATGCTTCAATATAATATTGTCGTTGCGGGAAACCCAATGAATAATATGTTCCCTAATTTCAAACCTGTAACCTTTCAGGGTCCTTCCGGAACAGGTAGTTCTGTCCCAGCTATTTCGTTCTATAACTCATTTGAGCCTGAGGATCTGCGTGCCAAAAATCAAGAAGGCTTCTTTTATACCAGTTACTATACAAATGGTAGCGGGGCTCCATTTGATTTGGGAGCGCCATATATTTTCAAGCATTTTAACCAAGATGCTTTAGGGAAATCCGGTGTCCCTGGTAATCGAAACAATAACCTTAATGTACCTCTTATCAGGTTTGCAGAAGTACTATTGATTTATGCTGAGGCTCAAAATGAGGTAGCTGGTCCAAACCAACTTGCCTATGAAAGTCTAAAGAGAATCAGGGATAGAGCTAAACTCACCACACCTTCTTTGGGGCAGTTTACAGCCAACACATTCAGAGAAGCAGTTTTGAGAGAGAGATGGCATGAGCTGTGTTACGAGCAGATTACCTGGTTTGATATGTTACGACTTCGTAAGGTATACAACGAGACTACCAATGGTTTTGATGAATTCGTCGGCCATATCAATGGAAGTTCAAATCAGGCACTTCAAGCGAAACACTTATTGATGCCTTATCCTCTTCCTGAAATGCAGAACAATCCAAATCTGATACCTCAGAACCCTGGATATTGATCTGAAAAAACCGGGAATAAAAACACCATAAAAAACTTCCCAATTGGATCAGTTCAATTGGGAAGTTTTGTTTAGTTCAAAAAACTCAACCTGAATTTCGATAAGATGAAACACAAAACAAATGACACTTCACGAAGGAAATTTCTGATCACGGCAGCCACGACTTTGATAGTGCCTCCGATTATGCTGCAACTTCCATCGTTTGCAGGACAAAAAAAGAAAAAGCTAGCCCATGTATGCATTGGTGTGGGAGGAATGGGCCGGCATGATTATCAGCGTTTTCTGGCGCATCCGGATGTGGAAATTGTGGCGATTTGCGATGTAGATGAAAACAACCTTAAGAAAGCAGCCGAAGCGATTCCTTCGGCAAGAACTTATACTGACTGGAGGGAATTGTTTAAAGCCGAGGCAAAAAACTTTGATTCAGTCAATGTAAGTGTACCTGATCACAATCACTTTGCAATATCATATGAGGCGATCAGAATGGGAAAGCATGTCTATTGCCAAAAACCAATGTGTCACGATGTGGCGGAAATCAGAACATTGACCAATGCTGCCATAAAAGCCGGGATTGTCTCCCAACTTGGAACTCAGCATGCTTCAGGCCTTGGTGACAGAACAGCTGTTCAATTAATCAAAGAAGGACATATTGGTAAAATCAAAAATGTTTATCTCTGTTCTAACAGACCAGGGGCTACAGAAGCTTACAGATTCAAAGGTCCAAGACCCGCTGAGGGACAGGATCCGCCTGCTCATGTCAACTGGGACCTTTGGGTAGGTACTGCTCCTATGCGTCCTTATGCACCAACAATTTATCATCCCTCCAAGTGGCGGGCATGGCAGGATTTTGGGACAGGCTGGTCGGGAGATATTGGATGCCATATTTTTGATGCAGTCTGGAAGGGAATGGGACTTCAGGCTCCTAAGTCTGTTCAGGCCAGGGTACAGGAATCCTGGGAGCAATCACCGGAAAGAAGGGCTGATACCTGGCCACAAAGCAATCACATCACCTGGATTTTTCCGGGAAATGAAATGACCGAATCCTCAGAGCTGAAAGTAGAGTGGTTTGATGGAGATTTTTACCCTCCGGAGGAAGTCAGAGCATTATTTTCGATAGAGAACTACCCTGCGGAATCAGCGATGCTGATCGGAACAGAAGGAGCATTACTGATTCCCCACACTGAAATGCCCGTCCTATTGCCTCAAAGTAAATTTCAAAATGTAAAACTTCCGGCATTGGAGCCAAGAGACCACTACCATCATTTTGCAGATGCTTGTTTGGGAAAGGCAAAAACAGAAAGCCATTTTGCTCAGGCAGGACCAATGACTGAAGCTATCATTTTGGGTACCGTAGCACTTAGGGAGCCAGGGAAGGTTTTGGAATGGGATACTAATGGGATGAAAATTCCCAATCATCCTGATGCAGAGAAATATTTAAGCAGAAAATACAGAAAAGGCTGGGAGGTAAAAGGCTTTAACGGAGCCTGAAGGTTGAAGTCTGCTAATCAACATCGTCCCTATTTAATCGGGATTTTTTCCCAAACTAATTTTCAAAAAATCTAAAAAATAAAACGCATATGAGTTTTCAGATAAAGCCCACTGCAGAGTCTTATGATGTTATCATTGTAGGATCCGGGGCAGGTGGTGGAATGGCCACCAAAATACTTTCGGAAGCGGGACTTTCAGTCGCAGTACTGGAAGCCGGAGGAGACTTTGATCCTGCAAAAGAGGAGGACAGAACCCAGCTTAGGCCACCTTGGGAATCGCCAAGACGTGGCGCTTCAACCCGAATAAGACCATTTGGCGATTTTGATGCAGCCATCGGAGGCTGGGATATTGAAGGCGAACCCTATACCCGAAAGAATGGTACCGAGTTCGATTGGTTCCGTTCCAGAATGGTTGGTGGAAGAACCAATCATTGGGGAAGGATTTCCTTAAGATTCGGCCCTGATGATTTCAAAAGGAGTAGCATTGACGGTTTGGGGGACAACTGGCCCATCGGATATGATGATGTGAAGCCCTATTATGATAAAGTAGATAAGCTGATTGGGGTATTTGGCTCGAAAGAGGGAATTAGAAATGAACCGGATGGTAATTTCTTGCCTCCACCGAAACCCAGACTTCATGAATTGTTCCTGATGAAAGGGGCAAAAAGTACTAATATTCCGATCATCCCTTCCCGATTATCTATTCTTACCAAACCAATTAATAAGGATCGTGGAGTGTGTTTTTTCTGTCGGCAATGCAATAGAGGTTGTCAGGCGTATGCCGACTTCTCCGCCGGAACCTGTCTGGTAAAACCTGCAATGAAAGGAGGTAAAGTTGACCTTTTTACAAATTGTATGGTCAGGAAAGTGACCACGGACGATAGCGGACTTGCTACAGGTGTTTCTTATGTCGACAAAAGAGACCTGAAAGAATACAAGTTGAAAGCAAGGATTGTCGTACTCGGAGCATCAGCTTGTGAGACTGCCAGGATCATGTTGAATTCAAAATCTAAATCCCATCCTGACGGAGTAGGTAATTCCAGCGGTATGGTGGGTCGTTACCTCCATGATTCTACAGGTGCAAGCAGGTCAGGAATAATACCTGATTTGATGAACCGAAAAAGATATAATGAAGATGGAGTAGGGGGTATGCACGTTTACACCCCTTGGTGGCTTGATAATAAAAAACTTGATTTTGCCCGGGGATACCATATCGAATATGGAGGAGGAATGAATATGCCTTCTTATGGTTTTGGCTCCTCCATGGATGCGAACCGGAAACATATTATGGATCAATTCGGCAGCCCAAGTCCTAATGGAGGCTATGGTGCAGGTTTGAAAAAAGATGTACGCGCCCTTTATGGAAGTACCGTTAGCATGTCAGGTAGAGGAGAAAGCATTCCTCAATATGACAACTATTGTGAAATCGATCCCACTACCATGGATAAATTTGGCATTCCTGTTTTAAGGTTTCATTACAATTGGACCGAACATGAAATTAAGCAGGCCAAGCATATGCAAGACACTTTTGAAGAATTATTGACTAGTGCCGGAGCAAAATTATTGGGCACTAAACCCGGTCCGGAAACTCAGTATGGGCTTGCTGCACCGGGCAGAATTATTCATGAAGTGGGGACAACCCGAATGGGAGATGATCCATCCAAATCTGTTCTCAATAGCAATTGCCAGGCACATGATTGCAAAAACCTCTTTGTAGTAGATGCTGGTCCATTTGTCTCTCAAGCTGATAAAAATCCCACCTGGACTATTTTGGCCCTTTCCTGGAGAACGTCGGATTACATAGTTAAAGAATTGAACAGCAAAAACCTTTAATAAAAAGTGTTATGAACAGAAGAGATAATCTTAAACTTTTATTAACAGGTTCCCTGGGCACAGGCTTGATTTGGTCTGCTTGTACTCCGGAAGTGAAACAAGCCGAGCTTTCCCCCAAATTATTGGGAGGTACAGCTGGAGGCAGGATCCAGGAAGAAATAGATCTGGATGCAAAATTACTTTCTGAAGACTTTTTCACAGAACTGGAAATGCAAAAACTGAATGTCCTTGTGGATATTATTGTGCCAGCTGATGAGATTTCAGAAAGCGCAACTCAGGCGAACGTCCCGGAATTCATTGAGTTTATGATGAAGGATCAACCTTCCAATCAAACTGTATTCAGGGGAGGCCTGATGTGGCTCGACCACCAGGCAAATGAACGCAACTCAAAATCATTTCTGGAGATTTCTGATAGTCAAAGAATGGAGATTATCGACGATATCGCCTGGCCTGACAAAGCAAGTAAGGAATTTGAAACAGGGGTGAAGTTTTTCAATGTGCTCAGAAATATGACAGTAACAGGGTTTTACACTACGGAAATCGGCTTCAAGGATATTGGGTATGCTGGAAATACACCAAATGTCTGGGAAGGTGTCCCACAGGATGTTATGAAACAGTATGGGCTCTCTTTGGAAGAGAAATATTTAGATGTATATCTGAAAGCAGAGGACAGAACTTCTGTAGCAACTTGGGATGATCAAGGGAAGTTGATAACCTGAAAATCAGAATTAAAAAACTAATTGATAGATAGATTTGGGTAGAAGGACAAAATCATGCCGGGTGTCCGGCTTGATTTTACCTCATATCAGATCACCCTTATTAACCCAACCATAAAACATGAAAAAAAAGAAAATTAATACGGAAGAATCGGATTCTTCCAGAAGAAATTTTATCAAAGCAACAAGTCTGGCTTCTGCCGGATTTATGATTGTTCCTCGTCATGTATTAGGAGGGAAGGGGTTTTTAGCACCTAGCGACAGGCTGGTTATTGCCGGTATTGGAGTTGGCGGAAAGGGAAAATCCGATCTGGCCAAATTCCATGAAAGCGGGAAGGCAGACATTGGTTTCCTATGCGACGTGGACTTGCGTATGAAAGTCCAGGCAACAGAGGCTTACCCCAAAGCAAAATTTTACACCGATTGGAGAGAATTGTTTGAAAAGGAATCTAAAAATTTTGATGCCGTTTCTATTTCCACTCCCGATCATAACCATGCCGTGATGGCGATGGGAGCGATGCAGTTGGGAAAGCACGTATATGTTCAAAAGCCTTTGACTCACGATATATATGAAGCCAGAATTCTGACAGAAGCCGCAAAGCGCTATAAAGTGGTGACACAAATGGGTAATCAGGGTGCATCAGGAGATGGAGTAAGGCAACTGCAGGAATGGTACGATGCCGGTATAATTGGGGATGTACATACGGTAAAAATCTGGACCAACAGACCAATCTGGCCTCAGGGAATTCCCTGGCCACCAAAAGCTGAAGTTCCAAAAGAGCTTAACTGGGACTTATGGTTGGGTACTGCACCTTTCAAAGATTATGTAGAAAAGCTGGTTCCTAAAAGCTGGAGAGGCTGGTGGGATTATGGTACAGGTGCATTGGGAGATTTGGGTTGCCACCTGATTGAAGCACCTTTCAGGGTTTTAAATCTTAAATATGCGTCAGATGTGCAGGCAAGTGTGAGCAGTGTTTTTGTGGATTGGGGTCAAAGAGGATATTTTCCTGACACTCCACCACCATCCAGTCATGCCACTTTGACCTTCCCCAAAACAGATAAAACAGCCGGACCTGTCACCATGCATTGGATGGATGGAGGTATCAAACCAGAGCGGCCTGAGGAATTGGGCCCGGACGAAATGTTTGGAGACGGCAACAGCGGAATTCTTTTTATTGGTACGAAAGGTAAAATGATGGCCAGTGAGTACGCTGCCAATCCTCGATTGTTGCCAGTTTCCCGTATGGAGGAAGTAAATGTGAAGCAAACATTGGCACGGGTGCCGGGCAGTGCAGACGGACATTATGCGCAATGGGTAGAAGGAGCAATTGCCGGATATGGTAATATGGAGTTAAGCTCTTCTTTTGATCTGTCAGGACCGTTAACAGAGGCGGTATTAATGGCTAACCTGGCGATCAGGGTGGCAGATATGCCGGTTCCAAGGACCACCGGGAATGGGTTTAATTACCCAGGCAGCAATACCAAGTTGCTTTGGGACAATCAAAACATGAGGGTTACCAATTATGAGGCCGCTAACCAGTTTGTGAAGCGGGAGTATAGGGAAGGCTGGACTTTAGGAGTTTAAAATTTTCGATGCGTGTAAAATTGTGCAGACCCGGATTTTATTAAACCAGAGCCTCCAAAAAATCACTTCCAGCCTAAATTTCCACAAGATAAAGTATGATTACTTATCAACTTGAAGCTGATTTATCTCTACAGGAATACATCGATATCCTAAACAGTTCAGGACTTGGAAAGCGCAGACCAATGGATGACTCAGATCATTTGGGCAGGATGCTTACAGGTTCAAATCTAATTCTGACGGCCAGAGAAAAAGGGGAGTTAGTCGGGGTTTTGAGAGCATTATCGGATTTCTGTTACCGGACTTTCATTGCTGATCTTGCTGTCACGAGTGAAAGACAAGGAGAGCGAATAGGAAGAGCGTTGTTGCAAAAGGCCAAAGAAACTGCTCCGGAGGCAAGATTATTTTTGTTTTCCGCTGAGGATGCGGAGGGGTTTTATCAAAAGCTGGGATTTCAATTACATGAACGTTGCTACCAATTGAAGGTCGGAGAGCCGCTTCGATGATTTTTTGTTAAAATGCATAACTTTCATTTGCTTAAAATTTCACCCAATCATCCATGAATAAAATTGTACTAACCGGGATCGCTCTCATGTTTTCCGTGGGGGCTTTTGCCCAAAAAACGTATATCCATGCCGGTCGTCTGATCGATGTGAAAACCAAGAAAGTGCTGACCGAGCAAACTATCGTCGTGGAAGGGAATAAGATCCTTTCGCTTTCCGCAGGATACAAAACAGGAACGGCAGAGGATAAGACGATCGATCTGAAAAATGCAACCGTCATGCCAGGCCTGATGGACATGCACGTGCACATCGAAAGCCAAACAAGCCCAACTCGCTACGTTGACGGATTTCGGGATAATGAAGCGGATGTTGCGTTCAAGTCTTTGCCTTATGCACAGATCACGCTCATGTCAGGCTTCACGACAGTCCGGGATTTGGGTGGTTCGGGAGTGAATATTGCCCTGCGAAATGCCATTGCTTCAGGTTTGGTGGTAGGCCCGAGAATCTACACCTCCGGAAAATCTATTGCTCCGACAGGAGGTCATGCCGATCCAACCAATGGTGTGAGACGTGATTTGATGGGAGATCCGGGACCGGAATTAGGTGTGATCAATGGGGATGCGGATGCCAGAAAGGCGGTGCGTCAAGCGGTGAAATACGGTTCGGATCTGATCAAAGTAACAGCAACAGGCGGCGTACTTTCAGTAGCTCGAGATGGATCTGCACCACAGTTTCAGCAGGATGAATTAGATGCAGTTGTCGAGACTGCGAAAGACTTTGGAATTCATGTGGTAGCGCATGCTCATGGAGACGAAGGGATGAAAAGAGCCGTTCGGGCAGGGATTCATTCCATCGAGCACGGCACGATGATGACCGAGGAGACGATGGATATGATGATCAAAGCCGGAACCTGGTATGTACCAACCGTGACTGCGGGTATGTCGGCCGCGGAATACGCGAAGATCCCGGGTTATTATCCTACAGTTGTACGGGACAAAGCCATGCAGATCGGCGCACAGATTCAGCAGACTTTTGCCAAAGCATATAAGAGGGGAGTGAAAATCGCATTCGGGACAGATGCCGGGGTTTTTCCTCACGGAGAAAACTACCGCGAATTTATCTACATGACTGAAGTGGGAATGCCAAATCTTGAAGCGATCCAGGCAGCAACTTTAAATGCTGCGTTGCTTTTAGGAGTGGAAAGCACTCTCGGAACTTTGGAGTCAGGCAAAATCGCAGATATCATCGCAGTAAGCGGAAATCCTGATCAGGATATCAAAGTGATGAAGGATGTGGTTTTTGTAATGAAAGAAGGAAAAGTATACAAGCAGTAGGCAGGAATCAGTCGCAGTGTTCAGTCACACGTCATTTCGAACGCAGAGAGAAATCTCATCCTTTGGAAAAAGTCAGATTCCAGTCATAGTACTCAGTCGCAAAATTCTCGATGACCATTAGAGGCCATTACAAACTATTGAAATTGGCGACAATCTTTTCAAACTTACAACTTATCCAACCACGACAACCATACCAACCTTTTAAACCAATAATGACTAACCGCTTTCTTGCCACTAACCAAATTAAACACGGTTTGAAGTCCAATTTGAGGAGCTGTCGTCTGTTGACCGTGGCCCGTGGACGATTTTCCGCGGCTCAACCTCTATTTTAGGACTACTGGCAAAGTAGCGGATAATCATAAAACCAATCCAACCACCTAAATCTAACAGCTATGAAAATTAGAATCCTTTTATTTTTTCTGTTCCTGACTGGTTTTGCGACAGCTCAGGAAAAGACCGAAACCAAACCGGAACTACCCAAAGCACAGATTTTTGATTCCAAACAATCCGTCGTGATAGATGGAAAAACCATCGCTTTGAATGCAATAGCAGGGACATTTCAACTGAAAGACGAAAACAACAAGCCTATTGCGCTTTTTGGTTTTACAGCTTATTTCAAAGAAAACCCTGAGAAAAACAGACCTGTCGTTGAGGATTTGAAGGAATTTATTCAGGATACTACAAGAAAATAAGATGAAGAAACCCGGCATTCACTCAAAAAATGAGCATTTCCCAATGTTGAAAAAAATACTGATTGGATGCTGGGCACTTTTTATTTGTTCCTGTGCTGAGGCCCAAAAGCCTGCTCCGCCAACTCCCGCCAACTTGTATTTTCCTCTTGGCGAATCTTCCGATTGGGAAGCAACTGCACCGGGAAGTTTGGGTTGGAATGAGGCTGAATTAGCGAAGCTACTGGAATGGCTTCCCACTCAGGATACCCGGGCTTTTATCATCCTGAAAGATGGTAAAATTGTGGTGGAGGAATATTGGGGAAATAGATTGACCGGGCTGGGAACCATGGACCAAAACTCGTTTTGGTATTGGGCTTCGGCAGGCAAAACGCTCACGTCCGCATTGGTTGGAATCGCTCAGGAAGAAAAACTGCTAAGCATCAATGATCGGACAGATAAGTATCTGGGTCAGGGATGGACTTCATTGACTTCGGGACAGGAGCGAGATATCAAGCTGATTCATCAATTGACGATGACGACAGGGTTGGATGATCAGGTGGAAAATCTGGATGACACCTCTCCTGAATCGCTGAAATACCTGGCGAAGCCAGGATCACGCTGGAGTTATCATAATGCTGCCTATACGCTTTTAGAAAATGTGGTAATGAATGCTTCGGGGAAAAGCTATCAGGCTTATTTCGAAGAGAAGATTGGGAACAAGATCGGAATGAAAGGGTTTTGGCAACAGACCGGATTGAATAATGTCTATTACAGCGATGCCAGATCTTTTGCCAAATTTGGATTGCTGCTTTTGGCAAATGGCAATTGGGATGGTACTAAAATCTGGTCGAGTGATTACTTTACTTCCCTTTCCAAATCCTCCCAAAAACTAAATCTAAGCTACGGGTATCTGACCTGGCTGAATGGTAAAAGTTCCTATATGGTACCCGGACCTCAGACGGTTTTTTCCGGAATGCTCATTCCTCAGGCTCCGGCTGATATGTATCAGGCAATGGGAAAGAATGGACAATTTTTGATGGTGATTCCTTCCCGGAATATGGTAATCATTAGGATGGGAGGATCGGGGGATAATTCCCTGGTTCCTTTTTTATTGATCCGGGATATTTGGGACAGACTGAATCCCGTACTTCCAAAAAACTGATTGACAGGAAATAAGTTTGCGGGGAACTGAGGCTCCGAAAAGTGGAAATAGACTCTTAATATTTTTCGAGCTGAGAATAAATCTTGTCCAGGGTAAGCGGCTTTTCTAAAAAGCCGGAAACAATTTGGTACTCTCTGGCTTTTTGGCGATCCTGATAATCAATAGAACTGGAAAGGATTACGATTTTGTCTTGTCGGTTTGGAAAGATCTGAATATACTTTTCTAAAAACTCCCAGCCATTTAAAACAGGCATATTTATATCCAGAAAAATTAAGACTTGGTGTTCTGAAGGAAGGATTTCGATTTGAGTCAATGCTTCTTCTCCTTCCAAAAATTCTATTATTTGGTCCGAAATACCCACTTTTCCAAGCAGCCTTTTATTGATCAGGTTGTTAATGGGGTCGTCGTCCACTAAAAAAATTACATCAAACTGAATCATTTAATTTTATAATCTATCAAAATCCGGTGTTAAGTAGAGCAAAATACAATTAATTCCCATTCCGAGAAAAAAGTTTGAGTTCCTTTTAGTCAATTGTTTGAATATGACTCTTTATCAGGCAAATAAAAAAGGAGACCGAGAGGTCTCCTTTTAATTATTGAAGGGTTTTGGAATTACATCATTCCGCCCATTCCTCCGCCACCCATTGGAGGCATAGCATGTCCGTCTTCTTTGACGTCCGCTACTACACATTCAGTGGTAAGAAGAAGAGCTGCGATAGATGCTGCATTTTCCAAAGCCAAACGAGTCACTTTAGTTGGGTCAATAACACCTGCTTTGAAAAGATCTTCGTAAACATCTGTTCTTGCATTGAATCCGAAATTGCCTTTGTGCTCTTTAATTTTGTTGATTACAACAGATGGCTCACCGCCAGCGTTGGAAACAATAGTTCTCAAAGGAGATTCGATCGCCTGTCTGATAATGTTGATACCAGTGTCCTCATCTTCATTCAATCCTTTAAGTTTATCAAGGACTTCACCAGCTCTGATCAGAGCAACACCACCACCAACTACCACACCTTCTTGTACGGCAGCTCTTGTAGCGTGAAGCGCATCATCAACTCTGTCTTTCTTCTCTTTCATTTCCACTTCAGTAGCAGCACCTATATAAAGGATCGCTACACCACCGGAAAGCTTAGCAAGTCTTTCCTGCAGTTTTTCTCTGTCGTAGTCAGAAGTGGTTTTTTCGATTTGAGCTTTGATCTCATTGATTCTGCCTTTGATGGTAGAAGAATCACCGGCTCCGTTTACCAGAGTAGTATTGTCCTTGTCGATGCTGATTTTCTCAGCACGACCCAGCATATCAGGAGTAGCATTTTCCAGTTTGAAACCTCTTTCTTCAGAGATTACAGTTCCTCCGGTCAATACAGCGATGTCTTCCAACATTGCTTTTCTTCTGTCACCGAATCCGGGAGCTTTCACAGCAGCTACTTTCAAAGCGCCTCTGATTTTGTTCACAACCAAAGTTGCAAGAGCTTCTCCGTCCACATCTTCAGAGATGATCAACAAAGGCTTACCTGACTGAGCGATTGGCTCAAGTATTGGAAGCAATTCCTTCATAGAAGAAATCTTCTTGTCGTAGATCAGGATATATGGATTATCTAATTCAACTTCCATTTTCTCCGTGTTGGTCACGAAGTATGGAGAAAGGTAACCTCTGTCAAACTGCATACCTTCCACAGTCTTTACGTCAGTTTCAGTTCCTTTTGCTTCCTCAACAGTGATTACACCATCTTTACCCACTTTGTCCATTGCATCAGAAATCATCTTACCGATTTCTTCGTCATTGTTTGCAGATACAGTTGCTACCTGAGCGATTTCTTTTGAAGTAGAGATTTCTTTAGAGTTTGCCTTCAACTGAGCTACTACAGCAGCTACAGCCTTATCAATACCTCTTTTAAGATCCATTGGGTTTGCACCCGCTGCTACGTTTTTGATGCCAACGCCGAAAATCGACTGGGCCAAAACTGTTGCAGTTGTAGTTCCGTCACCTGCGTTATCAGCAGTTTTAGAAGCTACTTCCTTTACCAATTGCGCACCCATGTTTTCGATAGGCTCTGACAATTCGATCTCTTTTGCTACTGAAACCCCATCTTTTGTAATCATTGGAGCTCCGAATTTCTTGTCGATGATGACGTTACGTCCTTTTGGACCCAAAGTCACTTTTACTGCATCCGCAAGTGCGTCTACACCTTTTTTGAGTCTGTCTCTTGCGTCTGTATTGAAAAATAATTGCTTAGCCATTATTGATTTTTGTTAATGTTTATTGGTTGATTGATTAAAGGATGGCGAAAATATCCGACTCTCTCATGATCAGATAGTCACCACCGTCTACTGTCAGTTCAGTTCCGGAATATTTTCCGTACAAAACAGTGTCTCCAACTTTTACAGTCAAGGGTTCATCTTTTTTGCCAGCACCTACTGCGATCACTGTTCCTCTTTGAGGCTTTTCTTTAGCGGAGTCCGGAATGTAAAGTCCCGAAGACGTTTTCTCTTCAGCTGCAGCTGGTTGTACCAAAACCCGATCTGCGAGAGGTTTGATGTTCACTTTTGACATAATATGAATTTGTTTAAGGTTAGATTAAAACGTATTACCCTTCTGCACTTCCTGTGCCAAGGAGAGATTTGTCTTAAAGGCTGACAAATCGGCTGTAAAAATCAAAAAACAATTTCGGTTTTCAGAATTTTTTTGACAAATGGTCCTGTCAAATTTTCTCAGTCAAAGGTAAAAAATGTCAGATTTTAGTAATTTAAGGTAAACCATTAAACACCTATATGAAATCACTTCCCAAAAACTGGATCACAGAAGGTCTGATCGATTTCGAATACAAGAAGTATCAATTGCTTTCCTATCTGCAGGAAACGGACAAGCAGTTTAAAGCTGTCAAACTTTATCCCGTCCTGGGTGAATTGATTGAGCATCATCGCTTGCTCGATGAGTTGCGGACAGGGGAAACTGAGTTGCGAAACCTTTTTCCGAAGGCACTCAACGGAATAGATTTGGAAAACATCCAGCTGCATTATAAGCCTCAGGTCAATGATGACGCGGTAATGAAAGAAATTACCCTGATCACGGATTATGCACTTCCAAAATTATCAGGACAGATCGATGAAGGGAAAATAATCTACAACTATGTGGAGGAGCAGGTAGAATTTGAGCCGGTAGGAATTCAGCCGCTTTACAATAAGGAAGGCTTTATTCTTCTTTCCACCGAATTGTCAAGAGATATTCATGCGTTTCGATACAAGTCTAATTTACTTCAGATGGCAGGAGAAAAATTCCGAAGTATCACGATGTGGCTAGTCGGAGTATATCAAAGGACGATTGTAAATACGATGGAAAAAATAAAAATGCAGCTGATCCGCGATATAAAAGAATTGCCAAATCCGGCTACCTGGCGATTGCATAGCCAGCAAGATTTTCCGATTGAAGAGACATTGTTGCCGATCAGTAAGCGGCTTCTTCTCCGGTCAGTTTCGGAATAATTCATCATTTCAAAGGCATAAAAAAAGTCTGCTCATTGAGCAGACTTTCATTTTATTAGTTCTTTAGAAGGATATTAATTTCCTCCTGAAGTAGTGTCTTCTGAAGTAGTTTCCTCAGTAGCTGCCGGAAGCACGCTTTCTGTTTCTCCAAATGCAGGAGCTACAACTTGCTGCTTAGCACTTTCAATGTTTGGGGAAGAGAATTGGTTTGACTGACCTTCATTAATGAAAGCTGAAGAAGCCAATGCTAAAAGTAGAATTGAAACTGCCAAAATCCAGGTTGCTTTTTCAAGTACGTTTCCGGTACGAGTTACACCCATGATTTGAGTTGCATTGCCTCCAAAAGCTGCACCAACACCGCCTTTTGAGTTTTGACCCAGAATTACCAGGATCAGTAATACTGCAAGAATTAGAATAATGGTGATGAATAAAGTAAACATATTATTAGGTGTTAATCTTTCAGTTTTTCAATTAAGTCCGCAAAGTAAGCCCTTTTATCCGGAAACTTCAAACTCAATTTCTCATATATTTCTTCGGCCATTTTCTTTTTGCCTTGATTTACCAGAAGTTTTGCAAATGATTCGGAGAGCAAATTATCGTGAAACTTGGTGCTCGAAGCCGCCAGGTTTTCAGTGTTTTGATTCGCTTCGATTTCTTTGATGGTGGCCAGCTTGATGTCTTTTTTGCTGAATGCCTTGATCAGGTCTATCTGCTCTTGCATTTTGCTGTCAACGATCACTTTCTTTTCCTTCCTTTTGATCGTCTCGATTAAGTCGTCAGCAGGAAGTTTTCTTCGCTTGGCTTTTGCTTTTTGAACATCTGTCTTGGCTTTTGGATCGATATCTTCCGGCTTTTGACCCTTCAGATCCTCTCCAAGTTTTTTCAAAGATTGGGTGAGTTGAGAAGCGGCAGGTTTATCATTTCGTTCCTCGGGAAGCAAATCAACTTCTTCATTTGGATTCTTTTCAGATTCTGCTTTGGAGCCATTGGTAACAGATTTCTCGATCAGATTTTTCAGCCAAACGCGATCAGGACTGTTGATGGCAGCATAGCCCAAACTCACCGATTTTTTATCAGGGTCTTTCAAAAAGTCATGGCGGGCAATGAGAACGAATGGAATCTGAAAATAGGGGAAGTTTTCCTGCACCTTCTTAAGCTGGAGGATTTCGCCTTTCTCCAGGGAGTCTTTTCGGGCAATAATATCTAAAAACTGGGCTGCGTTCACTTGGGTACTTTTGTGTTGAAGATAGGAAATTTACCAGTTTGCAACGGTGGCAGTAAAGATATCCTGGAGGATATTTTTGAAAATCTCCTCAACTAGTTGATTTTCCACATCAAGTAGGGTAGTAGTTCTCGGGTCATAATCCTGAAAGAAGGAAAAGGTTTGTTTCAGATTTTCTTCTTCATTGTTCATGTTGATATATTCCACTTCCACACCGATCGTCAAGCGCATCTGACCTGCTCGATCAGGGAGATTTGGGTCACCGCTGGAAACAGCCGATATCGGAGTCAGGGTGTACTTGTTGATCGCACCCATGAATTGCAAGTCACCGTTATTTTTGACGAGTTCGAGCTGGGTGTTTCTTTGGTAATATTCTTTGAGCGCTTCAGTAAATCTCTGCTCCATGTTGGCAGGACCGCCTCCGGAATCATTGAAAAAATTCTCTACGGAAAATGTCTTGGTAAGCTCGTAGTTAATATTGGTTCCGGTGAAACTGTATTTCACTGAGCAGCTTTGGAAAAGCAGAAACACCAAACCAAGAAACACCAAAGGGGATTTATTGATCAATTTCATATTCTTTGATCTTTCGGTAAAGAGTTCGTTCGGATATCCCAAGGTCACTTGCGGCGTATTTCCTTTTATTGTTATGCTTTCTCAAAGCCTTCAGGATCAATTCTTTTTCTTTTTTATCCAGAGAAAGTGAGTTATCGTCTTCCTCATGGATGATGTCTTCGATCGCATCTTCTTCGTAGTCCTCATCATTCATCTTGTTGGATTTCTGAGAATCTAAAACCATTGGTACCTGGTAGTTTGGAGAAATATCAGCAGGTTCTTTTGGGCTAAACGGACTCTCCAAATCCTCAAACAAGCCTTGATGCTTTTGAATGATGCTTTGGTTTATTCCACCACTATGATAAGATTCAAGAACGAGTTTTTTCAAGTCGTTCATATCTTTTTTCATATCAAAAAGGACTTTGTACAATAAATCCCTCTCAGAGAAATCAGATGATTCCGATCCGGATCCCATTCCGGAAATAGTCATTGGCAAACGAGAATTATCAGCCGGAAGATATTTGGAAAGGGTTTGAGCATTGACTTCTCGCTCTTCTTCGAGAAGAGAGATTTGCTCTGCCAGATTTTTCAGTTGACGAATATTACCCGGGAAGGGATATCGCATCAGCAAAGCCTGAGCTTCAGCGTCAAGGGTGATTGGGCGAACTTTATATTTCTCTGAAAAGTCTGAAGTGAATTTGCGGAACAAAAGCACCACATCCTCGCCTCGCTCTCTCAAAGGCGGCACGTAAATCGGAACGGTGTTCAGACGGTAATATAAGTCCTCCCTGAACTTCCCTTTTTCTACAGCTTTGAGCAGATTGACGTTAGTCGCTGTGATGACGCGGACATTGGTTTTAAGGACTTTGGAAGAACCCACTTTGATGAATTCTCCATTTTCCAAAACACGGAGAAGCCTGGCTTGGGTGCCCAAAGGCATCTCACCGATTTCGTCCAGAAAAATTGAACCGCCATCAGTTACTTCGAAATAACCTTTTCTTGCCTCGTGGGCTCCTGTAAATGAACCTTTTTCGTGGCCAAAAAGCTCTGAATCAATCGTTCCTTCGGGAATTGCACCGCAGTTGATTGCGATAAACTTGCCATGCTTTCGCAAGCTGAGAGAATGGATGATTTTGGAGAAAGACTCTTTACCGCTTCCGCTTTCACCGGTGATCAACACAGTCATATCAGTTGGGGCGGCCTGCATCGCTATCTGGATGGCAGTATTAAGCAAAGGGCTATTTCCGATTATCCCGAATCGTTGCTTTATAGTGTGTATTTCTGCGTGTGTGATCATGCCAGGCTTGGGTTTAGTTCGATCACTTCACCAAAAAGAGTAGCTGGTGTGCAGTCCGTTATTCTAACTTTTACGTAGTCACCCTTCTCATAATTTCCGTTCGGAATGATCACCACTTTGTTTGCGGAGTTCTTTGCTTTTAGATCTTTGTCAGATTTTTTGGATGATCCTTCGATTAGAATTATCTGCTCCTGACCGATGTCCAGTGTATTTCTTTCCAGAGAAAGTTGGCTTTGCTTAGTGATGATTTCAGCCAGTCTTCTCTTTTTTACCTCCAAAGGAATATCATCAGCATATTTCTTAGCTGCCAATGTTCCCGGACGCTCAGAATAGAAAAACATGTATGAAAAATCGAACTTGACAATGTCCATTAAGCTGAGTGTGTCCTGATGTTCTTCTTCCGTTTCGCTGCAGAATCCTGTAATCATATCGGAGGAAATCCCACATTCTTCTCCGAGTATTTCTCTGATTTTTGACATCCGCTCCAGGTACCAATCCCGGTCGTAGGTTCTATTCATCAGTTCCAGTACTCTGGAGTTTCCGCTTTGAACGGGCAAGTGAATGTACTTGCAAATGTTGTCATACTTTTTGATGGTGTAAAGTACCTCGTCAGTGATGTCCTTGGGGTGGGAAGTGGAAAATCTCACTCTCAACTTTGGATCGATCAAAGCGACCATTTCGAGAAGCAAATCGAAAGTGACCACCTCGGTCACTTCTTCCCCTTTTTTATTTAGGCGCTGCTTATTGTTTTCCTCGGGAGACCATTTGTAGCTGTCGACGTTTTGGCCAAGAAGTGTGACTTCACGATAGCCCTGCGAAAAAAGATCTTCCGCTTCCTTTACGATGGAGAAAGGATCCCGGCTTCTTTCCCGACCTCTTGTGAATGGAACCACGCAGAAGGAGCACATATTGTCGCAACCACGCATGATCGAGATGAAGGCCGTCACTCCATTGGAATTTAATCTTACAGGGGCGATATCTGCATAGGTTTCTTCCCTCGAAAGGAAAGTATTTATGCCTTTTATGCCATCTTCAGCCGCTAAAACCAGATTTGGTAAATCACGATAGGCATCGGGTCCTACAACCATATCTACCAACTTTTCTTCCTCCAAAAGTTTTTCCTTGAGACGCTCAGCCATGCAACCGAGCACACCGATAGTCAGGTCTGGGTTCCTTTTTTTTGCTCTACTAAAATCTGTAAGTCTCTTTCTTACAGTTTGTTCTGCTTTTTCCCGAATCGAACAAGTATTGAGGAAAATGACATCTGCTTCCTCGTAATTGGAAGTAGTATCAAAGCCATTTTCCTTCATGATGGAAGCCACGATTTCTGAATCCGAGAAATTCATAGCACAGCCATAACTCTCTATGTAAAGCTTTTTTGAGTTACCGGTATTTTCATCCTCAGTTGTTTTGAAATCACAAACCTGAGCCTCTTCGGCTGAGATGAAGTCAATATCTTTTATTAAATTGTTCATGTAAAATCCTTCTTTCGGGATGCGAAATTACGAAAATACGGACAAAATGGCAGTGAGCTTTCGTCTTTTATTTCCCGATTTGTTCATCAACGATAAAGAGCAGCTTATTGACGACTTCTCCTATTAATTATTTCTTAGAGATCAAAGAAGCAATCAAGTTATTCAACGAATCTATTATGAGTACTTTAGAGATCTTATTCCAGAACAAAATCTATTAACTATGTCAGAGCAAGCCCATAACAAATTAACAACCGCTTCCGGTAGGATTTATGTGGAGAATGAAAACACCAAAACAGTGGGTCCAAGAGGTCCGGTTTTGTTGGAAGATTACATTCTTCATGAGAAAATGGCCCACTTCAACAGAGAGAGAATTCCTGAAAGAGTGGTACATGCTAAAGGTTCTGGTGCTTTTGGGACTTTAACAATTACAAACGATATCACTCAGTACACAAAAGCTAAGGTTTTCAATAAGATTGGAAAAAAGACTAAAGTGCTTTTGAGATTCTCTACAGTAGGTGGTGAAAGAGGGTCAGCAGATACTGAAAGAGATCCACGAGGATTCGCATTAAAGTTTTACACTGAAGATGGAAACTGGGATTTGGTTGGAAACAACACACCGGTATTTTTCATCAAGGATCCTAAGAAATTTGGAGACTTCATCCATACACAGAAAAGGGATCCCTATTCCAACTTGAAATCTCCAACCATGATGTGGGATTACTGGTCCTTAAATCCGGAATCTTTGCACCAGGTCCTGATCCTGATGAGTGACCGCGGTACCCCGGTTGGTTACCGTCATATGAACGGGTATGGTTCGCATACCTTCTCTTTGATCAACGCCAAAAACGAAAAGGTTTTCGTGAAATTTCATTTCAAAACTGTACAGGGAATCAAGAATTTCACTGACTCAGAAGCTGCTGCAATGAAATCAAAAGATATGGATTTCTCTCAAAGAGATCTTTTGGAAGCGATTGACAGTGGAAATTTCCCAAAGTGGAATTTGAAAATTCAGGTGATGACTGAAGCAGAAGCAAGAACAGTAAGCTTCAATCCATTTGATTTGACTAAAGTTTGGCCACACAGCGAATTTCCATTGATCGATGTAGGCACGTTGGAATTGAATCAAAATCCGGATAATTACTTTGCGGAAATAGAGCAGTCTGCTTTTACTCCTGCACATGTGGTTGACGGAATTGGCTACAGCCCGGATAAAATGTTGCAGGGTCGTTTGCTTTCTTACCCGGATGCACACCGATACAGATTGGGTGGAAATTATGAGCAAATCCCAGTGAACAGATGCCCTTTCGCTGTAAATAACTACCAAAGAGATGGTCAAATGAGAGTGGATGGAAACGGTGGAAGATTGCCAAACTATTTCCCTAACAGTTTTGACAGCATACAGGTAGATGAGTCTTACAGAGAGCCTTCCGAGCAGTTGGAAAGTACTATCGCTGATTGGTATGACAGAAACTCCAAGATTGGTGGCAATGATCATTACTCACAGCCAAGAGCTCTTTTCAGAGAAGTAATGACTAAAGAAGAGCAGGATAATACTATCAGCAATGTGATCGGAGCGATGAGCGGAATCTCTGGTCCAAAGAGAGACCTTATTGTAAATAGGCAGCTTTGCCATTGGTTCCGAATGGACGAGGATTTTGGTCGCAGAGTAGCCGAAGGACTAGGCGTAAATGTGGATGCAGTAATGGAAAGCATGAACGCTATTCGTTAAACTAACCTGGAATGCAAGTGATTAAAAAGCCATCTCAATTGAGGTGGCTTTTTAATCACTTGCATTCCATCCGCTAGCATTGGTTCAGGTCTCTGACTTGGACCGGTAAATTCCGGTCTTCAGACCGTGTGAGAAAGAAAAAGGATTGTGTCTTAATTATCTTTTCACAAAAACAGTCCAAAGACTGTCATCTTAGCAG
>JAKFCO010000089.1:0-56884 GCA_036676605.1 Algoriphagus sp.
TGCCGACACTGCTTAGGGGAAAAGAAAAAGTATCAACAGAGATGGGGCTGTACTCAATAGCGTACAATCTGAAGAGGTTTTTAGCCATAAAAGCCAAAAATCCGACCATATCAGGGTCGAATTCCGGGATTTTAGACTTCAAATTTCTATATCTGTTTACCAATTAAAATATCACTAAAAAACCGATCTGGAACTTGGAACTTCAAAAGTTGATTTTCACACAGCCCTGTGGTCAGTGGACGAATATCCGTGACATGCGTAATCCTAAATTCTCTTACTGGCAGAATTGCGGATATTCATAAAAATGATTTTCAATTAGATTTAATTAGTTTAAGCTTCTGGAATTAAATCATTAATTTCTACCAAAGATTACCCAAATGAGATTTCTAGCAACCTTCATCCTTTTCCTAATCGGGAATTTGCTCTATGCCCAAGTCCAAATCGTCGCCGAGCAAGACCCGGATAGAAACTTGACCCTGATCGCATTCAACAAGAATCCGATTCCTTACACGATTAGGATTGAATTTCTAAAGCTTGAAAACCTGGAGTCCTGGGAAGGCAATATTATTTTTAAAGTAGCCATGCCCGGCAAAAGCGAATTGGTAAAGCTTCGTTCCGTCTATGTCAACGAGAATACCAGCTTCAACTACAACACGAAATTGTATAAAGGCAATTACCAGCCGAGTGACCTTGCCCGTCCCGCGTATTTGATACCGGTGGAAGAGGGGACTGTCCTTAGCATGCGACCACTTACTGCACAAATGCCTGAAAATCCAAAGAACTCCGAAAGTCAGCCTTTTGTAGGTGTTGGATTTTTCTTTGAAAAACCCGCAGTCATTTGCGCACCACGGAAAGGGATTGTTTCAGAAATCAAGATGGACGGAGAAAATACTGCGACCGGGCCATCGGATTTAGACTCTGAAAACTTTGTGGAGATTTACCACCAAGACGGGATCTTCAGCCGATTGACAGGACTTAAGGCCAATTCAGCAAAGTGGCTGTCGGGGAAACTGTCTTTCCGGGTCAAGCCATCGCAGAATCTTCCGCACAACCAAACCAAACCAACCACCATGTCAAAATGATCCAAAGCAGGTGGGAAATGGGAGAGATGGGAATGATCTGGGTCAATTTTCCTGTTAATATTTTTGCAGGTCAACAGGAAGTCCAAATTGGGGAGGTAATTACAGACCTCAAATCCATCCATCCCGCCGAACTCATCTCAAAAGAAATGGACAAAAAAGAACTCAAAAAGTTTTTGGGGAAATGATCGGGATTTAATTTTTGAGGAAATGGAAAGGAAGTTCGACACCCTTCAGGGTCGTGAGGCATAAATACAAGGCATTTGCTTCATCCACGGGTTTCACTCGCGGTTATTGAGAGGTTTGACTCCCGTCCGGGGTCAGTTTAATAATGGGATTCGGAATCTCAAATTAAGATCCTGAAGGGATCAAACCATGAATAGCCCTCGGTGAAACCGGGGGTAAAAAAGGAAATCGAGTATGGTGGTGGCAACCCTGAAAGGGTTGAACTCTTTGGGAAATGGAATTACTCCCGACAGCTGTACGGGATCCAAAAAATAGAAGGGTGCAATTACAAATTACACCCAGTCAAACGCCTATTCTACGCTCAGTCGGGGTTGAAGATCACCCTGGAATGAAAAGCACATTTAAGAAGCAATATTATCCTGATATAAATACTTCTGAAAATCAATAAAAATCTTGCGGACATCTGCTGCGCTCCCTAGTAAACTGAGGCCATCGGGTAAACTCTCATATTTATTCTCGATCAAGGTTCTCAATTTGGAATCATCCAATTCATCGATTCCCACTTCCACGTATTTGTCAAGAACAAAACCTATAAAATCCTGTTGGTTTGAATTCAATAAAGGGACAATTGAATCTTTGGCATTTTGAGCTCGCTCTTCCCGGGATTTGGCTATGTATTCTCCATTAAATACATACTCCAACACGTCAAAAAGATCACTCTTCTCCATGTTGACCAGTTTTTGAAGGGTGATCAAATCGCTCTTTGGAAAGCCGGCCTCATCCAATTTTTGGATAAAGGTTCTCCTGGTGATGGGATTTCCCCAAATCGTCCTCAGCTCTTCTTCGTCCTTAAACAGTCTTGGCAATTCTCCGAACAAGTCATTTAGAAACTCTTCTGATGAAATAGGCTTGCCGTCGGCACTCCAAAAGGAAGTTGAAATCATGTGTTGAATCAATCTGTCCTTTCCCTTTCCAAGTTTAATTTTGGTCTTTCTTGGTTTATTATCGCATCTACATGGTGACTCATTGCAAACTATACAAGGTGCCGGTGGCTCCTTAACGCATACACAAATCAATTCTCCACATTCTTTACATGGAGTGGTAGGTTGAGGGTCGCCAATTATTTCTTCCGGCTCAGCAGGTTCACCATCCCATTCGGCATCTGCAAAATGATGGTAGGCATCCACATAGTCGTAAATGGTAAAAAACTCTTTGCCATCAAATACTCGTGTGCCCCGACCTACAATCTGCTTAAACTCAATCATGGAATTGACAGGTCGCATCAAAACAATATTCCGAACATTTCGGGCATCTACTCCAGTCGATAGCTTTTGGGAAGTGGTGAGAATGGTAGGAATAGACATCTCATTGTCTTGAAATACCTTCAACTGTCGCTCACCTTCTTCTCCGTCGTTTGCGGTAACTCTTACACAATAAAAAGGGTGTTTACTTTTGCTTTCCTGATTGATCAAATCGCGGATCAAAGCCGCATGGGCTTGATTTGCACAAAATACAATGGCCTTATCATTGGGATTGCAATCCTCAAGAAATACCTGAACACGCTTACGCTCTCGTTCTACGATTTCTATTCTGGTATTAAAATCCTTTTCTTCATAGCGCTTTCCTTCTTCCACTTCTCCTTCCAAAATCTCATCATCGGAAGTATAGATGTAATCATCCAAGGTAGTTTTGACTCGCTTTACTTTAAAAGGAGTCAGAAACCCATCATTAATTCCTTCCTTCAGCGAATACACATAAATGGGTTCACCGAAATATCTATAGGTGTCTACATTGTCTTTTCGCTTGGGCGTGGCGGTCAAACCCAACTGAACCGCCGGGACAAAGTATTCTAAAATGCCTCTCCAATTACTTTCATCCTGAGCTCCGCCACGGTGACACTCGTCAATGATGATCAGGTCGAAGTAATCGCGGGGATAGTCTCCGAAATAGGGAGCGGGCTTCCCTGTCTCATCTGTTCCCGACATAAAAGTCTGGAAGATGGTAAAGAATATACTGCCATTAGTGGGCACTTTGCCACTCTTCTTGATTTCGGAAGGTTTGATGCGAACCAACGCATCGTCCGGAAAAGCGGAAAAAGAATTGAATGCCTGATTGGCCAGAATATTCCGATCTGCGAGGAAAAGAATTCTTGGTCTTCGACTTGCCTCTGCGGGGGATTTGGCCCGATCGGTGAGGTTCCATCGAGTTTGAAAGAGTTTCCAGGCTATTTGAAATGAAATCGCAGTTTTACCGGTTCCGGTTGCGAGAGTCAAAAGAATCCGATCTTTCTTCTTAGCGATGGATTCGAGGGTTTTTGCTACTGCAATTTCCTGATAATAGCGAAGCTCCCAGGTTCCGGATTTGTCTTCAAATGGAACAGACGCAAAGCGTTCTCTCCACTCTTCTGAAAAATCTGTAGCCAAGATTTTTGATGGGAAAGTCTTTTCCCATAATTCATCTGGACTTAAAAAATCATCCACCAAGCCTTCTTGACTGGATTCCATGCAGATCTGATAGATCTGTTTTCCATTGGTAGAATAGCAAGTAGCCAGTTTTAATTTGCAGGCATATAGCTTGGCTTGCATCACGCCTTCGCCTACTTCGAGTACATTGCTTTTTGCTTCGATTATTGCCAGCTTGGTTCCTTTATAGACCAGGATATAATCTGCGATTTGCTTTTTCCCTCTTCCACCTACCTGAATCTTCCCAGCGGTAATATGATATTCTCGAAGGACTTTAGATCCCTCAACTACACCCCATCCGCATGCTTTGAGCTTCGGATCAATTAATTCGGCGCGGGTTTCGGATTCATTCATTAAAAAATAGTGATCAAACGTTTACAAATGAGAGTCGTGTTCCTCCATTTCATTGGCAATTTGCTTAGCTAAAAACTCAGCTTCAGATTCAAAAACTATATCCACATGAATGGCTTTATTTTCTATCTGTAAACTAGTCTTAACAAAATTGGTAAGTGACTGATGCTTTTTTGGAATGCTTGCTAGAAATGTGAGATGAATATCTTCACTAGAATGGGTCAATTCATTAATTTTCCCAACCCAGCGATACACTTTATCCTTCAAAGTAATTTCTCTCTTCAAATCAAAAGATAAAGGCTCGTAACAATGCCAAACTTCATTTTTCCATGCTTTTTCAAATGAAAAAACATCGTTTTGAGTTTTGATTGTATGGGAGATAAGTTGGTCTGAGATTTTATATTTGTCAAAATAGTCCTTGTATTTTTTTCTCCAAACCTCTTCATCAGTTAGATTTTTAGAGCCTCCTTCATCAGGAAGATATTTATTAACCAATGTTTCAAACAAATAGTTGGTAGCTGCATCCAAATCAATGTCCATTGCCTTAAAAACAGTAGAGAGCTGTAATGCGCTATCATCCCGTTGAAGGAAATTTGAAGTGATATGTTCTAGATTTGTAGAGGGATGGAATAGCTGACTAAGCTGTGGAGCAATTTTTTGGTTGATTCTAGTCTCAAGGAATTTGGCAGAATCAACAATGAACTTCCCCTTAGCCTCTGGAAAAAGAGAAGTTACCCGAGTAAAGCGGTTTGTTACTTTAGCCTTCAAATAACTATGCTCAGGGGAATAGACAATCACCCCCAAATTGACAAATTCGCCAGTAAACTGATCGTGTACATAGCGAAGTATTTGATAGTAATAGGGTTTCATAATAGTGTTTGAGTCAATTGATCTGCGAATTCATCACGATGCTTTACTATCTCAGATAGATAGTCCCGAATTTCACCAACTTCAGGAGTATTCCAAGCAGCTGGTAATAAAGTCTCCACTTTCTCCCAGAAACTGTCATCAATTCTCTGCAAATCTGATGCGAAATTAGTAAAATCCTGCTCTTTGTTTTTTAAGTATGGATAGAACACATGTTTTTCATACAAGGTTTTCTCATGCTCACTAATAATCCAAGGTCTTTTTGATCTGAGAAAAGATAATATTGACACATGAGAAAAACTCATTTCATGATCGAAGATCAAAAACTCCTCGCCATTTGTATTCACATTACTTCTCTGATGTCCTCGGTCAGCATTGGTGATAAACAAATCAAATCCGAAAATCCTTAGAGAATCAGCTTCCATTTTCCCACTAAACTTCTGTGCCACTAAAATCTCTTGAAAGCCACTTTTATAACGGGAACCAAAATTTTCACCAACACTCTGCGAGGCTGAAACAAACCCATTATGACTTCTCATATTCTTAACAAAATCTTCAGATATATGAATGATAACGGGCTCGACAACGGGTAGATCAAGTTCCATAGCTATCCAAGCAGCTATCAGCTCTTTTGCTGAAGCCTTCTCACTCATTCGAGTTGATTTGATGAATTTTACTACAAACTGACCTCTATCTCCAGTCGTTCGATCTACTCCTTCAAGAGACATCGGAAGCGTAGTACCCGAAGACATGACTCGATTTGCTCTTAAAGCTTCGATTTGTGGCAATCTATAAGAAGAATCTGAAAATCGCATGATGAATAAATTAAAGCAATTAATACCTAAAAAAACTACAATTCGACAACACCCCATCCGCAAGCTTTTAGCTTGGGGTCTATTAGTTCCGCCCTGGTTTCTGATTCGTTCATTGGTCCTTTTTATTTTTTACCCTGAGGTATTCTTATCTATGGAATCACACCCTTTCAGGGCTGGTAATAGCTATTCGGTTCTTGTCCGATGGGCTTTGCCCATCGTTGACATCTTCCGCCCTTTCAGGGCTTTTCAACTCCCTTTTGCCCTGAAAGGGTAAGATATGTCAACATAGGGTGAAGCCCTATGACCTGGCGAAGCCAGATGTCACAGCAAAGTGGCGGAGTCAAAGCCCTGAAAGGGCGATATATCTTGAAACTAATCCCAGACATAGCGTTCGTCATATTCTATCTTATACTTTTTAAGAAAAGCCCGGTATTCGTCTTGAAATGTTTTCTTACGGTGATGCTCGTGCTGATTTGTGATGTATGCCTGTACAATATCTACTTCTGAGGGATTTACCGAAAAAGCACCGTATCCATCTTGCCAATAAAAATTACTGTATACATCGCCTTTGGTTTTCATCCATTTGGAGGAATGCGATTTTAATTCTTCCAACAACTTGATCAATGCAATCTTTTTTGAAAGCAAACAGAGTATATGGATATGGTCGGTATAGCCACCTACTTATATCACCTGGCAGTCGAGGTGATTACAGATTCCACCAAGATAGCTATGCAGTTCTGCTTCTACGGGCTGGTGTATCAGCGGCTGGCGATGTTTGGTGCTGAATACAAGGTGGATGTAGTTTTTTACGAGTGACTGTCCCATGGCTTTTTGTATTACGCCCTTTCAGGGCTGGTGATAGGTGGTTTGGTCTCTTTCGATGGGCGATGCCCACCGTTGACATATAGCTCCCCTTCGGGGCTTGTCAACTTCAAAAGCGCTTCCATTAGCTTCGTTTCAATCAGTTCTGCACGGGTTTCGGATTCGTTCATATATTTCAATTATTATTCTACAAACCTTTCTGTTAGCTCAATTTTATTGATTAAAAAATTTAAATTTTCAATTCCCTCTATTCCTTCCCTTCGATATGTAGAAAGTAGTTCTGTGAAATTTTGATTGTTTTGAGAATCAAATTGAGATTTATAAATAACTACTTCATTTGCACCTTGCCCTTTCCATAAATTATAATCTCCACCATAATTAGGTGATTTTGAGTATAAAAATAAGAGCATTGCCTCTAAGGCATGGAATTTTATATTTGAATTAACTTTTAATTCGGCAGGAATAAATTCATAAAAAGCTTTTAGAAGTTCATTAGGCTTTAGTTCTCTAATTGTTATTTTTTCATAAATGCTCTTGTTTTTAAATTTCATTAGCAATAAAATAAATAAAACCTCAGGAAGTGTTCGACTTGTTGGACTAAAGCTTTTTAATACTATTGATAAATGAAAAAGTATTTTTTCAATACTTCTTAAATCTGAGTTAGTATGCAAAAAAAATGTGTTTGCCATAGTGAAGAATTGATCTGACTCATTTCTCGCAAAATAAGTGTTCTGCCTTTTAGGATTTTTTATGAAAACATTCATCCCTGATTTTTCAAAAAGATACCTTATAAATTCATCCACTTTTGGCCTTGGTAACGAATACTCCAAATCAATAAACCTTCTTAAATATTCATCAGCATCAATTCGATCACTTCCATAGTATCCCCTTATAGCATTTCCTAGCTGTTCTTTATCAATTGATAGTACGAAAACGATCCCAGGAACTGAGAAAAAGTGTTTAATAATTTCTAATACCTCAACAGCATATTTTGGATTACATCGATCTAGTTCATCAATTATAAAAACTAAAGGCTTGTCTAGAGTTGTCACATATTCTTCCAGTAGCTTTTTAAAAGACTCTAGGCTTATTTTTTTCTTTTCATAATCATTAACCTCTTCTTGAAAAGCCTCAATTGCTTTCTGGCTTAAGTCTTTAATACCCTCGGTGATTGTTCCTGTGTCTATATGTTTTTCAGCAATTGCTTTTAAAATAATAGGGATTGCATGTATTGAAAATTTGCCTGCAAGTTTGATTAATTCGTTGATATCTTTCTTATTACCAATATTTAAGGACTTAATTTCTGAAAGAATAGCTGCCATGGGATCTTGCCCAAAATCGTGCTCCCATGCATTAAAATATATATTTTTAAACCCTTTATTACCCAAATAAACTTTCCACATTTTAATAAAAGTGGTCTTTCCTTCACCCCACTTGTTATTTACAGAAAGAACAAATCCGTCAGAATAATTTTCAATAATTTGAGTTAATATCTCAGCATATTTTTCTCTTCCTAGCTTACAATTATTAAATGGCTTGCCTGCTTGGATTTCTATTTCTTTGCTTCTTAATGAACTCATACCTCAACCTCCCTTTCCGTTTTCAACTCCCCGCTAAACGCCTTCTGCAAAATACTCTTCTTCAACTCCTCCAAATCAGCAAGCTTCTGCTGATAGATCCCTTCCAGTTTTTTGGTTTCGGATGACAGGGCATCAAGTTTTTGAACAATGAATTTTTGTTCTATTAAAGGTGGTAATAGTATTCGAAAACCTCTTAAATACCCTAATCCAACAAATTTTTGCGTTGTTCCTTTTGCATCACTTATCATTTGGTTGATAGTCGATTTTGCATCCAAATAGTATTTTAAGAAATTACTATTTTGACTTTGCGGGACTTTAAATAAAGCAACATTTTTAATTGCAAAATTAGGTTCATCTTGAATTACAACAGGATTTCCAATTGTACCTATCATTGCAAAAAGGATATCGCCTTTATCCACTTTGCTTCTTTTGTTGATGTTGATGTAATCTTTTTCAGATATGTAATTGACATTATCATAATTCAACAAATCCTTTTTTAAATTTTTTGAGGTAATTAATGGAAACCCTTCTTCTTGATATTTTGGACTATCGTGTGTACCATCCCTAACATCATAAACTTCCCCCAAAGTTTTTTCTACCCAATCCACACCTTTATTCTCAAATACCCCCTGCAAATAACTCTCAAACAATTCTTTGGCATTTTTGAGGTTTTGTTCAGCATTGGATTTAGCCTTGGCGATGGCTTCAAATGCCTCGTCTAAAATAGCTACGATGCGTTGTTGCTCGGGTAGAGGGGGAATTGGGATTTTGTAATTATCAATAAACTCTTTTGATACTCTTTTATGACCGACTGCACCAGTCATATTTTTTCTCCCTTCTTCTCTAAATGTTTCTCTTGATAGATAATAGAAAAGGTAATCTTCAAATACTTTCCCTTTACTTCTAAAAACTAGGTATTCGCTTGAACCGAAGCCAATTCCATTTGTCAAATTGCGAGCAATTCCGATTTTCCCATTTTCAAAACAAGGAGTAATCTTGGCAAGAAGCACATCATTGTCAGCAAAATATGTATAGCTTCCAACAACTTCCTTTAGGAGTTTTTCCTTAACGGGAATAATTGTTTTTGCCACTATACCCAAATCTTCCATTGGAAGAAAAGTCACTAATTCATTTTCCTTTAATTTCTCCTTAGCTTCTTTTTTTGGCGGTTTGATTTCACAAACCTCCCCCAGCTTTTTTATTTCCCAGCCACCTCTCATAACAGCTCCAAAATTGAGTTCAGAATATCCGCACTTTCTTCGTCCAGGGCTTTCATTTCTTCCAGGATTTCCTGCGGTGGACGTAGGGCAGCTTCTTCTTTTTTGTTGGGGTTTTTGGCACTCAGATCGAAGGTGGTTTGGTCGATGTCTTTCACATGGATAGACCAGGAGTTTTCGCTTTCGGCAGACCCTCCGCTCTGGGCAAGCTTCTGAAGTTTGACGAAGTCCTCCAGATCTTTTTCATTGAGGGAGTTGGTCTTGCCGAGATTTCTGCCAAGGTTTAGTTGGTAGAACCAGACCTTTTGCGTAGCCCGACCTTTTTCGAAGAAGAGCACGACGGTTTTCACACCTGCACCGGTGAAGGTTCCTCCCGGAAGATCCAGGACTGTATGCAGGTTGCAGTTTTCCAGTAGTTGCTTTCGAAGCGCGACCGAAGCATTGTCGGTATTGCTGAGAAACGTGTTTTTGATCACGATCCCGGCTTTGCCGCCTGCCCTCAGGATTTTGATAAAGTGCTGTAAGAAGAGGGAGGCTGTTTCGCCGGTTTTGATCGGGAAGTTTTGCTGCACTTCGGCTCGTTCCTTTCCCCCGAAAGGCGGATTGGCAAGCACCACATCGTAGCGGTCCTTTTCCTGGATGTCGGCGATATTTTCCGCAAGGGTATTGGTATGGATGATATTGGGCGCTTCCACTCCGTGCAGGATCATATTCATTGTACCGATGATGTAGGCGAGGGATTTCTTTTCCTTTCCGTAGAAAGTGCGCTTTTGGAGGATCTCAGAATCTTTGCTGGATAATCCGTTCGCTGAGCCTGTCGAAGGTCTGCTTCGCATGTAGTCGAAGGCCTCGCATAGGAAACCCGCAGATCCCACGGCTCCATCGTAGACGGTTTGTCCGATCTGAGGATTGACCACTTTCACGATGGTGGTGATCAAAGGTCTCGGGGTATAATATTCACCGCCGTTACGACCGGCATTGCCCATGTTTTTGATTTTCCCTTCGTAGAGATGGGACATTTCATGCTTCTCGGCAGAAGTTCTGAATCGTAAGGAATCGATCAGATTGATGACTTCACGGAGGTTGTAGCCACTTTGGATGCGGTTCTTCAGTTCGCTGAAAATCTCTCCGATCTTATATTCGATGGTATCGGCACTTTCGGCAGAGAGTTTAAAGCTTTTGAGGTAAGGCCAAAACTTATTATTCACAAAATCGTTGAGATCATCTCCTGTCTGTGCCCGATGATGGTCAAGATCTCCATTGGGAAGTTTGGGTGCTGCCCAGTTGTTCCATTGATATTCAGGAAGGATGATGGGTGTATATTCTTTGCCTTCCAATTCGGCAGCGGTGGATCGATCCTGCTCCAGGTCATTCAAGTATTTGAGAAAGAGCACCCAGGAACTTTGCTCCACGTAATCTAATTCACTTCCACAGCCTGCGTCTTTATGCAGGATATCGTCTATATTTTTGAAGGTTTGCTCAAACATGGGTACTCTGTTTTTATTTTAAAGCGATAAAGATTTGATTTTCAATCCGGACTTTGGGGAATAAAGAAAGGGGGTAAGTCCTATAAAAGATTTTAAAAATCGTTTTCTAAAGATATCAGTAAACCCCAAAACGAAAAGAGGTTTTTTCAAGAACGGAGAGGAATAAGGGAAATATTCCATCGGTGAATTATAATACCGCTTTTGGAGAAGAAGAATAACGGATGCTTTTGACCGCCTTTCGACCCGGCTCAGGGGCCGCCGAGAGATGTCCCATCGGGGACATAATATCGGTAGCCATGGGTTTTACCCATGGATCGGATAACGAGATATGATTATGGTTTTTGGCAGGTTCATTGTCAATCGATAAAAAATGTGTCGCCAAAAACAGGGGGTGTTGATGGGGGATTTTTTGGATTTAACCGATTGTTTTAAGGTCTGTGGACACAGACCTTGGTGGGGAGGAATTAGAATCCTGCATCAGGAGAATCAGGATAAGATTGGTTTGTGGCACGCGCGACACGCACGCGCCAGCCGGGGACATGGAAAAGCTCTGAAGGAGCGCTGTAATAGCCATGGGGAATCCCGATATTCTTATGGAAATTTCAGATCTGATTGATTTCAATAAGAATCCGTTTGATTTCCGTAAGTTTTCCTTTTTTGAAAAATTTATCTTTAAACCTAAATTCGAAACTATGGCTATTATCAACCTGAAAATCAACGGTAAAAACCAGTCTGTTGATGTAGATCCCAACACTCCCATGCTTTGGGTTTTGAGAGATCATCTAAACTTGGTCGGTACCAAATACGGCTGCGGCGTGGCCCAATGTGGTGCTTGTACGATTCACCTGGACGGAGTAGCAGTTCGTGCGTGCCAATTGCCTGTTTCCAGTGCGGAAAATCAGGAAATCACCACCATTGAAGGTATTTCTGAAAACGGAGATCATCCGGTTCAAAAAGCCTGGTTGGAACATGATGTGCCTCAGTGCGGATATTGCCAGGCTGGTCAGATTATGACAGCTGTAGCCTTGCTCAATGAAAATCCTTTGCCTTCCGATCAGGAAATCGAAAACGCCATGAACGGAAACATCTGCCGCTGCGGCACATATTTACGGATTAAAGCTGCAGTAAAGACAGCGTCCCAATCACTCTAAACCCTCCGGAAAATGACAAAAGTAACAACGAACATGGACCGCAGATCTTTCCTGAAAGCTTCGGCGCTTGCAGGAGGAGGATTGATGGTAAGCTTTAGCTGGCTGGCAGGATGTAAGCCTACTCCGGAGCAAGCTTTGATGATGCCAAAAGAGTGGTTTGAACTCAATAGCTATATTAAAATCGGAGAAAACGGAGCAGTAACACTTTTCTCTCCAAATCCGGAATTTGGCTCCAATGTCAAAACTTCCATGCCGATGATTCTGGCAGATGAGCTTGATACAGATTGGAAAAATGTAATGGTGGAGCAGGCTGATTTTTACCCTGAGCGATATGACCGTCAGTTTACCGGTGGAAGCCAGGGAATCCGACAGGGGTGGACTCCGCTGCGAACAGCGGGAGCTACAGCCCGAATAATGCTTGTAAATGCAGCAGCCCAATCCTGGAAAGTTCCAGCGAGTGAAATCACTACAGAAGCAGGAACAATCCATCATAAATCCAGCAACAAAAAAACCGGATATGGTGAAATGGCATCTTTGGCAGCAACCCTGCCTGTACCGGAAGAGGTGAAATTGAAAGAGATCAAGGATTTCAAAATCATCGGAAATTCAAAAAAGAATGTGGATGGGCTTAAGATTGTCACAGGTCAACCACTTTTCGCCTTGGATCATAAAGTAGATGGAATGTTGTACAGCGCGATTGTGCACCCACCGGCTTTTGGTATGAAACTGAAATCCTTTGACGATTCCCCGGTGAAGTCTATGCCGGGAATTAAAGATGTTTTTTCTGTGAACGTTTTCAAAAGCGATTATGAGCGTAATTACTTCGATACAGCCACTTTCCCCGAGATGGTAGCTATCGTGGGCAATTCCACGTGGGAAGTACTTCAGGCCAAAAAAGCCTTGAAAGTTGAATGGGAGAACGCTCCTCAATCCAGCTTTACCATGGCAGGTTTTGGGGGAAATAAATCCACAGCCACTATTCCTGCAGGTCTGGAAAACTCTGCCGACCACAAAGCCAAAATGGCTGAGTATTCTGCCAAGCCGGGAAATATTCTCAGACGTGATGGAGATCCGGAAGCTCAGTTTAAAAAAGCTGCGAAAGTGATAGAGCGAACTTATTCGGCTCCTTTCTTAGCACATAATACCATGGAGCCGATGAACAGCTTCGCAGATGTCAAAGGTGGCAAGGCGGTGGTTTATGGACCTACCCAAGCACCTGAATCTATCATGTCGACTTTGGTTCAGGCTTTGGGGATTCCTAAAGAAAACATTCAGATCAATTTGGCGAGAATGGGTGGAGGTTTTGGACGAAGAGCTTATAGCCATCATATGGTAGAGGCAGCCCTTATTTCTCAAAAAATCAATGCTCCGGTGAAGATGATCTATACCAGGGAAGACGATATGACTTCAGGGGTTTATCGTCCTACCTACACTGCAACTTACCGTGCTGCTTTGGATGAAAACAACAACTTGCTTGCATTCCATGTGAAAGCAGGGGGGATTCCTGAAACTCCAATAGCACCTAATCGATTCCCGGCAGGAGCCATCGATAATTATCTGGCAGAAGGCTGGCAGATCGAATCCAACATTACTATTGGTGCATTCAGAGCACCAAGATCCAACTTTATCGCAAGTGCAGAACAGTCCTTTCTGGATGAATTGGCTGAAGAAATGGGCAAAGACCCGATCGAATTCAGATTGGAGTTGCTCAACCGTGCCAAGACGAATCCTGTGGGAGAAAACAACGATTACGATGCGGCTCGCTATGCAGGAGTTCTGGAACTTGTCCGTGAAAAATCTAACTGGAATACTCCTCCTGCAGGAGTTCACAGGGGAGTTTCTGCGTATTTCTGCCATAATTCTTACGTGGCCGAAGTGCTTGATCTTGAAATGAAAGACAATCAGCCGACCGTTCAAAAAGTCTATGCTGCAGTGGATTGCGGGATTGTAATCAATCCGGATTCTGCAGCTAATATGGGCGAAGGAGCGATAGTGGACGGAATCGGAAATGCCTTCTTTGGTGAAATGACCTTTACCAACGGAGTTCCGGAAAAGAACAATTTCGACAAATACCGCATGATTCGGCAGGCAGAGGCACCAAGATCTATTGAGGTTCACTTTGTGAAAAATGACACTGATCCAACCGGACTTGGCGAGCCATTATTCCCGCCGGTTTTCGCGGCTTTGGCAAATTCACTTTACAAGGCCACCGGAAAAAGATTGTATGATCAGCCGTTCCAGCCTCAGTTGCTGGAAATGAAGGAATTGAAAATGTGATTGGGAAATACTTAATTTGTTGAATTATTGATTCACAAAGCGATGGCCTTACTGGCTGTCGCTTTTTTTACGACCTGGAATTCAACCAAGATTTGAAAATTTTTTTTACCGCGGAGGCGCAGAGATCGCAAAATATAACCATCTGATTTAAAGCCACCACCTATTTCTATTGTTGCCTTTTGTTCCTTTGTGGTAAAAAAAATACAACCACAAAAGAAACAAAGTTCACAAAGAACCTTACTCGCAACGGAGCGACTATATTAAACTCCTGCTCCTTTAAAAAAACTCCGTTTAACCCTGTGCCTTCCTCCGTGCAACTCTGTGTAACAAAAAAACCACTCTGCGCTTTCTGCGCCTTTGCGGTGAAAGTTTAAACCTGATCCAGACTTTTTCTTTCAGCTGACCGGTCTTTCTTAAATTCTGTCGGAGTCATTCCCGTTTCTTTTTTGAATTGGGATGAAAGATAGGCTATGCTACTGTAGCCGAGTTTGAAAGCAATCTCAGAAAGGCTGAGTTGATCGTAAAAAAGGAATTCCTTTACACGCTCGACTTTCTGACGGGTGATGAATTTTTCAATTGTGATTCCCTCCACCTGAGAAAAAAGCCTGCTCAGTGAAGTATATTCATGATCCAGTTTTTCGGCAAGAAAGGAAGAGAAATTCTCGCTCATTGGCTCCTCAGAATAGTGAATCTGACCAATAATCAGGGATTTGATTTGAGAGATCAGGGCAGATTTCCCGGACTCCAGAAGTTCGAAACCTTTGGATTCAAGCGCAGCCGAAAGGGTTGATTTCAGATCATCCGGCAAGTCCTGAGTCAGGGTTACTTTTCCCAATTCAATACCTGAAAACCCAATCTCCAAATCCAGTAATGAATCTTTCACCGCTTCGACGCAGCGAGGGCAAACCATGTTTTTGATCAGGATAATTGAAGTTGACATTTTGGTAGAAGTTGGAATTTAGTTTAAACCATGAATAAGAAGGTAATGGTTTCCGACCGGTTAAAATTCCTTTTCTCCATTACTCGTCAAGTTTTCTTTCAATTTAAGAAAACAATACTCGAATTTTTATTTCAAGAAATCAGGCACTTAAATAGCTTGAATTTCTATCAAAAAAATAATATGGTTCTTTTTTTACAGAACCAACAAAACCTTTTCTACATTTGTGCAGTTGAAAGACTATACCCAAAAGCTAAAACATGAACCTAAGTGAAAAACAAAGAGAGTTGATCGAACGGATCGGTGTCTTTCATGAGCATAAAGGAATGCAACCTCTGGTTGGTCGGATCATGGGATTGATGCTGGTTCATGAAGAAGCTGAAGTTACTTTCGAAGAAATCGTAGAAACACTGGGAGTAAGTAAAAGCGCCGTAAGTAATGCGCTGAATTTTTTGCAGGCGAAAGACAGGATAGTCTATCATACCAGGCCCGGAGATCGTAAGCGGTATTTCAAACTCAGAATCCAAAACTGGAGAGAAGACTTTGAAAGGGATATGCTTGAGATCGCCAAGATCAAAGAGTTTATCGATGAGGTGATAAAAGAACGAGGAGAAAAGCACAAGGAGTTTAATTCTTGCCTTCGGGACTTTTCTGATTTCATTGTCTTCTTCAAAAGAGAAATTCCCCTTCTATTTGAAAAATTCAAAAAAGAACACGGTTAAAAAAAATTTGACTACTAAGTTCTTTAAATACTGAACAAACTATTACCCATTAAACTATACCAACTCACATGCTAAGAAAGTACCTGATTTATTCCCTATTCCTGTTGGGACCATTGGGAGTAACGGCTCAGACCTCCTCTGAACCTATCAATATTCCGGACACACTCTCTCTTAAAGAAAGTCTTCAAATCGGGCTTGAAAATAGCCGAACGCTAAAAAAAGCCTATATAGATGAGGATAAAGCTAAATACCAACGAGACGAAATTCGTGGTTCGGGTCTCCCTCAATTAAGTGCATACGGCCAATACAATAACTTTATCAGCGTTTATCCGCAGGCTTTTCCGGGGGGAATATTTGGAGGTGAACCAGGAGATTTATCGGTTGTCAGTTTCGGTGTCCCTCAATCTTTGAAGGCCGGACTTCAATTCAACCAGTTGATTTTCAGTAATTCTTACCTGATCGGATTGAAAGCGGCCCGAACAGGAGAGGAGTTTTATAACCTTTTGGCTCAGCAAACGGAGGAAGATGTGATTCATGATATTTCCATGAATTATCTGGCAACGGTACAGCTGGAACTTCAGAAGGATAACCTTCTTGCAAATATTGAGCAGTTGGAGGGTCTGGAGAAAATTCTTCAGTCTCAGTACGAGAATGACCTTGCTAGAAAAGTTGATCTGAACCGGGTGAAGGTAAATCTGACCGCCATTCAAAGTGAGTTGGAAAACCTGGAAATCGGTATCGAACAGAGAGAAGGTTATTTGAAGCTGATCATGGGCGTACCGGTAAATGCTCCTATTGTTTTGGACAAATCTCTAGCAGATGGTGAGACTCTGGTAAGCAGTTTCGAAGTCCGGGAATTCATTCTCTACGATCGAAAAGACATTCAGATATTGGCTGTGCAGGAGCAATTGTATGAGTATGATTTGAAAAACATAAAATCAGCAATGATGCCTCAGCTGGTGGGATTTGCTGATTACAACCAAAATACTTTCTCCAATACCTTTGATTATTTCAGCCAAAGTAAAGTATGGTACGAAGGCTTTTTGATCGGGCTTAAACTAGATGTTCCGATTTTTGATGGCCTGATCACCAAGTCGAAAGCAGCGCAATCCAAGTTAAAGTCCAAGCAACTCGATCTGGACCGAATCCTGGCTGAGGACAAAGCCAATCTGGAATATCACAATGCTATCAATAAATATTACAACTCCATTAACACGCTGGAGTCTCTGAAGGACAACCTGGCTTTGGCCAAAACTGTGATTTCAGATACCGAAGTACTCTACAAAGAGGGATTGAGTCCTTTGACGGACCTTCTTGCGGCTGAGACTGCTATTCGAGTAGCCCAAAGCAGTTACAACAATCAAATCATACAAGTAAGAATCGCTCAATTGGAGATTCTGAACTCTACCGGAAAAATCAAAAACCTGATCAACTAATACCAACGATGAAAAAGTCAATTATAATCATTTTCCTTCTTATTGGGGTAGGGGCTGTAGCTTTTACACTTTTCAATAACAAAGCAGAACTCAACGCTTCGGCTGAGAGAGCGATGAAAACCAGTGAGTTTATCTCAGTGACTACTGAGAAAGTCACTGAAAAAACTGTCAATAGAAATTTCGAAGCCAATGGGGTGTTCGAACCAAATCAGGAGCTGAAACTCATGTCAGAGACTTCCGGAGCGGTTGTAAAAATCTTCAAAAGAAAGGGCGATTACGTGAAAAAAGGAGATGTAATTCTCCAGGTAGACGATCGCCTGATTCGCTCGGAATACAATATTGTGAAACTTAATCGCGATCAGGCAGAGAAGGACCTCGGGCGCTACGCCAATTTGGCTTCTGCAGATGCGATTACCAAAAAGCAATTCGAGGACAGCGAAAGAAGTTTTAAAATCACAGAAAACCAAATGATCGCATTGCAAAAGCAATTGGACGATACCCGAGTGGTAGCTCCGATTTCAGGTTTTATCAATGAAGACTATTTTGAACTGGGCACTTTGATGAATCCAAATGTCCCTGTTGTTGACATTATCAATACAAATCCTTTGAAGCTTAAAGTGAGTGTTTCTGAAAATGAAATCTCCCGAATCAGAGTCGGAGAACAAGTTTCGGTGAGTGTCAATGCAATCACAGGAGAGACTTTCAACGGGAAAATCAACTTCATTGCTCAGATAGCAGATGCTTCCTTCAAGTATGAAGTCATTTTGATGATGAGCGGAAACAACCTGGAAAAAATTAAACCGGGAATGTTTGGAACTGCCGCGTTCAAGTTTTCGCAGGATGAAAAAGTGCTTCAAATCAACCGTAAATCCATCGCTGGAAGCTTGAAAGATCCGGGAGTTTTTCTGATAAAAGATGGCGTAGCCGTGTATCAGAAAGTGGTCATCATTCCGCTCAATGACGGCACAGTGGAGATTTTGGATGGGTTGACTGCAGGTGATGAAGTCATTGCTTCTGGTCTGATCAACGTGAAAGAAGGTACTAAAGTCAAAGCACAGTAAGCATGCTTATTACTAAATTATCCATTCAGAGACCGACGCTTGTCGTCGTACTCTTTACTGTGCTGACTTTGTTGGGGATTTTCTCCTACAATCAGCTTTCGTACGAGCTTCTGCCAAAGTTAGAGCAAAATGTACTCACAATTACTACAGTGTATCCGGGTGCTGCACCTGCCGAAGTCGAAACTTCTGTGACCAAGAAAATCGAGGATGCGGTGGCTTCACTCGAAGGGATTCAGACGATCAACTCTATTTCTCAGGAAAGTGTGTCTATCGTAACCATCCTGATGGAAGGTGACGTGGATGTGGATCTTTCCGTACAGAATGCAACTCAGAAGATCAACAAAATCCTCAATGATTTGCCGATAACAGCCGAGAGTCCAAGCATTGGAAAGTTTGATATTGCGGACTTGCCGATCATGCAGATGGCCGTGTATTCAAATTTGGATCCGGCAAAGTTTTATGACTTGGTGAAAAACAGGATTCTTCCTTCCTTTTCCAAGATTCAGGGTATCGCACAGGTGAACATGCTGGGTGGTACCGAGCGTGAAATCCAGGTAAGTCTTGACCGAAACAAGCTGGAAGCTTTTGGGATTTCCCCGCTGCAAGTTGTTCAGGTTGTCCGTTCTTCCAATTTGGATTTTCCTACAGGAAAGCTAAAAAGTGACGATACCCAGATTTTGATCCGACTGGCAGGTAAGTTCACCTCTCTAAAGGAAATGGAAAACCTTGTGGTCGCATATCGCCAGGATGAAGCTCCGATTTACCTGAAGGAAGTTGCGGAAATTCGCGATGATTTTAAGGAAACTACAATTTTGACTCGCTTGAATGGGAATGCTGCCATTGGTTTGACCGTACAGAAACAGTCAGATGCCAATGCGGTAGAGGTATCTGAAGTGGTACTTGAGGAATTGAAATCCCTTGAGCAAACATTTGCTGCGGAAGGATTAGCCTTTGAAATGTATCAGGATAGCTCTGTCTTTACGCTCGAAGCTGCAGACCACGTGATCAAAGACTTAATCATTGCGATTGCACTTGTAGCGCTGATTATGCTTTTATTCCTTCACAGTATCCGAAATGCAGTGATTGTGATGATTGCTGTTCCGGCTTCTATCATTGCCACTTTTACAGTGATGTATTTGGCGGGTTTTACATTGAACCTGATGAGTTTGTTGGCTCTTTCTTTGGTAGTGGGTATCCTCGTGGATGATGCGATCGTTGTGATCGAAAACATTTATCGTCACCTGGAAAAAGGGAAATCAATCACGCAGGCTTCATATGACGGAATCCGGGAAATTGGTTTTACTGTAGTTTCGATCACAATGGTAATCGTGGTGGTATTCGTGCCTTTGTCGATGACAGGTGGTTTGATTGGCGGCATTCTAAGCCAGTTTGCAATTACCGTCGCAAGTGCCACTTTGATTTCTTTGGTGGTAGCTTTTACGTTGATTCCTTTACTGACTTCCCGCTTTTCCAAACTTAGTCATCTCAGTAAAACATCCTTCTTTGGCAAGTTTGTATACGGCTTCGAGTCCGGGATCAATTCCTTTATTGCTTTTTTGACCGGGATGTTGAGTTGGGGCTTTAAAAACAAGATTGCCCTGATGGTCATTACGGTGGTCATGTTCTTCTCTTCGTTTTTGCTGGTTGGATATGGATTTATTGGCAGTGAATTTATCAGTCAGGGTGACCGTGGCGAATTCCTCCTCCGGGTTGAGTTGCCAAAAGACGCAACTTTGGAACAGACTAATTTCAAAACTCAGGAAGTGGAAAACTACCTGAAGTCTTTGCCGGAAGTTTCTCTGGTCTATACTACTATCGGTGTGACGAGTGGAACGCTAACCGGTGCTCAGTCTGTCCCTTATACTTCAGAAATAGCTGTGAAAATGGTGGATGTCAAACTTCGTGACCAAACTGCTCCGGATTTTGCACGGGATGTAGAAAACTATCTGGAGGAAAACGTAACTGGAGCAGAATACACTGCTGTTCCGATTTCGATATTGGGCTCAGCAGATGAATCTCCGATTCAGGTAATCGTTTCAGGTCCGGACATGGACAGTGTAAAAGTTACCTCCGTGAAAGTAAAGGAGATTTTGGAAAGTGTAAAAGGTGCACGTAAAGTAATCTCTTCTTTGGAAGAAGGTAACCCGGAACTCAAAATTGAAATTGACCGATTGAAGATGAATGAAGTGGGCTTGACCATGGATATGGTTGGTGGAGCTTTGCAGGTTGCTTTCAACGGAAATGACGATTCCAAATACAGTGACGGGGAATTTGAATATGATATCCTGGTCAGACTTAATGAGTTTGACCGTAAGTCCATTTCCGATTTGGAAGATATCACCTTTCTCAATAACCGAGGTCAACTGGTGAAGCTGGGGCAATTTGCCAAAGTGACTCAGTCAGAAGGCGCAACCAAGTTGGAGCGAAGAGACCGGGTGCCTTCTGTGAAGATCTCTTCTCAAGTAGCTGGTGTGCCTTCAGGCACAGTGGGAGCTGAGCTTACAGAGAAAGTCAATCAACTGGATCTTCCGGAGCAAGTTACGATTGCGTACGAAGGGCAGATGAAAAATCAGTCCGACGGTTTTGGAAGTTTGGGACTAGCCTTGATTGCTTCCATTCTTCTGATTTACCTGATCATGGTTGTGCTTTATGACTCATATGTCTATCCTCTGGTGGTAATGTTCTCTCTTCCAATGGCGTTGATCGGTTCCTTACTTGCTTTGGCATTGACCAAAGGAACCCTGACAATCTTCAGTATTATGGGTCTCATTATGTTGATGGGGCTGGTGGCCAAAAACGCAATCCTGTTAGTGGACTTTACCAATCAGTTGAAGAAGGCTGGAGTTGAAGTGAAAACAGCCTTGATCAAAGCAGTAGAAATCCGATTCCGTCCTATTCTCATGACCACTTTGGCGATGGTGATAGGCATGCTTCCTATTGCATTTGCGGATGGTGCAGGATCCGAATGGAAAAACAGCCTGGCGTGGGTTATCATCGGAGGTTTGATTTCATCCATGTTCCTGACTTTAGTGGTGGTTCCGGTGATTTACTACCTCTTTGATCGCTTCCTCTTCAAAATCGGAAAGTCGGATAAAAAAGAAATCGAGCTCGACGATACTCCTGTTGAGGAGTTTGAAACTGAGGCTTCCGAGTATGCTTAAAAAAATTGGGTTTTAACTAATTGAAATATAAACCATTGAATTGTTTCACTAAAAGTGAATAATGATGAAAGGATATAAAGAATTGAGAAAGATTTCCAGGGTTTTTCAGGACTATGGAATAGTGCTTACAGGAAAGAGAAAATACGATCGGTTTGACCGAGATCTTAAAATGAACAAGGTCTTTGTGATGGGTTTGATTTTTGAGCTGGAATTCCAGCTCAAGAAAAACCTCTCTGATGACAAGGTGGATGAGGTTCAAGCCCCGGCGCAGGTAATTGAGTTGTTGATGAATTGATTAAAAAAATAGCCCGATTTCCGGGCTATTTTTTTATGGCTCTACTTCAGATGAAATCAAGCATGACGCCAGCGACACACACTGGAATGATTATGGGCCATGCGAGATTCCATATGGCCTTAAAAAATCAAATTATAATCATATGAAATATTCGAGAATCAAAAAAAATAAGGAAGGACAGAGTAGGCAACCCAAGCCTGTGTAGAATGTGGCTGTGACGGCGCCATAAGGAACCAGTTTGGGATCAGTGGCGGCAAGACCGGCGGCAACACCGCTGGAAGTTCCCATCACTCCTCCAAAAGCCATCGCTGAAGCCGGTGAATTTAGCCCGATCATTGGTGCCAAAATAGGAGTAAGGATCGTGACCGCAATGGTTTTGACTACTCCGGCACCAATGCTTAAGGCGATTACTTCAGAACTTGCACCGATAGCTGCTCCTGTAACAGGCCCAACGATATAGGTGCAAGCTCCGGCCCCGATAGTCACCAAACTCACCGCATCTCTATATCCCCAGATCCAGGCCAGCGCAACTCCGGCGAGAAAGAAAACTGTAATTCCAAAGAAAAGCGAGATCAAACCTAACAATCCACTTTTCTTAATTAGCAGAAAACTAGCCCCTATGGCGGTGGCAACAATCGCGAAATCCCGAAACATGGATCCTCCCAATGTCCCTATTCCTTTGAAGATTGTAATATCTGCCAAACCCTTTTCTCCTCCTGAAAATACACCTCCTAAATAGCCCAGCACTAATCCGATGAAGATGGCAATTGCCGAACCCGGAATTTTCCCATTTAGAACTTTTTTGGAAAAAAGGTCTGAGAAATAGGTCAATAAGCCGACAATCAGAAATGCTACTATCAGCCCGTTTTGATCAATTACTTTGAGTAGTTGTTCCATTTCAGGCGGATTTAAAGGATTTGATGATCATTGGAAAAATCAAAAATGCAAGCAAAACAGGGAGAACCCCTGCTGCAATTGCCAGGCTTCCGCTGGAGATCGCCGATTTAACATTCAGGCTTGCTGCCATGGCAATGACGACCGGAATATAAAGCTTGTTCCAAAAGTCAATCCCGGTTTCCATATCTGGTTTAAACCAACCCTTATTCAAAAACCATTCTTTGAAAATCAACAGGAAAATCATTGCAAAACCTACTCCGCCCACATTGGCGTTGATTCCGAGCAGGTTTCCCAAAACTTCACCAATCCATTGACCGAGCAAAAAAGACAAGGCTAAAAGGGCCAAACCATAAATCATCATATCGCCGGGATCAGAAGAGTTTTTTCAATTCATTTTTGGTGACTTTGCCCATCGCATTTCTGGGCAAGTCCTCAATTATCTTATAAGTTCGAGGAGTCTTGTATGCTGGTATTCGCTCTCTCAGCCAGGAATTCAGCTTTTTTGTATCGATTGGATTTTCCAAAACTAAAGCTGCAACGATGATTTCACCCCATTCTTCATCGGGAACACCCACCACTCCGACATCTTTTATTTCAGGATATTGGCGAAGCACTTCCTCAATTTCCAGGGCAGAGATTTTATACCCGCCGGATTTGATGATGTCTATTGAGTCCCGGCCAAGGATGCGGAAATAGCCTTCTTCAATCAGAGCGATGTCACCGGTTTTAAACCAACCATCTTCTGTGAATGTCTTTGCAGTTACTTCAGGTTTGCCCCAGTATTCTTTGAAAACAGACTGGCCTTTTACTTGAATTTCACCCGCATGACCCGGCAAAACCACCTGATTTTCTTCATTCACCAGACGGATTTCCACGCCTTCCAAAGCCTGCCCAATGTAACCGGCTTTTCGATCGTGATGATAAGGATTGCTGATTGCCATTCCGATTTCGGTCATTCCATACCGCTCAAGCAGGTAATGGCCTGAAATTTCCTTCCATTTAGCCATCACAGAAACTGGAAGAGCAGCAGATCCGGAAACCATCAGTCGGAATTTCTCCATGAGTTTGGTAAGTCTCCTTTTTCGCTCCTCAGGAAAGACCTCAAACTGAGCAATCAACTTGAAATAAATCGTGGGAACTGCCATGAAAACAGTGACTTTTCCTTCCTCAAATACTTCAAAAACCTCCTCAGCAGAGAATGGATGAAGAAATTGAATAGTTGCACCGGACCAAAGCGCACAGCAAAGGACATTGATGATCCCGTGGACATGGTGGAGTGGGAGAATCCCGATTGTGTTATCAGAAGAACTCCAATGCCAGGCTTTTACGAGCGTATTGATTTGAGCTTCTATGTTTTCATGAGTGGTCAAAACGCCTTTCGGCAAACTTGTCGTTCCCGAAGTATATAGGATCATTGCTCCCCTGGATTTATCAATTTCTGGAAGATTGACGGTAGCGATTGGATTGATTTCACCAAGAGTTACAAACCTGGTTGATGAGTTCTGCTTATAAGGAGCGAGGAGTTCTTCATATTCGAAGCCTGCAATCAGGTATTCCGCTTTCGTGTCTTCGATTACATATTGAAGCGAGGGAAAAGGATAAGTGATGCAAAGCGGTACCGCAATCCCTCCGGCTCTCCAGATTCCCCACTGAACGGCGGCATATTCGAAGCCGGGGGAAATGATGAAAGCAACTCGTTTTTGATTCAGATCTGCATTTCCATCTAAAAGACTTGCTGCAACTGCCTCGCTTCTTTGAAGTAGATCGGAGAATGTGTACTCAATTTTAGAATCGACAATGGCGGTTTTATCCAAATAATTTTTGGCGTTTTCAATGATCTGGAGCATAAACTGGAAAAGGGGATAATTGGCAATTTAGTCAGTCTAGGGCAAAATCAAACAAACTTTACACGGTTCTAAGTCAAGCTCAGAGGAAAGGTCAACTTTTCAGTTTTTTAATTTTAGTGATTGTTTATGAATAGCATCTGAGATTCAGTGATAGAGGAAGGGTGTTCTTCTCATTTACTTCAAAATAGATAAAGTTTCCTATTAAAAGTCGGTGGATACCATTGGGATATTATGGTTCAGTTAGTCTTTGCCGGTATTCAGAATTGAACGATGACCGATGGTGGATAATCTGGACTAAAGTGAGATGGAAAGCTATTGGCTGATTGATCGGCCAACCACAGGCATAAAAGTGAAAGTCATCAGCAGCAGAGTGAAGGGAAGAATTGATAAACTCTATGTCAAATCATCCGGTGAATATCTTCGGAATGGTAGTCCTATTTATGAAACACCTTTGAACAGCGAATGGCAGAAATTGGAGCAGAAAATAAATATCTCGAGGAAATAATTTCAGGAATAAAAGAGGGAGAAATCATTGTTACATCAGGAGCATATCTAATCAACAGTGAATTTTTCTTAAAAGAGGAGCAGGACAAATACATTAGCATTAATTATAATTTGCGCACATTCTTTATATCCATTTGTGAATGAGGATGAAAATCAGATTGGCAATCAGAACCATCCAGGCGTGGGTCTTGATCCCTCCCCAAAAAGTCTAATGTAGAACTGACCAAAAAAGGATATCCTTCATGTCGGCACAAAAAGTGAGACAAAAAGAAGCGTGGAATTAGAATACGAGAACTTTATCGCTATCTACAACCCAATTGGTTAGTTCTGCCATTGTGCTTATTTCTGTTCCTTCTATCAATTGAGCATTTTTTAGTCCTCTTGCATCTGCACAACTACCGCATATTTTTACTTTAGCACCTTTGTTAAGTGAAAGTTTCAACATTCTTTCAATGTTGTAATAGCCGTTTGGAGTTGTCTGGTTGGCAACCGCACAACTTGCAGCATCTGCCATTAGAAAAATTCTCACTTCAACCGTTTCTTGGTCTTTATTTAATTGGTTTGCAAGTCGTAAAGCATTGTATGCTTTTTCTGTTCCGTAAGGAGCATCGTTGATTAAGATTAAAATTTTCATTTTGTTTTCATTTTTATGGTTAAACTTTAGTTGCTTTTATCACTACAAAACTTCCCTTGCCGAAACCTTGTGTAGGTTGCTCAATTTTATTTTCGCTAGCTTTTGTCAATGTTTGCCTGTAAGAAAAACTCTTAAAGTTGGCTTGTTTTAAGAGTTCTGTAATTTCTTGTGTAGAATGGAAATGAGCATCTTTGTAAAATTTATTTTCAGATTTTTCTTTTTCGTATTTCTTTCCGAGGTCGCTGTTTTTATCAACTATAGCAAGTATTATTTCTCCTTGTGGTTTTAAAATGCGGTAAACTTCTGAAAATGCCTTTGGTATGTCTGAAAGAAAACAAATTGCTGTTACCATAAGAACAAAATCAAAAGAGGTGTCGTCAATAGGAAGATTTTCGGCATAAGCCCTATAAACTGTAATACCTCTTTGTTCGGCAAGCCTTGCCATATTTTCAGAAGGTTCTACTCCGAATTTTATGTTTAAGGGTTCGGCAAAACGACCGGTTCCCACACCGATTTCAATTCCGGTTTTATTTTTCGGAATGGCTTGCTGAATGGCTAAAATTTCCGATTGATAAACAAACGAATGCTTGTCAAACCATTGATCATATTCCAATGTGTTTTGGTCAAACAAATTATTTTCTGCGTTCATTTATTCTATGGTGAAATTGTATTGTTTTTTAAAGACTTTTATTGATAATGGATATTTGCCGTGAATTTCGTGATGCTTCGCATTTTCTTCTGTCATTCGATGCTTGGTGATTTCAGCTACAAGTGTAAATACATCTTTTCTATCGATCTTGGAATTAAAGGTATAAGTCCTTTCCTCTAAAGGTTTGAGGTTATTATCCGATATTTTTTTCGCAACCGGATGCCATTGCCATTTTTCGCCTATCCTATGTATTTCTTTCCGAACGGTGTCTCCCTGACTATCCAGTAAATGGAATGTGATTAAAAAGTACCGTTCCGGATCTCCTGTAGGTATGGAATGACCTGCAAAGCTGTTTTTTATTTCAAGTGCATAAACGATTGTTTCACCAACAGAATAGGTCTTGTTTATTTCACTCCCATTAATTTCCATGCTTTCCAGTCTTTCTGCCTCCGTATCAAAAAACTTGGGAATACCAGATCCTGGAAATTGGTGGAAATGCGATTTCCTGTTTCCCATTCCCGGAACGATCGGACGTTCCGTTTCCGGCATGTGGCATGAAATACAGGATTTACCATCCTTCCTTGCCCAGTTATTTACCCATTCATCACCCGTTTCAAAGGTGCAAACCAAAACAGGGTTCAACTCATCCACCACATTATGACAGCTCACACACAATTGCTGTGATAGCAACTCAACATCTTTTATTGTTTTATGTGGTGCATTTGTATTTCCGATTGTTCCGATCACATGGCCGTCACGAACATGGCAGGAAGCACAGGTAATGCTTTCCAATTGCAATGCTTTATCAAAATGAGGGTTAGTTTCCTTTAATGGCGTCTTATAGTCTCCGTTAATGAATCCCTTCACAATAAATTCTTGTTGGTTTTGCAAGGGGGTATGGCAATTCAGGCAGGTAAGGAGGTTGTCTTTTTTCCATTCAGCCTGAAACTGTAAATCCTGAAAAGCAACAGCATGGGTAGATTGTTTCCATTCATTGTATATGTCCTGATGACAAGAACCGCAGCTCGTAGCACTGATGGAAATAAGTCCTTCCGGTATTTCCTGGTGGGGAATGGGAGATTCCCAGTGTTTGGTTAATGGTATAGTATCGTGTGCAGTTGTTTGTTCGGTTTCCGATTTCTGATGGTTACATGAGGAATAGATCAATAATGTAAGGAAAGATGCCATGATTCCGGCAACGATATGATTTTTTCTTATGGTCATTGATTTATTGTTTTATTCTTCTTCATATATCAGATAGTTCCAATATCCACTAAATGAATCTTTTATGATGTCCCAATACTTTTCCATAATAAATCGTACTGACTTTCTGCATTTTGATTATTTTATTTTCTTGTCAGATAGCCCATTAACCCACTTCCTAGAAAAATAAATACAATGGCTACAAGGCTGCCTGCTCCAAGCAGCGGAACGAATGTCAATCCGTGTCCGACCGTACACCCGGCAGCTATGCTTCCTGATATTCCCAAGCCTAAACCACCCAATAAGCGTTTGGCAATAATATTAGCTTTGGGTATTGTAAATTGCTTTTCCTTGTTTTTGCGCATGCTCCAGAAAGCCCCTAAGGGAATACCAATTACAAATAAAAGTCCCCATGAGTAATTCATATCTGCCATGTCAAGGACTCCAGGTATAATAGCCAGACCGAAAGTATTACTTGCTAGGATGGCAGATATCCAGCCAATAACACCAATCAACCCTATTGCGATACCTGTTTTTTTCCATCCCCACACAGCTCCTCCTGGCTTGCTGTCCTTGTTTTTATAAAGAAGGAGTAGAAGAACAGCCGCAATAAGAGTAGCAGCTATTGCAATGAACAATGCGGAGCTTCCCAGCCAAATAGGTTTTTGATTATAAAATGCAATACTTTGGCTAGCTTCTTTGATAAATTTTAAAATTCCTTTTTCAGTAAGATAAACACCTGCAATAAATCCGATAACCGCTATTACCGCACCTGAATTTTTCTCTCCTATTTTGTAGAAGATACCAGCACCGCAACCAGCAGTATAATACATGAATACACCAAACAAGAATCCGCCAAGTGTACTACCGATTAAAAATAGTGGAGGCAACCCAATATTCCCAACAAGGTATCGGGTAGGTTCATATAAATACAGACTCGAAAAAAGTAAAGGCAATACCAACATTTGGATGAGTATTGCAGCTACAAAACTTTTGAGCTTAGTCGTATCATTTTGACGCAATACATTTGAAAAGCCAGAGTTCATGCAGAATTGCCCTTTTACAGAAACATAGCCGTATAAAAACCCAATTATTAGTGCAAAAACTATCATATCACTTTACTTTGTGTTAGTTCAATAAATATGCAATTGTTGCCCTATCCGATATTTGTAAGAATTTTATTTCCTTACAAAACTTATGTATGGGCTTTCAAAGCTTAATGGTTTAGTTGTGTGTGTTATCTAATTATTTTGTAAAACCCTTTTTCGTTCTTCAAATTCTTTCTCTGTTATTTCGCCCGAAGCAAAGCGTTTTTTTAATATTTCCATAGAGGAATTTTTAGAGACATTATTTCCTCCATTAGTATTCAGATTCAGCATCTTTACAACTGCTAAAATTATAATAAGAATAATTGGAAACCATACAAACCACATCATAGGCATTCCCCAATAGTTATGGTGAGACATATTTTTTATTGTTTAGATTCATATTTAATGATGTTCACGTTCGTCCTTTTTCATCTCGTCTTTATTCATCCAACCACTGTGCATAGGCCCCATCTTCATTCCACCTTTCGTTGAAATTTTATTTTTTGGTATTTTGTATCAATTCTGACATGTATTTGTTTTTCATCATCATTTCCTTATTATCCGTCATTTCTTTCATCATCTCTGCCCTCATTTGTTTGTCTATGTTATTCAATACTTATTTCCGCCTCAATGTATTCTTCAAAATAGTTTCAATGGTATTATTTTGAGTACTGCTATTACAACTAATCAATGTAATCATTGGGAAAATCAGTAAGTTTAATTTTAAAATGTTTTTCATATCTTTTTGATTTAAAGTGTTAATTATAATTTCTTATACTAGTAAAACTTCAGATATATGTTTTGTTTAAAAAATAACTGAACTTTGTTTCTTACTGATTAATATCATTTTTGTACCAAATAGTTTTCGTTTTTAGAAGTATTTGAAAAACCAGTATTTTTCAAACCAAACTTTTGCCCAGTGCCAGAAAAAACCAGGATTTTTCATTTTTACACTTGGTAAAGGAGAACCGTAGAAATTACCTCCTGCATAACCTGCTTTTCCGTTGCCCATTTCTAAAAAGCATTGACCTTCTCCGTTGAATGTTTTGAAATCATTTTTACCATATATTTTTTGAGCAATATTATAAGCAACTGTCTCTGCTTGGTAATGTGCAAAAACGCCTGCTTTCGGTAATGGTTTACCCATTTCCAACGGAATAAACGTAATGTCGCCAATTGCATAAACATTTGGAAACTGTGTTTCCATTGTGTTTCGATTGGTTTCTATCCATCCTGATTTTCCAATTAAATTAGTTTTGCTGATTACTGTCGGGCATTGATGTTTTGGAGTAAAAGTCAGTAAGTCGTATTCGATTGTTTTGCCATTGCTGAAAGTCAATGTTTTTTCTGATGCTGCTGCGAGTTGATATTCAGGGAAAAACTTAATGCCTTTCATTTCTACCATTTTTCTCACTGCTCCTGATAATTCTTTTCCAGCTACTCCCATTGGTCCCGGTTCGGGTGTGTAAAGGGATATTTCTGTTTTACTACTTAACCCTTTGTTGCGGATAAAACTTTCAACAAGCATAGCTGCTTCATAAGGTGCTGCTGGACATTTAAAAGGAAGTGAGGGGACTAAAACAGCAATTTTTCCGCCTTTAAAACTTTCGAGTTTTTCATTAAATGTCGCTGCACCATTTACGGTATAAAAATCAAAGCCAAATTTGTTTAGATTGTGTTCAGTGGTTTGTTCTACACCAAGCGAAATAACCATATAATCTCCTTTGTATTCTTTTCCTTTTACAGTAACAGAGATATTTTCAGGATTGACATTTTCAATCTCACCCATTACTACTTCTATTCCACCACCTGCTAAATTATTTGTGTTTCTGTAAACCTGCTGTGGCTTTCTTTTTCCGACCATTAGCCAAAGAAGAGAAGGGGCGAAAACATTTTTTTCTTCCTTTTCAAATAGGATAATTTTAACTGGATTTACTTCTCCATCGTTACAAACCTTTTTACTTAATTCTTTAGCAGTGATAATTCCGCCTGTTCCCGCTCCTAATACTAATATTGTCTTGCTCATCTTTATGAAGATTACATTTTTTCAAGAAGGTCTTTTTGTTTTTTAAGGCTATCGATAAGAACCTCACGCATTAGTCGGCAAGCCTGAGCCACCTTTTTAGAAGAAAGTGAATAATAGTTGGATTGCCCGTCTCGCCTCATTTTTAAGATGCCTTTTTTTGTCATTACAGAAAGATGCTGCGATAGATTAGATTTTAGTCCGCCCGTTACTTCAAGAATGTCAGAAAAGCAAAGTTCCTTTTCCTGTAACAAGTCTATAACCTCAATTCGCAACGGATGTCCCAATGCTTTGCAAACGTCAGCATGCAATTCGAAAATCTTTTTGCTTGTCATTAATTTAGAAGTTTAATAGTTCATGAATTTATGAACTATTTATCAAACTACCAAATCGTTTTTATGGGCGTTTTTTTGGCAAGTATTTTTGCTTTGAGGGCCAACTTCAGCTCTTTTGTATCCTTCCGCTGAATCCACATACTCTGAATTCAATAACCGGGAACAAATCAGGTATCATGAAAAGGTAAGCAAGTGAGGTTGGCGGTAATGTGCTAATAGTGTGTCGGTGGATCTCCGGATAGATGAATAAAATCTTGACTTAGAGGGTTTTACAGACCAATAAACTTTGTCGGAATTACTTTTGATACCGTGCGTCTACCTGCTTGATAAATTGGTTTGTTGTTACGATTACTTGCACATTTTGAGGCAGATACGGCATATTATTCACATTAAATTTTAAGCAGAACAATGACTTTAAATTGATCGCTTTGTGTTTTCAGGCATTCTCAATTGAATGATCAGCGATGAAATCACGGTGAGTACACCAATCAATAAAATAGCATATTCCACCCCGAATAAATCCGCGGTAATTCCTGAAATCACTGCCCCAAATGCATAGCCCAAATCTCTCCAAAGTCTGAAAGTTCCGATGCTTTCGGCGCGTTGAATAGGAGAGGTTGCTTCTGCAATCGCAGCCAAAAAAGTCGGATAAACTAATGCTGTACCCAAGCCCAACACAGCCATTATTCCTGCAAACAGGTAGAAATCAGTGATCGCAGGAATCAGCAAAATCGCCAGCCCCTGTAGCAACATTCCCCAGAAAAGCATTCTCTTTTTGGAATAGAGATCAGCCATTTTCCCCGTGAAAAGTTGACCCAATCCCCAGACAGCCGGGTAAATAGCGGTGAGTATGCCGATGTTTTCAGTATTGAAGTTCAAAGAAAGAAGCAGAATAGGTAGCAATCCCCAGATCATTCCGTCATTGAGGTTATTGACCAGTCCGGCCTGGGTAATGGAAGAAAGTGTTTTGTTTTGGAAAGTAGTTTCCATAAAAACACCTTCCAAGGGGACTGTGGTGTCTTTTTTTGACTCATGATGCACAAAAAGTTGCGTGTCCTTTACAAAAAACAGTGTCAACAGCAATCCTAGGATAGAAATCACCACACCCAAATAAAAAGGATAAGGAGTAATTCCATAGCGATTAGCCAAGTATCCTGAGAGGAAAGCGATAACCCCAACAGCAAAGTACCCGGCAAACTCATTCATCCCCATGGCGAGTCCGCGGTCTTTGTCTCCTACCAAATCAATCTTCATCACCACGGTGCTGCTCCAGGTCAATCCCTGGCTGATTCCCAACAAGATATTTGCAAATATTACCCAGCCCCAGGAAGGTGCATAAATCAAGAGAAAGGGAATCGGGATCGCCAGCAACCAACCAAAAAGCAGCAGATTTCTCCTTCCAAATCGATTGGCAAGTTTTCCTGTCAGGTAATTCGTAACCGCTTTGGTGATTCCAAAAGCAGTAATAAAAGAAAGGATGGCTGTTTTGGATTCAATTCCAAAGATTTCCTCGGCAAATTCCGGGAAGATGGATCGCTCCATTCCGATCATGCCTCCGACAAATGCGTTGACGATCACCAAAATGGTAAACTGCTTCCAGTTTTCTTTGAGTCCGAGTTGAATTTTGTCCATAGGTCTTTTATTGTCCTGCAAAATTCGCTGGTTCAGCTGCCCTTTCTTTTTACAATTGTTAAATAATCAGCGGATGGCTCGAATTCGGCTCAGACTAACTTGTGTGATGCCGAGGTAAGAAGCGATGTGTTTGAGCGGTATCCGCTGAATCATCGAGGGATTTTCAGTTAAAAGTTGAGAGTACCTCTCCTCAGCAGTATGGAATTGGATGCTCTCGATTCGGTTGACTGTATCTACATAAGCAGATTCAATGATTTTGCGAAAAAGCCGTTCGATATCAGGAAATGAATCGTAGAGCTCAAAAAGTTGGGCTGAAGGAATTCCGATGAAAACGGTGTCTTCTACCGCCTGAATAGCTTTTTTACTTGGTTTTCCGGTGAAAAGGCTTTCTGCTCTCACGATTATATCGTTTTCGAAAGCAAAATATTCAGTGACTTCGTTTCCGTCTTTGTAATAATAGATTCTTGCCAAACCGCTATGCACAAAATAAATCGTGCGGCAAGTGACGCCGATTGGCTGCAAATCCTGATTTTTTTTAATTGAAACCAAAGAAGCCAAATCAGAGATTGCCTGTTCAGCTTCCCTTGAAATCGGGTGAATTTTACGAAAACAGGTGAGGAGTTTGGTGATTTCTTCTTGGCTGGACATCGAAGACTAATCTACTTGAAAAATCATTTAAAGCAGTAATCCTATTTACCGCCTTTGCCAATCAATATATTTCAATGGCGTTTTGAAAATTAAAATTCGGGTAAAAAATTAATGACAACTGTCTAATAAAACCCGGAGTTGATATCAAAAAACCTTATAAATAATTTGACTTAGCAGGAGATGAGTTTAAAATGATAATCGGATTGCTCATTTTTATGGTTAGAAATTTCTTTTCTGAGGTGGTAGAAAGCTTCCAAAAGTAGGGCATTATCAAGTCCTCCTGAATCTATGGCTCTATATCCAATCAATTCAATCAATCTCTTTACTTTCGATTTTTCAGTTCCATTTTCACCGCAGAAATAGGTTTCCTTTACTACGCCTAAGATATCTGATTTGGGATAATCAAGCCCCAAATTATTGAATGCTTTGAATAGCGGAACATCCTTAATTTCTGATCTGATCAAAGCGGTATTGCAATCGAAAATTTTATAAACAGTGCAGTTTGTGCAGTCAATCAGAATTTTTCCTTCGAGTTTGGCGCTTTTTAATTTTCCTATAATCTTCCTTAAATACTCGTTTTCGCAGCATATGAAGATAATATCTGATTTTTCTATTGCTTCTTCAACGCTTACAACCTTGTCGAGAAACATATTCAAAATCTTCCAGCCTATTTCCTTGATTTCAAATTCCTCTCGGACACCAAAAGACACATCAAGTCCTGAGTCAAGGTATTTGTTGCCCAGAGCTACAGCTAATTTAGTTCCGCCTAGTATTCCTAATTTCATTTTGGGTGAGTTCAATTGGTTGGATGAATCTTGCGTATTTACATCTTTGTGATTGTTGCTTTCTTAAAATTTCGAGTGAATAAATCTGATAATTAGTTTAAAATCAGAATGAAAATAGAAATTAAACAATCATTTGCAAAACAAAATATCAACTAAAGACAGACTTCCATTTGAAAGAATTTTATCCTTATTTGAAAATCAAAAAAGAGCAGTTTAAACAAAAAAAGGAGTGAAAATAAATTTTCATCGTAATTGATTTTTTTATCAAAATACCGTAGAAGAGCAATTTCTTTTATGCGTATCCGCTTGTTTCCACGTAACCGAATTAAGTTGGGATTTGAATAAAAAATCCCCCTAACCCTCCGCCGCGGCTGAGGGAGTCACATTTCCGCATCGTTAAAGCAGATCGTTTCTATCCCTCGTGCAGATATCTGGATACACATAATTTCTTTATTCAATTTTCCAGCTGATAATTGTTCCCAATTACCAGAGTTTCATCTAATAATCAGCACTTTTGGATCTCTTCCAAAAAGGATCCGGCATAACCTTTTCATTTTTTTCAAGTATATAAGATGTGCCTTGTTCGAAATAGGTTTTCCAAGTCTACCGTGTAATTCTTGTTTAAAATTAGCTCGGATTGGCTTACCTTTACTATTGTGTTATCCTGGTTTTCGAAGTTAAAACCCACTCAAAAGCTGAAATTCAACAATATGCTTCAAGATTCATTCGGCCGTGTTCATGATTACCTGCGAATATCTCTTACGGATAATTGCAATTTCCGCTGCACCTATTGTATGCCGCAGGAAGACATGCAATGGATGCCATCTTCTAAATTGATGAGTGCGGATGAGATCGTCCAAATCGCTGAAGTTTTTGTTTCCCTTGGGGTAAAAAAGATCCGGCTGACCGGTGGAGAACCCTTGGTGCGAAAGGAATTTGCGGATATTCTGGCTCGGCTTTCAAAGTTTCCGGTAGAACTCACGCTTACGACAAACGGAATTTTACTGGATAAACATCTTGAATCCCTGAAATCAGCCGGTGTCAAATCAATCAATATCAGCCTTGATTCACTTAACAAAGAAGTATTTAAGAATCTGACCAAGCGCGATCAGTTTGATCAGGTTTGGAATAATATCCTGTTGATGCTGAACAATGGTTTTCGGGTAAAAATCAATGCCGTGGCACTTCACGGAGTGATTGAGAAAGAGGTTTCTGACTTTATTCGAGCTACTGAGAATCTCCCTTTGCACGTTCGTTTTATAGAATTCATGCCTTTTGCCGGAAATCACTGGAGCAGCAATCAGGTGGTGACTGCCTCCGAACTTTTGAAAATTGTAACAGACGAATTTGAAGTGGTCAAGCTGGATGATAAGCCTCATGCCACTGCCAAAAAATACAAAGCGGTCGGTCATGAAGGCACTTTTGCTTTTATCACCACGATGAGTCAGCATTTCTGTGGGGATTGCAATCGAATGCGATTGACTGCCGATGGAAAAATGAAAAATTGCCTTTTTGGCAAAGAAGAGATGGATTTACTTGGAACAATCCGAAAAGGAGAAGATATCCTTCCGCTTATACTAACCTCACTTTCCCGCAAACATGCAGCACTTGGCGGACAATTTACCCCGGATTACCTCAAGGCTGATCCTGAGAAAATCGAAAACCGGAGCATGATTAATATCGGCGGATAATGTCACAAATCATTTCTGTCTCTGAGGCAAAAGCCCGACTAAAAAGCCACATCCCAATTGGGTCAAAGCAACTTTGCCCAATCCGTCTTACCAATGGCAAAGTTCTGGCAAATAATATCATTGCGCCGATGGATGTGCCTTCTTTTGACAATTCCGCTATGGATGGCTACGCAATCGCCTGGGAAGATGCCGGCGAGTCAAGAGAAGTTGTCGGATTGGTCGCCGCCGGAGATAGCGAGTTAAAAAGCTTGCAAAAAGGAGAAGCAGCGAGGATTTTTACCGGAGCTCCGATTCCTCCGGGCGCTGATACGGTCATTCAACAAGAGAAAATTCTCAGAAACGGAAACCAGATTCAATTCGTAAGAAAGGACTTCCGACAGGGTGCGAGTGTCCGGCTTCGTGGCACTCAATGCAAACAAGGAGACGAAATTCTTAAAGCAGGAACTCAAATCAATCCTGGAACGATTGCACTTTTTGCCTCACTTGGTATCACGGAAGTTGAGATTTTTGATCTTCCAAAAATTGCCTTGGTCGTTACCGGAAATGAGCTTCGCGAAGTTGGGCAGGAGTTAAATCCAGGTCAAATTTACAATTCAAGCGGTCCGGCCATTCAGGCATATCTCACAGCAATAGGGGTGAAGGACATTCAAATCTTCCATGCAGAAGACGACTTTGAGAAAGTGATTTTAACAATTAAAGAAGCGCTTAAAGTCTCTGACTTCCTTTTACTTACAGGCGGAATTTCGGTTGGAGATTTTGACTTTGTAAAGGATGGTTTGGGTGAAAATGATGTCGAGGAAATCTTCTATAAAATAAGTCAGCGTCCAGGAAAACCACTTTTTGCAGGAAAAAAGGAAGGGAAAGTAGTCTTTGCACTTCCAGGAAATCCGGCTTCAGTCCTGACTTGCTTTTTGAATTATGTGAAGCCATCGATTCTTCAGTGGGCGGGTCATTCAGATCCATGGAAACCTACCCTGGTTTTACCTTTGGCAGACTTATTCACCAAGTCAGTTAACCTCACATTTTTTCTGAAGGCAAAAATTGAAAATGGAAAGGTTCATATTCTCCCGGGTCAGGAATCTTTCAATTTGCTTTCATTTGGTCAGGCCGATGGGTTGGCGGAAATTCCGATGGAATCAGAGTTTTTGGAGGCAGGAATGCTTGTTTCATTTTATTCCTGGTGATTTAGCAATCTTTAAAACATCTGATTCCTATCAGGTTCACAGTCAATCATGACAGAATTTTGAAATATATTACAAGAGCTGTTTGGATTTTATCAATCGTTAGTCTGCTGACTGACACCGCTAGTGAAATGCTGTATCCGATTATGCCGATTTACCTGAAGACAATTGGTTTTTCGATTGTATTTATCGGAATTCTTGAAGGTGTGGCCGAAGCGACGGCTGGATTGAGCAAAGGCTATTTTGGAAAACTTTCCGATCTCTCCGGGAGAAGAGTTCCTTTTGTTCAACTCGGTTATGCGTTCAGCAGTATTTCAAAACCCATGATGGCGATTTTCACTTTTCCGCTTTGGATATTCTTTGCCCGAACGATTGACCGATTGGGAAAAGGTATCAGAACGGGTGCAAGGGACGCAATTCTCTCTGACGAAGCTACGCCCAAGACAAAAGGAAAAGTTTTTGGATTTCACCGATCCATGGATACATTCGGAGCAGTTCTCGGGCCTACATTGGCGCTGCTGTACTTGTATTTTTACCCTGAAGATTATAAGACGCTTTTTTACATTGCTTTTATCCCGGGTTTGCTTGCAGTTTTAACCACATTTTATTTAAAAGAGAAAAAGAAATCAGCCGCTAAACAGAGAGTTTCAACTCCCTTTTTTTCATTCCTGAAGTATTGGAAATTAAGCCCTCCGGCTTACAGAAAACTGGTTTTCGGACTGCTGGTATTTACCCTGTTCAATAGTTCTGATGTTTTTCTTTTGCTAAAAGCAAAAGAGTCAGGACTCGACGACACGATGGTTATTGGAGTTTATATTTTTTACAATCTCGTCTATGCCGTATTTGCTTTTCCAATTGGAATACTTGCGGACAAAGCAGGGTTGAAAACAATTTTCATCTTTGGACTTGGTTTGTTTGCGGCGGTCTATTTTGGCATGTCGATTAACACAAATCTTTACGTCTTCTTCGGGTTGTTTTTCCTGTATGGGATTTATGCTTCAGCCACGGAAGGAATTTCCAAGGCTTGGATTTCAAACATTACCGACAAAAAAGATACAGCAACTGCAATCGGTACTTATTCGGGTTTGCAAAGCATTTGTGCCTTGTTTGCAAGTTCGCTGACAGGCTTGATTTGGTTCCAGTTCGGAGCGACTGCCGCATTTGTTTTAACAGCCACGGTTACTTTATTTGTGATGGTTTACTTTCTGACGATTCCCAAACCAACAATAGATGATAGCCAAATTTGATCAGGACAAAGAGAAATCCGGAAAGATTTTAAGGGTGCAAGATTTTAAAATGTTTTCGGATGAGTCAAAACCGGCCGTAATCAGCATGAAGTCAACTTGTACTATTCCTAAACTTCAAGAACAATAAAGTCAATATGTGGGAGGAGGAATCGATCTATTTACTATTTATTTTGATGCCATTTGCGTCATTTCTTTACGCCTCTGTCGGTCATGGCGGGGCAAGCAGCTATTTGATGTTTTTGGCAATCTTTGGTTTTGCACCTGAGGAGATCCGTCCTACAGCATTGATTTTGAACATGATGGTTTCGCTGGTGGCATTTTTGAACTACCGTAAAGTCACCGTTTTCCCCTTGACGCTGTTTCTTTCCCTGATCGTATTTTCTGTTCCTGCGGCCTATTTTGGCGGCAAAATCTTGCTTGACGCGGATATTTATAAGAATATTCTTGGCTTTCTTTTGCTGTTTCCGGTTTTGAAGTTTGCCGGAGTATTTCCTGTGGCTTCCGGAGAAAAGATAAGCCGATCCTGGTGGATGGGGCCTGTTTTGGGGTTAATGATAGGTTTTGTTTCCGGCTTGATCGGAATAGGAGGAGGAATCATCCTCTCGCCAATCATCCTGATGCTGGGTTGGGCGGACGTTAAAGAGACAGCTGCATTGAGCGCATTGTTTATCTTTCTGAATTCAGTCGCCGGTTTTTTCGGTGCCAATTCCCTTCAGATTGAGATTTCTCCGGAATTGTGGATGCTGATGCCGCTTACTGTGATTGGAGGAATTTTGGGAGCTTATTTTGGTGCGCAGAAGTTCAGCCCCAAGACGCTGAAATACGTTTTGGCTTTTGTACTCTTGTTTGCTTCAGTTAAATTGATTTTATCTTGACAATAGCAACCCTTTCTGGGTTTGGAAATAGGAAAATGGAAACGAAAGAACAGAAAATATCGGTTAGGGCATTTGGGATGATAGCGGAGAAAATCGGTTCCGGCCAGATTCAGCTTACCGGAATTTCAACTGTCGAGGAGCTTCGGGATTCATTATTTGAGAAGTTTCCTGATTTGAAAAACATGAAATTCAGTATTGCAATCAACAAGCAACTTGTTTCGGGAAATGCACCGATTCCTGCAGATAGTGAAATTGCCTTATTACCGCCCTTTTCCGGAGGTTAATCAATTATGGATCGCTTCGAAAGACAACATATTCTTTCCGGATTTGGAATAGAATCCCAGCAAAAGCTTCAAAATGCCAATGTTTTGGTCATCGGGGCCGGAGGATTGGGTTGTCCGATATTATTGTATCTGGCGGCGGCAGGAGTGGGGAAAATCGGGATAATGGACGGCGATGTCATTTCATTATCCAATTTGAACCGACAGGTGCTTTTCGGTGAAAATGACTTGGGAAAAGCCAAAGTAAGTGTAGCTGCCGATTATCTCCGAAAAAAGTATTCTGATATTGGAATCGAAGAAATCCCGGAGTTTATCACGAATGCTAATGCGCTTGAAATCATGTCAGATTATGATCTGATTATTGATGGAACAGATAATTTTTCCACCCGATATCTCGTCAATGATGCATGTGTTCTGTTGAAAAAGCCCTTGGTTTTCGGGGCGATTTATGAGCATGAAGGGCAGATTTTAGTCTTTAATTCTGCAAAAGAAGGAGGAACCAATTACCGGGATTTATATCCAAATCCACCGGCTGCAACTGAGATTCCCAACTGCAACGAGACCGGCGTTTTGGGAGTTTTGCCGGGGATCATCGGAGTCATGATGGCTACTGAAGCTATCAAAGTTCTGACCGGTTATGCTGAATCTCTTGAAAATAAAATACTGTTTTTCAACAGTTTAAATTACCAAACCTATACGATAGATTTCAATTCAAATTCTGAATTCAAAAAACTTATCCCTGGTTCTTTTGAGGCCTTCCGGGCAAAGGATTATTCCCTTTCCTGCGAAACAATCCAGAGCGTAGATTGGGATTTTGCGCTCAGCCAAATGAATTCTGACAGAATATTAGTAGACATTCGGGAGGCTTCTGAAATGCCAAAATTGGAAAGAGAAGAAGTTTTGTATTTGCCCATGTCGAAGCTTTTGAAAGAATCCAAAAGCTTGCTGGCTGCGGGTGAAGTTTTCCTTTTTTGCCAAAGTGGAATCAGAAGTCTGAAAGCAGTGACCGAACTTCAAAAAGTATTACCCGGCAAAAGTATCTATTCAATCAAAGGCGGAATTGCCGCATTTCTTTCGAAACAAGAAGAATCCAACACTTATGGAAACTAAGCGAACACCCAAAAATATATTTGTTCATGGCGCGATTTCACCCGATTCGATTGCCAAATCCATCGCCAATCACAGTACCAAAACAGATATTGGAGGGCATAGCATTTTCCTCGGGCAAGTCCGATCGGATGAAAAACCCGAGGGAAAAGTCATTGCAATCGACTATTCGGCTTATGAGGAAATGGCTCTGGAAAAGGCTTTTGAGATTCGTGAGGCCATTTTTGCAAAGTATCCACTCTCCTGCATGCATATTTATCATAGCCTCGGCGAAGTGAAAGCAGGGGAGATTTGCCTGTTTGTTTTCACTTCATCCAAACACCGAAAAGCTGCTATGGATGCCTGTGATGAACTAGTTGAGCGGATCAAGGCTGAATTGCCGGTTTGGGGGAAAGAGATTCTGGACAGTGATAATCACGTCTGGAAAGTTAACACCTAACCCCGAAAGCATCAATATTCCTATTATTCTGAAACCCATCCCATGATTGATATTACCGCAAAAAGCACCACACTTCGAAAAGCGATTGCTCAGGCTATTCTGAAAGTGAGCCGTCCTGAAACCATCTCAGCCGTTGTGAACCGAACGGTACCAAAAGGTGATGTGCTGGAAATGGCTAAGACTGCAGGACTTTTTGCAGCCAAGAGAACCTCCGACATGATTCCGGATTGTCATCCATTACCTATCGAATACACCGGAATCAGGTATGAAATCGGAGAGATGGAGATTACGATTTTGGCAGAAATCCATACGATCTACAAAACAGGAGTAGAAGTGGAAGCCATGCATACGGCATCTGTCGTGGCTTTGACCATGTACGATATGCTGAAGCCGATCGATAAAGGAATCAGCATTGAAAAGATCAGTTTGGTAGAGAAAAAAGGTGGAAAATCAGACTTTAAAAAAGACCAGGAAATAGCTCTAAAGGTGGCTGTGATAGTATGTTCGGACTCCATTTCCGCAGGAAAAAATGAAGACAAAGCAGGCAAAACCATTATCGAAAAACTCAAAGGCTGGAAAGTAGAAGTTCCTGTTTATAAAGTGATTCCTGATGAAGTTTCGATAATCAGAAGTACTGCCGAAACACTGGTTTCCGAAGGAATTGACCTTTTGATTTTCACGGGAGGAACGGGGCTTTCACCGCGGGATGTGACTCCTGAGGCTTTGCTGCCAATTTTGGATAAACAAATTCACGGAATTGAAGAAGCGATCCGAAACTATGGACAACAGCGGACTCCCTACGCGATGCTTTCCAGAAGTGTTGCGGGTCTGATTGGGGAAACTCTTGTTTTGGCCTTACCCGGATCAACTAAAGGAGCGGCAGAATCCATGGATGCTATATTTCCTACTGTCCTTCACATATTCAAAGTGATGGAAGGGTTGAGACACGAGTGAGTATGAGGATGAAATCGGGTTACTGGTTTTTTTGAGAAAATTCTTGCTGCCATTTTTCAAGAAATTCCAGCGCTTCTTCGTCCGTTAGATTGTAGAAATGGTCATAGCCCTGGGATACCGCATGGTAATCAAAAGGAGTTTCCAGAATAACCACATCATCGACTTTTTCTTCCAAAGTCTCCAGCATTTCATAACCTGAAATGGGAGCGGCTACCACGATTTTACCAGCTTTCTGATTTTGACAGAGCATAATTGTGGCAAACAAAGTAGCACCGGTAGCGATGCCATCATCCACAATGATCACTGTTCTGCCCTTTATTGCAGGAAGAGGCTTGCCTCCTCTTAATTTTTGGATCCTCCGCTGGATCTCCAGTTTTTGTTTGTCGATTACCTCATTTCTGGCTTCTTCGGAGAGGTTTACGGGGGCCATTTTTGAAAGATAAAGGCTGCCATCCTCAGCAAGTGCTCCAAAAGCAAACTCAGGATCTATAGGATACCCCAGTTTTCGTGTTACGATCAAAGTCAATTCTGCATTCAGGTACTTCGCCACGTAATAGGCAGTTTCAACACCTCCTCTGGGAATTCCAATCACAAGAGGATTTTGATTTTTATACTTTTCCAATGCAACGGCCAATTGTTCGCCGGCATCCCTTCGGTCTCTAAACGCTGCCATATCAGTTAAGTGAATCGTGAATATTGGGTTTCCAATTTGTTTCTAAAGTGACCTGAAGAATCAGATGACAGAATGACTCTTGGTTTTTGGTTTAAGATTCTGGATAAACCAGTCAAGCGACAACTCTGCAACTTGTTCCAAAGTGCCGGGTTCTTCGAATAAATGAGTAGCCCCCTCAACTATTTTCAGGCTCTTTTTCCCGGCTATTTCCTCCAGGGCTTGTTTGTTGAGATTCAAAACATCAAAATCAAGTTCTCCGACGATTAAAAGACTGGGGGCTTCAATATCTTCCAAATATCCTGAAGCCATATCCGGTCTGCCACCTCGTGACACAACTGCCTTGATTTTATTTTGAAGTTTTGAGGCGGCGATCAGCGCAGAAGCGGCACCCGTACTTGCTCCAAAATAGCCGAGAGGAATATTATTTAAAGCAGGTAATTTTATCAGGTATCTGGTGACCTCCTCCAGGCGCCTGGACAATAATTCAATGTCAAACCGTTGTTCGTAATCCTGATCTTCTTCTTGCGTGAGAAGGTCAAACAAAAAAGTCCCAAACCCATTTTTATTGAGAAATTGAGATACAAGCCTGTTTCTGGGGCTGAACCTACTGCTGCCGCTTCCGTGGGAAAATATGATCAGACCTGAGGGATTCTCTGGCATAGTAAGTTCGCCCTCAAGAAAAACATCTCCGACCTTTATCATAAGTGATTCATTCATTCTTTCTAAAAATTTAAATGGTTAAACACGGGAAAATCAAAATGATAATCGATAGATAAATTTAAGCAATAGATAGTCAAAAACTCCATGATCCATATTTTTCAACATCATGATAAACGGCATGGAATCCGAGGTCTGTTAAACCTTTGGGAGGATTTTATTTTGGGGAGGAGCTTACAGCACATAAGATCATTTTATAAAAAATGTCCGAATTAGCGATGGTGCCGAAGTTGACTTGAAATGTTTCGGGTTAGGTAATGCCATTGGGAATTTACGGTTTTAAACAGCAGATCAAACCGTTTAGAAAATGGGTTAGTTTTCGAAGTGGAACGAGAGAAATCCACCCATTTTTAGGGTTGATCAAGGGTTAAAATCAAATAGCCAAGAATGCTTCTTCCATTACTAAACTCTGCCTATTTGAAGTAAATAACCTGGCATTAAGCTTTTTGGTTACTTTTTGGCTTCAAAAAGTGACGAAGGAAAAAACTGCGAGAAAGGATTGAATTACATAGAAGCTTCAACTTTTCTTGAAGAGCTTTCCATTTTCTCAACTCCTGAATTTAAGTAGAGAGGTTATTTTTCCTAACTCAAAATAATAGTCTCTGCATGTAAGATTGTGCAGACTCAGAAATGCGAGTTCAATTACCGGATTTCCAATTGACCTATTTTTGGTTTAAAATAATATGTGTATTCGCTTGATTGCACGTAACAGAATTAAGTTGGGATTTGAATAAAAATCCCCCTAACCCTCCGCCGCGGCGGAGGGAGTCACATTTCGGCATCATTAAAAAACCGATAGGCTTCTGTCCAACGTGCAGATCCGGATACGCATTTAAAATGAAACCTATGTTCAAAGAGAAATCCATAAAATAATAGGTTGCTCACAAACCGACTTTCTACCACGCTTGTATTATTTTTTTGGCTACAAGGGAGATAAACCTATTTTTAATCAACTTAGAGGAGTATTTAAGTAAGAGTATAAATCCATAAACTTTAACCAGGAGAACATTTGAAAAGACGAGATTTTATCCACCTTTCCGGATTGGGCCTTGGCGCCCTGATAACACCGGGAGTATTGGCGATGGGAAATACTATCACTGCGGAGCAGTTGACGATCCCAGGATTAGAAAACGCCGCCAAAAAAGCACTTGCCGATGTGGCTTTGAACGCTGCAAAAGCTAAAGGAGCCAGCTATACTGATGTCAGAATTGGTCGTTACCTGCAGCAATTTTTATTCACAAGAGAAAAAAACGTCGAGAATATTACCAATGCGGAATCCTTTGGAGTCGGCATTCGGGTGATTGCTGACGGAACCTGGGGATTTGCTGCAACTTCAGACGTAACTCCTGACGGGATCAAGACCTGTGCTGAAACAGCAGTAGCGATTGCAAAAGCAAATGCAAGGTTGCAAAGCGAACCAGTTGTCCTTGCTCCGGTTCCCGGTTATGGCGAAGTGACCTGGAATACGCCAATTCAAAAAAATGCTTTGGCAGTGCCTGTTAAAGAAAAGATTGACTTGCTTCTAAGCGTCAACAATTCTGCTTTGGATAATGGAGCGGCTTTTGTGAATTCCAACCTATTTATGATCAATGAGCAGAAGTATTTCGCTTCTACCGACGGATCATACATCGATCAGGATATTCATAGAATTTGGCCGACGTTCAATGTGACTGCTGTGAACAAAGCTGAGGGTAATTTCAGATCCCGTCAGGCTTTGAGTGCGCCGATGGGAATGGGTTATGAATACATGGATGGATTGGCAAAAGATAAACTGGCTAATCCTGCAGGATTCAACAGCTATAAAAATTCCTACGATATGGTTGAGGATGCGATTGCAGCTGCCAAACATGCGAAGGAAAAGCTTACTGCAAAATCTGTATTGCCGGGTAAATATGACTTGGTCCTCGATCCTGATCACCTGGGATTGACGATTCATGAGTCAGTTGGTCACCCGCTCGAATTGGATCGTGTTCTTGGATATGAGGCTAATTACGCAGGAACCAGCTTTGCAACATTAGACAAATGGAAAGCCGGTGATTTCAAGTACGGTTCTGATTTGGTCAATATTGTCGCTGACAAGACTCAGCCTTTATCCCTCGGAAACACAGGTTACGATGACGAAGGAGTGAAGTGCAAGGAGTGGGATCTGATCAAAAATGGTGTTTTGGTAAACTATCAGGCAATCCGTGATCAAGCCAAAATCATCAACGAAACCGAATCTCACGGTTGCTGCTTTGCAGATAACTGGAGCTCTGTTCAGTTTCAGAGAATGCCAAATGTCTCTTTAAAACCGGGAACCGCAAAGCTCAGTGCAGCAGATATGGTGAAGGGTGTCGAAAAAGGCGTTTACATCATCGGTCGTGGTTCTTACTCCATCGATCAGCAGCGTTACAATTTTCAGTTTGGCGGTCAGCTTTTCTACGAAATCAAAAACGGAGAAATCGTAGGCATGCTGGAAGATGTAGCATATCAGTCTAATACTCAGGAATTCTGGAATTCCTGTGCGCAAATCTGTGATAAGAATGATTACCGGTTCTTCGGTTCTTTCTTTGACGGAAAAGGTCAGCCTTCGCAGTCTTCAGCCGTTTCTCACGGCAGTGCAACTACCCGTTTCAACGGTGTCAATGTCATCAACACGGGTAGAAAAATTTAACCATTAACTCCAGACACATGGCCATTTTAACAAAAGAAGAAGCGAAACAAATCATAGATAAGGTCCTGTCGTATGCCAAAGCAGACGAGACGGCAGTTTCTATATCCGGAGGCAGAACCGGAAATATACGATACGCAAGAAATACTGTAAACACGAGTGGAGAAACCAATGAAATCACGCTGAATATCACTTCGGTGTACGGCAAGAAATCAGGATCTGCAAGTGTCAATGAGTTGGATGAGGCGTCTCTGAAAAGAGCTGTCGCTCGTGCGGAAGAAATCGCGCAACTGGCTCCGGAAAACCCCGAGTACATGCCGATGCTGGGTCCTCAGCAATATGTTGATTCCAAAACTTTCGTAGAGTCAACAGACAAAATCAATCCGGATTATCGGGCTCAGGTTGCTTATGACAGTATCACTCCAAGCGGTGAAAAGAATCTGACAGCAGCCGGATATTTGGAAGATTTCTCAGGCTTTTCCGCTATGGGAAACAGCAAAGGAGTGTTTGGCTACAACAAAAGCACTTCAGTCGATTTCTCCGTGACGGTGAGAACTGCCGATGGAACGGGTTCCGGATATTCCAGCAGAGACTTCAACGATGCGAGCTTGCTCAATTCCAGGGAAGTGACAACTCTCGCGATGCAAAAAGCTCAGGCATCTGTCAATGCGCAGGCGATCGAACCGGGAAAATATACTGTTATCCTTGAGCCAACTGCAGCTTTCGACCTGATGCGTTTATTGACATTCGGCATGGATGCGAGAAGTGCAGATGAAGGTCGGAGTTTCCTGAGCAAAAAAGGCGGAGGAACCCGATTGGGAGAAAAGCTTTTCGACGAGCGAGTAAATATCTACTCTGATCCAACCCATCCTGAAATTCCGACTACTCCCTGGACAAACGAAGGTTTGCCAAGAGAAAAGACAGCCTGGGTTGAGAATGGTGTGGTGAAAAACATGTTCTATTCCCGCTATTGGGCAGCAAAACAAGGTGTCACTCCGGTGGGAAGACCTGGCGGGGTAATCATCGAAGGTGGTGACCAATCTTTGGCAGATATGATCAAGAGCACAGAAAGAGGCGTTTTGGTTACCCGTTTCTGGTATATCAGAGCAGTTGATCCTCAGACATTGCTTTACACAGGTCTGACACGAGACGGTACTTTCTACATTGAAAACGGTCAGATTAAATTTCCTGTGAAAAACTTCCGGTTCAACGAAAGCCCTATCATCATGCTCAATAACATTGAGGCTTTGGGCAAACTTCAGCGAGTGGGAGGAAGTATGGTTCCGGCAATGAAAATCCGTGACTTTACCTTCACCAGCTTATCTGACGCCGTTTAATTCAGCAGGCAGTTTTCAGTGTTCAGTAGGCAGTTGATAGATTTAGTTAACTGCTTTCTGATCACTGTCTACTGTTCATTGAACAATTTCCAACTACGGTCTATCAAACTGTTACCTGATCACTGACCACTGATCACTGCCAATTATTTTAGCATGCAGAAGTTCTTCTTTACCAGGATCAAGTACAATTCCGGCAATTGGGATACAGATCAGCGCATGCCTTCCAATCTGCTACATTCGTTGGTAGAGTATACCACGATTCCGATTGATGAGAAGGAAAAAGTCGTGGAATTGAGCAGTTCAGAAATTTTCAAAAGTCCCTTTTGCTATTTCAGCGGGCATAAGTTGGTTGAGTTTTCCACTCAGGAAAGGGCAAATTTCAAGACCTATGTGCAAAATGGAGGATTTGTCTTTGTGGATGATTGCAATCATGACATTGATGGCCTTTTTGCAAAATCATTTGAAGCCGAAATGGCTAAAACATTCGGGGCGGATGCATTAGAGAAAATCCCAGATAACCACCGGATTTATAAATCCTTCTTTGAATTTGAAGACGGTCCGCCGGCTACCTCTTTTGAGTTGAATGGCTGGGGCGACGACCTTATTCACGATTACCTGAAAGCAGTTATTGTCAACGGCAGAATCGGAGTGCTTTACAGCAACAAAGACTATGGTTGTGAATGGGATTATGATTTCAGAAACAAACGATTTCTCAAAGAAGACAATACCAAATTCGGTGTTAATATCATCGTTTACGCTTTAACTTAATTATTTTGGAAAACACAGAATCAGCAGTTTATCAAGCTCTTGTTGATAAAATTCCCTTACTGAAAAAAGAGATTTCCAAAGTCATCATCGGTCAGGAAGAAGTGATTGATGAGGTCATTATTACACTTTTGGCCGGAGGTCATTGCTTGCTCGAAGGTGTTCCCGGACTTGCAAAAACCCTGATGGTAAAATCGCTTTCCGAGGTGATGGAACTTCAGTTTAAGCGGATTCAATTCACTCCCGACTTGATGCCCGGTGATATTCTGGGAACAGAGATTTTGGAAGAAGATCACGAGACAGGGAAGAAATTTTTCCAATTCAATCGCGGGCCGATCTTCGCTAATATGGTTTTGGCAGATGAAATAAACCGAACACCTCCCAAAACTCAGGCAGCTTTGCTCGAAGCGATGCAGGAAAAAGTTGTGACGTATGGCGGTCAAAATCACCCGCTTCCTGATCCTTTTTTAATTATTGCTACGCAAAACCCAATTGAGCAGGCAGGAACTTATCCGCTTCCTGAGGCTCAGCTCGATCGTTTTTTGCTTTACATCAAACTGGCTTATCCTTCGGAAAGGGAGGAATTGGAAGTTTTGGAAAAGACCACCGGAACCTACAAAGCTGATCCTCAGATTGTATTTTCCGCCAGGGACATCAAGCAACTCCAGACCCTGACCCGACAAGTCCATATTGATTCGAGTCTTTTGCAATACATCAATCGAATCGTGCGGGCAAGCCGACCGGATACTTCAGCTATTCAGGCTGTCAAGGATTATGTGGAGTGGGGTGCAGGAACCCGTGCCGGACAGGCTTTGATTCTTTGTGCCAAAGCTCGTGCATTGGTCAAAGGCCGATATTCTGTAATTCCGGAGGACATCAAAATATTGGCTTTTCCGGTTCTTCGCCACAGACTCTCGCTCCATTTCCGGGCCGAAGCCGAGAATGTGATGCCTGATTCGATTATCTCCAAAATACTTGACGCTATCCCTGTCAATGCAAGCTAAGACACTGGAAATCATCAAACTCAATAACCTGAGACTGGCTGCCAAAATCATCAGCGAAGAGCTGAAGCATGGCATTCACCTGGGGAAAAGAGTGGGTACTGGAAGCGAATTTGAGCAATATCGCTACTACGAACCCGGAGATGATCCCAAGCGGATCGACTGGAAATACTTTTCCAAGTCGGGAAAACACATGATTAAAGAATCTCAGTCGGAAAGCCACCTGAATGTGAGTCTGATGCTGGATCTTTCAGGTTCGATGAACTATGAAGAGGATGGCGTGAGAAGGTTGGATTATGCCAAAAACCTCCTCGCATCTTTGGCCTATCTGGCTCATCAGCAGGGTGATTCGCTTTCATTTTTTACTTTTCAAAATGGCCAGCTTGAGAAAAAAGTAACTCCCTCTCCAAAGGCATTCCAAAAAATCCTTTATCATCTCGAAACTGAAAAAGCTTCCGGTTCCTGGCCGGTAACCAAACAATCATTTCCGGCTCTCAAAACCAGGCAAAAGGAACTGATCATTGTCGTTTCTGATTTTCTCCAGCAGGATAGTGAATGGCTGGATATTGTGGAACAGATGCGTCATCAAAATAAAGAAATCGTGCTTTTTCAGATTCTGGGAAAGCAGGAAGTAGAGTTCGAGATGAAGGGTAGCTTCAGATTCAGGGATCTTGAAAGCGACAGGTTCGTTACGTTGGACGGAGCAATGGTTCAAAAAACATATAACACAGCCATTCAGAGCTATTTATCAGGACTTGAAGAGGCATTGAGATTACCTCAGGTTCATCTCTTTCGGGTGAATTTGCAGGAGTCTATCTCGGAGTTGATCAATCGATTTTTGTCACAGCGGAGCCTTTACTGATGGAATTTTTGCAACCCATATTGCTTTGGGGTTTGCTGGGTCTCAGCGTTCCGATCATGATTCATTTATGGAATGGAAAGAAAGGAAAGTTAGTGTCCTGGGCAGCGATGCATTGGCTCCAAGAGCAGGATAATCAGTCTTCCAAATCCATCCGGATTGACCAATTGCTTCTGCTGTTTTTAAGGATGTTGATGATTTTATTGTTGGTATTTCTGCTTGCCCAACTCTTCGTAAAAGCATGGGACAAGAGCGAAACCGGAGCAGTAATTCACCTTGTTCAGCCAGATCTCGGGGTGATCTCAGACTTCAAGTTTGAGCTGGAACAAGCCTTGGAAAGAGGTGAAAAAGTGATTCTGGCTGACAGTGTTTTAACCGGGATTGAAAGTTTAGATGATTTAAATCAAGTTGTTATAAATCAAGTGTATAAGATTCAGGAATCTTTGAATCGATTACCGAAAAATTCGAGTGAATTGAACCTGTATTTGTCTAATTCAGATCGATTGATTTCAGCCGGATTTTTGTATAGCCAGGTCAGACCAACTCTTTTTCTATCTGATAATCAATCGGAAAATGAAGCAGGGGAATTTGTCCAATTGAGTCGGGGAAGTTATGGATTTGTGAATGGAGATGGTCAGTTGGCTTTCTCTGACCAATTGCCAAATCCCGGTGCAAAGCCGGTATGGGAAGGAAGTCATATTTCTTATTTTTCTGAAGGTATTTCTGAATCAGAGCAAGCATATTTGGAAGCATCAATGGCGGCTATTTCGGAAGTTTATCCAATTGAATTCGCTCAGGCCGTGAGCGGCAATGAATCCAATCTGGTTTTTACGAACCAATATCCGGATTCAATAGATTCGGAAAAGCTCTATTTTTTGATAAATCAACAAGGCCAATCCAAACATCGCAATGTTCTGGTCTTCTCAGATTCGATCAATTCCGCCCAATCAGAATTGGTCCAAACAGGGAAATTGCCTGAACTGATTTTAGAGAATTTGATGCTTCATTTGGGATTGAAAAGAAAGGAAATATCGGTTAGCCTAGCTCAACTTCAATCAAGATTTCTGATTTCAGGTCCTGAAAAAGCCGGTGAAAAAGGAAATATGGCCACCATTCTGTTGGGGCTTTTGGTTTTGACATTTGTGGCGGAACGAGTATTATCTCAACGAAGAGGAATTTGAACAAGCTCGAAAAACATATCGCCTTTGTTCAGAGCCAATTGAGGCTGAATGGATTGCTGAAAGCGTTCATGTCAGCAGCAATTCCGGCTGTGATTCTGTTTGGTTTGGAAACTTCAGTTTGGGTGGTTCTTTTTGTCTTTATCGGTGTATTAGGTGTATCAGCATACATTTTCAGGGTTTTCAAAGAAAACAGAAAACAGGCAATTTGGCATCTGCACCAGAAATTTCCGGGTTTGGAATTTAGCCTAGAGTTGGCAGAAATGAAGGATAGAAATCTGATCGAAACGCTTCAATGGGAACGAGTCAACTCCCAATTCCTAGGCGAGCAAAACCTGATCTTTCACAAAAAGCTTTTGCCATTCTTTCTGGCATTTCTGGTTTCCTTCAGTGTTTTAGGATTGAAATCTCTGGATTGGAAATCAGGTTCTGACCGCCTTGAAAAATCAGCATTAATCCGGGAATCGGAGAATGAACCGGAGGAAAAACCGGTTCTTCTTCAGGAAACTAAGGTCACGATCACAGCCCCAGGCTATACGGGAATTAAGTCCCAATCTCAATCCGGATTTGAAATCAAAGCGATCATAGGTTCGGCGATCAACTGGGAATTGGAGTTTTCTGACGCAGAAAATATCAACGTGCTTTTAGTCAATTCCGATGGTGAAAGCCTTGATTTCAGATCGGAAGACAATAAATTTTCTTTGAATGATATCCTGACCGGATCTGGTATTTATGCGATTCAAGCAAATCAGGACGGTAAAATAGTTTTTGATTCCGGCTTTTTCCCTCTGGAATCTATTCAGGATCAATCGCCGGTGATCGTGCCAACCGAAAATGAAGTTTATAAATTTCACGTAAAAAATGATCCTAAACTTCTGGAAGTTGCAGCCAAAGTATGGGATGATTTTCTGGTTTCTCAGGTCTATTTGGTGGCAACCTTAGCTCGTGGTTCGGGGGAAAATATGAAGTTTCGGGAGAATCGAATTCCGATTGATATGCGCAATTTTAAGAGTTCTGAACTTCGGTCAGTTTTAGATTTGAAAGCGTTGGACTTTAAGCAAGGGGATGAGCTTTACTATTATTGGGCAGCGCTTGACAACAAATCACCTGAGCCTAATTTTTCCAGAACCGACACTTATTTCTTAAAATACCTTGATTCAACCGAAGTTTCAGAGGCTGAACTAGCCGGAATGGCAATTCATGTTTTACCGGAATATTTCAGAAGTCAGCGGCAAATCATCATCGATACAGAAAAGTTGATCGCTCAAAAGAAAGGGCTTGGAAAGCAGGTTTTTAATTCAACTTCCAATGAGATTGGTTACGATCAAAAGCTGCTCAGATTGCGCTATGGCCAATATTTGGGTGAGGAATTTGAAAGTGGGGCCGGAGGAGGAAGCGCAGAAACCGGAGAGTTCGGGAATTTATTGGACGGTTTCGTGCACAAGCATGATCAGGGAGGTGAGAATGAAGGAGGAGGAGCGATTCAATCCGGGGCGAATTCTGAGGCTGAAGGTGCACACGAAGAGGAAGGAGGGAAAAGTGAAGAAGGTGATGGTTTGGGAGGTATGCTCGATACATATCTTCACAACCATGAATCGGAGGAGATGAATACTTTTTTCGAAGGTTCCACGAAAGGAATATTGAAAATGGCTTTGGAGCAAATGTGGCAATCAGAACTTCATTTGAGGCTTTTTGAACCAGAAAAGGCAGTTCCATATCAATACAAGGCGCTGGAATATCTTAAGTCTGTTCAACAGAAATCAAGAGTTTACGTGAAGCGAACAGGTTTTGATCCGCCTCCGATTCGTGAAGAGGAAAAACGATTGACGGGAGAATTGAAAGATTTGGAGAAGCAAATTCTGAAAGAGCAAACTGTGATTAACCAACAACTTGCCCCTTTGGCCGGAAGGATTCTTGGGATTTTGCAACAGGAAAATCTTTCCCCTGCAGATCAGATTACAATTCAGAATTTCGGTAAACTCTGGACTCAACGCATGCAATATTCCGGAATGGAAGATTGGTCAGTTCTCTTGCTCGTTCAGAAACTATCTGCCGGAACACTGGAAACTGAAGATGCTATTGAGTTGAGGAAAAGACTCTATCCATACCTGACCAATTCCAAATCACTGAATTCATCTTATTTACCTCAGCAAGATTTGCAAAAATCCTTCTGGAAAAACCTCAAATGATTCAATTTCAACCTGATATTTCCTGGATTTGGGCCTTTCTGTTTGCAGGAGTGATTCTCTGTATGCTGGTGTATTTGAGTTTCATGACCTGGAATTTGGGCCTATCGACTAACAGAAAGCTTCTCAGAATCACTTTAAATGCAGTTTTGAGTTTACTTCTGATCGGATTGATTTTTCAGCCTGTTTGGGAGGTTAGCAAGACGACAGAGCCAACTTTGGTTTTTCAGAAGGAAATGGAAAAGGCCCAAATCCGCTTTTGGAAGGATTCCTTAGGAATTGAAAATGAATCCTCCATCGATCAACTCAAACCCGAGGCTAATCCTGTTTACCTGGTGGGAAATGATTATTCCCCTGAGCAATTACATCAATTAAATGGACGTCAGGTTCAATGGATTCCACTCCAAAAATCCGGGGAATTCGAATTTCTGGAATGGAAAGGAACCCTTCGAAAAGGAGAAATTCAGAAGATTCGAGGGAATATTCAGGTTGATACGTTAACTGAGATTTCAATCCGACTGGGAGAGGATATTTTGGATCAATTCACTCTTGAGCTTGGAATGAGGGATTTCGAGTTAAATTTCGTAGCAAAAATTGAGGGAAGAAATGAGGTAAGCTTAACCTTGAATGGAAATCAAAAAGCTGATATCCGGTTTTTTACAAAGGCAACTCAACCAAAAAAGTACAGTTTGAATTTTAGCTTTCCAGATCTTGAAACACGATTTCTAAGCCAGTATCTGCGAAATCAGGGAGAGCTGGTTAATGAGGAAATCCAGGTTTCCAGAGATACAAGAATTAAAACTCCGGGAATGGAGCAGGATACGCTTGAAGTGTTGATTACGGAGCCTTCCCAGGTTTCCGGAAGAGTTGTCAAAGATGCAATTGAAAAAGGTTCGTTCATTTTCTTTATCCGATCCGGAGAACCTGAGAAATCGGTTCAGGCTATTAATAAGGCTTTAAAAACAGATTTTTCAATAATTCAATCCGGCATCGGGGAGAGCAGAGTTTTGGAAAATGGAGCAGAATCCTTACCCTTCCGATTTGAATCCGGATTTGGAAAAAACTTGCTTTTAGAAGAATCGGTGGCTATTCTGCAAGTTGGAAATAGTCAAATAGGCTTGAGTTTATTGGGCCCGACTTTTCCAATAGCTTTGGCCGGAGACAGTCTTTTGTATGGCAGGATTTGGGATGAGATTTTGGGAGCGATGTATCCTCCCGAAGAGCAAAACTGGGAAATGAATGCTCCGGTGTTTGCGGGATTTCCCTCCGGGCTTCTTTTAAATCAAAAGGACGAAGAAACAAACTCTGTATCTCTGGAACCTGATACCCTTTTTCTAAGTCCGTCTTTGATAAATCCGTTGACATCAACAGGAGAATTTATCACATCAGAAACAGGCTGGATAAGTTTGGGAGATTTTTTGGAGGTTTATTCTTATGCTCCTGATGAGTTACAAGGAGTTTTTCAAAGTCGGGTGCTTCATAATTTTTTAAAATCCTCCAATCAGAGTAATTCTGGAATTGATTCGATTACCAAGGAACAAAAAATCCCAGACTGGCTTTACCTGGTTGGAATTCTGATTTTATTTACTTTGGTTTGGCTGGAGCCAAGGTGGGATTGAAGGAAAATTAAAATCCTGAGATCAAATAATAAAGTCTTCTTCCCAAAGTCTGAATCCTCCTTTAAATGCATTCTGATTAGTTCCTAAGCGGCAACCTTCCGGTATTTGGGTTAATAACTTTGAGTTTCCTCCGCCGAGTACAATATCTTCCGGCTGAAATGCATGAGAAAAATAGGCGATGCATTCCATTACATTTTTCTCCCATTTCACAGAACCATATTTCTGAAGGTAGTCTTTGCTCAGATGAGTTTCGAAAGTGCCCTTTTTGTAGGGAAGGTGAGCAGCTTCCATCGGAATGATCATTTTATTATAAACTATTGCAGTTCCCAAGCCTGTACCCAACCCAAGAAAAAGCAGATTTTTACCTTCATAGCTTCCCAACGCCTGCATTGCTGCATCGTTGATTATTTTGATAGGACAGCCAAAAGCAGTTTCAAAATCAAAACTTGTCCAGCCTGTCCCGAGATTTCTGGGCTCATTTATGATCTTGTTGTTTTTCACCACACCCGGAAAGCCCATCGTAACGGCTTCGTACTTCCAGTTTTTGGCATTTTCTTTAACCAGATTCACCATTTCCTCAGGCGTAAAATTTGCCCCTGATGGAATTTTAATTCTCTCAGGTTGTCCGGTTGCCAGGATTTTGATATTTGAACCCCCAATATCTATTACTAATACATTCATAATTTCTTTTTCAAGTTGGTTTTCTTACTTAATACCAGATTACCTCCTGATGCAAGATATCCCATCTGGTTTTTAATCAAGTCATTGTGGATTTTGGCAACAAATGATCAACAAAGATTGCTCAAATAGATTCAAATCAATAAAAATTAACTGTGCTATCATACCAAAAAGGATAAAAAAATTATGCGTATTCGGACATCTGCACGATGGATAGAAGCCTATCGGTTTTAATGATGCGGAAATGTGACTCCCCCTTTTTTAAGGGGGTTAGGGGGATTTTTTCATTCAAATCCCAACTTAATTCTGTTACGTGCAATCAAGCGAATACACATAAAAAAATAGAATTGGCAAAATGGGAGATTATTGCTTGAAAAATCGAAGGTACTCTAGGTTGTCTTCTTCAAATCAAAAATCACAGCTTAAGGTGATTTTAAGAGCAGTTGAACCTAAACTCATTTAAGGGAACCTCTAAAAACCTCATTTCGATAAAGACTTTAAAAATCGTTTCCTAAAGATATCAGTAAACCCGAAAACGAAAAGAGGTTTTTTCAAGGACGGCAAGGAATAATGAAAAAATATCCATTGCGAATTAGAATCCAGCTTCTGGAGAAGCAGGATAACGGATGCTGTTGGAGTGCCCTTCGACCAGGCTCAGGGACCACCGAGAGATGTCCCTTCGGGACATAAGATTGGTAGCCAGGGGTTTCAACCCCTGGATTAAAATGAAAGTGCATGATTTTGGTTTTTGGTCGTCACCACGTCAATCGATAAATAATCTGTCGCCAAAAACAGGGGAGGTTGATGGCGGAATTTTATTTCCAATAAATGAGATTGATTCTCCTTCATATCGGATCTCTATCCCGATTGTAATAGATTTTTTTTTTATGTTCTTTTGGCTTGAACCAAAAGAACCAAAAGTTCAATCTGCAGCAAAGCTTCCACCGCACAATTCCCCGCGCACCCTCGCTGTTGCGGCAGCCCCCCCGCTGTTCCACAACAATGATTCCGGAAGCCTGAATGTTCCCACCGAGAAATGTCCCCTGGACGCTCGGTCAACGATGGCACGAAGTCTAGCTGAGAAATGTCCCGCTAGGGACATCCGATGGGTAGCCCGGTTTTAACCGGGGATCAAATGTCGGATTATGATTTTGGTTTTTGGCCGGTTCTATGTCAATCGATAAAAGATGTGTCGCCAAAAACAGGGGATGTTGATGGGGGGATTTTATTTCCAATAAATGAGATTGATTCTCCTTCATATCGGATCTCTATCCCGATTGTAATAGATTTTTTTT
>JAKFCO010000090.1:0-121380 GCA_036676605.1 Algoriphagus sp.
CCCTGACCATCCCGCTGATGAATTGGTCAGAGCTGATTTGCTCAATGCCACTCAGGTTTCGGATGCCGTCAAAGGTTCTGAAATCGTCTTTTTGGTGGCGGGGATTACCTATAAAACCGCTATATGGAAGCATGACTGGCCCATCATCATGAGAAATACGCTGGATGCCTGCATCGCTCATGGCGCCAAACTGGTCTTCTTCGACAATATGTATGCACTCGATCCGGCACATGTTGGGCATCTGACGGAAGAAACTCCCCTGAATCCTCAAAGCGAAAAAGGGAAAGTGAGAAAGCAAATTCTCGAAATGCTCTGGAGTGAGGTAAAGTCCGGGAAGCTAAAAGCCATCGTCGCCCGGGCTGCGGATTTCTACGGTCCCGGAGCCAATAATAGCTTCCTGCACGAACTTGTCATCAAACGGATGAAAGCCGGTAAAAATCCTCAATGGTTGTACTCCGGAGACAAAAAGCATTCCTTCACTTATATCCCTGACGCGGGAAAAGCTACGGCTTTTTTGGCCTTACAGGAAAACGCCTGGAATCAAACCTGGAATCTTCCCACAGACCCCTCCTACCCAAGCGGAAAGGAAATCACCTCGATTTTAAACCGGCTTCTTTCCAAAAACGCAAAACTTCAGGTCATGTCTTCCTGGATGATTTCGGTTCTGGGTTTATTTATCCCTGTTTTAAAAGAAGTCAAAGAACTTCGCTATCAATCCGATCAGGACTATTGTTTGGATTCAACCAAACTCGAGAAGACTTATGGGCTGAAACCCACCCCGATCGAAAAAGGATTGAAAGAATGCATTTGAAGAAACTTTGAGAATCCAAGGTCCTGATAATTATCGGAATCACCCATGGTTGCACCACGGCGCACACAGTATTGAAAAGATCGATCCTGCCGGCAGGCAGGGTTGAACTTGAAGCATGGGATTTCAAATCCCGAAAAAATTAAAGGCTATGGTTATAAACCAGAAGAGCGAGGCTTCTCCCATGAGATTAAGTTACAGCCAGATGCCCGAATTGCAAATTCTTAGTGATAGAAAGGCGCAATTACTCCCAACGATTGTACGGGATTACGCTTGGGGAAACGCTTATTCTTCAGCAAGCCGTGTAATATGGTATGCAACTACATGGTTGAAAAAAAGATGAATTCAAATGAAACTTCAAATCCTTGAACCTAAAACGGTAGTAGAATTGACTCCTACCAAAGCCAAATCATCCTGGTATACCAGTAAGAATTCAAATTTGTTGGATTTTTTCAAACCCTAATCTCCGGATGCACCCATTCGGAGTATCCAGAATTCCTGTTTAAAAACTGATCCAGTTCAGGTCTAAGAAATATTGGGATACGAAAAGAAATTTTATATTCATTAAAAAAACAACATATCCAGAATTTCCTATCCATGCTTCATCTACTGAGCAGGCTTTTAGTCATAGCATTTCTTTTTATCGGGGTTTCCTGTGCCGAGGACGAGGGGAAAACCTTCCGAGTAGGGTTTTCCCAATGCGTCAGCAACGATGCCTGGCGAAAGGCCATGCATGAAGAAATGTACCGGGAACTGTCATTTTATCCCGAAATCAAGCTGGAAATCAAGGATGCGAATGGCAGCAGTTCACTTCAGATACTGCAAATTCAGGAGTTTATGGACGAGAGGATAGACCTTCTCATTGTTTCTCCCAACGAGTCAGAACCGATTACCCCCATCGTAGAGGAGGCTTTTGCAAGTGGAATACCTGTGATCGTGGTGGACAGAAAAGTAAATTCAAGTCAATATTCAGCCTATGTGGGTGGTGACAACTATGAGATAGGCTTTACAGCAGGTCAATATATCAAAGCTTTGCTGAACAAAAAGGGCAACTTGCTGGAAGTATGGGGTCTTCCCGGCAGCTCCCCCGCAAAGGACAGGCACCAGGGATTGCTGGATGCTCTTGCCGATTCCGACATTCAGATTATTGATCAGATTTACGGGGAATGGGAAAGAGACACTGCGATATTGCGAACCTCTGAATTTATCCGGGACAAGGCCGAAATTCTCCAAAAGACGGATTTGATTTTTGGTCACAATGACGTCATGACCATTGGGACCCAGTTGAAACTCAGGGAGGCAGGGTTTGAAAAAAAAGCGATTGGAATTGATGCGCTCACAGGATCCGATGCAGGTATTCAGGCAATATTGGATGGGGTGTTGGATGCTTCCTTTCTCTACCCTACCGGTGGGGACAAAGCCATAGAAATTGCCGCTAAAATATTGAAAGGAGAAAGTTTCTCTAAAGAAAACATTCTTCAGACCGTGGCAGTGGACTCCTCTAATGTCAAAATCATCAAACAGCAGACCGACAGAATCATCGATCAGCAGATCAACATTACCCGACAGAGGCAGATGATTGACAGTCAGCTTGAAATTTACCAAAGTCAGCGGGGATTGCTGATTGTATTTGGGATTACCCTTTTTATAGCCACGATCTCTCTGGCGTATGTATTCAAGTCTCTGAAGGATAAGCAGGAAATCAATGAAGAACTCCGGGAAAAAAACAGGGAAGTTCTCAATCAAAAGGAAAAGGTTTTGGCCTTTTCAGAAGTTGCTGAGGAAGCCAACAAGCAAAAAATTGATTTTTTTACAAATATTTCCCACGAGTTCAGAACCCCTTTGACCTTGATTCAAGGCCCGGTGGAAGAAATGCTTCAAAGAAATGAAGCAAAGATATTCAGGAGCGACCTAATCCTGATTCGTAAAAATACCTCGAGGCTGCTAAGACTGGTAAATCAGCTGATGGATTTCAGAAAGCTGGACGGAGCTAAAATGCAGGTAAGTGCATCTGAGAATGCCCTGATTCCCTTTCTGGAAGAAATCATGTCCGTCTTTAACAAAATTGCAAAGGACCACCAGATTCGCTTTAAGCTGATTTGTGACAACCCCGCCATTAAACTTTGGTTTGACCAGGCCATGATGGACAAGGTGATCTTTAACCTTCTTTCCAATTCTTTCAAATTTACTCCCAATAAAGGTACCGTATACCTAAGGGTTTTTGAAGATTCTCTCAAATACGAAGTGGTAATTCAGGTAGAGGACAATGGTGAAGGGATGGATGCTGAGGAAGCCAAACATGTGTTTGACCGGTTTTTTCAGGGGAAATCCGGAATAAGAAAATCCGGGACAGGACTGGGTTTGGCACTTGCCAGGGAACTGGTAGAAATCCAACAGGGACGAATTGAGGTCAGTGGAAAAAAGGGTGAGAATACCGTATTTGAAATTCGTATGAAAATGGGCAAGGCCCACTTTAAACCGGAGGAGCTGTATGAACAATATCAGGTAGACCAATTCATGCTTCATGAAACATTCCTTCCGGAAGAGGATGAGATTTCTCTTCCAAAAGTCAATTTGGCACACACAAAGTCCATTTTAATTGTGGAAGATGACCCTGAAATCAGAAATTATCTAAAGGACAGACTGGAAAACCAATACCAGATTTTCGAGGCCGAAAGTCCAGACGCCGCTTTTTTGATGGCCATGGACAAGGTTCCTGACTTGATTACCTGCGACTTGATGCTCAAAAATGAAGATGGGCTGAAACTGGTCGAAACGCTCAAGGCATGTCCCGCCACAGCTCACATTCCGATTATAGTCATTTCTGCAAAAAATACCCCGGATGAGCTGCTCAAAGGGATCAAAACAGGTGTAGATGACTACATCACCAAACCTTTTAATATTGCTTTTGTCAGAGAAAGGATCAGAACCATACTTGCAAACCGGGATCAGGTCAGGGAACATTATTTGCATGAGTTGCCGATTCCGGAGCGCATGGGAAGCTCAGAGTCAGCTGACAGGAAATTTACGAATGCTTTTACCTCCCTGATTGAAGAAAACATCTCCGATCCCCAATTTGGGATTTCCGAAATCGGAAGAGAACTTGGACTTTCCCGAGGCCAGTTATACCGAAAGGTCAAATCGACCCTTGGATACAGTGTCAATGATTACGTTGTCAAAATCCGGTTGAAGAAAGCCAAGTACCTTTTGGCGAATGAGCAAATGAGTATCGCCGAAATTGCCCATCAAACCGGTTTCAGAACATCCGCATATTTTTCCACGGTATTCAAAAGTGCTCTCGACTGTACGCCCAGTGAGTATAGGGAAACCCTCACCAGGCATATGAAATAGAACGTTATTGAAAAATTGAAACAGAATTGAAAGTTCAAAGAGCGCCCTCCCCTCCCCTATAATCCTTCCGTTATCGATTGTATTGTCTCAGACGGGCTGTTTTAGACTTATAAAATTGTGCGATAATCCAATTTTATAAATCTTAGAAACGCAATCAAAAATTATATTTTGTCATTGCTCATAGCTTGGGTTCAACAATAGACCCATGAGCAGAAGACCCATATATTATTCTGTAATCGCCTCACTAAGCGGATTTCTGTTCGGATTCGATACGATCGTTATATCCGGAGCAAATCTTCCTCTAAAGGAGCTTTGGAATTCTTCCGAGTGGTTCCACGGTTTTTTCATTATGAGCGTGGCCCTGTGGGGAACTTTGCTTGGTGCCATATTTGGAAATATTCCCTGTGATAAATTAGGCCGGAGGAGCACCCTGTTCTGGATTTCCGTCTTTTATTTTATCTCAGCATTGGGTACCGCCCTGGCAACTGACGCCTACTTCTTTTCAATGTATAGGTTTTTGGGAGGTATTGCCATTGGCGTTTCCACAATAGCTGCACCAACCTACATTTCGGAAATTGCTCCTTATAACTTCAGAGGCAAGCTCGTCGGGCTATTTCAGATGAACATTGTAGCCGGGATTCTCATGGCCTTTGTTTCCAACTATATGTTAACCGGAGTGGGAGGACACAATGACTGGAGACTGATGATGGGGATAGAAGCAATTCCTGCACTTCTTTTTTTGATTTTGGTCCTGAACATTCCCGAAAGCCCGAGATGGCTGATCATTCGAAAGAAAAAACTGGCTCAGGGACTAAAAATACTCAGGAAAATATTCGGGGAAAACCACGAAAGCCCTGAAAACATCCTAAGAAATATCCGGAAGGAACAGGCTCAATCCCTGGTAGAGGAGAAGTCTGACGCCCCCTATAGGAACACCTACATTTTGGCCTTTTTAATGGCCTTCTTCAACCAGGCCTCCGGGGTTAATTTCATCCTTTACTATGCCCCGGAAATTTTGGAGAGAGCCGGCCTTGCAACAGAAGAGTCCCTTTTGGGAGCAGTACTCATTGGTGGCGCCAACATGGTCTTTACAATCTTTGGCCTGATCCTGATCGATAAAATCGGCAGAAGGCCATTGATGGTAATCGGATCGATCGGATATCTTATCAGTCTGACTATGATTATTTTGGGATTTTACACCCAGTCAGATCCGGTCATTAATCTTTTCGGAATTACCATCTTCATGAGCTCCCACGCTTTAGGCCAGGGCACGGTGATCTGGGTGTTTATTTCGGAAATATTCCCCAACCGACAGCGGGCAAGGGGACAGTCCTTCGGTGCTGGGTTGCATTGGGGTTTGGCTGCACTGGTCACTCTGTTTGGATCTGCTCTTATTTCTCAGCTAGAGCCCTGGCAGATTTTCAGCATTTTCCTCGTCTTCATGGTATTCCAAACAGTCTTTGTGATTTGGTTCATGCCCGAGACTAAAGGAAGGCCTTTAGAACAGGTTTACCCTGAGGCGAGACTGTTCAGAACACGCTCTCCAGCCACCTCCATCCTGCTGTCAAAAGCCATTCAGAACAAGAATTCAATTAATTCAACTAATAAATAAACCCTTTAATTATGAAAAAACAAGTATTACTGATTATGCTGTTTTTCCTGGTTTCCTTCCCATTATTGGCACAGGGGATTGAGATCAAAGGAAAAGTGACAGACAAAACATTTGGAGATGGAATTCCGGGTGTGACGGTGGTGGTCAAAGGAACTACCAGAGGAGTAGTGACCAATTTGGATGGAGAATACAGCCTCACTGCATCTCCAGAGGAATCTCTCGTATTCTCATTTGTGGGATATGGATCCGCTACAGAATTGGTGGGAAACCGGACTATAATCGATGTGGTCTTAAAGGAAAGCATCTCAGATCTCGATGCGGTATTGGTTGTAGGCTACAGTAGCCAGAGAAAAGCTGATGTAACAGGTTCTATCGTTGCGGTAGATCTGGGGCCAATCAAGGGACAGAGCATGAGTTCGGGAAATCCAATGCAGGCCCTTCAGGGAAGAGTGCCCGGCTTGTATGTTGAAAAGTCGGGAGATCCATCAGGGGCCAGCAGCAGAGTGCTGATCCGGGGTGTTTCCACACTGGGTAACAACGATCCACTCTATGTCATAGACGGTGTTCCTACTAAACGACCGGAAGTGTTTGCTAGCTTAAATCCGGAAGCCATCGAATCTATTCAAGTGCTGAAAGATGCCTCGGCTTCTTCTATTTATGGATCAAGAGCAGCGAACGGAGTCATTGTAGTGACTACCAAAAACAGGGCCTCGGGAGGAGAAAGCCTTCAAGTGACCATCAATTCAGTCGGATCTGTTCTTTCAGAAAGGCAGCAGCGATACAAAATGCTCAATTCCATTCAAAGAGGAGAGGTACTTTGGAGGGCTATGGTAAACGACGGTGCGGATCCAAATTCCGGATATGGGGAAATCTACAATTTCGACTGGAACGGGGATTTCAACAACCCAAGCTTGAACAGTGTCACCTTAAGGCCTTTTGTAGGAGGAAATCCCAACGTACCGGCAGGCGATACGGACTGGCAGGACGCCTTGTATAAGACCGGATACTCCTTCAACAACGAGGTGACCGTCTCCACGAGATCAGAGAAGTCCTCACTCATGATCAATCTCGGACATCTGAAAAATACAGGAGTCCTGAAGTATACCGGATTTGAACGGTACAGCGGAAGGATCAACGCCAACACCTTTCTGTTTAGCAACAAAGTGAGATTTGGGATAAATTCCCAGTTTACCAACTCAAACGAAACTCCTGCAGCCAGAGACGTAGGAAATGCACCGGTTCCGGGATTGGCCATTACCTTGGCTCCTACTATTCCTGTCAGAGATGCAAACGGGGAATTTGCAGGCCCGTTGGGAGCCGGATATTCCGATCGGAACAATCCCCTTTTGATGCAATACCTCAACAGATGGGACAATAACCGGAAAAACAACTTTTACGGTAACGTCTTTGCGGAATGGTTCATCCTGGAAAATTTGACCTACAAAACCAGTGTAGGGATCGATTACAATACCTTCTTCAGAAGAGATATCGAGCCTACGGTGAGAAACGGTTTTATCACCCGGTCAAACAACCGTCTGATCCACGACACCAACGAGTTTTCGAGCTTGGTATTCTCCAATACCTTAAACTGGAAATGGGCCAGGGAAAACCACAGGATCGATGTCTTGGCCGGAGTGGAAGCAATCAGGGATGATTTTTCCACATTAGTTTCGATAGCCGAGGGATTTGCTGTAGAAACCGACTCCTACTTTGTGATGGATGCGGCCACCGGATCCAGAACTAACACCGGACGGACTACCGGAAACCGTCTGCTTTCCCAGTTTGGCAAGGTGGACTACGCGCTGTCGGACAGATATCTCGCATCTTTTACTATCAGGAGAGACGGCTCTTCCAGATTTGGAAAAAACAACCGCTACGGGATTTTCCCCGCCGGAACTGTTGGATGGAGAATGAGCGAGGAGGAATTTATCAAGGAGATCAGGCAGATTTCAGAATTGAAGCTCCGCGCCGGTTATGGAGTAGTGGGTAATCAAGAAATCGGGGATCTGGCAAGATTTGGTCTCTATGAAGCTCGGTACGGAACCAATCAGTCCCAATTGATAGGAGGGTTTTTCGAATATTTCTACAATGTAGGCACAGCCTATGATATTTCAGGAAACAACATTGGAACCCTGCCTTCGGGTTTTGTATCCATTCAGGCAGAGAATCCCAACCTCAAATGGGAAACCACCAAAGAGCTTAATCTTGGCGTGGACTTTAGCCTGTTTGATTTTGCTGTTTCAGGATCCTTTGACTACTTCAGGAGAAACACAAGTGACATTCTTACCCGCCCCCCTATTGCGTCCGTCATCGGAGAAGGACAACAGCGAGTTTTGAATGGAGCGTCTACTGAGACCCAGGGGTGGGAATTGCTGCTCGGTTATACCAAAAAGTTTTCGAATGGACTGAATTTTAATGTCAGTGCCAATTTCGGGGCATTTATGGACAAAATAACCGATTTGCCTGAGGAAGTGAGGGCAGCATTTCCGGGTACAGCCCAAAACTCAATCATCGGACATTCTCAGTTTTCGATTTTTGGCTTCAAGACTGATGGCCTATTTCAGAGTCAGGAAGACGTGAGCTCCAGCCCTTCACAGGTGGGAGCAAGACCAGGTGGGATCAAGTTTGCGGATCTGAACGGAGACGGAGTGATCAGTGCTGATGACAGGGATTTCATCGGGACTACACTTCCTTCATTGGAGTATGGACTTGGATTCAATCTCAACTACAAAAATTTCGATTTCGCAGTCTTCGGTTCAGGGGTGACTGGAAGGATTGGTCTTGATCCCTATATCTTCTGGAACAACTTTGTCCAGGGCAGGGAAAATGCAGGCCTTGGGGTACTAAATGCCTGGACTCCACAAAACACGGACACAGATATTCCCTCTTTGTCCCTTGCATTCAACGATACCCAGACTTCGGACTATCTCTTTAGAAACAACTCCTATTTCAAAATCAGAAACTTGCAGATCGGATATTCCCTGTCAGAATCCCTGGTTGGTAAAGTGAAAGGACTGGGTAGTGCCAGAGCCTATCTCCAGGGAGAAAATCTGTTTTGGTTCACTCCAAAAAACTATATCGGATCTGATCCGGAAAGGACAGATGTCAACAGAATCCCTGTTCCTACCGTGTTCTCCATGGGTCTAAACATCAACTTCTAATACAGCTGAAAAATGAAAAAATATATAAAACACCTTCTGATTCCGAGTCTGGTAATGAGCTTGTTTTCCTGTTCAGGCTTTCTGGAATATGAACCGAAGGGAGTACTTTCCAGTGAAAACGTTAGAACTCCTTCAAATGCCGAATCTTTGGTAATCGCTGCATATGCAGGGATAGGAAATGATGAAATGATCGGTCCAATGACCAGTCTTTGGGTATATGGCAGTGTGAGATCAGACGACGCCTACAAGGGAGGAGGGGGACGTGGAGACGTGGATGTGGTGGATCGGTATGAGCAATACAACCTCACTATCCCAGACATGGGGGACTGGATGGCTCCCAGAACCTGGACCAATTACTATAAAGCGATATCCAGAGCCAACTTTGCCTTGCAGGTGATCAACGACATCCCTTCTGAGACCTATCCCAATAAGACAATCCGTCAGGCAGAATTGAGGTTTTTGCGTGCGCATTCACATTTCATGTTGAAGATGCTATTCAAAAAAATCCCCATTATCACGGAAGACTTAAGTCAGGAAGACATCGCACAAGTCACCAATGAGGTGCCAAACGACGAACTTTGGGAAAAAATCGCGGCAGATTTCCTTTATGCCTATGACAACCTGCCCCAATTTCAGGAAGAAGTAGGACGGGCAAACAGAAATGCGGCGGCGGCGTACCTTGCAAAACTCAGACTTTACCAGGCCTATGAGCAGGATGACCAACACCAAGTCACCAACATCAACCCGGGCAGACTAGCGGATGTCATCCGGTATGCGGATGAAGTCGTAGGATCTTTGGAGGCTGATTTCGGAAACAATTTCCTGGATGGCTTTGACAACGGGCCTGAATCCATCTGGGCGGTACAGTTTTCCATCAATGACGGAACAGCAACAGGAAGAGTCGGTTTTGTAAACGGGTTAAATTCTCCGCATGGCACAGCCCTGTACGGATGCTGCGGATTTCACCTGGCCAGCCAAAATATGGTAAACGCCTTCAGAACCAATGCCCAAGGTCTCCCGCTATTGGACGATTTTAACAACCAGAGCATTTTCAATTCCATAGGGCCAAACGGAACCGCTCCGGAGACTTCCGGTCTCACAGTGGATCCAAGACTGGATCATACCGTGGGGGTACCCGGCAGACCTTACAAGTACAAAAATACGCTCAATACTACAGGGGATATGATGTACAATTTCTCCTGGGCCAGAGACCCTGGTGTATACGGATATTTTGGCAACATGAAAGAGCAGCAGTCACCGGATTGCAGTTGCTATGTCAAGGACGGTCCATTTGTGGGCACCTCCAAAAACATCGACTTTATCCGCTATGCCGATGTCCTTCTGTTCAAAGCTGAGGCTCTCATCCAGCTGGGCAGATTGAATGAAGCATTGCCGATAATCAACCAAATCCGTCAGCGTGCTTCCCAAAGTACAGCGAGGACATTGGCAGCAGGTGCCAGTGACATTTACAAGGTCTCTCTATACTCCTCCTTCCCTGACCAGGACTTTGCTATGAAAGCGCTCAAATTCGAACGAAGACTTGAGTTTGCAATGGAAGGATACCGGTTCTTTGATCTGGTCAGATGGGGAGAAGCAGCCACAGTGCTCAATGCCTATTTAGCTACCGAAAAACAGAGGCGAGACTTTCTTGCCAATGCGAAGTTTACTGCAGGCAGAGATGAATATTATCCTATTCCCCAAAGGGAAATTGACTTCACCAGGGGACTATATAAGCAGAATCCAGGCTATTGATGGTGAGGGGACTACGCACCAGACAAGGCGTAGTCCCTCTTACTTTCTGACTGGCTGCAGTCGGGAATCCATTCGCTGGATACTGAAAATCCGGGCAGATTATTAACCTAAATCCAAATTAGAACCCAAGATGCATTCAATAAAAAAATATCTCGCTTTATCCCTGTTAATCCTTTCGCTACCCAATTTTGCTCAGGAAAAAGGAAATGAAAATGAGGTTTCTGTGGAGCGACCCTTAAACGAGCCATTTCGTCCCCAATTTCACTTCACCCCTGCTGCCAACTGGATGAATGATCCTAACGGGATGGTGTATTACGAAGGGGAATACCACCTGTTTTACCAGCATCATCCCCAAAGCAACATCTGGGGTCCCATGCATTGGGGACATGCCATATCCACTGACATGATCCACTGGGAGCATCAGCCAATAGCTCTCTTTCCTGATAAGCACGGCACAATCTTCTCTGGCTCTACTGTCGCTGATATCCACAATACTTCCGGATTGGGCACGGCGGAAACCCCTCCTCTGGTAGCAATCTTCACCTATCACGATGTGAAGGCTGAAAAGGAAGGCAAATTGGACTTCCAGACTCAGGGAATCGCCTACAGTACAGACAGAGGACGGACCTGGAGCAAATATGAAGGCAATCCGGTTCTGAAAAACCCAGGAATCAGGGATTTCAGGGATCCAAAAGTAAGCTGGTACGGAGACAAAGAAGGAAACGGGAAATGGATCATGACCCTTGCTGTAAAGGACAAAATTTCCTTTTACAGCTCCCCTAATCTGATAGACTGGCAGCACGAGAGCGACTTCAATCCAGCCTGGGGAGCCTACGGGGGAGTATGGGAATGCCCTGACTTATTCGAACTCCCCACCTCTGATGGCGGCTCCAAATGGGTACTTCTTGTCAGCATTAACCCAGGGGCACCTAATGGAGGTTCGGGAACGCAATATTTTGTGGGTGATTTCAATGGCAAAGATTTTAATGCAGATGGAGACCAAGTCAAGTGGCTGGACTACGGAGCGGATAATTATGCCGGAGTGACCTGGTCCAATATTTCCCAATCAGATGGAAGACGGCTTTTCATCGGCTGGATGAGCAACTGGACTTATGCCAATACCGTCCCCACGGAAGCATGGAGATCTGCCACCACCCTTCCCAGGTCTTTGGAACTCATTACCCACGAGGGGGATAATATCCTGGCGTCAAGACCTGTAGAGGAGTTGGGTAAACTTCGGATTTCCAGTGAAACAATGGAAGGAAATGATCTTTCCCTTCCGGATGAATTGGCGGAAATTGAACTGGGAATTTCGGAAGAGAACTTTGAGTTGGTCCTTTCCAATAGCCATGGGAACCGGATAATTATCGGCAAAAATGAGAAAGGAATATATCTCGACCGTGGTCAATCCGGTTTGACAGAATTCAATGAAGAATTCAAAGCACCCCACAAGGCACCCGATCTGGGACTTCAGTACAAAAAACTGAAATTGTTTATTGACCGATCCTCAATCGAGGTGTTTTTTAATGACGGCGAACTGGTGATGTCGGAGGTTGTTTTCCCCAATTCCCCTTACACCCGGCTTGAAACCCAAGGGTTTGAAAATGCTGTCACAGTACACCGACTAAAATCCATTTGGTAATTCAGTCAGAAAATTCCTGCAAGGCCTCCGGCACGATTGAAATTCCTGTGGGACTGAAACGGAAGCTTTGCAGGCATGTTTTCATCCATTGAACAGGCACGATACTCCAGTTCATCTCTTCTTTTTTTATTCCCATTCCACATCTTCATGAAAAGTAAATATTACGTATTGTTTCTGGCCATCACTGCGGCCCTTGGCGGATTTTTGTTCGGATTTGACACGGCTGTAATTTCAGGTGCCGAAAGGGAAATCCAGGCTTTGTGGAATTTAGATGATTTGAGCCATGGTCTGGCAGTCGCCATCGCACTCTATGGAACGGTCATCGGGGCTTTATTAGGGGGGATTCCTGCGGAAAAATACGGAAGAAAAAGCTCCTTACTTGGAATAGGAATACTTTATCTGGTTTCTGCTGTAGGTTCGGCCCTTGCAGAGGATGTAAATTCCTTTATGATTTTCAGATTTTTGGGAGGCCTGGGCGTGGGAGCATCCTCAGTGGTCGCTCCGATGTACATATCAGAAATTTCCCCTGCCGGAAGAAGGGGGCAGTTGGTGGCACTCTATCAGTTCAATATTGTCTTTGGAATTTTGATGGCCTATTTTTCAAATTACATGATCGGATCACTTGATCTTAACGAAAGCTGGAGATGGATGCTTGGAGTCGAGGCTATCCCTGCCTTGATTTACTGCTTTTTAATTTCCTTTGTCCCACAGAGTCCACGGTGGCTGATTCATAAAAAGCGCGATTTTGATACTGCTAAGGCTATTTTGACCAGGACAGACCCGGAAGGAGCGGAAAAAACGGTTCAGTTGGCCATCGAGGAAAGCAGGTTGATGGGGGAAAAAACCTCGTTTGGGATGCTTTTCAGCAAGAAGTTCAAAAAAGTAACCTTTATGGCAATTTTGATGGCTTTTTTCAACCAAGTCTCAGGGATCAATGCCATTATTTATTTTGCCCCCAGGATTTTTGAATCTGCAGGCACAACAGCCGAAACGGCCTTAGCCTCCACAATCGGCATAGGCATAATCAATTTGATTTCCACTATGGTTGGGCTTTACCTCATCGACAGAATAGGCAGAAAACCGTTGATGTACATCGGTTCTGTTGGATATATCCTGTCACTTTCGTTAATGTCATACAGCTATTTTGGAGGAGCAGTGGAGATCAGCCTGCTTCCCTGGTTTATTTTTGGATTTATCGCTGCACACGCCATCGGTCAGGGGGCTGTGATCTGGGTATTTATATCGGAGATATTTCCCAATGAATTGAGGGCTGCAGGTCAATCCACCGGTTCATTCATTCACTGGATACTAGCCGCGGGGATAGCCAATGTATTTCCGTATTTGGCCGGTAAATTCGGAACAGGGAACATTTTCGCCTTTTTTACGATAATGATGGTCTTACAATTAATCTGGGTGGCGCTCCGAATGCCGGAGACAAAGGGCAGAACATTGGAAGAAATCCAGAGAGAACTCCATTCAGGCAAAGGCGGAGAAACTCAGTGAAATGTACTCAAGTGAAAAAATGATACAATTCCAGCGCTTTGCTATTTAGTCGACTTTGAAAATATTTCATTTTTGAGGATTAATTAATAGCCGCTTATGGAAAAGACGTGCTACACATTTTTTTGATGATGTAGATAGTCATGGGGTAAAAGCTATGCAGCAATTTCTTTATACCGCAATTTCCGTCAGTTCATATTTAGTTAAGGAGAAGTAGAATGTACTTCCTACGCCAGGAGTGCTTTCGGCCCAAATTTTTCCGTTGTGTTTTTGAATAAGTTCTTGACACAGCACTAATCCCAAGCCGGTTCCAAACTCGCCCATGGTGCCATGTTTTTGAGTGTTTGATTTTGAAAATATCTTATTCAGGATGGTTTTGTCCATTCCTGTTCCATGGTCTCGAACAGATGTGATGACATCTCCTGATTTTTCCTGCACTCCTATTTCTATGGTGGAATTTTGTTGCGAAAACTTGATTGCATTGGAAATCAGGTTTCGAAGAACCGTCAATATCATATTCTGATCAGCATGAATATATATGTTTTCAATATTGGACTTCACTAGGGTGATTTTTTTATAGATCGCCTGAGAAGAAACCATAGAAATCGCAGTATCCACCAATTTTTCCATATTGATAACCTCTGGTTTTACCTCATAAATCTTCGTTTTAATACTTGCCCAGTGCAATAGGTTTTCAAGCAGGTTATGGGTATTGCGCGATACGTTTAAGAGGTATTTAATATTCTCCAAATGTTCTGTGTTCTTCTCACTTTCAAATTCTTCCTCCAGCAATTCCATATAGCCAATGATGGATACGAAGGGATTCCTGAGATCATGTCCAATAATCGACAATAGTTTATCCTTTTCATGGATATGTTTGGTCAGCTCAGCATTGGAATGTTTGAGCATGGTAGTTCTTTCCTCCACAGTCCCTTCGAGCTGTTTTTTTTGTGTTTGAATAGCTTTCACCCTCAACTTATAAGCGGTGGTCAAAAACCCTAAAATCAACAGGGTAGCCAAGATATAAAACCAAGTTGTTTGCCAAAATGGCGGGGTAATTATTAACACCATTGAGGTACCCTCTTCATTCCATATGCCATCGCTATTAGCAGCTTTGACCCGAAAGGTATATGTCCCCGGATTTAAATTGGTATAGGTAGCATTCCGTTGTGTACCCACATAATTCCATTCATTTTCAAACCCTTCCAAAATATAGGCATACTGGCTTTGTTCTGCATGGGTATAGTTTAGGGCTATAAAATCAATGGAAAACACATTTTCTTTATAAGATAGTGTGAGTGTGTCGGTTTCGGCAATATGTTTTTTCAGAGGTGAACCAGACGTCTTGAAATTCACAGATTTGTTGAATATCCTCAGATCGGTTAAGTAAACCGGCGGAACATGGGGATTGGCGGTTAGACTATCGGGATGGAAAAGATTAAATCCATTCATTCCCCCAAAAAGTAATTCTCCCTTTCGGGTCTTTAGCACAGAATAGCGTGAAAATTCATTGCCCTGAAGTCCATCCTGCTTATCATAATTGGTAAAGACCATATTGGCAGGATCAAATTTTGAGATTCCTTTGATAGTGCCTATCCACAGGAACCCCATATCATCTTCCACGATGGAGTTGATTTCATTTACAGGTAATCCGTCAGCTTGCCTGTAGGTGACAAAATTGTCCCTTTCCGGCATGTATTTGGAAAGCCCTTTGTCTGTTGCGATCCAAATATTCTGATTTCGGTCTTCTATGATCTGCCGGACCGAATTGCTGGGAAGGCTGTGGGTATCCAAAGCTATCGGCTGATAGACCTTGAATTTTCCCTTGGCCTTATCTTCTGATCTGAGAACATTCAATCCGGAATAGGTTCCAATCCATAGATTGCCTCGGCTATCTTCAAAGATACGTAAAGGCAAATTGGAGGAAATACAATCGGCCTCATCTTCACAGTTTTTAAAAAGCCGCAATTCACCCGTGTTTTTATCATAGCGGTACAGGCCCTCTTCCAGGGCCGCCACCCAGATATAATTTTTATCAAAATGAACATCAAAAACGTTTCTAATGGGATATTTATCGTTTTTAATCCAATCTTTGAAGTTGGTAAATATACCTTTTTCCTCATCCTGCAAAATATTAAGCCCGCCACCCCAGGTGCCTACCCATAGATTCCCTTGCTCGTCTTCATTCAGACTGATCACGGCATCTGAGCGCAACGAATATGGATTTTTGGGATCACTTTTGAATATTTTAAAAGTTTCATTTGTCCGATCGTAATAATTTAGCCCACCTCCATCAGTTGCTACCCAAATATTTCCACTTTCCGTTTCCAAAAAATCCCTGATGATGTTATCGCTCAGGCTTTTCGGATTTAGCGGATTTTTAAAATAATGGGCGAATTTTGAAGCATAGGGGTCAGCCAAGTTAAGACCCGACTGCGCCGTTCCAATCCAATACCTATCCTGGCTGTCCTGAAACACCGTCCAGATAGAATTGTGGGTCAGGCTATTTGGGTTTTTCTCATCATGCAGGTATCGGTAAAAGGAATCATCTGCCTTGTTGTACAAATGCAGCCCACCGTTTTCATTGCCTGACCACAGGTTGCCCTGCCGGTCTACATACAGCCTGTAAATTTCATTATTGAAGAGACTGTTTGGATTTTCCGGTTCATTAAGATAACGGATAAAACTAACCTTGCCCTGATCCACCACCATCCTGTTTAGACCAGAGCCTCTTATACCCGCCCAGAGATTACCCTCAAAGTCAATTGTGATAGTTTTTATATTGTTTGAGCTGATTGATAAAGGATCATCAAGATGGTGCTGAAAATATTCGGTGTTCCCATTTGCCGTGTTCAGTTTGATCAAACCCGAATCCAATGTAGCGAGCCATAAAGTATTTTCCTCACCTGCTGCCATAGCATTGATGGAGGTGATTTCATTGGCTTTATAGGGTAAAAATTCCTTTCTGTCACTGTCAAAAAATAACAATCCAGAAGCTATGCCCGACACCCAAAGTATCCCATTTTCATCTTCCAGAATGGTATTTATCAAATTGATTTCACCACTTTGGGGTGTCAGATCAGTTGGAAGTTCAAACCTCCGGAAATCATCTGTATCCCTTCTATATCTGGCGACTCCATTCCCTGTTCCAATCCACAATTGCTTTTGTCTGTCCTCGTAGATGAATCCTATGTAATTGTCATTTATGCTACTCGAGTCTATGTTAGATGTATAGACCTGAAATGCCAATCCATCGTATTTGTGAAGACCACTGTAAGTGCCTACCCACATATAACCTCGGGAATCCTCATAGATCGCCGATACTCGGTTGTTGATCAGTCCTTCGTAAATCCTTTGAAATTTCAAGTCGGGTTTTTGTCCGGGAATTTGACCCTGCGTCGTTTCAACTATCATCAAGAGCATGACAATCCACAGCCCTGACAACAGAGTCAATCCATTGGCCCTGAGCAGGCTAAGATTTTGATTGAAAATCTCCATTTTCATTTGTGTATTTTGGGTTTATGCAGAGGTTTACTTTCAGAAAGACCTGGTAATCCTTTCCAAATGTTGCCTTATTGCTATTTGCCAATGTATATGAAAGAATTTATAGAACCTAAACTTGATTGCCGTATGGCGCTTCAAAAAAACGGAAATGTAATCCCCTACGGACGAGTCAAATCATCGTTGGGTCTGGGTGTAATCCCGGACAACTGTCAGGTGCAGCTACCCCTTTAAATTTAATCGGATTTGCTTCTCCCATGAATCAAGTTATTTCCAAAAAAAGAATTACAAATTTTAGTTTATAAGATGTTGAAATTATCCCCGACTACTTTACGGGATTACACTTAGTCAAAGCTCCAAAAAGTGATACAGGATTGAATTGCTGACAAGGTTCCACCTTTTCTGAATTACCATCTATCCCAAATCCCTTTTTATTGAAAGTCAAACGATCAATTTTATATACTTGTAGGATCGTATGGACTCAGATTTTATCAATGAAAAAACTTATCCTCCTCTTGGTATTTCTCTCTGTTTCAAAACTTGGTTTTGCGCAGGAAAAAAGCGATCTGGGCGCCTGGTATATGTATTTCGGAAATTTCAGGTTCACAGAAAGCCCTTGGGCAATTCATGGAGAAGCTCAATACCGAAACCATAACGTAATCGGTGATCTGGAGCAATTGCTCCTTCGAACAGGATTGCAATACAATCTTAAAAATGGTGCCGCTAGTTTTCTGGCGGGTTATGGGTCAGTAACTTCCGAAGCCGAAGGAGACGCGAATAATTCTCTTCATGAGAATCGCTTGTATCAGGAAGTTATCCTGAGGCAAAAACTTGGGAAATTCGGATTGATGCATCGGTTCAGATACGAGCAGCGGTGGATTGAAAATCAGGATTTCAGAACCCGGTTTCGCTATGCGATTTTTGTAAATGCACCGATCAATTCCATTGAATTGGGAGAAAAGGGTTCCTGGTACCTTCAGGGTTATGATGAGCTTTTTATCAATGGGGAAAAATTGGATGGTAAAGCCGAGTTTTTCGATAGAAACAGATTGTACCTGGGACTGGGCTATCGGGTAGTGAAAAACCTTGCTTTCCAAGTTGGCATCATGCAGCAAGCCACGGACAGTGGGTCGAAAACTTACCTGCAACTCTCTGCTTTTCAACAATTGTATTCCAGATAGGCAGTAATTGTATTCTCCGGATTTTTCAGAATATGTGTATCCTGATATCTGCACGATGGAAAGAAGCCTATCGGTTTTAATCCCTAAGGTAGCTATCGGGATGCGGAAATGTGACTCCCTCCGCCGCGGCGGAGGGCAAGGGGGATTTTTTCATCCAAATCCAAACTCCATTCCACTACGTGCAATCAAGCGAATTCACATATTTCAGAATGATTATCCGCTTGGTTGCCAGTGCTGTAAAATGAACCAAAATGGCTTCGACTTGGCTAAGTCACCGGGTTCTGATTTTTCATAAATAATTAAGCCTGAAAAGAATTTCTTCCACTCGATTTTTCGTAAATTAAGTATACACAATTCTGACCACCAATTTGTTGCCTCAAGCAATTGATTCAGAAGGACTGTTACACGTTTTTAAATTTGAAAGCCTGAAAATTTGCTTAATCCTAATCGTAAACCACTATTTCTATGAGAACCTCCACTTTTTCTCTCGCTATCTTGCTGCTCGCATGTGCATCATGCTTCACGCAGCAAGACTACATCACTGAATATGATTACAATTATCAGGGTGCTTTTAAAAAGTATAAAACCTATGCCTTTATTGAGCATACGGATTACAAAGAAAGCCCGATTGATCCTGTCCTGACTGCGACGATAGGTGCAAGACTGGGTTCGCAGGGATTCAGAGAGCAAAACACCAAGCCAGACTTATTGGTGAGTTACAAGATATTCTCTGACTCGATCCGATACCGGGGTTATGCTCAGCCTGAGTTCGATTTTTGGTTGGAAAGACGCGGAGTCACCACGCTCAACGAAGAAGGGGAATTAGAAAAAGAGCAGGAAAAAGACGAAACCTACAATCGTGTTCAATATTCCGAAAATGAAGGAATGCTCGTGATCTATGTCATTGATAACAAAAGAGGCAACACCATTTGGCAGGGTTATACTGCTGCGAACTTTGACTACTCCTCTCCCAATTTCCAATCAGACATCACACGAGCAGCTTATCGGGTGATGAATGAATTCAAAGTCGTCAACCGGTATATGGAGTGATTGAGTAGATATTGATGAGATCTCGCTTACCCAATCTGTAGAGTAATTCCCCATATTTTGATTTAATCCCGGATAGTTTCCGGGATTTTTTTTTACACTAAAATATGCCAAAGCTCTTCAAAAACTCAATCAGTCTTCAATAGGAGCACTTTTTCATGAATTCTTCACCTTCCTAAATTCCTCTTTTCATTTATGGCAATTGGTTTGGAACTACCCTGATACAAACATGAACATGATATGAAAAAATTATTAATCATTACAGGAATTTTGGGGGCCGGATTGATGGTCTCATGTGTATCTAAAAAGAAATACACAGAATTGGAAAGCAATCTTTTCAAAACCCAGACTGAACTTGCAACTACAAGTCAGGAAAAAGCTGAATTGGAAGAGAAAATGACAGTTATCGAAGCAAGGGTAGCCGAGTACAACACTCGAATCAATTCGCTTAGAAGCATGAATGACGAACTTACTACTACCAACGATGGTATGCTAAGTTTGGATGGAGCAACCGTGATGTCAAAGAATTCAAAAGTGAAGATGAATGAAACGCTAACCAAGGTTGACCAGTCAAAACTTGCCGAAGCGAAGACTTTGGAAGATTCAGTAAACCTTGCGGTGGAATACAACATCAAAAAGAACATTACAGATAACACTGGCGGCGAGGCAGATGATATTCAGATCGACATCAATAACACAGTGGTGATGATCTCTATCTCAGACAAACTTTTATTCAATACCGGTAGCTACAAAATCAATTCTAAAGCAGATCCTTTGCTGAAGAAATTAGCCGAAGTGATCAATGCTGAACCAAGTCTGCAAGTGATGATCGAAGGTCATACTGATCCAAGATCTATCTCAACCGGCGTAATTCAGGACAACTGGGATCTTTCGGTGAAAAGAGCTACTTCAATCGTCCGTAAACTTCAAATGGATTTCAATGTTGCTCCTGAGAAAATGATCGCTGCAGGAAGAGCAAGTTACATGCCTTTGGTAGGTAATGACAGCCCTGAGAATATGGCGCTTAACAGAAGAACAAAAATTGTCCTTATCCCGGATCTGGATATGTTCTTTGCAATGCTTTAATAGCTAAAACCAACTATTACTTTTTAGAAAAGCAGGCTCCTTAATCGGAGCCAGCTTTTTTTTATTTGGTATTTCCAGATTCAACATTGTTTTGACTAAATTCATTTTTAAACTCCATTTTTATGAAAATAACAAAAGTATTTTTAGACAAACTGACTTACGAGATAAATGGGGCAGCAATAGAAGTTCATAAAGCTCTTGGTCCAGGATTACTTGAAAAAGTTTACCAAAGTTGCTTGATGCATGAATTACAAATCAGAAAGCTAAGCGTGAAGACTGAGTTTTTAATTCCTATTGAGTATAAAGGAGTATTTGTCGATGCAGATTTAAGATGTGATATCCTAGTAGAAAATCTGATTTGCATTGAAATTAAAGCTGTGAAAGAATTGATTCCTATCCATGATGCTCAGCTAATTTCCTATATGAAGCTTCTTAAGGTTCCAAAAGGAATCCTCTTTAATTTCCATGTAACCAACTTATATGCTGAAGGTCAAAAGACTTTTGTAAATAAGTATTACGAATGTTTGGATTAACATCCTATTTCAAAAATCCGATCGCAACAATAGAAGGTTCTACAACGAATTTAATGAAGATCTGACAGGACAAGGTTGGCCACCCGTTAAATCGATTTCATAAAAGCTTAAAATTCAGCCCAAAATACCCTTTTGAAGGTTAATTCATTTGTGTTTTAGATTACTGTAAAATATATATTCCACTTACTTAGGGGTAGAACCCAATAGAAAGACCCAATCTCCTTTTCATCAGTAAGTCTTCAATCGAGGATCTTTGTGGACTTTGTTTCTTTTGTGGTACTGTTTTTTAAACCACAAAGGAACAAAAGGCAACAATAGAAAAGCCTGATTTCTTTTAGGTAAATAGGTATCCCAGCGAAGCTCTTTGTGAACTTTGTTTCTTTTGTGGTACTATTTTTTCAAAAACCACAAAGGAACAAAAGAAAGATTTGAAGTTCCTTCTTTAGTAAATTTTGAATGTAAATCTTTTTTGGCTTTTCTTCTGAGGTAAAAACTCTTTTCCTACCTCAATCCGTCACCTCCAATGTACCTACCGCATGCCTCATCAATATCTCCTGGAAAAAGAGGGTGTAGATCGCCTGAGCCTGATCCGCCTGGGCATTCACCAACTGTTGATTTGCGGTGGATAAATCCACAAAGTTTGAAATACCCAGTCTGAATCTCTCCTGAACGGCATTTTTTGCTTCATTTGCTGCCAATACCTGAACCTGTGTATTTCTCTCTTTTTGAATAGCCGCCTTGTAGTTTTGGTTAGCCAACTTCACTTCCTGGTAGATTTTCCGGTCAATAGATTCCTTCCTGAGGATCTGGTTTTGATAAGCAACCTTGCTTCTGCTTACGTCCAACCTAGTCTGAAAATTGTTGAAAAGAGGAATTGCCAGTGTTAATCCCAACGTGTTCTGCGGGTACACTTTCAGAAGTTGTTCTCTCAGAGTTCGCTCATCGAGTGTGGTGAAGAAGGTATTGTAATTATAAAACGCATTCAATCTCGGGAAATACATCGCTTTGATAGCCTGCATATCTTTCTTGGTAGCCGTCGTCAATAATTCCTGCTGATTTCGATCTGTGCGGTTGGATTGAGCGAGTTCATAAAGCTGGGCCATTTCCATTCCTTCAAATGAATCTTGCTTTGACAAAGGATCGACTGCCGCCAACTCAGGCACTACTCCAACTTCCAACTGTAAATATTCTGCCAGATCCCATACATCATTATCCAGCAGAACCTGTGCATCGACCACTACTGATTCGACCCGGGCCACTTCTGATTGCTGGTTATACAAATCAGAAATTGTCCTCAAACCCGCATCAACAAACCCTTCGATCTGGGTGAGCTGCTGCTTCTGATTGTCCAGATTTTGCTGCGCTATTCTCAGCAATTCCTTGTCTAAAAGCACTTGCAAATACCGTCTTGCCACGTCAAAAACCACTTGTTGCTTGGCTCTTTCCATCGCTTTTTCTCCTGCCTGATAGGCGAGTCTGGAGGATTGGGTATCCAATATTCTCCTTCCTGAGTTGAATACAGGCATATTCATACTCAAACCTGATGATACAATTTCGTTGGTCACATTGGTTACCACGATTTCCCCCTCAACCTGCTGAAATTGCTGTCCGGTTTGTCTGAGAAAAGAATTTGTCAGGTTGGCATTGGGCAGATGTGAAGCCAGCGAAACCTGCTTTTCCTTTTCCAAAATCAGCAAGTTGTTTTCCTGAATTTTATAATTCAGGTTTTTGGAAAGGGCAATATCTACCGCTTGTTTGAAATCAAGATTCAGGATTTCCTGAGCCATGGTCTGACCCGAAATCCCCAAACAAATCAACACACCAAACCAGCCTTTATTTTTGAATGATAACTTCATCTTTTTCTATTCTTCCGTCTATTAAATTGATCAATCTTGTGCCGAAATCAGCGTTTTCACGGGCATGAGTTGCCTGGATGATTGTCGTCCCTTCTTTGTGTAATTCCTGAAATACTTCCATGATTTCCCTAGCCTGTCCGGAATGCAAATTTCCGGTAGGTTCGTCAGCAAGCAATACTCTTGGTCTGCCGGCAATTGCCCTCGCCACCCCAACCAATTGTTGCTGACCTCCCGATAACTGAGCCGGAAACAAGTCCTTTTTGGCAACCATGTTAAATCTGTCCAAAAGATCTGCAATGATGCTTTTCCGCTCTGCCGAGGACACATTTCTATAGAGTAAAGGTGTCTCAATATTCTCATAAACCGTCAGCTCATCGATCAGATGATACGCCTGAAAAATGTACCCAAACTCGGATTTATGCAAAGACGATCTCTCTTTATCTTTCATCGATTTGATGTCTTTCCCTCCGAAAGAATATTCCCCGGCATAGTCCTCATCCAGCAATCCCAGAATGTTGAGCAGGGAAGATTTACCTGCACCGGAAGGGCCCATTAGGGTAATAAACTCCCCTTCGTTAATAGTGAGATTGATCCCTTTGAGAATAAAAATCCGCTGAAACCGGGATTCGATGTATTTGTCTAAGTCTTTGAGTTGGATCATGGGTTAAAATCTTTGAAAGTCAAACGAGTAAATCACTCGCTTTTAAGTGTTTTTGAGGGATTGAGTGAAAATACTTTCCAGCTGCGATAGCCGATCGTAACAGCGGCAAGGGTCATCACTGCCAAAATAGCGATCATATAAGGCCAAATTCCCAAACTGGTTCGATTGGCATAGCCGGAAAGCCAGGTCTCGCTAAACCATATTCCGAAACCAATAGCCAGGACAGAAGCGACCCCGAGCAACTTGAAGAAATCACTGGCTAAAACTCCGATTACATCTTTTTGGGTAGCGCCCAGGACTTTGCGGATACTGATTTCGCGCGTTCTTCTAAGTGCCACATAAGACACCAATCCAAACAAACCCATACAAGCTATGAAGATGGCAATACCGGAGAAAAGTCCGAAAATCGCTCCCACCCGCACCTCGGATTGATAGAGTTGGGCATATTCCTGATCGATGAATTTATAATTGAATGGACGGTCAGGAATCAGTTTCTTCCAGGTAGCCTCCAAAGTTGCAAGGTGATTTGCAGGATTTCCGGCAGGTATTTTCACCAGAAGAACATTTGCTTGCCCCGGATCTATAAAAATCGCCAATGGTCCTACCTGATGGTGCAATGAATTGAAATAGAAATTCTTTATCACTCCTTTTACCAGCACCAAATCTCCTCCATGATTCACCGTCTTTCCCACAGCTTCCTCGGGAGTCCAACCCATTTCTTTCAATGCAGCTTCATTGAGGAGAATTGGGTAAGAAGTTTTTGAATCATATCCCTGAGTTCTGCTGATGTCTTTTTCTGAAAAATCATTTCCTGCCAAAAGTTCCAGCCCAATCGTCTTGACAAGATCTTTGTCCACAGAGTATCCGGTAATCATGAACTCTTTTGAATTGTCTCCCCCGGGGAAAATTGAATAGGAAGCTTTGATAAAGATTGGCATATCTGCTGCCAAAGAAATAGACTCAGCTGCACCGGATCGAAGCATTTCGCCTTTCACAGTCCCAATATTTTCACGCATATTATAATGGTAGCTGAGCGCCACTACTTGCTCGCGCTGATAGCCAAGGTTCACCTCTTGCACATAATTTAGCTGGCTTTTCACGACCAGAGTGGCAATCAACAATCCTATAGAAACAAAAAACTGAAATACCACCAGCGACTTTCGCACCCAGGCACCGCCTCCGATTTTCACCTTGTTTCCAAGTGCTTTGATCGGCTCCATTCCCGAAAGAATAAGGGACGGATAAAACCCTGCCATCAATCCAATTAATGCCATCAATCCAATCAATAAACCGATTCCTGTCGGAGAAAAAAGCAAACCAAGGTTGAGCGGAACGCCTCCAAAACCTGCGAATTGAGGTGCCAAAAGATAAATGACCAGCAAACTCAGAACTGCAGCTCCAAAAGTCAAAATCATTGATTCAGAGACAAATTGTCCGAAAAGCTGACCTCGATCCGCTCCCATTACTTTGCGAAGCCCAACTTCCTTGTTTCGCTCGGTAGCCTCGGCAGTTGCCAGATTTACGTAATTGATGACTCCGATTGCGATGAGAAGAATGGCTACCAACCCGAAAATGTAAAGGTATTTAATATCTGTTCCCGGCTTGATTGAACCCAAAGTCTTATCGCCCAAATGGATTCCTGACACAGGCTGGGTGTAAAAAGCAGTTTTAAACCCATACTCTTCCTGCATTTCGCCAAGATGTTTTTCGACCATTTGAGGCAATTTTGCTTCGAAAGCATCCGGGTCAGCGCCTGGTTTTAGCTTTGCATAAGAATAGTAATTACTGGGCGACCATTCCGGATTTGTTCCATGACGGTGGGTTTTGAAAGAAGCGAGGAAGTCAAATTCCAAATGGCTATTGCTGGGGAAATCCTCCATCACACCGGTTACAGTGTAATCTTTCCCATCCACCTTTAATAGTTTCCCTTCTGCATTTTTGGCTGAACCAAAATAGCGCTTTGCTGTGGACTCTGTCAAAACCAATTGATTTGGCTCGGAAAGAAGAGCAGCTTTATTCCCTGCCAAAATCTCAAAATCAAAAACCTGGTAGAAGTTTTCGTCCACAAAAGCAAAGCGGGATTCTTCCTGATTTCCCTCTCCGGCATCAACCATCACCGAGGAAAAAATACTCAGATCAAAAACCAAGGTTCCGTTTTCAACTTCCGGGAATTCCTCCATCAAAGTTGGGACAAGGGAAGACGGAGTTGTACCCACCATTTGATTTTGACCCTCGGAGATAAATTCCTGATTGATTTTGTAAATCCGGTCATATCCGGTGTACATCCGGTCATAGCTCCATTCATGATGGATGTACAGAGAAATTGCGATGAAACTCACAATAGCAATGGTCAAACCCAACAGGTTTATTCCTGTATAAAGCTTCCGCTTTTGCAGATTACGAAAGGAGACCTTCAAGTAATTTTTCCACATAATCAAGGGAATTAAAAATCGTAAAATTTAAAGATTGGAAAATCCTGAGACAGGAATCCATTCTCCCCCTCAACTTCCAGTTTTATGCCATAAAAAAAAGCCCCTGAAATTAATCCAGAGGCATTTTATAGGTTTCAATCCTATTCTTTTCTCGGACAATTTTGTCCGCCAGCGAACGAAACCGGTGATCAGATTTCAGTGAGCAGTCGCAGTGTTCAGTGATCAGTCGCAGTTTGTCAGTTGTCAGTTATCTGTTGTCAGTTGTCAGTTGCCAGTATTCAGTCTCAGTGATCAGTCGCGGACTGTCTCAGCAATTCATACTTTTAAGCTCCAAACCTCATTATCTGAATCTCCATCGGTCATCTAGCACCTGAAATCCCGCATTTTTCAGCCTTCTAAATTCAACTTTCTCACTTGTCACATCGGTCATCCGACACCGGACATCCCACATTTTTCAGAACTTCCTGTATTTGGAATTCAGAAACTTATTGGCTTTCTTCTCTGAGAATTTGGCTTTCTTACTGGTTCAATGCAGCGTTTCGTTCGGAAAACGTCCTGCAATTACCCCAAGCAAAATTGTTTCTGTTAACCTGCCGGAATAGGAAAAAGGTGCACTGCACTCGCTCTTACCCAAACATGCATCCAAGAATTGATGGTAATGCTTCTTGCTTTCTGAATCATAATCTTTCACCGGAGCTCCAAGATTAAAAGATTCAATATCCATTTCTTTGTACTGCCCATCGACAATCAACCCTGGGGATTACTGAAAATGTGGCAGCAATAGCCTGCCTTTTTCCCCATGAACATCTTCCCTGATCAGGTAATCTCACCATTAGGCAGTTTTAAATCTTCATGGTCTGCAGGCGCGCAAGGTCCGTCGTACCAAACCCATTTTATCGTAAAGGGATATCGAAAGAAAAAGGGAGCATTGCTAACCATATTTAATGCGCCATTATAACTTTTGAATCCTAGAATTCCTCCCCAAAAAGCTTATAAAGCTGCACATATCGATAAATGGAGACGACAAAAGCGGAGAATGACAATAGGAAGACCAAAACTCGAGAAGTAGTGAATGCAGTTAATTGTTTCTTTTTGGCAATAAATTTCCAGGTATAAAATATCACCCAATAAAAAAGTATGAAATAATAATGTGGCATAAAAACCAAAGGATTGATATTCTTGAATCCGCCGCCGTATTCCACCGCCGCCAGCAGTTGCCAAATAGAAGCGCCAAAATGCCAAATCGACAAAGCAAGGAGGATGCCCATTGTTGATTTTTCTGGGTGCAATCCCATAGAGCGGGTCAAGATAGCCATCGCATGAAACAATAGCACCATGTCAACAAATAGCCGAAAGCCACTGTAGGGATTGAAGGTATAGGGGAAAACCCGGGTCACCATGTGGTAAGCACTTACATAATAGAAAACAAAAAGAAGGAATCCGGATGCGATAAAAAGGTGTTGTACCGCCTCACTTGTGGATTTTAGAGAAATCCTTCTGACCGCACCATCGAGCTTCATAAAGCCCAAGCTGAAGATGGCTCCAAAAATCACATTGACCATCCATGACCAACTCTGAGTGGATTCTATTTCCATAACTTTTTATCAAAGGATCCTAACAGATCGTAACTGTTTCATCGTATATCTTTCTCCATCCTTACAAAGTATCCCAAGTAAAGGGTACAAACCTCACCGGAAGCATTTTGGAAATCTTGGTTTTCCCTTTCGTTTTCTCCACCAACATTAATTCCCGGGTTTCATTGTTTGGTCCTGCGGGAATGATCAATCGGCCACCTTCTTTAAGTTGAGTGATCAGGGGTGGTGGGATCTTTTCCGAGGCAGCGATAACGATGATGCCATCAAAAAGTCCTTTTTCCGGCCATCCTTGAAAGCCATCCCCTATCTTCACCTTAATATTGTCTAGCCCATCTCTTTGAGTGCTTTTTCTGACCTTAGGCCCAATTCGGCGACAATTTCGATGGAATAGACCTCCTTTACGATCTCTGCCAGTACAGCATCCTGGTATCCCGACCCCATTCCGATTTCCAAGATCTTCATTTCCGGTTTGGGTTGAAGGAAAGCTGTCATGTAGGCTACGATATAAGGCTGGGAAATCATCTGTCCTCCGCCTATAAGCAATGGGCGATCGGCATAGGTATTTCCCCTCATGTTTTTGGGAACCAGCTTGTGGCGTTCCACTTTGCGCATCGCTTCAAGGACCCGAGGGTTGGTGATTCCCCGGGCGATAATTTGGATTTTGACCATTTGTTCCCGTCTGGATTTGTAATGATCCAACTGAAATATAAAGAGTATCAAGAATACTTCAAGATATTTCATATTTGAAGGAAACAGTACTATAAATCAATCATTTTTTAAGGGATATTTTTGTACGAAAGGATAGGTTTGAGCAATTGATTTAATTCCAAAAATCCGCAGTTAATTCCAGATGAATTTTTGCTTCTATCCATCATGCAGATATCCGGATACGCATATTAAGAAATTCACACTTCCACAAACAAAAATATTCGGTTGTAAGCTTCATCGGTCATCCGACACCAGACATCCGGCATTTTTTCAGAACTTCCTGTATTTCGAATCCAGAAACTTATTGGCTTTCTTCTCTGAGAATTTGGCTTTCTTACTGTTCCAATGCAGCGTTTCGTTCGGAAAACGTCCTGCAATTACCCCAAGCAAAATTGTTTCTGTTAACCTGGCTGAATAGGAAAAAGGCGCACTGCATTGATCCTTACCCAGGCAGGCATCCACAAATTGATGGTAATGCTTCTTGCTTTCTGAATCATAGTCTTTCACCGGAGCACCAAGTTTGAAAGATTCAATATCCATTTCCTGGTATTGGCCATCGACAATCAGTCTTGGAAGTTGCTGAAAATGCGGAAGCAATAACCTGCCCTTTTCCCCCATAAACATCGCTCCCTGATCAGGCAATTCTTCACCGTTCGGAAGTATTAAATCTTCGTGATCTGCCGGAGCGCCGGGCCCGTCATACCAAACCCATTTGAGCGTGTCCGTCGTGTGTTTTGTACCCGGAAACTCATAGGTTACCGTATTATTTTCAGGATATCCAAAGCCGGTTGGCGGGGTGCATTCATTGATAATCGTTCGGGGAACGTCCAATTCAAGCGCATTGTACGGGGTGTCAAAAATATGAACTCCCATATCTCCCAAAGTACCGCAACCATAATCCAATAGCTTTCTCCAGTTGCCCGGATGATAATACCCTTCTTTATGAGGACGCTCTGCTGATGTTCCCAACCAAAGATTCCAGTCCAGATTTGCCGGCACAGGATCACTTCCTACAGGTTCAGGTCCATTGTAACCCCAGTTTTTCGGAGACCAGGCCCTTACGGTATTCACCTTTCCGATGATTCCTGATTGGATCAGCAGCGTTGCCAATTTATAATCATAAAAGGAATGCACCTGAATTCCCATTTGGGTGACAAGGTTCTTTTTCTCCGCCATTTTCTTCATGGCCCTTGCCTCGGTCACATGATGAGTCAAAGGCTTTTGGCAATACACCGCCTTGTTCATTTTCATGGCCATCATGGATGCCGGCGCATGGGTATGATCCGGTGTAGAGACGACTACGGCATCAATCTGATCTCCCAATTCTTCCAGCAATATCCGGTAATCTGAATAGGTTTTTGCGTTGGGATGAAAGGCTTTGGCACCTGCAAGAGCGGTACTGTCCACATCACAGAGCGCAACTACATCCACCAGTTGGTGAGATGAAATCGCATCCAAATCAGCCATTCCCATTCCTCCAAGGCCAATATGGGCAGTTCTCAAACGGCCACCGGCATTTAATTTGGCGAGAACTGAAGGGGCTAAAGCAAAGCCCAGAATTCCTAAGCCACTTTTCTTGATAAAGTCTCTCCTGTCGATACTTACTATTTTTTCACTCATATTCTTGGTCAGGTTATTTGGTTGGGGTTAATTCTTTGATTTTGATATTTTTAAAACGGACTACATCACCATGTCCCAGAAAGCCAATATGCCCGCTGCTTCGCTGCAATCCCGGATGCTCTTTTCCGTCCGGCGTTCCGTTTTTGCTGGCCTCCAGATAATCTCCCTCCAGGATGGTGGTTCCGTTTAGTATTACTTTGATATTTGGGTGCTGCACGATCACTTCTTCCTGATTCCACTCTCCTACAGGTTTCAAAAATCCCTTCTTTGCCGGAATGACTCCGTAAACAGATCCATGAAATTGGTAATCATGAAGCTCAGCATATTTCTCAGCAGTATTATCCAGGATCTGGATTTCTTTCCCGACATAAGCTGCATCTCCGGTGAGAGGTGCATGAATTCCCAAACCATTATTTCCTCCGGGAGTCAATTGAAATTCAAATCTCAGAATAAAATCACCGTACTCATTTTCGGTATAAAGATTACCTCCGCCCGTTCCATTGGGATCAATGACGATCATGCCATCTTCTGCTTTGTAGGAGGTTTTATTTCCTACCCAGCCATCAAGGTTTTTACCATTGAAAAGCGAGGTGAATCCTTGCTCCACCTGCTGCGCTAAGGAATTGAAGCAAATAGAAAAAACAAACAAAAAGAAAACAGTCTTGTACCAGAATCGAAATTTCATGTCCTATTGTATTAAGCGTTGAGTATTACACAAATCTATTGGACAATTTGACTTTTCTTGGGTTTTTGTTTCAAAATCCTTCTCCTTTATTTGATTGGGATTTTTAGCGATAGCTGTTAATGATAAGAAACAATAACAGGCTTTGAAGCAACTTGAACTCCCATGTTCAATATTCAGTCGCAGTGGTCCGTATTCAGATGCAGCGTGTTAAAAAAAATTGAAAGGATAAAAGAGCATTCATATGATTATCGGCAAAAACTTAAAAAAACAACCTTTATTTGTGTTATTTTTGCCGATATAGGCAAGGAATAAATTAAATAATGGAATATTTATCAGTTGTTAAGTTTGCGGAAAAATGGGGAATCCCCGAAAGGACGGTTCGGCACTATTGCGCTAATGGAATGATCAAGAGGGCATTCCTAACCGGAAAAACCTGGAATATCCCTGAAGATGCTTTGTTGCCTCAAAAAGAAAACAAAAAGAAAAAATTCAACGAAAACCTTTTACTCAACCACCTAAAAGAGCAAAAGGAAATGAAGCTAAAAGGGGGTATATATCATCGTACGCAGATAGATCTTACCTTCAATTCCAACAAGATAGAAGGAAGCAGACTAACCCATGAACAAACCCGATATATTTTTGAAACTAATACCATCGGCGCCTTCCAAAAAAGTGTAAACGTTGACGATATTATCGAAACGTCCAATCACTTTCGCTGTATTGATCTCATCATTGACAAGGCAAAGTCAAAACTCTCAGAATCTCTGATAAAGGAATTGCATTTTCTGCTTAAATCAGGAACCTCAGACAGTTCAAAGGATTGGTTCAATGTTGGGTCCTACAAAAAGCTCCCCAACGAAGTAGGGGGAAATGAAACTTGTCCACCTCATGAAGTCCCAGAAAAGATGAAAAAGTTGCTATCTGACTACCACGGAAAGGAAACGAAAACTTTGGAAGACATCATAGACTTTCACCATCGATTCGAAATTATCCATCCGTTTCAAGATGGGAACGGACGGGTGGGAAGGTTAATTATGTTTAAGGAATGCTTGGCAAATAATGTCGTTCCCTTTATCATTGGGGAAGACATCAAGCTCTTTTATTATAGAGGTTTGCAGGAATGGGGCAATGTAAATGAATATTTGATGGATACCTGTCTAACGGCTCAGGATAACTATAAGGCATTCCTTCGGTATTTTAAAATAGATTTCGAATAATACCGGTTCTAACATACCTAAACAAACTAAATGCATTAATATAAATATCGGCATCGGCCAATTTGGTCAGGTCCTTGGTAATGGCAACCCTGTTTTTGTAGGATTCTATTGGATTCAATTTTCTACTTAACTATTGAACAACCGAAACTTGGTCAGCTTTATCGGATGCCTCAAAAAGATGTATAGCAAGGCTACCTGCTCCAATAATTACAACTGAAATCATAGCGCAAAAACAGCGTTATTTAAAACCATGGGATCTAGGCGATGTTTACTTTTTAAAAAATGAAAATAATAAAAAAGGCATCCGTAACATTGGATGATGTAACTACAATATTAATTAATTAACATTAAGCACATGAGACTGTTACAGAGTGTAAATGGCCATCACCTGATGTTGAATTTTTAGTAATCGGGGTATTGGCGCTCAAGGTATTAAAATCTGCTAGAGTTAATGTGATATCATGTTGATGGTCGGCAGAACCTTTAATGTTATAGGTTTTTTGTGTTCCTGCACTAATATCAGCAGCCGAAACGATCAAGGTGTGCCCATGATTTTCTCTAATTAAGCTATTGGTCCCATTTTGTAAACAATTGCCACTAGGGTTTGGATTTGGGTTCGGGTTCGGGTTTGGGTTTGGGTTATTGGAGTCGTCACCAGAACTGGAACAATCCATCAGGCTATAAGCTGGAATAGTCAATAGCAGGGCTCCAGCGGTTTTTTTGAGGAATGTTTTCCTTTTCATTTTTTGGTTTTTTGGTTTTAAAAATAGGAAACGCCTTCTATGAATATAACAACCAATTGGTTCAAAATCATTAAAAAAATCAATTTATTTTGCTAAAAAGGTGGTCTGGCAACGGGCCACTTATTTTAGTGGATTTTGGGGAATGGTACCATCCATTGACCAGGCTCAGGGATCGCCAGAAGTGCCATCGGCACGACTGATTATTTAACCGGGGGGATTCATCCCTGGTAATGGGAGGAATAGTGGAAAAAATACCGTCAGGCATGGACGATTTTCATACCTCCGGCATTTTGGTAAGTTTACAAATCTTTGGACTTCCCTATCAACCGTCCTTATTCACTCTTCAGCACTTTGGCAGGATTCGTTCGGGCAGCAGCATAAGAATGAAGTCCTACAATGATCAAACAGATACCCATCACTCCGATTCCCGATAGCACAAAGAGAAAATACGGCATCTCAATTTTATAAGTGAAGGAATTAAGCCAATCATTCAGAAAATAATAAGCGGGATAAACTGCCAAACCGAACGAAACCAAAACCAAAATCACATATTCTTTGGATATCAATCCAAGAATCTGAAGAATAGATGCTCCCAGTACTTTTCGAATGCTGATCTCTTTTGTACGCTGGGCAATGGTAAAAGATGAAAGTCCGAACAAACCCATGGCTGAGATCAAAATCGCCAATATACAAGCGGCACCAAGCACGTTTCGAATTTTGACATCTTCGGCATAGAATCGGGCTATTTCTTCATCCAGAAATTTGAACTCAGCCTCTTCATAAGGATAAATCTCCTTGTATAACTTCTCCAGATCAGTTTTGACAACAGACAGATTTTGACCGGGTTGCAGTTTGACAGAGATCGTTTGGAAATAATTCGGATTGATAGTCATAATCAAGGGCCGAATTTCTTCGCGGAGGGTTCTTGAATGGAAGTTGCCTACGACTCCGATAATTTTTTTCTCATCACCGTTAAATTTAATCCCAAGATTAATCGCATCCTCAGTATCCTCAATCCCTGCTTCTTTCAGAAAATTCTCATTGACCAGGATTTCGTCTTCTTTGTTTGAAGATCCATTTCCTGCTAACAGCGGAATGCCATTCACAAAAAGAAAGGCAGAATCCACATTCATCACTTGAATATAAATCTGCTTCTCCGTGGTATCAACCGGGATATAAGCGTCTGAGGTCCATAAACTGGTAGAAGAAGCCAGGCTCCCGCTCAAACTCGCCCCTTGTATCCGGCTATCCTGAATAAGTCTTTCCTGAAGCTGAACCATTTTCGCAGGATCGGACATAAAAGGCAAACTCGAATACATAACCGCGTCTTTTTCAAATCCCAAAGGCTGACTTGAAACATAGCGAATCTGATAATTCAGAACCAATACCAGAATGATAAAAGCTATTGAAGAGGAAAACTGAATCACTGTCAGGTTTTTTCTCAGAAAAACGCCAATCGAAAATCCCCTTTGTGCAGCTCCTTCTCCTTTCAATGCTCGCTGAGGCTGGTATCCTGACAAGATCATCGCAGGATATATTCCCGAAATCAAAGCGAGCAGTAAAGGAAACAGAAAGTAGAAAGCCAGATTTACTCCGGTGAGATATTCTAATCTGAAGGACTTGGGCAGGTAATCTGAGAAAAGAGTTCTGAGGATTTCGACCAATCCGAGGGAAAATATGGTGGCTATGAGTACTAATAAATAGGTTTCTGTCAAAAATTGGAAAATTAGCTGAAGTCTTCTTCCTCCCAGAGTTTTCCTGATTCCAACCTCTTTAGCCCGGCCGATAGCCTGGGCAGTTTCCAGATTGATAAAATTCAAGGTGGCCAAAACCAAAATGATCAGACCTACATAAGTCAGGCCGTCCAAAAAGACTTTGGAAACTGTAGAATCATCGTAGTTCTGTCCAAAGTGCATTTCAGAAATAGGTACAGCGAAGAAACTCGTCTTACCATCCGCCTTGGGGTCATAGTTTTTGGCAACGATTTTCTCAAACGACTTATTTATTTCTTCCACGGTCATCCCGCGGGCTGTTTTAACAAATAGCTGCGAACTGGAATTGACATTTCCCCAACTGTGTAAGCCGTACCATTCCTTTTGCTCCTGGGCCTGGATCGTACTATAAGAAATGAAATCCGTAAAAATGAAATCTGAGTTTTCTGTATAATCTTCCACTATACCCGTCACCTGTGCACGGATGGTGTCCGCATCCACCCAAATCAATTCCAATCCCAAAGCATTTGCGGGATCAGTTCCGGGGAAATATTTTTCCAGGCTCCTTTTGGAAATCACCACAGATTCCGGTTTATCCAGGGCTGTTTCCGGATTTCCGGCAAGCCAGTTCCTGGGGAATATTTTAAAAAAACCAGGATCCGCAAATGTCACTTCAGAAGATCTTCCAATCACTCTGTTTTGACTCGGCACTGCAACTAAGACTCCATACAAGGTATTCAGTCTTCCTTTTTGCTCCACTCCTTTCATCTCATCCTGAATCACCTCTCCCAAAGGTCCCGGTGTACCGGAATTTGGGTAGGATCCTTCAGGTCCGTAGTCAGTTAGTGTATGAATTCTATAAATCTGCTCTAAGTCCGGATGAAACTTATCAAAACTGTGGGAATACCAAACGATGTTGAAAATCAGGAAACAGTTGGAAATCCCGATCGACAAACCCAAAATATGAATCCCTGCCCTCAGTTTATTTCTGGTCAGGTTTCGCCAAGCGATTTTGAAGTAATTTTTGAGCATATTTTTATGATTGGAAAATTGGAAGAATCTAACCTATCATTTAATTGAATTCCAGATTGATACTGCCACCGGAGCTCTGCATGGTTACCGGAATTCCACCACCGTTAATTTTGCCTACAACTTTATCTTTCTTTACTTCTCCGTTGAAATTGGAAAGATTGGAATTAACTCTTCCTCCATTCAAGTTAAGGTCTAAACCCAAACCTTCAGGAACAATCGCTGTGATACTACCCCCGCTTGTCATCATGGATACCGATTTTTCCACATTGGAAAGTTCCGCCCTGATAGAACCTCCACTTGTATTTGCAGAAATGCTTCCGCTTATATCTTCCAGATTCACACTTCCTCCAGATGTATTTACATTCAAATCACCAGTTAGATGCGTTATTTTAATTGAACCTCCGCTGGACTCTACTTCTACATTTCCTTCGAAATTTTCGACTCTAAATGAGCCGCCTGAACTTCGAGTTTTCACGTATCCACTGCTATTTACGACTTGGATACTTCCCCCGCTTGTTGAGATTTCCTGTTCTCCGCTTATTCCATCTACTGATATTGATCCTCCACTTGTTTGGATTTTAGAAGACATTTCTTCCGGAACTTGGATTTTGAAAGACAGATTTAATTTGTTCCGTCCATTGTTGTTCTTTTTTTTAATGATAACAGCAATCATATTTCCACTCTGACTGATATCAAGGTTATAATTTGCCAGTTCCCTCTCAACCTCTTCATTCTCCATTTCGATTTGGCGACCATCGTATTTGACATACATATCCACGATTACCTGATTGCCACTGGTACCGGTCACAGCGACGGATGATCCGGAAGTTTCTACTTTGAGATTACCTGATCCATTGAGTGTAAATTCCTTTGTGAGATATGGATCAGCTTGAAAGGCTGAAACAGATACTGAAAAGAAGAAAAGGAATAAGAATGCGAAAGAATGGTTTAGCGTTTTCATTTGGTTGGAATTGAATTGTTCGGAAAATATAGAATAGTCAAATCCACTTTTGTGCCACTACAAACAAGCTCCGAATGCTCAAAAACCGACAAAAATGATTTTAAATTAATTTTGCTCGGACAATTTCGTCCGCTCGCGGCCAATTTTCACAACTTCTAAATCACCTTTATGAATATCTGCTTGTAATAAACCTATTATGGCTTCGACTAAGCTCAGCCACCGTGTTCTGATTTTTTTTAGAGGGAGGGAGGAGAAAATGCAGCTTCGCCGCATTTTCTCCTCCCTCCCTCCAATTCTAATATTGTCACTTGTGCAATGGTAAGTGAGAACTAGTGCTGAGCTAGATTAGTGAGACCTATATCCTCGGATCTTTTTTCTTGCCTCTTAACTCTTGGTTCTTTTTTCTCAAGACTTATGTCTTATGTCTTAAATCTTATGTCTTATTTTCAAAATTGCCTGATTACAAACAACTTACACAGGATTTTTTTTTAATTTTAAGTTGCATCAAACTCCAAATGGCCATGATTTACTTAAAAAACACATCACTACTTTTAATATTTATTCTAAGCGTCTCCTTTGGATATCTGCATCATGGATGGGCTAACTATGACCAGACCAAAGTTCAGGATTTTGAAACCACGATTGACGAATCATCTTTTGAAAATCCTCACACGATAGCCAAAGTTACCTATCAGAATGAACCCTGGACTATCATTCTGGCTCCGGCAAGCCGAATGACAGCACGTGGTTTGTCTGCGGAAATGATCAAAAAAGGCACTAAAGTACGAATTGTCGCATACCCGCATAAAACAGAAAAAGGAGAAATGCGAGCCGAAAGGATATATGTTGACGATAAGAAGTACGAGCTTAGATAGTTGTGCCGGAATACCTTCAGTGGCTTGAGAATTCAATCTGGGCAACCGCAATCCGTCAATCTTTATGGATGTATCCGGCTTTGGAGATTATCCATATTCTGGGGATAGTTCTTCTGGTCGGTGCTGCGATGTTATTTGATTTTAGTCTATTGGGTTATTCCAGAAATCTACCCTTAGCAGGTATGGCTCGCTACCTATTGCCATGGTCCCAGCGCGGGTTAATTTTGGTGATTCCTTCAGGTTTACTATTGTTCATCACCAATGCTGAAACGCTGGGTTTGGATCCGACCTTCTGGTTAAAGATGGTTTTGCTGATTGTGGCGGCACTAAACGCTCTTATATTTCACAAATTAGTTTACAAAGGTCAAATTGAACCGGAAATTTCGCCCCGACTTTCCCTTCGCTTTAAAATCCCGGCACTAATCTCTATTGTCGTGTGGATTGCTGTGATCACATGTGGCCGTTTATTGGCATACTGAACTAAGTCAAAGTAACTAGCACCTCTCCCAATCCAATCTTAAAATCTTATGTCTTATGTCTTATGTCTTAATTGATCATAAATCCCAAATCCGGCATCCGAAATCAAATCCCCCTTGCCCCCTTTGAAGATGATTTGTTTTCCAAATCAGGTTCAGGAAATAAAGGGGGAGTTGCCGCCTCTCCAATCTTATGTCTCACGTCTCTTGTCTCTTGTCTCTTTCTTATCTCAAACTCTTTTCCAAAGGATGAGACCTCCCCTATCGTCGAGGTGACGACCTAAATCTTATGTCATAAATCTTTCCTCTTAAATCTTTCCTCTTGCTTCTTGTCTCTTGCTTCTTGCTTCTTGCCTCTAAAAACCTCACTCATCTTTCAAACTATCCACCGGATTAGCAATCGCAGCTCTCACAGCTTTGGACCCCACAGTCAAAATCGTCAATACAAGCGAAGCAGTCATCACCAAAGCAAATAAGCCAACCGATATCTGAGTTTGGTAAGCAAAGGTCTCCAGCCATTCTTTCATCATGTAATACGCCAGCGGAATCGCAATCCCGAAAGCAATCAGCACCATAATCAAAAATTCCTTGGAAAGCATAAAAGTAATTTGTCCTACAGATGCTCCCAGAACTTTCCTGATCCCGATTTCTTTCACTTTCTGACCGATCATAAAGGAAACCAATCCATACAATCCTATGCAGGAAATCAAGAGCGCCAAGCCTGCAAAAATCTTGTAAACCAGGGCAAGCTTCTGCTCGGACTCATAAAATGCCGAGATGGAGTCATCCAGAAAACCGGCCGTGAAAATCTGGTCCGGATACATCTGCTCGAATTTCTCCTGAATAGCTGAAAACGTAGCCTGGCCTGCGGATTTGTCCAGTCGAACAGCTACTTGATCGAATTGAGATTTCATACTGGTAATCAGCAATTGCTTCATCTCCTCACGGAGCGAATTCACCGTAAAATCTCTGACCACTCCGGTGATTGGCACCCATTCTCTTCCTCCCAACTTGATCAATCTACCGACTGCTTCCTCAGGCGTTGCGATCAGAAGTTTCTTGGCCATCGTTTCATTGATTACCACGTTCCGGATCGTGTCACTTTCCGGATAACCGGTTCCTGCCGCAAACTCCATTTCATAAAGTTCAAAATAGTCCTCATCGGCAAATTTCAGGAAAGCAGGAAAAGGCACATCTTCGTTTTTCTGATCAAAATAAAAGTTCGACGCGGAGTTGTTGTCAGATGATGGTACATCAGAACCCTTGCTCGCGGCCATGACACCCGGTATTCGCAGCAATTCCTGTTTGAAGGACTCGATTCGAATGCTTTCCTTGGAATCAGAAGGAACTTCCATAAAATAGACAGCTTCCTTATTGAATCCCAGGTCAGTGTCCTGTACCAAATTCATTTGTCTCACTGCGATCAGCGTCCCGATCATCAGAATTTGGGCAATTGCAAACTGAAGGACGACCAAGCCTCTACGGATCGAAACTCCGCCGATTTCCGCTCCCTGAAACTTATTTTTCAATGCTTGAATGGGTCTGAAACTGGAAATTATAAAAGCCGGATAAAAGCCTGAAAGCAGCGTGAGTATCAGAATCAGCAGCAACATAAAGCCCAAAATCACAGGTTGAAAGAAACTGATCTGGGCGGGTACGTCAGCGATTTTATCCAAAAACGGCAAAAGAAGATTGGCCAAGATCAAAGCTAAACCTGTCGATATCAACACAGACAAAAACGTCTCTCCGAGTGATTGGAAAATAAGCTGAGCTCTGGTACTGCCCATTACTTTGCGGACACCGATTTCTTTGCTCTTTCCAATCGCCAGGGAGGTAGTCAGATTCACAAAATTGATAGAGGCCATGATCAGGATGAAAACCCCAACAATAATCAAGGTTTGAATGGTTGATTTTCGCACCAACCGGCCACTCAACGGTTCCATATCGGAATTGAAGTGGATGTCGCTAAGTGGCTGCATAAGATGGGATTTGACAGAATTTCCCCTTCCTTCAAAATGCTTTTTGGAGAAACCGTCCAACTGGCTTTGGGCCAATACCAAGTCTGTCTCAGTATTGGTCAGGACATAAACTTGGAAATTGCTTCCGGTACTACCCCACTCAGTCAGATCGTAACCAAACTCATCCTGATGTGATCGAATCGTCTCATACGATGCCATCAAGTCAAAATCAAAATTGCTGTTTTCTGGCGTATCAGCTACCACAGCTCCAACCTCGAGTGCCACTCCATTGGTCAATTCTATAGTTTTCCCAAGGGCATTTTCCCAATTGCCAAAATATTTTACTCCCTCAGTCTGCGTCAAAATCACCTGATCGGGCTGATCCAGCGCTTTTTCGCTTCCAGATAGAAACTCAAGGTCAAAAAGATCTTTGTATTCAGAAGTGGAAAAAAACAGCGTCTCAGCTTTGTGCTTGTCCAGAGTTTCGGAGTTTTCATCCTTTCGGATATTGACTTGAACTTCACTGTGAACGATCACCGGAACGACCTTGTCAAAACCGAGCTTTTCGCTCATAAGCGCATCAGGGAAGGGATTGGCCACACCTGGAGTGTATCCCATTCCATCTTCGATTTTGTCCTGGGTATAAATCCGAAAAACTTGATCGTAATTTTTCTGAAACTTATCGTAGCTCAGTTCATACTCCACCACTACAAACAGCAGCAAGGCTGCGGAAATCCCGATAGTCAATCCAAGAATATTGATTGCCCCGACCCATTTGCTTCGGGTTAGTCCTCTCCAGGCGATTTTAAAGTAGTTTTTGAGCATTGTGGCTATAAAGTTGGAAGGTGGTAAAGTGGTAAAGTTGGAAGGTAATTTCATTTGCTATGGGTTCTCAAACTCCGAAATCTCAAGTCCGAAATCAGTTTACTCATCCTTCAATATTTCTGAAGGGTTGATGAAAACAGCTTTAGCCGTTTGGTAAAATGTTGTGATTAAAAACATAAGAAGGATTGTCAAGGCTGGTATAGTGAAAAACCAAAAGCCTAATGAGATCTGGATCTGAAAGTCTTTTAGCCATCCTGACAAAATGAAATAGGAAAATGGAATTCCTACGCCAAAACATATAGCCAACCAAATCAGGTACTCTCCAGAGATCAAATTCAAGATCTGAATTGGAGAAGCTCCCAATATTTTCCGAACACTTAGCTCCTTGTTCTTCTGCAAAATCAATTGATTGGTGACACCCAAAATCCCCATCACTGCAATGATTATGGCTACGAAAGATGCCAATCCAAATATTTTAACAAACTGCTGCTCACTTTTATATTGCTTGTCAAAATGCTCGTCCAGGAAATAGTATTCAAACGGTGAGGTTGAATAATTTTCTTTGAAAACAGTTTCAATTTCCTTTAATGCTGTTGCAGGATCTGAACCTTCAAAATCGACGACGTAGTAATTCAAATCCCCCGGCGAGTAATTCAATACCATTGGATCAATATCCACATTGACTCCTTGCTGGCGATAATCCTCCACTACAGCGATAATCGGCACGGTCGAATTTCTATAGGAAAGCTGTTGTCCGATCGCATCTTCTGGTTTTTCAAAACCTAAGGTGCTCAGTGCTTTTTTATTTATTATGGCTTCATTTCCTTCTTCCAATGCTGCATTAAATGATTTTCCAGCCAAAAACTCAATTTCAAAAACATCGAAATACCCTTCCCCCACATTGAGCATGGTATACATCGCACCATTATTATCTTTTCCTTGGATTTGGAATTCATCAGATCGCCAATACACTTCATTGCCGGGGATCTCATTGGTAGCCGCTATTTTTTTTACTGAATTGAGCGAACCGATTGAATTTTGGATTTGCTCCTGATAATTTCCGCTGCCTTCTACAAATAACATGGGAGAGCGAAATACCAGTTTGTCCTCCAGACTCAGCCCCAGCTTTTGTTCCCGGATAAATTCAAGCTGCTTATAAACAGTCAGAACTCCACTAATAATCACCAGGCAAAAAACGAGTTGGCTAACCAATAGGGGTCTGGCAAATGCTGATTTCAGTTTAAACTTCAGCGTGCCCTTCAATGCTCCTGCGGGAGAAAATGAGGCAAGTATAATTGCAGGATAAATCCCGGATAATAAGGTCCCAAAAATCCAGAAACCGAGTAAATAGATCCCAATGGATTCCAACTGAAAAATGCTTGTCGGCAAACCTAAATCCAACAATGCATTTAATATTTTCCCACCTGAAAAGACCAAAATTGCAGCGATCGAAGTAGCCAAAAAGTTGATCAAAAAACTCTCAAACATAAACTGGGCAAAAATATGAAGCCTATTGCCTCCGGAAACTTTTCTGACACCGATTTCCTTCGCCCGGCTTAAAGCTTTTGCATTCGAAATATTGATCGAATTCAAACAAATCATTAATAAAACAAAAGCTCCAATCCATAAGAAATAGCTTAAATTCTTCCCCTCCACCTCTTTTTCATATTCGCCGGCATATTCTAGCGAAGTGTGAATACTGCTTATTGGCTGTAAACTCAGGCTCCAGTTGGAATTGCTGGATTTTAAGTTTTCTCCATAATGCTGTTGCAGACTTTCATTGATTGCTTTTTCCGTTTCAGCTATAGAGGCTTCAGGAGATAATTTCAAAAATGAGTATTGATTTAACCAATCATAGGACTGATCAATTTCTTTCCCAATAAAATGATGCAGAGTCGCATAGGAAATCAAAATTTCCGGTCTTAGGTGTCGGTTGGCCGGTGGAGCATCAAAAACTCCAATGACCTCAAAATCCACAGTTCCGTCGAAATTAGTACTGTTAATTTCTAAAGTTTTGCCGATTGGGTTTTTATCACCAAAGATTTTCTCACTGATAGCAAGAGAGATCATCGCCTTCAATGGTTGGCCCATTTTGCTAAAATCTCCCTGAACCAATTCTGTATCGAAGTATTCGAAGTATTGCTGATCGGTCAGGAAAATGTTTTCCTCCCTTACAAATTTTTCCTCAAATCCAGCGATTACTTCTCCCAAGATCACCACTCGGCTAAAGCTCTCGACCGCGGCCACTTCCTTAGCGAAAGTCTCTCCCATTGCGGGGGAAGTTCTTGCGCTATTTTCCACAAGGACATCGTTGGAGTAGGAAGTCAAATTTACCCGATAGAGTTGATCAGACGACTTTAAATCCGCATCGTAACTCTGCTCAAATCGGACATAAATCAGTATCACCAGCACCGTGCTAATTCCAATTGCCAAGCCTCCGATATGAATCAGGGAGTTTGTTTTATCGGCAAATAATTGCCTCCAAAGGATCTTGAAATAGTTTTTGAGCATGAGGTTGGGAGGTTTTTGGTTATTGTTTTTCGAAATCCGAAATCTCAACTCCGAAATCTCGATTCTTGTATCTTGAGTCTTATATCTTCTTTAATAAATTGACTAATTGTTGATGGTTTAAAGTTCAGTAATCTAAGTACATGCCCTTTTCCACTTTTGTGCCATGAAAAAAGCCCCAAATTCATAGAATAAAGGGCTTTTGGGGTTTGAAGCTTAGTATCATGCGAACAATTTTGTCCGTCAACGCACAAATCTCTTTTTGCAAAATGAAGGGACAAGTTCCTTCTATCAGTCGCTCTTCAGGGTTTTGGCCGGATTCACCATGGCGGCTTTGATCGCCTGAGAGCTAACTGTCAGAAACGCAATCACCAGAGCAATCAAACCTGTTCCAACGAATACTTTCCAATCCAGCCCAACTCGATAGTCAAATCCTGACAACCATTCGCTCATCGCATACCAGGTGATGGGCACACCGATCAGCATGGCGATCAAGACTAGTTTGGTGAATTCTCCGGAAAGTAAGAGCACCAATCCTCTTACGGAAGCGCCGAGTACCTTTCTGACAGATATCTCCTTGCTTCGCTGCTCTGCAATAAATGCCGCCAGGCCAAACAGTCCCAAACATGAAATCAGGATTGCCAAGGCGGAAAACACGGTTGTCAGAGATTTGGTCCGCTTTTGATCGGAAAATTTTTGGGCATGTATATCATCCGCAAACTGATATCCGAATGGCGAACCTGGATTGAATTTCTTAAAAACTGCCTCCAATTGAGCCATGGTCTCTGACAAATCAGTTTCGGAGAGACGAATATGGATGAAGTTCTGCTGAATCTGAGGCCCGAAAATCAGGATCCCCCCTGGCTTTCCGAATGGAGAATCTATGATAAAATCCTTGACCACCCCGACTATACGATATTCCCTGTCACCATCTTTAATGATCTCTCCGATCGGATTTTCAAAATCCATAAAACCTAGTGCAGTTTCATTGATCAACACCGCAGTACTATCTGCAGGATTGGTATAAACATCAATATCACGACCTGCAATGAGTTGCAATCCGGCGGTTTTCACCACATGGGCATCGGCTCCCATTCGCTGGATCATTGGCATGAATGCATCATCTTTTCCCTGCCATTCCATCGAATTAGTGTCGCTGTAGGTTTCGGTGAAAGGAGAAAAAGTACTGGAAATCGATACCACTCCCGGCAAGGCTTCTACTTCGCCACGCAGCGCTGAAAAGTTTGTCTTCAGCGATCCTGTCATCTGGTGGTAAATCAAGTTTTCAGTATTCAAACCAAAGTCTCGGTTCTGCACAAATTGCATCTGATTTCGGATAATCCAAGTACTGGCAATCAAGACCGCCACAATGGTAAACTGAAAAACTACTAAGGCTTCTCTTGGTTTAAACCAAGTTTTCGTGAAGCCTAAATGTGATTTCAAAACCATTGCCGGTCGGAAAGAACTCAGCAAAAATGCAGGATAAGCTCCTGCCAGAATACCTGTCAGCAACACATATCCAAGAGAAAATCCCCAGAAATAAGGTTGGTCAAAGGGCAAACTCAGTTCCTTACCGATCAGTTGATTGAATCCCGGAAAAGTCAAAGTAATCACCAGCATTGCCAAGACATAGGCAGCCAAAGAGATCAAAATTGACTCAGCGAGAAACTGCCCGATCAGCATACTTCGATCTGCCCCGGATACTTTCCTAATCCCGACTTCTTTGGCTCTTTTCTCGCTTTGGGCAGTACTCAGGTTGACAAAATTGACACAAGCGATCAACAGAATGACAATTCCTACCAAGCCAAACATTCTGATCAAATCTATTCTTCCACCAACCGATTCCCCGTTTTCAAATTCGCTCTTCAGATGAAGGTCAGACATCGGAAACAGAAAGTCACTCGTGTTTTTGATATCTGCATTTCGAAGGGAGAAATCTTTGAATTTCTCATTGAATGTGGTCAAATCGGTTCCAGGAGCCAGCATGGCAAAAGTCCTGCAGTTATTGTTTCCCCAAAAATCTCCTGCCCAACCCATTACTTCCATCTTTTTGAACGGTAGAAAAGCCGTGAATCGGAAATCGGTGTTTTCTGGTAAGTCAGCTATCACTGCTTTGACTTCAAAATCAAGTTCAGACTCGACTTTTACTGATTTTCCAAGGGCAGATTCCTCTCCAAATAGTTTTTTGGCCACCGATTCGGTCAGGATAATATTGTCGGGAGATTTCAGAGCTTCGACTGGATTCCCTTCTAAAATCCGAAAACTGAACATTTCAAAAAAACCCGGATCAACAAAGGAGACCTGCTCGTAGAAACTTTTCTCCCCCACCGCCAAGACCATCGGATCCCATTCTGTGACATGAGTCACTGCTTCAACCTCAGGATATTGCTCTTTCAGAGCAGGGGCATAAGGCGTCGGTGTGTAGTCCCAGCTTATGACATTCCCCTGGTTGACATTGCTACGCCAGACGGCATAGATGCGGTCGGATTTTTCGTAGGTACTGTCTACTGAGTATTCAAATTGAATCCACACCATGATCAGGACTGATGCGGCCATGCCAACCGCCAATCCGCAAATATTGATCAGCGCAAAGCCTTTCTTTCTGATAAGGTTTCTCCAGGCGATTTTTAGATAGTTTTTCCACATAATATCTTGTTTGGATGGTTTTAAAGTTGGAAAGTTGGGTGGTTGGAAGTTTCAAGCATCCTACTCCAGCCTCTTGATTCTTGTTTCTAGGTTCTTGTCTTGATACTTGATACCAACTTCTTGATACTAGCTACTGGGCTAGATTACTCACTCTTAAGCGTTTCTACCGGGTTTTTAATAGCAGCCTTGAAAGACTCTATTCCAACAGTGAGCATTGCGACACTGATGGCAAAGATTCCGGCGATGCCAAAAAACCACCATTCGATCCCCACCTGATAAGCAAATTCCTGAAGCCAAACCGAGCCAGCGTAATAAGATATCGGAAAGGCAATCACCACCGCCACAAGTATCAGCTTTACAAAATCTGTTGAGAGTAATCTCACGATACTTGAGACCGATGCGCCCATTACTTTTCTGACACCCACTTCTTTTTCCCTTGACTCAGCATTGAAAGCTGCCAATCCAAACAGCCCGATGCAGGACACGAAAATGGAAAGCATTGCCCCTGCGGTGATCATCTGTTTCCATCGGGCTTCGCGCTCGTATCGCTTCATATTATTTTCTTGCTCAAAACTGTAGTCAAATGGCATAAATGACACATTCTTCCGAAAAACAGCTTCAATTTTCTTGACTGTTTCTGACGGGTTCCCCCCGTTTAGTTTGATGAAAAGAGACTGAAGTCCATACTTCGGATCCTGAGTCAATACCAATGGTTTGATTTCTTCTTTGAGCGAAGCAAAATGGTAGTCATTCACCACTCCTATCACTTTCATTTTTTTATTTTTCCATTCAAAATCCACTTCCTTTCCCACTCCTTCATTCCAACCAACCTGTTTCAAAAAAGCCTCATTAACGATAATGGATTCCCCGGGATCAGTGCTGAATTCAGATGAAAAATTGCGGCCTTCCAAGAGGTCAATTTCCAGGGTTTCGAGGAAGTCATCATCCACTCCGATGTATCCGAACTCAACATTTTCTTCGTTGACTTTGGCCATGGTTCCGTTGTAATTTCCATTGTAACCGGCTACAGCTGATATCTCTGACATGGATAGAAGCTCCTGCTTCATCGCTTCCCTGCCGGAATGATTTCCTCTAAAACCATTCAACTTCATTAAATTATCATCATTATATCCCAAGTCTATGGAAGTCAGGAAATTGAATTGGGAGAAAATCAAAATCGTCCCCACTACCAGGCAGATCGAAAGGGTAAACTGAAAGACTACCAAGCCTTTGGTCAGGAAGTTTTGTTGCAGAAGTTTGGCCCGCTTTTGAAGACTTTTGGAAGGACTGAATCCCGAAAGCACCAACGCCGGATAAAATCCAGCCACTAATCCGGTTACTAAAAACAAGCTGAAAAAGATCAAAATCAGCTCGAAATCCATAAGATAAGACAGAGATAATTCTTTGTTGGAAAGAACGTTAAACGTCGGCAGCACAAACTGGCTAGCCAGGATTGCAAGTACAAAAGCAAAAAATGTCAGCAAAAATGATTCTGTCATAAACTGGAAAATCAGCTGCCTTCTTAGACCCCCGATTACTTTGCGGATCCCGATTTCCTTAGCCCGCTTTAATGATCTTGCCACTGCAAGGTTTACAAAATTGATGCAGGCTATGATCAGGATGAAAAGTCCGATTCCTCCCAATATGTAGGAATAGGTCGGATTGCTGGACTTGGTGATCCCGTTCCTGTCATTATCCATTCCGTTGTCTAAATGAATGTCCAAAAATGGCTGCAAGCTGAAACTGACTTTGCGGTCAAATCCTGGCGAATCCATAATTTCCTGAGTGGCATTTACGTTGAATATCTGGTCCATTTTAGACCCGACCTGACTGTGGTCAGCCCTGCTGTCGAGTAGTACAAAAGTGTTCATGTAAAAGCCTAACCATTCATCGTTGGTCCAACCATTTGCTTCCTGCCATTCAAATGAAATCATGCTGTCAAATTGAAGGGTGGAGTTTTGTGGAATGGATTTGACTACTCCGGAAACTATAAACTGCTCAAAATCATCATTTACTTTCAGTTCGATGACTTGGCCGACAGCATCGCCCGTTCCAAAATAGTTCTCTGCCATTTCCTCGGAAAGCACAATTGATCCGATGTCAGAAAGTACAGTACCGGGATCACCGTAAAGCAAGGGAAGTGAAAAGACTTCAAAAAACCGTGGATCTGCGAAAAGAACATTTGCACTGAGTAAATCTTCTCCTTTTTTAATTACAAAAGGTTGGGTTTGGGTCCGGATGACTTCCCGGATTTCGGGAATTCCATCTTTAAATGCCGGTCCGTGGATGGCGTTGGTACTCGCTATCGTCATCGAATCACCCGGTGACACCATCGTCACTTTGATTCGGTACAGATCTTTTCCGTTCTCTTGAAACCGGTCAAACGACTTCTCATCTTTCACATACAAAAGAATCAAAATACAGCAAGTCAGACCCAGGGCCAATCCGCCGATATTTATGAAAGAAAAGACCTTGCTCCTCAGCAAGCTTCTCCAACCGATTATAAGATAGTTTTTCCACATAGGTTATGAGATTGATAGTTGGCTTTGTTCAAATCAACAGGCACGGAATTCGAACCGGAAATTCTTTTGAACGAGGTGTGCATTTCCACTATTGTGCCATAACAAATGCTTCATTAACGCTAGTTTGAACCTCTTTTGAATATTATCCAATCAAACTCCGAACAAATTTGTCCGCTCCCGGTCAAAGTATTTTTTTTTCAGTTTTACTAGTTTAAAATTTGATTTTTATGACTCCACGGAATGTTGCACGTTCTAAGAATTTCCCGAACTAAACTGAGGAAAAAATCCCCCTAGCCCTCCGCCGCGGCGGAGGGAATCTTCTCAAATTAAGCTTCAAACCCACACTTTTATTAGTATGTGCAAGATTGCGGATACTCATTTTGATTTTTATAAGAAAGTTCAGAAAAAACCCCGAATTCACCGAACCCGGGCTTTCTTGTTATCTAATCCATCTATGTAATAATCAAATTGGAAGTCCTTATCGAAATCAAGACTGACATGGAAGAAAATCTCCATATTTCAGATCAAACTGACAGTCAAACCAAATACATTAATAATTCCGGAAGGCATTAGGTATAAGAAGCCATTCAGGGTGACTTTCAGATAGTTCCGGGACTTTTCTTCTTGGCTAGAGATCAGATAGTTCCATGACTTATCCCACTATGATGCCATCACAAAAAGTCCTTAAATCACTCAATACAGCCATTTTCAAATTTCAGAAAAATGTGTCCCCGAACATAATTGCACGCTTACGGTCAAAAGTCGGATTCTGAATCCGATTCAGAATATCAATCCTCCTTCCAATTTGTACCAAGTCCACTTCTTCAATTTTACCCCTAAATCCCTTATATTTAAAGAGAACCAGCCCAAAAAACCATGTTTTACATACCCATTTTCTTACTCTCTTTTTACTTTCAAACCCAGATTTCATCACCTTTTGAATCGCAAATTCTGGATGCTGGAATTTCCATCGGGTATGGGGTTGCCATCGGAGATGTAGACGGGGATGGAAAGCCGGATATTCTTTTGACCGATAAAACTGCCATTGTCTGGTACCGAAACGGTGATTGGAAAAAGCATGTGATGGCCGAGAATTTGACTACTTCAGACAATGTTTGCATCGCGGCTATGGATTTGGATGGCGACGGAAAAGTCGAAGTGGCGGTCGGTGCACAATGGAATCCGGGCGAAACTTCAGACACCGAAAAATCCGGAGCCGTTTTTTACCTCATCCGTCCAGCAGACCCCACCCAAAAATGGACGCCAAAACAACTTCATCATGAGCCCACTACCCACCGAATGCGCTGGGTTAAGTCTGGCAATTCTGCACATTTGATCGTAGTTCCACTGCATGGCAGAGGAAATGCGAACGGTGAAGGTGAAGGTGTGAAAGTGATCGCCTATGAATTCCCTACCGATCCAACTGGAGACTGGAAATACGAGGTAATTGAGGAAAGCATGCACCTAACTCATAATCTGGATGTAATCGAAGAAGAATCAGATAATGCCATTCTTTTGGGGGGAAAAGAAGGCGTAACCTACCTAGCCTCTGCCGGATCAAATTGGGAAAAGGAAAAGATCAACCTTCCCACGATTCCAAGTGTAGGAGAACTTCGCTTGGGAAATAGAATGGGTCAAAATCAATTTTTGGCGACCATCGAACCCATGCATGGCACGACCCTGGTCGCTTATGAAGGTTTCGATAATAATCTACAATCAAAAGACCTAACAAGAAATGTCCTTCACTCGCAACTCAAAGACGGTCACGCCCTCGCAGTTGGGGATTTTCTGGGTTTGGGTTCGGATCAAATCGCAGTAGGTTGGCGATTGCCTAATGAAGTTGGTGAATTTGGGGTCAAACTTTTTATTCCAAAAAACGGCTCATTTTCAGAATATGAGGAAGTCTGGATCGACAAAAACGGAATGGCCTGCGAGGATTTACAGGCTGCCGATCTGGATGGTGACGGCAAGCCGGAACTCATCGCTTCCGGCAGATCCACCAAAAACCTGAAGATCTATTGGAATAAGGGCAAGTGAGCTAAGCGCCTGGGTCAGTGTCTTTACTGACCATGATGAATTAAATTCACGGTCTTTTTCCGGCTAAAATATTGACCATTAAGAAAACGTCAGTGAACACTGACGTTGTCAAGGACAGAGCCAATAACTAAAGTCGACTAGATTTACATATGATATCTGGCGGGTTGCAAAAGTTTAGATCATTCTTTTCAGCAAGGCCACATCTTCCCTCCAATCGTCCATTTGTTTTTCATAGGCTGACTGTGTTTTGATGATACGGAGGGTGTGGGGAGAACCTTTTCTGATGGTCTCTGTCCGCAAGTCAATCGTCACCCTTCTTATAGCTGATTCCAAGGCCTCCCTTTCCGCTTGTCTGCTCCTGAAATCAAACACCTCCTCTATCGGTGATTGTAAAAAACCGACAAGGATATTCCACAGCTTTTTATCGTAATTCACCTCCGGAACTGGCCGGGACCAGTTGGCAGGAGGTTGCGGTTTATTGTTTACTCTTAGCTGTAACTCATCCTTCCCAAATGAAAGTAATGCTTTCGAAAGCGAAGTTTCTCTTTCCAGATGAAGAACTACCGATACAAGGACATTATTGACATAGTCTCTTTTGCGATATCCGGTCAGTACTGCATTCATAGAGCTTAACCATTCTTTGTCCTGTGGTTGCAGACTTTCCAGATATAGCAGATTTTTCAATGCTTGAGAATTCACCAAGGCCTTATCCTTTTTACCTGACACCAAAATGGAAAAATACTCTGGCAGTTTAGGCAACTGAGAAAAGACAATCTTTCTGCCGGATCCTGTATCTGGGAGTGATTTGAGAATAGACAGCAGATGCCAAACAGTCGAAACATCTTCTTCCTGGGTTACCTCTTTGAAGATTATTTCAAAATGCCTGGCGGGATAAGCCTCCACAAGCCTAACCCAAGAATCAGGGCTGATATTTTGAAAATAACGTTTAAGCAACTGGTATCCCAATCTGTCAAAGCAGGAATCATCCTCATATCCTATCAGCCAATCTGCAATTACGTCGAAATCAATTTTTGATATTGGTTTATCACTATCCAGTATGTTGCTCAGAATTTTTTCGCAAACAACAGTTTCTTCTTTGGAAAGTTGCTTTCTTACCGTATTGTAATAGCCAATCCATTCCAGTTGATTTCCTATATCCTGGCCAAGCAACAACTCTTCATGCTCTATTTTTGGCCAAAATATCACCGCTCCATAATGGTACCAGTGAGTCAGGTCGGGTCCGTAGTTCCCCATATAACCTGTGGATTCTTTAACAATCGCTTCACCTTCGTTAATCTGGAATGTGGTGAGTAGGTCGCTCTCACTAAACTGAATGCCGCGCAGCGGTGGATAGCCTTCTTCCAACCAATGTTCAATGTAAAGTGAATCATCATAAACTTCTCCCATTTCGGCATCTTCATCTATTTCATCGTCCCAGTCGTATCCGTCATAATTCGGTGAACCGGACAAGAAGGAGGTGACCAGACACATTTTAGCATAATATCCAGCGGAATCAGCTGCCCTCATCAATGCTTCTGCCCGAGGACGGTCGTTCAGTTTCAAATGGTTCGGAGCAAAATTTTCAGGAGTGTACTGATGTCCCAACAAGACGATTCCAGGGGAAAACTGCCCGCTGCCTGTCCCCTTTTTCATAATGTCTGACAGTCGCAAAGCATGTCCGCTCACGGCTTCAAATTGTATTTCCCTATCGGATTTCTTTTGAACGAGGTTATAAACAAGGCAGACCCTGTAACCAGCCGTCAGTGGTTTTACTTCATGTTCGCAATCCGCATAAAAAGCCACATAAGGGATTCTATAATCGTTGGCGACATCCTCAAAATGAACCGATTTTTCTTCTCCATCGAACCGGACCAGCAGTTCGCCACCCCTGTGACTGGAAGGCAAGCCGATGATCAATGTCCCAAACATTCCTTTCTCCTTTTCAGAATCACGGTGTGTCAGAAAGAAATCTCCTTTTTCGTAAATGAGCATTTTATAGAGATGTGTTTCTATCTCAAAATCTTCAATTCCCAATTCCGGTTTGATACTGATCAACACACTCTGCAAAAAAACATCCCATTCATTACCCTTGAATCGCAGTTTGTCCGAATCGATTTCCCATGCACTCCGCACCTCGTCATCAACGATAGTCTGGCTGCCTTTTCCAAAGGGTGCCTTATGAGCCTCTTGGATCAACGCCCTAGCTTGCAGTTCATTGACAGGAAACGAGATTTCTCCTAAGTTTTGAATGAGTAACCGGGGAAATACAAAAGGGACAGCGTGACTTGTCATAAAAGACCCTTTCCCTTTGATCTGGTTGAGACTATCCAGCAACTCAGCTCTGAAATTTTGCATGGGGTGGTAAGTAAGGTTATAAATCCAAAAATAAGAAAAACTGTTTGCGATACCGGGGAAAAATCCGATCAAACCTAAGGATATGGCTATTGTTCTCGCTGACCAAATTGACGGGCTGTAACCACTACCGGACTTGAGTTAAGAGAGAATTATCTCATGTAGAAATTGCTGAAGCAAACGACCCATTGGATTAAAATCCAGAATAATCATAATAATTTTCGATTTGAATCAAGAAATATTATGGTAATTTTTGATTTCAGAAGCTGTCTCCAATAATTTAATTTGAAATATGGAAATCAAGAGATATCTGGAAAACAGTATAAAAAGCCGCTTCTTTAAAGGAAAGATGATTCAATATTCATCATTTGGCGTTCGATATTCCTAATTTCTATTGTCCGCATTCAGTTCAATTTTTTTGCTCCAGTTTCTTGGCTCTTGTCTCTTGTCTCTTGCTTCTTGTTTCTTGTCTCTTATCTCTTATCTCTTAAATCTTATCTCGTATTCCTTCCCCACATTTGTGCCATGAAAAAATAGCCACTATTGCTCAAAAACGGCATTTTTTAGAAATACAGCTTTTTAACCGCGAACATTTTTGTTCATTCACGGGCAAAAATCAAAAGTCCGGCCTCTTAACGCTGAATTTTTGATCAGAAATTCTTAGATTATTCTTTTTAATCGGGACCAGGCCATGTATGTAAAAAGACATTATAGTTTATGGATGACAATCCGGTGGTCTAAAAATCTGCTTTTGGGTGCTTTTTTGTATTCTTTAGTGATCATCCTGATTTCCAGATTGGCCAACTTTCCATTTACTCTTCCATGGCAACCTATTTCAGTGATTGGCGTTGCGGTATCTTTTTATTTGGGTTTCAAAAATAACAGCTCCTACGACCGAACCTGGGAAGCCAGGAAAATTTGGGGAAGTATCCTGAATGATAGCCGGACTTTCACAACAGCTATTTTCTCCATGGTCAATCCTGAAGTGGGTAAAGAGTGGAAAAAGAAAGTCATCTTCCGCCACCTAGCCTGGCTTTTAGCTTTAAAGCATACCATGAGAAAAGAAAGGCCATGGGAACATAATGATGCAGTCGAAAAGCTGGTGTTCGCGCCCCATTTCAGAGAAGAATGTCTGAGGGGAATGGTTCCGGAAATTGAAAAATATCTGGATAAGGAGGAGTTGGAAGCCGTTCTAAAGCATCATAACATTCCCCGCCAAATCTTAAAAAATCAGAGTCAAACTTTGAATGAGCTTTTCCAGAATGGAGGAGTAAGCGAGTACAAACATGTTTGGCTACATCAATTGGTGGGCAAGTTTTTTGATGAGCAAGGAATGACAGAGCGGATAAAAAACTATCCCTTTCCCAGACAATATGCTTCCACCGGCCTTTGGATCAATTTCATTTTTTGCAGTCTGATTCCCTTTGGTTTGCTGGATATTTTTGAGTTAACTAAAAATCTGCATATCTGGCTTACTGTCCCTTTTTCAACAATAATTATCTGGATTTTCTTCCTGGTCGACAGGATCGGTGATTATTCTGAAAACCCCTTTGAAGCAGCTTACAATGATGTTCCCATCTCTTCCATTTCAAGAACTATTGAAATTGACCTGCTGGAGATGTTGGGAGAAGAAGACATTCCCAAGCCATATCCGATAGAGAATGGCTTCCTTTTGTAGGTAAAACTTCCCTCCTTCCAACCTCCCACACAGCGACTGATCACTGTGACTGCTTCCTGAGACTGAACACTGCAAATGCTTCCAACCTCCTACTTCCCCCCTCCTACTTCCCTCCTTCCAAACCTCCCACACAGCGACTGATCACTGTGACTGCTTCCTGAGACTGAACACTGCAAATGCTTCCAACCTCCTACTTCCCTCCTTCCAACCTCCCACACAGCGACTGATCACTGTGACTGCTTCCTGAGACTGAACACTGCAAATACTTCCAACCTCCTACTTCCCTCATTCCAACCTCCCACACAGCGACTGATCACTGTGACTGCTTCCTGAGACTGAACACTGCAAATACTTCCAACCTCCTACTTCCCCCCTCCTACTTCCCTCCTTCCAAACCTCCCACACAGCGACTGATCACTGTGACTGCTTCCTGAGACTGAACACTGCAAATACTTCCAACTTCCCTGCCCCCACTTCCCAGCTTCCAACCTCCTACTTCCCTCCTTCCAACCTCCCACACAGCGACTGATCACTGTGACTGCTTCCTGAGACTGAACACTGCAAATACTTCCAACTTCCCTGCCCCCCACTTCCCAGCTTCCGCCCCCTACTCATTCTTAATACTCTTGACAGGATCTGCCCAGGCCGCTTTTAGCGTCTGAGAGGTGACGGTAATGGCAGCAATAATCCCGGCAATCAATCCTGCCCATAGGAAAACAATCCAGCTGATCCCGATTTTGTAGGCAAAATCCTCCAGCCAGCTGCTCATTCCAAACCAGGAAATCGGGATTGCGATCAGGAACCCAATGAGTACGAGCTTCATAAAATCCTTTCCAAGCAACGTGAGGATATTTCCAGTCTCCGCTCCCATCACTTTTCGGATTCCTATCTCCCGCGTTCGCTGTGCAGTGGCAAAAGTGGTTAACCCAAAAAGTCCCAATATTGAAATCAAAACTGCCAGGCCTGAAAAGAAAGTGAAAATCGTTTTGACCCGCTCCTCGGCCTTATATTGTGCATTGAAACCTTCATCCACAAACAGCGGCTCGAATGGAAAATCAGGTCTCAAACTCGCCCATTCTTCTTTCAAATAGGTTAAAACCTGATCTTTTTCTGCTGCATCGTATTTGATGGTGACTTGGTTATTTCTGTTTTGGGAGATCATGAAAACGATCGGAACAATCGGCTGATGCAGAGATTCGAAGTGAAAATCCTTCATCACTCCCGTCACAAAACCGCGTCTTCCTCCATATTGAAATTGCTTGCCGATGGCTTCCTCAGGACTTGCCCAGCCAACCGCCCGAATCGCAGCTTCATTCAAAATGAACGCCTCTGTTGAATCACTTGCTAATTTGAAATCAAAGTCCCTGCCCTGCACAATCGGTATCCCGTAGGTTTTCAAAAAATCATGGCTCACATGGATATCAGCGATCCTGACATTGATCTGCGAAAGTTCACCGTTTACTTCCGCCAAACCTCCCTGCGAATCCAACAATCTGCCCGATGGAACACGGCTTGACATACTCACCGCCTTAATTCCGGTATGATTTTCAAATCGATCTTTGATCATCAGATAATTTTCATTGATGGAAGCACTCGTTGGCAGCACCACCAAATCCTCCTTGGCGAAGCCCAAATCCTTGTTTTGCATGAAATTCAACTGGCGGACAACCACCAAAACTGCCACGATCAGAACCACCGAAATCGCAAACTGACCCACCACCAAAACCGATCTGAAGTTCTCATGTCCTTTCCCTACTTTGAAAGCTCCTTTGAGCACTTTGGAAGGTGAAAAACCCGAAAGGAAAAGTGCCGGATAACTTCCGGAAACTATACCGACTACCAGGACCAAACCTGCTAAACCAAGTAAATACTCCGGGTTTTCAATGAAATTCAGACTGAGTTGTTTGTCTGTGAAATCCGAAAAAGTAGGCAAAAAGAAGTACACAATCAGCAGCGCCAAAATGAGGGAAATGAAAGTCATGACGAAGGATTCGCCCATAAACTGCCGCACCAAAAGGATTTTATCTGCTCCCATTACTTTGCGAAGCCCTACTTCCATCGATCGCAAAGAAGATCGGGCAGTGGAGAGATTCATGAAATTGATGCAGGCGATCAGCAGGATGAAAAGCGCGACAGCGAGGTAGATGTAAACATAATCGATGTTGCCATTTGGCTCGATTTCAGAGTCAAGATTAGAATACAAATGGATATCGGTTAAGGGCCAAAGGGTAAGTTTTGTTCCTTTGGAAGCAGGGATTCCTGCCTGATTTTCCGGCATATGCCGATCGATCATTTCAGGTAGTTTTGCTTCCAGAGATTTCGCATCCACTCCCGCTTTGAGAAGGAGATAAGTTGAAAAGTTATTCGAGCCGTAATTGCTCATGAATGCTTCCTGACCTCCATAAAATGTGACCACAGGAACCATTGAAGCCAGGAAATCTGCATGAAAATGGGAGTTATCCGGCATGTCTTCCATCACTCCGCGAACCTGAAAACTTGCCGGCTGACCGGCAATGACCATTTCCAGTTCTTTTCCGACAGGGTTTTCATTGCCAAAATATTTCCGGGCGGTGGATTCAGAAACCACAATGGCATCGGCATCTTTCAGGATTGTCTTAGGATCTCCCTGCAAAAGGTTGAATGAAAACACATCAAAAACCTCCGGATCAGCAAAGAAAAATCGCTCCTCTTCAAAAGCATTTTCGCCGTATTTGACCAAAGGATTAAAGTTGAAAATACGAACAGCCAGCTCCACATCATCCCCAAAATCAGACTGAATCAACGGACCAAAAGGCGGTGCGGCATGACCCAGATGCAGACTCACTTCACCATCCTGATTGGACCAGGAGCGGGAAACTCTGTAAATCCGATCCGCTTTTTCATGGTATCGGTCATAGCTCAGCTCATGCTGAACAAACAGAAAAATCAAAATACTCACAGCCATCCCCACAGCAAGCCCAAAAATATTGATCAAAACATAAAGTGGATTCTTCCGGGCATTCCGAAATACAATCTTGAAGTAGTTTTTGAACATACGGATTTGAAAATTTAATTGTTAAAAAAACCCAGCTGGCAATCCCAATTGGTTCTTACATCCTGACTCTTTATACTATTCTCTTAATCTCTTATTTTCCTATCTCCTCTCTTATCCCTAATCCCTAATCTCCTATTCTCTAATCTCTTTTATCCTATTTCTGAATAACTCTGGATGAACCTGAAGTTCCGATTTTTTTATCCTCAGGATTTCCTTTGTAATAGACATTTCCGGAACCTGAAGAGCCGACAGTCAGGCTTTCAGTTGCGCCGATGTAAGTGTCTCCGGAGCCTGATTTTCCTACTTTCACCGATTCCCCGCTCAACTCCAGTGCATTGAGTTTTCCGGAACCTGATTGCCCAATGGTTATTTCTTCAGCAGATCCACCGGCGATCGTGATATCACCCGAACCGCTCATTCCGATGTTGATTTCCTCTGCCATAATATTTTTCATTTCTATTTTGCCCGATCCGGAAAGACCAATGCTGAATTCATCAGCACCGAAATCTGATTCAACAATCATATTGCCGGAGCCGGATGTCCCGATTCCTTCCAGGTTTCTGACAGTCACATAGACAGTCAATCCCACCTTATCGTAAGATCCCCTTTCGAGCGAAATTTTGAGTTCGTCACCATCCACTTTTGTGATGACTTTATCGAGTGAAATGTTGGTGGAAACGAGTTTTACTTCGTCTTTACTTCCCTTTTTGATGAACACATCCCAGCTTCCGCCTGACTCAACTTTAGTAAATGATCCGGGTGTGCGGGTTTCGGTTCCTTGTGCTTGTACGGTTGTACCAAGTAAAAAAAAGAGGAAAATAGCGGCTGTGGTTTTAGCAAAGTTCATAGCATTTAGTTTTTAAGTTGATTATCTCCCTGTAGATTTTCACAGATTGTGCCAAAGCAAAAAATGGCCTCAAATTCAATTTTGAAGCCTTTTTTAGATTTAAAATTGTCCGTACAACCTGGTTTTTGTTCGCGAGCGAACAAAGAAAGTGCTCAATTTGCAGTCAGAAATTTCAGGTACTGACAACTTGAATGCTATCACTGCAAACTGCGACTGATCACTCTGACTGATCACTGCAACTGAGACTGAGACTGAGACTAAACACTGCGACTGAACTCTGGTAGCACTTCCAACTTTCCAACTTCCCTACTTCCAACAGTGACTGTCAACTTGAATACTGTTACTGCAAACTGAGACTGATCACTGAGACTGCTACTGCAAACTGCAACTGCTCAACTGCGACTGAGACTAAACACTGCGACTGAACTCTGGTAGCACTTCCAACTTTCCAACTTCCAACTTCCAACAGTGACTGCGACTGATCACTGAGACTAAAACCCAACTCATTCGCTTTTCAAACTCTTCACCGGATTCACGATGGCCGCAGCAATTGCCTGAAAACTAACAGTCAGCAACGCAATCACGAGCGTAATCAATCCAGCAATTACAAATACCCAAACTCCCAAATCGATCTTGAAAGCGAAGGAATCCAGCCAACTATCCATGGCAAACCAGGAAATCGGAATAGCGATCAGGAAAGCAATTCCTACCAGCTTGGCAAAATTCAGAGAAAGCAACAAGACAATACTGCCAATAGAAGCTCCCAAGACCTTGCGTACGCCGATCTCTTTGGTTCTTAAAAATGCGGTGTAAGACGCCAGTCCAAACAAACCGATACATGCGATCACAATAGCTAAAATGGAAAACACGCCCAAAATCTTACCGGAAACCTGCTCACTTCGATAGAGCTGGGCGAGGTCATTGTCCAGAAAGAAATAAGATAAAGGGTTGCCGTCTGAGAATTCGGCCCATTTTGCTACCAGTCCGTTGACGACGGCTTCCTGCTGACCTGAAGTGAATTTGATGGAAAGGAAATTTTCTCTCCCCAGGGGATTATTCAAATGATACATCGCCAATGGAGTTACCATGGTGTGAAGCGATTCAAAATTGAAATTATCTACCACCCCAATGACCGTAAGAGTCACTTCACGATTTTCACCGTCCAGATTGGCATTAGTGATAAGCTTTTGTCCGATGGGATTTTGATCTCCAAAAAATACCTTGACAGCTTCTTTATTAAGAATCAGGGAAAGGGAGTCATTGAAATTTTCATCGAAAACCCTCCCTTCCAAAGGTTGAATTCCGATGGTTTGGAAAAAATATTCATCACCTGAAAAACTCTTCGTAGTCAGCACATCGCCTCCGCCTGGCTTGTTAAATTGGATGCCAGTGGTGCCTTTGCCCGGCAAGCTGCTGGATACTCCGACAGATAGCACTCCCGGCAGTTTTTCCAATTCTTCTTTTAATACTTCACGTTTCTCCTGGTTGCCATATCGCTCCAGGACCAGCACATTTTCTTTCTGAAAACCCAGACTGGTGGACTGGATGAAATTGATCTGCCGATTGATAATCAGGGTCCCAGCTATCAGCATGATTGCAATTCCGAATTGGAATACCACTAAGCCGTTTCGCAGCCATTTGCCTCCGCCAGTCACTTCCAGTTTCCCTTTCAGGATACTGATGGTATTCAGTTTGGAAATATGAAATGCCGGATAATACCCAGCCAAAAGCCCTACAAGAATTCCAAATCCAAGCAAAATCGGCAAGGCAAAAAGCACAGAATCCAAATCTATTCTGAGCGTCTTTTCAGCCAGGTCATTGAAAAAGGGCAGGACTAAATTTACCAGCAAAATCCCTAACATAAGTGAAGTAAAGGTCAAAAAAAGCGCCTCAAGAAGGAATTGAGTGATGATTTGGCTACGATCCGAACCCATGGCTTTCCTTACCCCGACTTCACGGGCACGATCCGCAGAGCGGGCTGTAGCCAGATTGATGAAATTGATACATGCCAGAGCGAGGATAAAAATTGCGATGAAAATAAAAATATAGACGTAAAGGGAATTGCCGTTGGGTCTCATTTCCCCTTCAAGATTGGAGTTCAGGTGAATAGATGTCACTGGCTGTAGAAAATAGCGGTATCCATTTCCAGCTGTCGTATAGTCTGCGAAGGAGACACCCAATTCCCGTTCGATCTGACCTGCTGCATATTTGGACACTAAGGCGGGAATCTGACTTTCCACCAGCATAGGGTCAACTTCCGGATTAAGTTTCAGATAGGTAAAAGCAGAAAATCCGGTAAAATTTTCCGCAGCTAATCCAGGAAAAGAAACTGATGCAAAAAGGAAATCTACTTGTAAATGAGAATTTTCGGGCACATCTGCCATCACTGCCGAAACTTCAAAATCCAACCCAAAAATCTTGAGAGATTTACCCACCGGGTTTTCGGATTTGAAAAGCCGCTCAGCAGTAGTTTGAGTTACAACTACGGTATTTGGATTGGCCAAAGCTTCATTCTGGTTTGCTCCTTGAAGGATTTCAAAATCAAATACATTGTAAAAATTAGAATCTGCCGCGATTAAATTCTTTTCTTCAATTTTCAGATCTCCAACTTCTACAATAATTGAATTTGCAAAATTGAACAAGCGGACAGATTCTTCCACGCCCTTAACTTCCTCTGCGAAGACTTCAGAATAGCTATTAGGAATGATCGCATAGTAGCTGGAATGATCCGGATAAACCCGCTCCAAAGCCACCCGATAGATGTTTTCGTGATTTGGCAAAAACTTATCATACGACAATTCATCTTTCACGTGCAGCATGATCAGCATGCAGCAGATAAATCCAAGCGTCATACCCAAAACGTTGATAAAGGAATAAACCTTATTTTTCAACAGATTCCGAACGGCGATTTTGAAGTAGTTCTTGAGCATGGGAAATTGGGTTAAAGGTTTGTTGGAAACTGGAAGCTGGAAGTTGGAAGTAATTGGATCCAACTACTGAATACTATCTCTTCAAAACTGTTACTGATTACTACGATTGGTCACTATGATTTAAAGTGATCACTGTGACTGAGACTGATTACTGCGACTGATCACTGAGACTGAATACATATCATTCGCTTCTCAACGAATTCACCGGATTGGCTGAAGCAGCTTTGTACGCCTGGAATCCAACAGTTCCCAAAGCTATGACCAGCAATAAAATACCGGAACCTGCGAAAATCCACCAGCTGAGATTCGTCTGGAAGGCATAAGTCTCCAACCAGGAATTGGCGAAATACCATCCAAGCGGAACCGCGATCAGAATTGAAATCAGCACGAGTTGCACAAAGTCTCTTGACACCAAAGTCAGAATTCCCATCATGGAAGCTCCCATGACTTTGCGTACCCCGATCTCCTTTTTGCGCTTCTCAGCCGTAAATGCCGCAAGCCCAAACAGCCCAAGACAGGACAAGAAAATAGCTACGATTCCAAAGTAATTGGCGAGTTTGGCCACCCGCTGTTCTGCCTGATAAAGGGTTTGATAATCTTCGTCCAGAAATGAGTATTCCAGAGATTGAGAAGTCATGGTTTCGAAGATTTTCGAAATACCGGCAATGCTTGCCTGTTGATTTTCCGGGTTCAGGCGTATCATTACTTTTTGGGCATAAGCCGGATCATATTTAATAAAAGCAGGTTTTACTGTTTCTTTCAGAGATTCGAAATTGAAGTCTTTGATCACTCCGATCACTTCTTTGTCCTCTCCCCATAGGTTCACGATTTTTCCAACGGGCTCATCAAATCCAATTATTCGGACGGATGATTCATTGAGGATGATTTTGGTATTTTCCTCCCCAAAATCCGGTGAGAAAGATCGTCCGGCAACCAATTCAAAACCCATGGTCTCGATCAAACCCATGTTGACCGAGATGTCCTCAAACTTCACATCCTCCTCAGTTTTTCCTTCCCAAGTCAACCCAATCGTGGAGCTTCTCATCCCAACCAATGGATGGTTCAGGCTGGAAGCATTTTCCACTCCCGGAACTGATTTGACTTGCTCAAGAAATGGCCCCAGCTGAGTTGAATTGATGACGGAGGCATTTACCTGAAGAAGATGAGACTGATCATAGCCCAGATTTTGGCTTTGGATGAAACTCATTTGCTTGCCGATCACCGAGATTCCGATGATCAGAAGAAGTGAAATTGCGAACTGAAAAACCACGAGTCCTTTTCTTGCCAGCAATTCTCCAAAGCTCCCTTTCAGGTTGGACTTCATCACCTCCATCGGCCTGAACTTGGACAGGTAAACCGCCGGATATATTCCTGCCAGAAAGCTGGTAACTAACCAAACTCCTGCAAGAATCAGGATCAAATCAGGCTGGAAATCCAATCCCAGAGTTTTGGAGGTCACCTGATTGAATACAGGCTGGAGAATGTAGGAAAAAGCGATTGCAAGGATTAAAGCCAGAAAAGTCAAAAGCATGGACTCTACCAGAAACTGGTTAAACAGTCCCTGCCGACTGGCGCCCATTGATTTTTTAACTCCGATTTCCTTCAGCCGGCTCATGGATCTTGCCGTCGTCAAATTCATAAAATTGATGCAGGCGATAATCAGGATGAAAAGAGCGATTCCCGAGAAAAGCTTCACATAGCTGATTCTTCCTCCGGCCACTTTTCCATCCTCATATGTGCCATAAAGGTATCTGTCTTTGAACAGCTGTGGCATCAAGGTGACATTGGATTCAGCCAGTTTGGATTGAATGAAGTTCTCGGTCAGAGGATTAAACTCATCCGGATTTACCCCTTCAGCCAGTAAAAAATAGGTCGATGCGTTATGATTATCCCAGTGCAGACCATCACCCAGCATGTTTTTGAAATAGGGAAAAGAGAGCAAAAACTCAGGTCTCTCGGTGGAATGAACCGGAAAATCCTGATACACTCCGGTCACTTTCACCTCATTTGCAAAATCAAAAACTTGCCAGGAAACGGATTTCCCCAAGGCCTTTTCTGCAGATCCAAAAAGCTTCTCTGCAACAGATGCAGAGAGTACGATTGAATTCAAATCTGTAACAGCCTGATCCGGATTACCGGAAAGAAACTCAACTGAGAAAATATCAAAGTATGCCTGATCCACAAAAAGCCCTGCGCCTGTAATCTTATTCTCTTCTTCCGAAAGGGAAACTCCCTCGATAAAAGGAGAAGTGGCAGCGATTTTTTCAATCTGAGGAAACTCTTCTCCCATTGCTTCTGCCAAAAGACCCGGACCAACATGAATAGTGACGATTCCGCCCGAATTATCATGATTGGTCATCACCTGATAGATTCGATCAACTTTCTCATGGTACTTGTTGAAAGCCAATTCATCTTTCACCCAAAGCATGATCAGGATGACAGTCGTCAGCCCCATCGCCAACCCAAACAAGTTGATGGCAAAAATTGACTTGAACTTTGTGAAGTTCCGAAAAGCGAGGAGAAGTTGGTGGCGGAGCATGGAGGAGGGAGGTATGGAGGTTGAAAGAGAAAAAATGACCGATGACCGATGCTGGATGACCGATGTGGACATCCGACATCGGTCATCCATCAGCCAGCATTAAACATGAAACTGCTCTCTGATATTCTCAGTCACGACTTTACCGTCGAAGAGATTGATGATGCGGTGGGCGTAGCCTGCGTCGTGCGGAGAGTGAGTTACCATTACGATCGTGGTTCCTTCGTTATTGAGTTCTTCCAATAATCGCATCACATCTTCACCGTTTGTCGAATCCAGGTTACCGGTAGGTTCATCGGCAAGGATCACAGATGGCTTGGCTACGATCGCTCTGGCAATCGCCACACGCTGCTGCTGACCACCGGAAAGTTGCTGCGGGAAGTGATTTCTTCGGTGCATGATGTTCATACGAGTCAATACTTCCTCCACTTTTTTCTTACGCTCGTCAGAAGGGATCTTCAGGTAAAGCAGCGGTAACTCCACGTTTTCGAATACCGTCAATTCATCAATCAGGTTGAATGACTGAAATACGAATCCGATGTTTCCTTTTCTGAGAGAGGAGCGCTGTCTTTCAGAGAATTTTGCAACTTCCTGACCAAGGAAATAATATTCTCCCCCATCCGGATTATCAAGCAGTCCGATGATATTCAGCAATGTGGATTTGCCACAGCCTGAAGGTCCCATGATGGCGACAAATTCTCCCTTTTTGATTTCGATCTGGATGCTGTCCAGCGCGGTAGTTTCTACTTCCTCGGTAGCGTATAGCTTACGGAGATTGACGGTTTTGATGACGTTTTGCATGTTTGATTTAAGATTGCGGATGTATGATTTCGGATTTACGGAACCCAAAATGCAATATCCAAATGATTAGTATTTGGTTATTTACGTATGTATTTGATTCTTTATTAAAAGCATTGATTTAGAATTCCAGGTTAAATATTCAATTTCCGGCCTTTTTCAAATCCGAAATCATAAATCATAAATCCGAAATCATTTCAACTCCAGCACCTCATTCGTCCCAAAATTCTCATAGCCGCTGATGATGACTTTTTCTCCTTCGACCAGACCTTCGAGAACTTCATAGAATTCAGGGTTTTTGCGCCCCAAACGGATCACTCTTTTCTCAGCCATTCCGGTAGTTGGATTCAGGACAAAAACCCAGTTTCCTCCGGTGTCTTTAAAGAATCCTCCTGTTGGAAGCAACAAGCTTTGTTCGCTGTCTCCCAATTCAAGTCTGATTCGGACGCTTTGCCCTCTTCTGATTCCCTGAGGACTGGCTCCGGTAAATTTCATATCCACTTCAAATCGGCCATTGGTGATCGTAGGATAAATTTTCATGATTTCGAGTTCGTGATCCTCACCGCTCAGGGTGAATTTTCCCCTCAGCCCCTGCCCGATTCTCGGCAAATACAATTCATCTATTGGCACCCGAACTTTAAACTCATCCAACATATCAATCTGACCATATCGCTGTCCGGGATTGATTGCCTGACCGATTTCAATTTGCTGGGGTGTAGCCAATTGACCTGCAATAGGTGCAGTGATCACCAGGTTGTTAAGAATATTCCCGACACCGTTTAGAGATGCATTCATTCTGCCTTCAGATTGGCGAAGTTGATTCAACTGAAAAGACCTGGCGACAGAATCATTTCGGTAAGAAGTGTAGGTGAGCTTTCTACGCTTCATATTGTACTCGTATTGTTCTTTGACTTCTTCGAATTCCCGATCGGAAACCAGTTTTTTCTCATGCAGCTCCTTGAATCGTTTATACTGAGGCTCGAGCAAACTGATTTGATAATCTATTTCGGCTAACTGACCTTGTTGGCTCAGGTCATTCTGATCCAAAAGCAACCGGGTCTGACGCAGGTTATTGATTTGCTCGTAAAGCATCGTCTCACGCTGCATTACATCAAGTTGAAGATTGGAGTTGTTCAAAACCAAAATGGTATCACCCTTTTTGAGCAAGGCTCCGGATTCCCTCACGACTTGATTGACCATACCTCCCTCAATCGCATCTAAAAAAACCGTCCGCGCAGGCTCAATCTGTCCTGAGACCAATATATAATCGGTAAACTCACCTGTCGAAACCGTCGCGATGCTCAGTCTGTCTTGCTCCACATTCATCGTGGAGCGGTGGTCTGCAAAACCTATTTGGTAAATAATTCCTCCCAGCAAAATCGCACCGCCTGCAACCATTGCGATTCTTTTCGGTGTCCAGAATTTCTTGTCTAATTTTCTATCCATTGTGTGCAAATGCCCATTTGGGGCTGTGTCCTATATGCCAAATGGTATGCCATGCAAAAAATTGGCTTCATTGGCTCAGTTCGAAGTTTTTAGGAAATGCCAAAAGATTCTACGCGAACAATTTCGTCCGCCACCGAACAAAAACCGATCAGGGTTCCTATTTTTTCTGTATCTTAAATCAATGAAAATAAAATCGAAAAACGGTCAAAACTGTCCGAAAATGGCACTTTGGTTGAAAAAGTGAACAGGACTTTTTTTCGGTATGCTTTTAGAATACCTATATCCAGGGATTGAATACAAGTTCGATTTCAAAACTAAACCACTTTTCAAAATGAACGAGCAAAAAACCGGAAAAATCCTCATCATCGATGACAACGAAGATCTGCTGAAAGCAGCCAGAATTTTTCTCAAAAGACATTTTGCCCAGGTGGATACGGAGACCAATCCGGATCTGCTGCCGATCCTCGTTCACAATGAACAATACGATGTAATTCTGCTCGACATGAACTTCACCAAAGATGTGAGTTCGGGTCAGGAAGGTTTCTATTGGCTGGACCGGATTCTCGAACTTGATCCTTCGGCTGTAGTAGTTCTGATCACAGCATACGGGGATGTAAATCTTGCCGTCCGTGCGATCAAGGAAGGTGCGACAGACTTTGTGCTGAAGCCATGGGAAAATGAACGGTTACTGGCAACCTTAAATTCCGCTCTTCAGCTTCGCCAAAAGAAACTGGAAGTAGTGCTGCTCAAAGACCAGAAGCAAATGCTTCAGCAGGACATGGACAGCAAGTTCAAGGACATTATCGGACAAAGTCCATCCATGCAAAAGATCTTCGAAACAATCGAGCGGGTGGCTGCGACAGATGCAAACGTCTTGATTTTGGGAGAAAACGGAACCGGAAAAGAACTCATCGCCCGGGCAATTCACCGCCATTCACGCAGAAGCCGGGAAGCATTTGTGGGCGTGGATTTGGGTTCAATCACGCAATCACTTTTTGAATCTGAGCTATTCGGTCATAAAAAAGGGTCATTCACCGACGCCAAAGAAGATCGGGCAGGTCGCTTTGAGCAAGCTCACAAAGGCACTCTTTTCCTGGATGAAATCGGCAATCTCCCGATGTCCCTGCAGTCTAAACTTTTGGCTGTTTTGCAAAATCGGCAGGTGACCCGTGTCGGTGCCAATCGCCCGGTGGATGTAAATATTCGCCTGATTTCGGCCACCAATATGCCGATTCATAACATGGTCTATGAGAATGGTTTCCGCCAGGATTTACTGTATCGAATCAATACGATCGAGATCCAGCTTCCACCTTTGCGCGAAAGATTGGAGGACATTCCTCTGCTCACCGATCACTTCATCAGCTACTATTCCAAAAAGTACAACAAGGATATCCGCAAGGCTTCCGAACCCCTGATCAAGCGAATGCTGAAATATCACTGGCCGGGAAATATCCGGGAGCTCCAGCATAGCATTGAGCGAGCTGTGATCATGACCAACCATAACGTGCTTCAACCGGAAGATCTTTTCCTTCAGAAAATGCAGCAACCGGAGCGTCAGGATGAATCCGTGAGTTTGGAGCATTTGAACATCGAAGATGTGGAGCGAATCCTGATCAGAAAAGCGCTCCAAAAACATAACGGACATATCACACGGGCTGCTGACGAACTCGGACTGACCCGATCTTCGCTATACCGACGATTAGAGAAATATGGTCTATAGGAGGTTTTTTGTAGGGATTACGATCCGGGTAATTCTGATCACGCTGGTTCTCCTGCTAGGGGTTTGGCTTTACTACAACCAAAACCTATTGCTTGCTCCTTTTATTCTGGGTTTGATTGTGATCTTCCAAATGGTCGAGATGGTAAACTATGTAAACTCCATCAATCAGAAGCTTGCACGATTTCTGGATTCGATCCGGTTTACCGATTTTTCCAGCACTTTCATTTCTGATAGCAAAATGGGAGGCTCTTTCAAGGAAGTAAATAAAGCCTTCAACGAGGTGATGAATGTCTTCAAACAAACCCGGGCGGAAAAGGAGGAGCAAATGCTTTTCCTTCAGGTGATCATTCAGCATATTAACACAGGTATCATTTCATTTAACACGAATGGAAAAATCGGAGTAATCAATAATTCGGCGAAGCATTTGCTCCAGATTCCTCAATTCCGGTTGATTTCTGATTTAGGAAAACTCTCTCCCAAACTTTTGAAAGAGGTGCAGGAAATGAAGCCCGGTCAGCGAATTTCCTTCAAAGTCAATCCAAACCTCCACCTCATCATCCAATCCACTTCCCTGAAAATGGGTGGCCAAAGCTGGACTTTGCTTTCGCTCCAAAACATCAACGCCGAACTCCAGTCAAACGAACTCGAAGCCTGGCAAAACCTGACCAAGGTTCTCCGCCACGAAATCATGAACTCGATCACTCCGATTTCGAGTTTGGTGGACTCCCTCCGAACGATTCTCGATGAAGACAGCTACGTGCAGCAGGAAGGTTTTCTGATCAAGCGCGACGGATATCAGGATATTCAGGAAGGACTTGAAACGATCGCCAACCGAAGCCGCGGATTGGTTGGTTTTGTGAATGCATATCGGGACTACACCAACATCCCGGAACCCAAAAAAGAACTGATATCAGTCAAAACACTTTTTGAAAATGTACTGATCCTGATGAAGGAAGACCTGCGAAATGCCCAGGTTCAAATCCGAACTGAGGTTAATCCCGAAGGTCTGGAAATACTTTGCGATCCGGATCAGATCACCATGATCCTGATCAATCTGGTGAAAAATGCCTCTGAATCTTTGCAAGTACAGGCAGATCGGACGATTTGTCTGAAGGGTCTAAGTCAGGGCGATTCTGGTACAATCCTTCAGGTTGAAGATCATGGTCCCGGGATAATTCCCGCGGCGCTGGAGCGAATATTCGTTCCTTTCTACACCACCAAAAAGACCGGTTCGGGGATTGGTTTGGCGATCTCCCGACAGATTATGAACCTCCACCGCGGAAGTCTTCAAGTGACTTCCGTCCCGAATGAAAAGACGGTTTTTACGTTAAATTTCAGGTAAGGATTCAAGTGCTCCGATCAATTGGTCGATATCTCTCTGCTCATTAAAAACATTGATTGAAACCCGAAGTGAGTCACCACGGACAGAAACCGAAATTTTTTCCTTTTCCAGCAAACTTTTTACCTGATTCGAATCCTGCTCTGCCTGCAGAGGAAGCGAAAACAAGTGATTGGCAGTAAACTCATTTACTTCCAATGGCAAATTCCGCCCATTCTGATAGCTTACCAAAGATTTTTTAAGCTCTCCTGCATATTCCTGAATTCGCTCCGGCTTCCAATCCAGCAGCTGAACAAGTGCTTTTTCAAGAATCGGTAAAAGGATAAAATGGCTGGTTTCCCCCACGCTATACCGGTTTGCACCGGGAAGAAATTCGGGCTGATAGTTCGTCAAATCAGAGAAATTCTGAGAATTGGTTCGATTCATCCAGGATTCTTCAAGGGGTTTTCCGTCATTGAATCGTTCGCTGAAATATGCCATGGCCATTGAGTAAGGACCTAAAAGCCATTTGTAGGTGGCACAGATCAGGGCATCGATCTGGAAATCGGCCACATCGATCGGCAATGCGCCAACTGATTGCGTGCCATCCACAATAAAACAAGCGCCCACTTCCCTGCACCGCTTTCCGATTTGCTTCAAATCAAACTTGACTCCATTCATCCAATGGACGCTGGAAATCAGGACAACTCCCGTATTCTGATCGATTTCCTCCAGAATTCTTTCATTCCAGCCCTTGCCGATCTCCTCCTTATTCGTTCCGGGACCAATACTCACTAAGGAAGAATCATGTTCTTCAGCCCATCTTTTCAGGGAAAAATATCCGCTGGGAAACTCATCAGTGACCGTGATTGCTTTTTTTCCTTTTCCAGGATTCCAGTTATTCAACACGCAGGCAAAACCATAAGAAGTCGATGGAATAATAGCCACCTGTGTCGGTGCGCATTTCACCAGTTTTGCAAAAAGCGCTTTTACCACTTCCACCCCGGAAAAGAAGTCCTCAGGCTTGAGTTGATGCGGGCTTCTCATTTTTACCAGGTCCTGAATAGCCGCTTCTTCGGAGGATTTGAGCATTGGACCGCGGTAGGCATTGTTCAGGTAGGTGATCCCGGGATCGAGAGAGAAGAGATGTTTCTGGGAAGTAAGCATCTTAGAGTTAAGGAATTTGAGCGATTCCTAAAATTGGTAAAAAGATGCCAAAAACTTGATTTCCGGGAGCAGTGATTTTAAGTTTTTATTTCCAGGATACTCCTTCTATGATTTTGGAAGAAAGGAAAGAATTGTGTTTATTCAAAAACTTTTAGGTGACAGGTAGTAAGATATAAGTTTCTGAAATCTATTGGTTGATTTTCCAGGGGATCAAAAAAGATCTGACCAATTCAGAAGCTTTCTTTGATCAGTTGGAGTGGGATAAAAAAAGTTAATTCAAATATACCCGCAACTCTTTCGTAAGGCATGCCTATTTGGATGCATTGCGAAAGAGTTTCGCAAACCCTTTACGTTGGGCGCAAGGCGGTGGACAATTTACACAAGACTAGGAATGAGACTTTTGATAATTCTGACAATCTATTTAATTCCATTTGTTTCAACTGGACAGACACGAACAATTACTGGAAAAGTCATTGACGAATTCGAGCTGACGACAATTCCACAGGTGAGAATTCAGATAAGCGACACCGTACAACTTGGGACTACTGACATGAACGGAAATTTTAGAATAGAACTCCCCACTGGGACAGACCAGTTGATATTAAGTTTTATAGGTTTTGAATTGACAACAGTTCAAGTTCCAAGCAACTGCGACAACCTAGAGATTATTATGATGATGCAGGGCACCTACGACTTCATGACAACGAGGACAGTCAACAAAAAGCGATATAGAAGATTCAGAAGATTAAATGACCGACATGAAGAAGCATTTGAGAAAGGTGTTTTTAATTCGAAGGTACCTTGCGTGACTTATATTTACAGTAAATATTAGACATGTGAACCGCCCTGCGCCCAACAGCATGTTTCTGCAATGGTGCCGTGACGAGTTGGTTTAAAGTTTTATCTTCGTTCAACGTTTTCGTTTCGTGGGACAGGATGCGGCTTCGAAAAGGCACCATTGCAGAAACCCTTTACGTTATGCGCAATAAATAGAAAATGAAGAAAATACTACTATCAATTATTCTCACAACGATCTTCTCTAACATTCATGCTCAAATAAATATGGCTGATTCAACAGCCCAAGTTGTTGGATATTGGAGCGTTGATGACAAGCAATCATTTGATGTTACTTATCAGAAGTATAAAATCAAAGACGGAGACACTACTTCAAGAGAGTTTATTAAGTATGAAATTGACATAACCGTTAAGGATTCAACTGCCAATAGCTACACAATTGAGTGGTTTTATAAAAACTATGAGGTTGAAACTGATAATCCTTTGGTTCAGAAACTTACCAAATTGGCAGAAGATCTTCCTGTTGTTATCAAGACAGACGAATTCGGAGCTGTTCAAGAAGTGGTCAATTGGGAGGTGGTTCGCGATTATATCCAAAAGGCAACTAAAATTCTAAAAAAGGAATTGAATAAAGTTCCAAATGGCGACCAAATCATTGCTCAAGTTATGGGAATCTATATGAGTAAAGAAGGAATTGAAGGGAATGCAATAAAAGATGCACTACAGTTCTACACATTTCATGGAGGTGCATATAAGCTCAATGAAAAAGTAGAAGCGAAAATTCAATTGATGAACAACTATGGTGGAGAGCCATTTGACACAGATGTGACTGTAAGGTTGGATGAAATTGATGAAGAAGGTGGCACGTCAATAATCCGGATGTATCAAGAAGTAAACTCTGAGCAATTAACTGATGCGACATATGAATATCTGAAGAAACTTGGAACCTTTGGAAACCAGATGCCAACAAGGGAAGAATTTCCTGCACTAACGAACAAAATATGGACCGTCAACCGAATTCATGCAGGAACTGGATGGACAACTTATAGTTTAGAGAATAAAGAAGTTCATGCCGAAGGCACTACTAATATTGAGGAACGAATCATTCAAATAAAGTAAATGTGCATAATCGAGTAGGTGGCGTTTTTGATTTAGTAGGAAAGCATCGATTTGTAGCCTTTTCTTCTTAGGCGCGACAGTGTAATTGTAGTTCCAAGAATCGGACACTGATCCGAGGAAACCTGCCTGGCGGCAGACAGGTCTGTGAATTTTTCTGCGATGACTTGCCTGCTGCAGGTCTGTGGGAACTGTTCCATGACTTTCAAAAAAAAATCCCGAATCAGATCAGGTTCGGGATTTTTTATGGTTGCTGATTTTATCGGTTAAACCTGATCGTGTTCAGATTGAACCTATTCCATATCGAAACTTCTGATTCGGGACGGAAGACTACATAAACATCCTGAATTCCTGAAGTTACCTGAATCGGAACTTTCACCGGAAACCAAACTTCTTCCCGGCCTTTCGGACGGTCATCTTTGCTGACAGCAGCTGTACTTCCGATCAAGGTTCCGACGGGACTACCGGTTCTGATTTCCAGTTTCCCTTTCGTATTTCCGGGATTCAGAACCAGCTCAAGTTCTTTTATCTGAGTCAAATCAAGTTCCCTGAAAACAATCCAGGAATCTTTCGCAGTAAAGCCCACAAACTGAAATTGAGGTCCGTTTGCTTTGGCAGCATCTTTCAGTTCGTTTGCAGTGGCAGCCCTGACAAATGGATTTCTGAGCGTGATTTGAGCCGAAGATTTGATCGGAGCAACTGCGCTTCCGCCTTTATCCATATAATCAGCCTGAATCAGGTAGTAACCTTCCGGATTTTCAATTTTGTCCACTGAATAAGTACCAGAAAGTGGAAGCGTTCTGCCTTTGGCTTGTGGATTAGCAATTCCGAGAATAAAATCCACCATAATCTCCACCTGGGAAGCTTCCAATTGTGGATGTCCCGGCATTATTCGTTCTGCGCCCCAAACTCCTCCGCCACCATTGATAATTTTATTGACCAGATATGCTTTGGCGTCCGCCTGAGTTTTGTACTTCTCTGAAACTGCTGTGTAATTTGGCCCCACGGATTCTTTTTCGATCGCATGACATGCTTTGCAACCTGCCTGGGTGATGTAGTTTTCTCCCGGACTCAGCGCTTCTTCTTTCAGGTGACCAACCTGAATCAGGTCAAATCCGCCTTCCAGATAATTAATCGAGAAATTGACTTTTTCATCCGCAATCGATCCGTCCTCTTTGTCTGAGACTTTCACAGCATAGTTGATCGCTTCTTTCCCGAAGTAAAAACTCCTGTTTCCAGACCAGTCAATCGTGACCACAGGAGGCTCATTTCCAACTTTTACTTCGAGAGTAGCTGCGGCCGATGCACCGGCTTTGTCGGTTACCGTCAGGGTTACCTTATGATTTCCTGATTTTTCGAAGCGGTGAGTCGGATTGGCTTCGGTTGATTTCGCAGATCCATCTCCAAAATCCCAACTGTATGTCAGCTTATCGTCAGCATCAGCATCCACTGTGCCTGCGGAAGAAAGCTTCACTTCCATCGGGGAGGCACCGGCCAATTTATTTCCGGAGATTTTAACGGTTGGCCTTCTGTTGCCCGGCGCAAATTCGATTCTATAAATACCCGAGTCGTCATTTTGGGAACTCCAAAACGTGCCGTATTCCAGAATGTAAAGTGAGCCATCCTTGGCAAACTGCATGTCGACCGGTTTGTCAAAAACTGTCGAAGGCATGAAGCGCTCCATCGTGTCGTATTGGTAATCTTCCGTCAGAGAAACCGTGAAAATCCAGTTACGCATCCAGTCGTAGAGGAAAACCTTTCCGTCGTAATATCCTGGAAACCGAACCTCGGACTTCTCATAATCCTCCCGATAATAAACCGGACCGGCCATGGCATTTCTGCCGCCCGTTCCCAGCATCGGAAACTCCAGAGATTCATCGTATGGATACCAGATCAGCGCCGGAGTTGCCGGAGGCAAAATCTCAATTCCCGTATTATTGGGAGATGTATTTTTTGGCGCAGCGGGGTCAAACTCATACAAGCTTTCCTGCTTTTCGAAGTCATACTTCCAGTACGGTTTGTTGTTGCCGACAAAATAAGGCCAACCGAAATAGCCCGGCTTTGTCGCCAGATTAAACTCATCATGACCTTTCGGTCCTCTTCTGAGACTGTCTTTGGATGCATCCGGTCCCACTTCGCCCCAGAAAAGATTTCCATTTCTTTGATCCACAGCAATTCTGAAAGGGTTTCTGTTTCCTTTTATATAAAGTTCAGGCCGGGTATTGGGTGTTCCTGGCGGAAAAAGATTTCCTTCCGGAATCGTGTAAGTTCCATCAGGCTGAGGAGTGATTCGGATGATTCCACCTCTCAGATCATTTGAATTTGCAGAGGTCTTTTGCGCATCGACATTGGCCGGGCGACCCGCACGTTCGTCGATGGGGTTGTAATTATCAGATTCAAATGGTGTGGTATCGTCACCCAAACTCAGGAAAAGATTGCCTTTGGAATCAAACTCAATCGATCCTCCGGAATGGCAACAACCGTGAAAAACCGGGACCTCGAGCATGATTTTTTCCGACCCCTTGTCCAGCAATTGATCCACCAGGGTAAATCGGGAAAGGCGGTTGATATGATTGTCTCCGACAGGGGAATAATACAGGTAAATCCATTGATTTTCATTGAACTTGGGATCCTTCGCAAGGCCCAGTAATCCGTCTTCGGACTGATCATAAACATCTATTGACCCGATTTCGAGAACTTCCCCCGTGGCGGCTTCAAACTTTCGAAGTTTTCCTCTTCGCTCAATAAAAAGAACATCGCCATTATCGAGAACCTCGAGTTCCATCGGTTCATTGAGCTTTTCGACAAGCGTGACTTTGGTGAATCGACTTTCGTCAGGTTTGACAGTTGCAAAAGGATCAACTTCCTTTTTGGTACAGCCCCACATTATCCCCAGCACAGCAATCAGGAGTACTGATTTTTTCATAGGTTTTTCAGGTTTATTGGAGGTCAAGATAATGAAAAAGAGTTTTCAGTCGCAGTGTTCGGTTGCAGTAAACAGTCGCAGTGGTCAGTCACAGTGGTCAAGTTGTCACAGTGGGCAGTCGCAGTCGCAGTGTTCAGTGGCGGTTTTCAGTTTTCAGTCACAGTGTGTCAGTCACAGTGGTCACTGACAGTCGTAATGCTCAGTTTTGGTTCGTCACTCCGAGGAACGAGGAGTCTCATTCGGGGTGAAAGAGGACCGATGAAGTATTCAATCGTAGTTTCAGTTTTCAGTCGCAGTAGTCAGTCGCAGTGGTCAGTCGCAGTGGTCACTGACAGTCGTAATGCTCAGTTTTGGTTCGTCACTCCGAGGAACGAGGAGTCTCATTCTGTATGTAGGATGACCGATGGAACCGAAGCACTGTTTTCCCCCTTCAGGGGGTCAGGGGGTGATCCGAAAAAACCTCTTCCAGATCCAGTTTGAAACCCTTGATGCATTTTGATTCGACAATGTCGCCGGAAGTAAAAAGTCTGGATGGCTGATATTTGCCTTCCTGTAGGGAGTAGATCAGAACTGTCTGCTCATCAGGATGAATGATCCAGTATTCCCGAACTCCGGATTCTTCGTAAACCTCATATTTATTTCGAAGTTCCTTGCGGTTATTTCCCGGGGAAAGAATCTCCACAATCAAATCCGGTGCTCCGATACAACCCGCATTATCTAGTTTTTCCGGATCGCAGATTACGCATATATCAGGTTGGACAACAGTATCAATGTCCTCATTTCTTTTTGATTTGACCGGAAGTCGGACATCGAAGGGAGCCTCATAAACCTGACAAGTTTTCCCTTTTAAAAAGTTATACAACTCATTTGTAACAACTAGAGAAATTCTTTGATGATTTCTTTTTGGTGCTGCAGCAGCCTGCTTGAAAATCTTGCCTTTGATTAACTCAACCATTACATCAAAATCCCATTTCAAATAATCCGCATAGGAATACCTCCCATATTCAATATCGGGCTCATTTACTTTGAGTTTTTCCTCTTCTGATTTCATACCTCAAGATAAAAAGAATTGATTTCTAATTAGTGGTCTGGTCGCTTACTGCAAGCTGAGACTGAAAACTGTAACTGCTTACTTTTTTCACCTCCCGCAAATCTCCTTATACGGACAATACTCACATTTCTTCAGATCATCTGTCTGGGAAAATGGAATGGCCGGATCATACATCTCTTCCAAAAGTCCTTTCAATCCTGCCGTGTATTCTTCCTGATGATCCCGATAATCATTTAATTCGGTCTTGGTGCGTGATTCTTTCAACTGTAAATAAGGATTGAATTCATCCGAGAAAATCTCCTTCAAATTGAAAATCGCGGGTTTCAAAGGAGCTGTATTTTGTGGATGTGTTGCCTGATAGATTAACCCATAAAACATCGTCTGCATGGCTGCCTTATTCCGGCTTTTGCTTTCCCGATCAAAAAGCGAAGGGATATCCGGAAACTCTTTCTTGTCCCCCCCCGACTTGTAATCGATCAACCGGATCACGCCGTTCAGTTCATCCACTCTGTCAATGATCCCTCTCAGCGCAATTTCTTTGGGACCGGAGGAAGTTTGGATTGGTAATTTTGCTTCATATAGCTTTGCCTTTTCCAAAGAAACCAATCGGAACGGCGCTGATTCTTCATCGATTTCCAAAACCCGGATAATGTATTTCTGCAGGACATCGCGGGCAATTGCCATCTGACCATTGAGCTTGGTTTCGGCTGCATCTTCCAAATGATAAAAGTCTCTAATAGCTTTTTCTATTGCCGGGAAAACCCAGTTCGCTTTCAATTCTTTGAAATCTCCCGACTCCAGCACATCTCTCTTTTTCCGCTCCATAAAGCCCAAATAGAGGTTTTCCATGCTGTAGTGAGCCAGATTTCCAAAAACTCCCGCGTCGATTTCTTCGCTCACTTCCTCTTTTTCCTTGATTCCGGCAATGTATTGCAGGTAAAACTTAAGCCGGCAATCCAGATACACACTCAAAGCCGATGGAGAGAAAGCCGTCTGGGAAGTTCCATCAGCCCGGACGACATATTTTTCGAGGAGCTGCAGCACCTCAGGCTCTTTTTCGATGGTAATTTCTCCGGGTGATTTTTGGTCAATAGGAACAAAAATGACCTCCTCTTTCGTGTCCAGACCCATTTCTACCATCATTTGCTGGATGTAGCGGCTTTTCTCGCCGGATTTTCCCTGATCGGATGCAGTCGTGTAGATCATGTGAACTTCCTCCGCACTATGCAGCAAGCGGTAAAAAGTATAGGCATAAATCGCATCGTTTTGCTCCTGAACCGGCAAGCCGAAAGCTCTGCGAATATTGAACGGAATCATGGAATTCAACCCGGCTGAAGGCGGAAAACTGGCCTCATTCATATTGCAAATGATGACCCTGCGAAAGTCAAGATTCCTCGATTCCAGCACACCCATGATCTGTAAACCCTGAAGCGGTTCGCCTTCAAATGGCAACTTCACTTCCCTGAAAACCTGTCGGAAAAGCCGGATGAAAAACTCCCGATTGACTGTAAGAGACTCCTGCTTTTCAAATATTTCACGCAAGCGGGTCAACTGCTTGAAGCATTGATAGAGATAACTGCGCTGCAGAGGTTCATCCTTCAGCCGTCCGGCCAATTCTTCGATCAGCGTAGACAGATAGGAGAAAAGCTGCTCACTTTCCAGTTTCTGGAAAATCAGGGCAAAAAACTTCCCGCCCCGATGCAGGCTTTCCTGCGAAATATGAATCTGATTTTTCTCCTGAATCTCGGCCAGCAAATCCTTGCAAAAGCCCGGATTGGCAGATTTGAGGTAAATCGACGAAAGCAGGTTTTTGATGGGTTGATGGTAGAAAAGCACTTTTCCCTCTTCCACTTTAATGAAGCGCTGCATTTCCAGCACTGCTTCGAGGAAAGCGTACACCGGAGCATTTTTTACAGGATAACCCATTGTCACGTTCACTTTGTCGACCTGATCCGGCAAAGAATGAAGCACCGGAAAAAGCATCTGCTCATCGGGAAGGATGACGACAGTTTCCTCCCAATTTTCCATCGGGATTTTTTCAAGAATTGTCCCCACCAGGTTTGCCTGATTGGTTTTCAAAGGCGTGGCGTAGGTATGAATCCGGGCGGTTTTGGTCTGGATGAGTGATGGAATTTGCTCCGGGAAAGTGGGTCCGAATACGTTGTCCTTTTGATACTCTCTGAAGAAAAGTCCGGCTTCCTGATTCTTGTCGTTGAGGTAATAAGAATCCAGATCCCAGTAGATTTCCGCTCCGAATTTGGTTATGAAATGCTTGATCAGTTTCTCTTCAGTTCCCGTGAACGCGTTGAAACCGATGAAAATCGAATGCTTTTCGGGCTTCGGAATCTGGTCCAGCGACTCGGCTACTTTCCGATAAAGCTTTCCCGAATAGGCCAAACCCGATACATTGAGCGAAGCCTGAAATGCCTGATAAAGTGGATTGAGGAGTTCCCAAAACTTCAAAAACTTCTCCTGATGCATCCTGTCCTGCCTCACAAATGAGTTCCAAAATTGCTGAATCAGCTCAACCTGACTCTCGGTCAGAAAACTCTGATCTGATTCAAATTCCTTGAATTCAGCCAATTGATGATACAATTTCTTTGCATCAGCCATGAACTGATCCAGATCATTGAAGTCTTTGAGGATCATTTCACCCCAAAAGAAAAACCGGTCAAAATCCTCCGGAGCCGGATGCAAATCCTTGTAAACGCTATACAATTCGAAAATCAAAGTCAGGTCATCCGCTGGCCGCTGTCCGGCATATTGATAAAAAATATCCTCAATTGTCTTCACTTCCGGCATCCACATGGGTTCGGAAATCAGCGTTCCCAGATGCTGGGTGAAGAAAAGTCCGGCTCTTCGGTTGGGAAGCACGATGGTCAGATTCTGGAGATTCTGATGTTTTTCCAGTATTTCCCGGGCAGTATTTCTTAAAAAACTATGCATTGACTGTCTCGATTTTACCGGTTTCCAAATAACATAAATAGCCTTTTACCGGCTTTTGGGTGAGCTTTTGCACCAAGTCCATGTAGTCACGAACCTGATTTCCATATTTTTCAAGCTCCTCGCCTGTTTTGAAATCCACGATGATGGATTCGCTTTTCCGCAGGATGATCCGGTCGGGCCGCTTTTGCTTTCCACCGGGAAGTAAAATCCCCTGCTCCGCCAGCAAAATCCCTCCTCCTTCAAACCAATCGCCAAAAACAGGGTTTGAAAACAAGTCTTTCAATTGATTTTCAACTTCCGATTTTTCAGATTCACTGAGTCTTCCTTCGAAATAAAACGCCTGCAAATTGCTTTTGGCGGCTTCGAGATTGACAGATTTCTCGAGGATCTCATGGACGAGCAAACCGAAGTTTCGCTTCTTCCGCTGCTCCAAACCTTCCTGAGAAAAGTCAACCGCGTACTTTTTCACCTGAAGCAATTCGGACCAATTTTGATACGCCCATCTCAACGTTGGAACAGGCAGCAACTCAGGTTTCTCAGGCTTTTCTGCCGGCCAGTCACCCAGTTCAAAAACTTTGGTTTCAGAATTAAAATGAGCCGATAAACTCAAACCTTCCTCTGTTTCGATACCATTTTCAAGGATTTGCTGGAGATGAACTTCCAGAATATTCTGAGTTCCGATTTTCACTTTGTACGGCACCAAACCCCAGAACACATCCTCAGCACGTGTGAGTGCCACATAAATCATATTCAAACTATCCAGATACGCCAAAATCGCCTCGTCGGAATAGATTTGATGGAAGGCAGACTGAGCCAGATTACTTCCCAAAGTCAGCGGGATGATCGCAGAGAGATTTTTCTCACGATCCTCAAAAGGCGACCAAATCACATTTCCTTTCGAAGTGTCAAAAATCGTCCATTTCAGAAACGGCATCATGACGACTTTAAACTGCAAGCCTTTTGACTTGTGAATCGTCAGAATCCGCATGGCATCGTGTCCTTCGGGGATTTTCACCGTCCGCTTGGATTGATTCTCTTCCCACCATTCGAGAAAACCCGCCAGATCAGATCGGTTGTTTGCGGTGAAATCATAGACAGCTTCCTTAAAACCTGAGATATAGGCTTTTTCCAGGCCATTTTCCATCAGATCAAGCGCACCGATCAATTCCTCCAGCGCTTCCATCAGCGGAAGTTGCAGCAGAAGTGTCTCGCTTTTTCGGAACGAATCCACCTTTTCCTTCAGGTGATCCGGGATTTGGTCTAGCGCAAAAAGCGTATGATTCACAGGCTCATCGCGCAAAACAGAGCGGTAATACCACATCGTCTTGAACTGGACCTGATCATCCGGATACTGCAAATACTTCAAACCCGCCACCAAAGCCTTCACGGAAGCCGATTTGTTGAGGTACATCGATTCGTCCGAAAGCACGTCAAACCGGTAATTCGGATCTTTATTTTCAGCAGTTTCTTGCATCAAAATATCCGCAATGGACTCGCCTTCTGCTTTTGTTCGGACCAGAAACGCGATATCCCTCAAGCTGTAGCCATGATCCTGGAGTTCGCGCACCATCTCGGGCAGTTTAACCAAAACCTGCGCGTTGAAACTCCCCTCCTCATCGTCTTTTATGGGAGCCAAAAACTCAAGTTTCACCTTCCCCAAAAAGGGTGACTTTGCCTTCTTGGGAGAAATTTTCTGTGATACATCATGATATGCACGGGAAAGAATCGAAGGATCTTCCACCCCATAGCCTTGAGTTAAACTGGACTCAAAAGATGCCGGGAGCTTCTTGAAAAGGGCATTGTTGAACTCAATGACATTCGGGAGACTGCGAAAATTCGTATCCAGATTCTGGAGATTGATTCCAAACATGGCCGTTTCCGCCTCCACTTGCTCCAGCAAAAGTTTCATTTCCCCGCCTCTCCATCTATAGATCGATTGCTTCACATCACCCACCAGCAGATTTGTATTTCCCTGCGAAAGTGAGTTTTCCAGAAGCGGTTTGAAACTCGCCCATTGGAATCCGGAAGTGTCCTGAAACTCGTCAATCAGGAAGTTTCGGTATTTATTTCCGACCTTCTCGTAGATAAAGGGAGCGTCATTTTCTTTGGTGATTTCCTTCAGAAACTCATTGGCATCGGATATCAGCAGGATGTTTTCTTCATCCTTGATCAGGGAGAGTTCGTCCAACAGATTCCTGAAAATCCCGAAAACATAGATGTTTTTGGAGATGGCTTCGATGGTTTTCCATTGGTAAAGAAGTGGCTCAAACTGCGCTAAAATCTGATTCAGACCTTTACCATAAGCCGCCTCGATTCGGGGAGTGAAAGGACTTTTCTTGGTAAACCACTTATCCGGGTTATCGATTTTGTCGACTTGAGTTGGGCTGAGCTCAGGAATCGGGTTTTTCCGATCTCCCAACTGATCAAATTTTTTGGCAAAAGAGGTGGACGCCCCGATGAAATCCGTCCATTCCAATCCATTATTGATTCGGATTTGATTTGCCTGCTCTTTGAGTTCACGGGTGATTTTGATCAGCTCCGCTCTCCTCTCTTTTGCAAAAGCCTGAAGTCTTGAGATGTTTTCCTTTTCCTTCAGAAATTCCCGGATTTCGGACGAATAGCGCTTGAAATCCTCCTGAAAAATCTGTCCGCCCAGTTCGCGAATATTGCGCCGGATATCCCAGGATTTGCCATTTTGGATCTGGTCCGAGGCATAATCCACAAGCCATTTATGCAGGAAGTCATCCTCCATCACCAGCATCACCACCCGATCCACCACCCGGTCGAGGACAGCTTGCTGATCAAGTTCGACCTCGAATTTGGCATTCAGATCCATCTCTCTGGCAAAAGCCCGCACTACTTTCTGAAAAAAGCTGTCGATCGTATTCACCGCAAAATGCCCGTAATCATGCAAAATGGCGGTAAGGGTCTCAGCCGCTTTGGCTCTCAATCCCTTTTCATCCACATTCAGCGCTTTCATGAGTTCGGAGTCCATCTTTTCCTCCGGATTCACGGCAGTTCGCAGTCGAACGAGCTCTTTGAGAATTCGCTCCTTCATCTCTGCTGTTGCCTTGTTGGTGAAAGTCACCGCGAGAATCTGCCGGAAAGCGCCGGGATTCGCCAGGGCAAGTTTGAGATATTCCAGAGTCAGCGTATAGGTTTTACCCGAGCCGGCGGAGGATTTGTAAATAATAAATGGTGTTGGATTCATGGGCAAAAAATGATCGAACTAAGATAAGGAAGGCATTATGTATTCACTCCATCGCGAATGGAGTTTGACGAAAAATGTCAGAGAAAAACCAGCTGTCCGGATATTTCCCCATTCTGATTTCATCAATTGGATTTTGGGCGATTTTTGGTCAACTTTTAAATTCAAACTTTGAACCCATGAAATCGAGCATGACGAAAACGTCACACACTGGTGTGATTATAAGTAATTCGAGATTCCACCTGCCTGCCGGTAGGCAGGTATGGCCTTAAAAAATCAAATTATAAACACATGAAATTCCTGCTTTCGTTTTGCCTCTGGGCCTGTCTCATTTTTTCTTCCTTCGGAAAGGACGGATACGAACTTTGGCTCGATTACAGTCCGGTGGAAAATGCAGAAATGAAAGCTCAAATCGACCCTCTTTTCTCTGGCATTTTCTTCTTTGGCGAAAGCCCGACCTACGATGTAATCCGAACAGAACTCGAAATCGCAGGACAAAAAATGCTCGGAAAATCTCCCGTTTATTCCCCGGATCGATTGAGCTCAGCGAGTCTTTGGCTGGGCACTCGGGAGCAACTTTCGCAGGTCCTATCACTCGATCAGCAGGTCAAAATAAAGAACCTTGGAGAGGATGGATTTTGGATTGGAAAGATTGAAGTGAATGGAAAATCTTATCTCTCAATTGTCGGAAACAGACCTGTCGGAGTGCTCTATGGAGCCTTTCATTGGCTGAAAAGTATTCAAACCGGAGCTTTCAATCAGAATACAGAAATTACTGATAGCCCAAAGGTTAAACTTCGTATGCTCAACCATTGGGACAATCTCGATCGGACGGTCGAAAGAGGCTATGCCGGATTCTCGATTTGGGATTGGCACAAGCTTCCCGGCTACATTGACCCCCGATATATTGACTATGCCAGAGCCAATGCTTCCATCGGAATCAACGCTGTTTCCCTCACCAACGTGAATGCGAATGCCTTGATTCTGACGACGGATTTCATGAAAAAAGCCAAGGTTTTGGCTGACCTTTTCAGACCTTATGGAATCAAAGTTTTCCTCACTGCGCGCTTCTCCGCTCCCATCGAAATCGGTAAACTGAAGACCGCTGATCCCCTCGATCCGGAAGTGATTGAGTTTTGGAAAAAGAAGACTGATGAGATGTATTCCTTCATCCCCGACTTTGGAGGATTTGTGGTAAAAGCCAATTCCGAAGGGCAACCCGGTCCTCACGAATACAAGAGAAATCATGCAGAAGGCGCCAATGTTTTGGCAGATGCACTCGCTCCTCATGGAGGGATTTTGATCTGGAGAGCATTCGTTTATTCACATGAAGTAGATGAAGATCGCCACAAACAAGCCAATCTGGAGTTCGAACCTATCGATGGAAAGTTCCGGGATAATGTGATCATTCAGGTGAAAAACGGGGCGATTGATTTCATGCCGAGAGAACCTTTTCACCCTCTTTTCGGAGCAGTGAAGCAGACCAATCTGGGAATGGAATTTCAGATCACCCAGGAATATCTCGGACAGGCAACCCAACTGGTTTACCTCGCTCCGATGTGGGAGGAAGTCCTCAAATCCAAAACCTATCACCCTGCTCCGACTTCCACCGTGGCGAGTATCATTGACGGAACAGAATCAGGTCAGAAGCTTACCCTGATGGCGGGAGTTTCCAATATCGGCACGGATCGCAACTGGACAGGTCATCTCATGGCTCAGTCCAATTGGTATGCTTTCGGTCGTCAGGCATGGGATCATACGCTGACCTCAGAGCAAATTGCAGACGAATGGGTCAAGCTGACTTTCGGTCAGAAAGAAAACACCGTCTCAAAAATCAAAGAAATCATGTTGGAATCGCACGAAGCAGCTGTGAATTACATGATGCCTTTAGGCTTGCATCATATCATGGGCAGAAGTCATCATTATGGTCCGGGACCCTGGGTCGAAGGCGGAAGAGCGGATTGGACTGCACTTTACTATCATCGGGCGGATAGTTTGGGAATCGGCTTTGACAGGACCTCAACCGGAAGCAATGCTTTGGCACAATATGCTCCCGAACTTGCCCAAACCTGGTCAGATCCGAATCAGATTCCGGAAAAATATCTGCTTTGGTTTCATCATGTTTCCTGGAACTTTGAACTCAAGTCAGGAAAGACACTTTGGGAAGAAATAGCACTTCATTACGATCAGGGGGTAAAAACTGCAAGAAAAATGCAATCAACCTGGGCTTCAATGGAGTCCGAAATCGATCCGGAGCGATTCCACCATGTGAGCCAGTTGCTGGCAATTCAGGTTCAGGAGGCCGAATGGTGGAGAAATTCCTGCTTGCTTTATTTCCAGACCTTTTCGAAGCAACCATTCCCTTCTGAAATTGAAAAGCCAACGGGTGATTTGGAGTATTATAAAAGCATGGAATTCCCAAATGCTCCGGGTATCAGACCACGATGGTGAGTTGATTTCGGATTTCGGATTTCGTGGAATTGACCAGAATCTTGCGATTCCAATTCGCAAAATCACTTACCAAAAATGATTAGCAATTATGACAAACCATAATCTGGATTCAATGAAAAAATTAACCTTCATAATCGGAGCTTTAGTGCTTATTTTTTCATGTTCTCCACAGAAAAAGGAAGAGGCTAAACTTATTGCCCACTACCTTACCAATCGTCAACCGTTGGTTTCAACTCCTTACCTGGAACTTCCTTTGGGAAGTATCAAACCCGAAGGTTGGCTGGAGGATCAGCTCCAGCGGATGGCAAATGGTCTGACCGGACATTTGGACGAAGTCTATCCTGAAGTTGTCGGTCCGCGAAACGGCTGGCTCGGCGGGGATGGTGACGGTTGGGAACGCGGTCCCTACTGGATCGACGGGCTTCTGCCTTTAACTTACATTCTCGATGATGCCCGTCTGAAGGAAAAAGTAAAACCATGGATTGAATGGACACTGAACAATCAGGCCGAAAGCGGTTACCTCGGTCCGATTCCTTTTGAGACCGAGCCGGAAGCTGAACCGGGTTTGCAAAGAGGTCGCAGGGAAGATTGGTGGCCCAAGATGGTGATGCTAAAAGTGCTTCAGCAATATTATCAGGCGACGGAGGATGAACGGGTAATTACCGCGCTGACCCGATACTTTCATTTCCAATTAAAAGAACTCCCTGAGCGGCCTTTGGACTTTATGTCCTTATGGGCAAACAGACGAGCGGGAGACAATCTTCAGGTGGTTTACTGGCTTTACAATATCACCGGGGATGAGAAACTTCTGGAACTGGGAGAATTGATTCAACAGCAGACTTTTCCCTGGCAGACTGTCTACACCAATCCCGAAAATGAGCTGAAATACGAAAACATCCATTTTTACAACGAAATCAAATCCTATCCTTTTGACTCTGCGGAAATCTCAAAAATCACCCTGTCCAAAGTACCCGGACTCCACACGGTCAATGTCGCGCAAGGCTTAAAACAACCCATCATCTATTTCCAAAAGAGCGGAAATACCGATGCAATCGCTGCTGTGAAAAAAGCCCTGAATAACATTCGCAACTTCCATGGACAACCTCAGGGGATGTATGGAGGTGACGAACCTTTGCACGGAAACAACCCGGTTCAAGGGGTGGAATTATGTTCGATTTCCGAGGAAATGTTTTCTCTTGAAACCAACCTCAAGATCACCGGCGATATGGAATTTGCCGACCTGCTGGAAAAAATCACCTACAATGCGCTTCCAACCCAGGCTTCCGATGATTACAATTCCCGGCAGTATTTCCAGGCAGCCAATCAAGTGGAACTGACCGACCAACTGGAAACATCCTACGAAACCGAAAATCATGGAGGAACCGACTTTGTCTTTGGGGTACTTTCGGGATTTCCTTGCTGCACCACCAATATGCATCAAAGCTGGCCAAAGTTTGTCCAGAACCTGTTTTATGCGACGCCGGATGGAGGAGTTGCGGCATTGCTTTATGCTCCGAGTTCTGTTGAATTGACTGTTGGGAATGGTGCCAAACTGAAAATCAGAGAAACCACCGGATTCCCGTTCAGAGAGACCGTGCAATTTGACCTGGAACTTTCTGAAGAATCCGCCTTTCCTTTCCATTTGAGAATCCCGTCTTGGGCCAAAGAAGCAGTAATCCAGGTTAACGGTTCCCCGGTGGAAGCAACCATCCAAAACCAAGTCGCAATCATTCAGCGCACCTGGAAAAGCGGAGATCAGGTCACACTTACTCTTCCGATGGAATTGAAAACCTCCACCTGGTACAAGTCTATGGTCACCATCGAAAGAGGACCGCTGGTTTATAGCCTTAAGGTCGAATCGGAAGAAAAGATCAAAGACAGAAAAGATCGTTTCCGCCCATTCACGGAAGTTTATCCGAGGGAAGACTGGAATTATGCCCTTGCTGCAAGTTCCCTTTCAGATCTTGAGAATTCCATTGAATTGATAGGAAACGAATGGGACGGATCTTATCCCTGGAATCTGGAAAATGCCCCGATCGAACTTCGAATTCAGGGCGTCCACCTGCCGGAATGGAAAACCGTCAAAAGCGCTCCTCAGCTTCCTGATTCTTTCACCGGCAAGTTCTCAGGATCGGAGTTGACCAAGCGTCAAAAAACGATTACGCTGATACCCTACGGATGTACTACGCTGCGAATCACAGAGTTTCCGGTGGTGGCGATTGAATAATTAACTCCTTTGGATTTATTTCTAAGAGTTTTGGGTTAAAATGACAGGAAATTCAGCCTGTCATTTTAACCCATCTTCTTTTATGGACTTAGATTCTTATACCAATGGAGCTAATTGCCCAAATGAACAAAAGAATTGATTAGTTAATAATGAATACTCTTCTCCCACTTGTTTGAATAATGAACATCGAATTTTGAATATTGAATGATGAAGTATATGCCACAGGAAACTTATAAAATACCTGCTTCAACACGCATTGGACATGTGCATTTGAAAGTCACAGACCTTCAGAAATCCCTCGATTTCTATTGTGGTTTGTTGGGCTTTGAGTTGGTGATGATGTATGGAAAAGATGCAGCCTTCATTTCCGCAGGCGGATATCATCATCATATCGGGCTGAATACCTGGCATAGCAAAGGGGGGAAACCGGCACCCAAAAATACCGCCGGGCTATTTCATACCGCCATCTTATTTCCAACCCGAAGAGATCTTGCTGTGATATTTAAGAGATTGATTGATTCAAAATATCCCTTGACCGGAGCTTCAGATCATGGGGTTTCGGAGGCGATTTACCTTGATGACCCGGACGAAAACGGGGTGGAATTGTATTGGGACCGACCAAGGGAAGAATGGCCAAAAAATGCTGCAGGAGGGATTGACATGTACACCCGTCAGTTGGATGTGCATGGATTATTGGCGGAAATCTAAAGCCCAACCAGGGTCTTCGTTATCGCGAGGGAGGAACGACTCAGTTATCCTGCTTCCGGAGAAGCTGGATAATTATTCTGGTCCCGGAAGCGTCACCACTTCTGGAATTATCCCATCCTCAACCTCCCCTGTTTTTGGCGACAGATTTTTGCATGATTGACGGGCTGACGGCCAAAAACCAAAATTTTTTTCCTTCATTTTATCCCCCGGTTTCACCGAGGGCTATTGAAAAGTTTGACTGCTTTGCAGTCAGGATTTAATTCTTGCAAATCCAACCAAATCAATGCCTTCGATTTCCGATCCTGAATGGATCGAACCTTTCAATAACCATGGGTGAAACCCATGGAACAGATGCGAAATCCATCCATGATTCCCAACCCCAACGGGGTTGAACCATTTCTTGTGTTGGGAAAAAAATCGATAAATTCAGAAAGGAAATGGGCGGCGCAATTTGTTGCCCTCGAGGAATTTAGACATCAACAATCCAAATTTTCAGACCATGGACAGAATCCACCTTTTTGAGTTTGAAGATCAGGATTGGTTTCCGGGTTTCCTGCGGAATTACGGGACAGATTTTTTGCAGTTTTTGGCCAACAAAACCAAAATGTTCATCCCGATTATTCCTCAAATTGAAAAAGGACTTGAATCTATTCAAAGCAATCAAATCATCGACCTGGCTTCCGGAGGTGGCGGCGGCTTGCTTTCCCTGAATGCTGAATTGGTAAAGACCAAGCCGGATTTGAAATTAATCCTGACCGATCTTTTTCCAAATCTCGATGCATTCAAATACACCCAATCGCAGGCTTCTGCTATTGGGTTTTCAAGAGAAAAAGTTGATGCCCGGGATGTTCCGGCTGATTTGAAAGGACTGAGAACCATATTCCTTGGATTTCATCATTTCAGGCCAGAAGATGCTGTCCTGATTTTGCAAAACGCAGTAAAATCTCACCAGCCCATTCTCATCGTGGAAGGTCAGGATCGCTCTCTTCCGAGTCTTTTGGCGATGTTTTTTTCACCATTGACAGTTTTATTCACGACTCCATTCATCCGTCCGTTTTCAATTGGAAGGATATTTTTCACTTATCTGATTCCCATTGTTCCTTTGTTTGTGTGGTGGGATGGATTGGTTTCTTCCTTCAGAACTTATTCGGAAAAGGAAATGAATATCCTGATCAGCCGGGTGGAGCAAAAAGATGAATTTGAATGGGAAGTTGGCCGGATCAAATCAGGCCCCGGATTTTTGCTTTTTCTGGCTGGAAGACCGAAGTCCTAAACCCTCTCCACAACCCGCTGGCGCGCGCGTGCCGCGCGTGACAAGAATCCCTCAGATATTCGGCATTTCGAGGGGTAAAAACTTATATCAAATTGCATGTTCCAAATACCCGATTTTCCCGAAGGGCATATATCTCGCATAACCCCCGATAAAAACAGAATGAGATTCAGAACTCGGAAAAGGTGATCATATTAGTCTTCCATTTGACCCAAATAAAAAAATACCACTCTCATCATCACCTGTTTTTGGCGATACATATATCCACAATTGGGGTGAAAACGGCCAAAAACCATAACATAATAACGCATTTGATCCAGGGTTAAAACCCCTGGCTACCTATCTTTTGTCCCTAGCGGGACAATTCTCGGTGACTTTTGATCAAAGCTGAAGAATGGTTTTTTAGCAGGAATTACACAATCAGTAATCTGCTAAATCCTCTCCTCAATCCAATCGCAGATCAACTGCATTACTTCTTCTTTGTCCGAGTCATTGATCAGTTCGTGGTAACCTCCCTGGAAAACCTTGTAGGTTTTATCCGAGGAATTGGCCTTTTCGGCAAGGATTTCTGAGCCTTTCGGATTGGTAAGCCCGTCCGCGGATCCATGGATCAAAAGCAATGGCAACGTAAAATTTGCAGCCTTCTCCTGAATCAACCGCATCATTTTCAGCAATTCATGGCCTGTTCGAGCCGGAACCGGCTGGGTATAAACCAACGGATCGTTCAGGTATTTTTCTACTTCTTCCGGAATTCGGGAAATCTGTTTTGGATCCAATTTCAGTGCCTTGAACCTCGGCATCCACTTGCTGATCAATCCTGAAACTGAGATTAGGATTTGCGAAGTTCCTTCGGCTTCCTTGATCGCAGGCGAACTCAAAATCACTCCCGCAGCCTCCGGTTGGTACTTCAGCACATAAGCCGCCACCAATCCACCACCCATACTGTGCCCGTAAAGGAATGCCGGCACTCCCGGGCTGTAGTTTTTGACCTTACCAAAAAGTGCATCGATGTCTTTCAGATAATCCTCATAGGATTCAAAAAAAGCCGTTGGCCCTCCCTCGGAAGATTTCCCGTGACCTCGACCATCGAAACTGAAAACCGATAATCCGATCGCATTCAACTTTTCTATCAGATGAAGATATCGGCTACTGTGCTCTCCCAAACCATGAACAAGAAGCATTGCAGCTTTGGGTTTTTCAGGCACCCAAGCCTGGAGATACAGTTTCTTACCGTCGTGAGTGGTATAGGAAGTTTCGAGATGCTTCATGATTTTTATTTTCGTAAGGGTCAAATTAGGAAAAAGCTTACTATTGACTTTATATTCATTCGAGTACTTTTCAAATACAAACCCAATAACCGGTTAATATTACCTTCAAAAATCTTTTCCCTTCATTTCTGCTGATAATCTGTTTGGTTTCTGCCCCTGCATTTGCACAGCTCGCAATTGAAAAATCCTCTATAGAAGTTGGAATTTCTTCCGAAAGACTCGACCGATACGATGCCTATTTCCAAAAAGAAATCGATGAAGGCCGGCTTCCCGGGGTCGTCACGCTGATGTATCGCAAAGGTGAAAAAGTCCACAAATCTGCTTTGGGCTTCAATGATCTTACTTCAACCTCCCACATGGGTCAGACCAAATCTTTTATATCCAGTCCATGACCAAGCCTATCATTACCACGGCTTTTATGATGCTTTACGAGGAAGGGTATTTCTTTTTGACGGACCCGATATCCAAGTATCTGCCTGAGTTCAAAGACATGAAAGTTATCCTCGATCCTGCAAAAGGCTCGAAAGGCGGGATCGAACCTGCAAAATCCCAGATCAGAATCGCTCAGGTTTTGAGCCACACGGCAGGTTTTCTGCATGGAATTGGCGGAACCGAACTTGACAAGGAGGTAGCTCAAGCCATCTACATGTCCGGCCCAAAGTCAATTGAAGCACGCGAGAAGAGGCTTTCTCTTTTCTGATTAGTTATTTTCGCATTCTTACCGGTAACCAATTAGAACAAGGATTGGAGTCCAAACAGAGATGCAGTCGTCTGTTGACCGTCGTCAGTGGACCATTTACGGTATCCACTTAATATTTTTGAAATTCGGCTTCCGTTTCTCCAAAAAGGCATTTCTGCCTTCTTTTGCTTCTTCGGTTCCATAAGCCAAACGCGTCGCCTCTCCCGCAAATACCTGCTGACCCACCATGCCGTCGTCTGTCAGGTTCATCGCAAATTTCAGCATCTTGATTGAAGTTGGTGACTTGGCTAAAATTTCCTGCGCCCATTCGTAAGCTGTTGCTTCAAGCTCCGCATGAGGAATTACGGCATTGACCATTCCCATATCGTACCCCTCCTGAGCGGAATAATTTCTTCCCAGGAAGAAGATTTCCCGGGCTTTCTTCTGGCCAACCATTTTCGCCAGATAAGCAGAGCCATACCCTCCGTCAAAGCTTGTCACATCAGCGTCGGTTTGCTTGAAGATCGCATGCTCCTTACTCGCAAGCGTCAAATCACAAACTACATGCAGACTATGTCCTCCGCCAACCGCCCAGCCCGGAACAACCGCAATCACGACTTTTGGCATGAATCGAATCAGCCGCTGCACTTCCAGAATATTCAATCGATGGTAACCATCCTCTCCGACATAGCCTTGCTGACCACGCGCGCGCTGATCGCCACCGGAGCAAAATGCCCAACCACTGTCTTTCGGAGATGGCCCCTCTCCTGTCAGTAAAATCACGCCGATTGAAGTATCTTCCTGCGCATCGTAAAAAGCATCGTACAACTCTGAAGTAGTTTTTGGTCGAAAAGCATTCCGAACCTCAGGGCGATTAAATGCGATTCTGGCTACGCCATTGCATTTTTTATAGGTGATATCTTCGTATTCTTTTGCAGTGATCCAGTTCATTATTTTCATCTGTTTATAATTTCTTTTTAATGGTCAGATGGAATCTCGCATTGTAGATAATCATTCCAGTGTGTGTGGCTCTGGTCATGCTCGATTTCAAATTAGCATTCCAAATTTAGTACAAGATAACAGACAGCTCTGAAATTTGTTGATTTCAAAAACAGCTACATTTATCCTTTCAACTCATCCAAATTTAGATGTTTCAGCTTCGAATCGGTCAGAATGTTTTCCAAAATCCAGAGGATTTCTCCTGGGAGATTGATCGATTTTCTGATTCTGAACAGGCTGCCATCGATTTTTGCAAAGCCTGGATGACAGGAAATGTAACTTTCTTACAACAAAGTTCGGGCTCCACAGGAACCCCAAAAACGATAGAACTTCATCGGGATCAGATGATTGCCAGCGCGAATTCAACAGGCGGATTTTTCAAAGTGAATAAATTGACCCGACTTCTTTGCTGCCTCAATCCGGCCTACATAGCCGGCAAAATGATGCTTGTCCGGGCAATGGTTTGGAACTGCGAAATAGGTTTGACGGAGCCTTCTTCCGATCCCCTTCGGAAAATCACCGAGGAAAATCTTCCTGAATTTGTTGCGATGGTTCCACTCCAGATTCAGACGATTTTGGAAGATCCTCAAAGCCTGGAAAAACTTCGAAAAATTAAGCATATCATCATCGGAGGAGCTCCGCTTAGCGAAAAGCTGAAAAGCCAAATCGTTTCTAAGGGTATCAATGCGTTTCAAACCTACGGCATGACTGAGACTGTTTCTCATATTGCACTGGCAAAAATTGATGCAGGGACTTTGGTGTACCAAACCCTGAAAAATGTAGAAATCGGACAGGACGAGCGAGGGGCACTTTGGGTAAAATCTCCCATGAGCGGACCAGAACGCATTCAGACCAACGATCTGGTGGAGTTTAAATCCAAAAATTCCTTTACTTGGCTGGGTCGGGCAGATTTTGTAATCAACTCAGGTGGTGTAAAAATCCATCCCGAACTCCTGGAAGCCAAAGCAGAATCTGCAATAACCGGTTTCTTCCCGGATTCGCCCTTCTTCTTTTACGGGTTAAAAGATCCTAAACTGGGAGAAAAACTGGCGCTTTTTATTCAAACTGAGGCTACTAATTCAGAAAAGGTAAAGCTTTTGCAAACTGAGTTGAAGCTCAAATTGGATCGGTTTGAAGTTCCGAAGGAAATTCATCTGCTCCCGAAATTTGAGATCACATCTTCCGGTAAACTTGACCGGATAAAAACTGTTTCTATTTTATGAAGCTTCTGATTTTAGGCATTTTATTATTTTCAACATTCAACTTAGAACCCCAAAATGAGGGTAAAATTGAACTGTTGATTAAAGGCGCCAAGTCCAACAGCGGGATGATTCAGGTGCTGATTTTCAACCAGGAAGGTGGATTTCCAGAAGAACCCAAAAAAGCATTTAAAGCTTTGAGCTTGCCTGTTTCAAATTTGTCAACAAGGGTGGTCATTGAAGATTTACCAGTCGGAGACTATGCAGTTTCGGTTTTCCATGATGAGGATTCCGACGGGCAGATTCGGAAAAATGATTTTGGAATGCCGATAGATACTTACGGTTTTTCAAACAATCCTACCTTGTATTTCGGGCCACCGAGCTTTTCAAAATGCGCTGTTCCGGTGAAAAATTCGTTGGTAAAAGTTGAAATTACCCTTCGCTAATCGATATTCTTCAGCCAGCCAGTTATGCTGATTCGCTCTTTTTTGGTTGGCAAAACTTCATGTGGAATTTCTCCGCTTAGGAAAACCACTAACCTTCCTCCAATCGGCAAAACATCCTTGATCAGTTCAGAACCATCTTCCTGAGGAATATACATTCGAAGTGCACCCTCATCGGATTCAGTCCAGGAATCATTCAAATACAAAATCACAGTCACAACCCGATACGAAACCTGCTGAAACTGATCCAGATGCCTTTTGTAAAATGAACCAACGGGATATCTGGCAAAATGCCCTTCGAAAGAACGTAACCCAAGGAAGCAGCGCTGATTCAAAATTTGCCGGATGGCATCCACCTTTTTCCAGTATTCAGCCTGCAGCGGACTCAGGGATACAGCATCCATCCAGAGCACTTCATCGCTTCGGATTTCCGGTCGGACTAGTTTCTTTTCTCCGCTTCCGATGGCTGCCTGCCTGAATTTCCCCGCTTCCAGCAAGGAGGTTTGCTCCTCCAAAAGTGCTTTCCGGAACTCCTCACTGATGAAATCATCGACGATTACATAAGAATTTTGGTAAATCTCTGAGGAAATCTGATCCAGCACGGAGTCCATATCGGGTGGTTTAGTCCGCAAAATAACAGCTTAATTGCCTAAAAAAACATACTTTTGCCGAAAGCTTCAACGATGGAAATCAGCAAAAATAACCTTACCGGCTTGGTGCTGGAATACGATTCAGGCATCATCCCTCCTCCATACAGTCATGTTTTCAGACTTTCTCTGGATTGGAGCAAAGGTGATTTGTATATCGAATTAGACCTTCACTATACCGACCGGGAAGACCTGGATCAGGAAGAAATCCTCGATGAGGGCTTCACCGCCAATGACGATTATACTTACAAAGGATCGCTAAATTCCGTTTGGACCAAGACTGTTTTGGCTGAATACGAGAAATCGAAATGGAGCGGAAAATCACTCGAAGACGGCGGAGTTTCCCTGACACCTGTTGAAAATGGAAAAGAAGTAAAATCAAAAATACCTGCCAATCAGGAAGAATGGCAGCTTTTGGCTCAGGACCTGATTCAGGCGATTTACGAAACAACCAAGAAAGAAGCTCCGCTCACCGTCCTATACAGACAAGTAGACAATGAGGTTTCCCGGGATTGCTCGGTCACAGTTCATTTTTCGAATCGTGAAGTAATTTTTGAAGTAGACGGAAAAAGCCGCACCATCAACTGGGAATACGCGATTCAACTGATGAAACTGATCTTTACCCCGGATTATCATTACGAAATTGCCAAAACTGAACCTGGTAAAAAGCGTGGTGCATACATCGAATGCGGAGATGGCTATTGGCACGAACTCGGAAAAGGTGTCGTCAACATCGATCCTTCTTATGATGCCGTTGGGAAAATAAAAGCCGGATTTGAAGATTTGATGGCCGGATAAAATCTTAGAATTTTGCAAATAATTACCTGATTTCTTTAACTTTAGATAGTTAGAAATCAGGTTTTTTTATGGCAGATAATAAGATTTTTGTAAGCTATCGACGACAGGATGCATCGGGAGAAGCGGGAAGGTTAGTAGATCACCTTCAGGAAGTCTTCGGAGATGATAGTGTTTTTTTGGATGTGGAAACAATCGAAGCTGGATTGGATTTCATTCAGGCTATCGAAAAAGCATTGAGTTCCTGCAAGGTATTGATCGCGATGATCGGTCCTCACTGGGCAAACATGAAGGATCCCCAAGGGAATTTGCGACTATTTAACAAAGATGATTTTATCCGGATCGAGATATCAGCTGCTTTGAAGCGGGATATTCGGGTAATCCCGGTTTTGGTAAACGGTGCAATGATGCCAAACCCTGAAGACCTTCCTGAAGACCTTCAGACTCTCACCAGGAGGCATGCTCAGGAACTCAGCAGTTCCAGATGGAAATATGACAGCGATCAGTTAACCAGCGTCTTATCCAAAATCATCGAACCTAAGCCTCAACCCAAACCCCAGCCAAATCCTGAACCGACCCAGAAACCATTTATCCCAAAGCAACCTTTACCTAAAAGCTGGTGGGCTATAAACTATTTGTGGGTAATTGGGGGAGTTGTGGGATTCCTGATCCTAATCGGGATGTGTGTCCCCGATGAACCTCAATATGAGCCTATAATTGAAAGCGATGGTACGACTCAAGCAGATCTGCAAACGGAAAATCCCGAAGGAAATGAAATCTACAATAGTTTGCTTCTTGATGAAAATACGGACGATCAGGAAGGGGTTCTGTTAAATCTTTCCGGAAGATGGAGCGGGGTAAATGATTTGGGATTGACTTACAATTATGACTTTTCTCAGGATGGGGAATCCGTCTCTTTCAATGAAATTTCATTTGACGGATCTTTAATCGGAAGTGGTTCGGGAGTAATAAACGGAGAATACATCAACCTGAACTATACTTCTGTTTTTAACTATTCAGGCTCGGTGACCCTTCTCATGTCATCTGATCAAAATCAATTGACCGGCCAGATTAGTATTCCCAGCAGCGGGCTCTCAGCTTCTATGGTTTTGAACAGAAACTAACCCTTGATCCTTCTCAAATCGGATTGAATATCCCGAAGCATTTCCCCTAAGTCTTCCAGGCTTAGGGCTTTCTTTTTGTCGCCCGGATTTGGAAAATCAGTGCTGATGAATGCTTTTGCCTCCCAGATTTCCAGCACATCATCCCCTTTCACTTCGTAAGGCTTGTAGTGCTCATTGTCCGAGGCTAAAAATAACTTTCCGTTATCACTCAGATAATTGAAAACCCGCTTGTAAACCACACCTTCTGTTTGGGTCACCAGCACGTAAGTTCTCCCGCTTTTTATATCCTTGAGCTGATCCACATATGCACCAATCACAATCGTACCCGGAATCAGAGGCAGCATGGAATCTCCCGCCAACTCAAATGCTCTGTAAGTCGACTGTCTGGAAAGGTTGGGTAAGTGAAACTGAGGCAATGACTCCATGTATTCCGGATCCGCATAGCCGTTCAGGTATCCTGCAGAGGCTTTTTGCCCAACCATGGTAATGTTCTCTTTATCATTCTCGTCAGCGGCGATCGTAAGGATATTGATTCCGCGCTTCTGTAAAGCTCTTCTTCCCTGATTCTCTATATCATGTTCCAATAATTCCTCCACTCCCACTTCAAAAATCTCGGCTAACTTTTGGAGTGTTACCAGTTTGGGTTCAGACCTTCCGTCTTCATAAGCCGAGATCATCGTACGCTGTACATCAAGCTGATCAGCAAGATCATTTTGAGTGATGTTTTTTTGCTTGCGCAAAAACCGAAGATTGGAAGCCAGGTAACTCATGCTGAAAACAGGTAAAAGTTATGATCCTCAGAAGCTGAAGGCACCGGGGAAAATGGATTCCTGTTCAAAGCAGTAGACCTTCTTCTCTCCATTCTTTGCTTGATCTCCTCTATGATCTCCCCAACCGGCTTTGGCTCGGTTACCAGCAGATACCCGTATTGAGGCTTTGCTTCATCTTCTACAAAAAATTTCACCTGACAATTTCCTGAAGCCAAAGTCTTGGTGGTGATGCTGATTTTTTCCGCTGTTTCCATAACTGATTCGATTAACGACAGCTAATTTATAAATGTTACTTTTATAAACATCAACATGATCGAAAAATTAACATTATTCTATGACGTGAATTGTCAAAGATCAACACAGCCTCGGTTCTAGTTTTTATTAAATCTGATTTCGCGATTAACCAACAAAGTCCAGGGGTGAAGCTTTTTGTGTTTTTTTTAGCCTTTGGACTAATCCGGAGGCTATTTTTCTAGGTTCTTTCAATCCCTGATTCACTTTGCTACAGCTAATTTACAAGAGGTCTTTTTAAACATGAGTCCTATCGAAAAATCTATCTCTTATTCTGACAACCCGGTTCAACAAATTGTACACGAGGTAGGTAGCTAATAAACAGGACACAACAGGATGAAAACAGGACCATTTATTAGAAAGGCCGCTGTTCAATCAGTAATACTACCGCTCACCTAAAAATTGCATGTAAAGGGCACAAAATCTCTTTTCCTTTGTTATACTCTTCTGATCTCAGAGTCCGGAATTGACCTGCAGCAATGCAGAAAATCAGAAGTAAATACTAACCAACTGTATGAAGTACCTTATTGTATTCTTGTTCTTTTTTGGTGGAGTTGCGCAGAGTTTTGCTCAAACCTATTCGGTCAAAGGTAAGATCCAGGAAAATGGATCAAAGCTTGGCGTCCCTAATGCCACGGTTATCCTTTTGATGGCATCAGACTCCACCCAGGTCAATGGGATGATTTCTGACCTGGAAGGAAATTTCGAAATTGCCAGCGCCCGCCAAGGTGAATATCTGCTGAAAGTTCAGTACGTGGGATATCAGAATTTTTTCAAAACGATACAGGTTGATTCAGATTTGCAGCTCGGATCAATTTTTATCCGGGAGGAGGCCAGAGATCTCTCTGAGGTTGTAATCAGCGCCAGAAGATCCACGGGTACCCAGAAAAGCGATACGACGATGTATAACGCCGATGCTTTCAAAACTATGAAAGATGCCAGCGCTCAGACTCTGATTGAAAAATTACCGGGAATGAATTCTCAGGATGGTGTACTCCAGGCGCAGGGCGAAAACATTGCACAGATCCTGGTGGACGGGAAGCCTTTCTTTGGAGGAGATATTAAGACTGCCTTGCAAAATATTCCTGCAGAAGTCATCCAGAGCATTGAGATATATGATCAGAAAAGTGAAAAAGCCCAACTCAGCGGATTTGACGATGGTGAAAGACTCAAAACGATCAACATCATCACCAAGCCAAACCGTAGAAAAGGGCAGTTCGGCAAGACCACTGCAGGATATGGAACAGACAACCGATACATGGTCGGTGCTTCTGTCAATGCTTTTGACGAAGATCAGCGTATCACATTCACAGGCCTGACCAACAACATTAACCTGCTCAATTATTCCAGTGATCCGAATGCTCAGGAAAATTCCACTCCTCAGGAAGGGGTGATTAAAACCAATATTTTGGGATTGAACTATTCAGATCTTTGGGGCAAAAAAATTAAAGTCACAGGAAGCTACGTTTATACCAATCGGGAAAATGTGGGCGTGGTCAATCGTTTCAGAGACTTTGTGACCACTGACGAATCCAACCAGTTTTATACTGAGACCCGCACGGATGTAAGGGAAAATAATCAACATCAGGCTAACCTTCGAATTGAATACAACATCGATGAGAAAAATCGAATCCTTTACATTCCAAGATTCTCAGCCCGATTTGAAACCGAAAACTCTGAGTTTTTTGGTGAAACCGAAGACGGAGTCAATCTGATCAATCAGGTAGAAAATCTAAAGACCGGAGAGTATCAGGATTATGATGTTTTCAATCGCCTGCTTTACAGCCATAAGTTCAACAAGCCGGGAAGAACCGTCACCTGGAGAACAAATTTCTCCAACGGTTGGAACAAGGATGAATCTGATCGAAAAGCCCGAAACACCTACTACGAAGATGGAGGAGAGCGTCTGGAAATCCTGAATCAAAGAACTACCCGTGAGCGTATGGGAAAATCTTGGGAGACGGGTATTTCCTTCACCGAACCTTTGGGTAAAAAAGGCCAGATGGAAATCGAATATGAGGTCGGAAATCGGGCAAATGATTCAGATAAGCTGACTTTCAACGTGGAAGACGGAGATTTTGAAACCGGAAATCTTAAGCTGGACACCGCCTTAAGTAATACTTTCGAAAGCCAATACATTACTCAGGAGCTTGAGTTTGGCTACCAGTTCACTGCAGAGAAGTTTAAAATGCAGACCGAACTTCAGTATCAGGATGCCAAGCTTGACAATAAACAGCAGTTTCCACAGCCTTTCGACCTGAAAAGAAATTTCACCAGCGTTCTGCCTACCGTGAGAATGGAGTACAAATTTTCTCCAAATACCAATATCCAGGTTGACTACGATACGTACACCAATGAACCACAAATCAATCAGCTTCAAAATGTGATTGACAATACCAATCCGCTTCAGTTGCGAACCGGTAATCCCCAACTGGATCAGGCTTACAGCAATAGTCTTCGTCTAAGATTCAGAAGCAATAATCCGGACACGGACAGAAACTGGTTCCTTTTCGCCCAGTCTATTTTGGTTGATAATTACATTTCCAACAGCTCATTTATTGCAGATGAGCCGACTGAAATTCAGGATGGAATCATTCTGGAAAAAGGCTCTCAGCTGAATAAGCCTGTCAATTTGGATGGGTTTTTTGAATTGAGATCATGGGCCAGCTACGGTATGCCTTTGGGATTCCTAAAATCCAATTTCAACATCAATGCCGGAGCAGGTTTTACCCGCAGACCTGGAATGGTAAATGACCAACTGGGATATAACAACTCCAAGCGACTGAGCACCGGATTATCGATCAACAGCAACATCAGCGATCAGATAGATTTTAATATCTGGTCAAGGACATCTTACAACAAAGTCGAAAACACCCTGAACCCAAGTCTTGACGACAGCTTCTTCAATCAGCGGTTCCGCTTGAATTTTAACTGGATTTTCTGGGAAGGTTTCATCTACCGATTGGATCTCAATCATCAGATCAACGCAGGTTTGAGCGAAGGTTTCGACAATAGTTTTTCCCTGGTGAATATGAGTTTGGGTAAAAAAATCTTCAACAATCAGCGCGGAGAGATCAGTATCATGGTGTATGACCTTTTTGCACAAAATGCCAACGTGCGCCGAAACATCACCGAAACCTTCATCGAAGACATTCAGACCAATGTACTTCAGCGTTATTTTATGCTGACATTCACTTACAACATTCGCCGATTCAGCAAAGGGATGGATGAAGACACCTACAACAACATGAACCAGGGTTCACAGAATAATTAAACCCTAAGACCTTAAAAAAAAACCGAGCTACGACGTGGCTCGGTTTTTTTTATGTCATCGTTCCCAGAAAGCTGGCGGCTCGATGCCCAAACCTCTCAAATAGACATATCCCTGACCTCGGTGATGGATTTCATTGTCAATGAAATAAAGTAGGGTACAATAGCCTTTATTTTCATACAGGCCAAAAGCCACCATGGTCTCCTGCAGCCTACCCTCCGGAATTTTGGCAAACCATTCATCGATTTCACCGGTGTTTCGGTCCCAGATTTCAAGTAGTTTGGCTTTGCTTCCTCCTGATGGATCCTTTTCATCCAGTGATTCCCAATCGTCTGTAGCCAGGCCTCTGACTCCGGGCACAGCGATACCAATCAGCTCGGATGCCAACTCCCCGAAGGTTCTCATTCCTCCCAAACTGAAGGAAAAAAGCTTTTCCTCTGGAAATGCTTCAATCACCCTGCGAGTCAATGCACGGTGTCCCTGCCAGTGGGCAAGCAGTTGGTCTTTGGTTAATACAAGGTCTTTTTTCTCGAGAGTTTCCATAGTTTTTTAGGTTTTATTTGAAATATATTCCAAATAAAACTCCGACATGTGACAGCTGTATGTCAGTAGGATTTTGGTATTTTGCTTTATTTCATAAAAAAATTTCAAATGAACCGAATCGATAGATTGACAGCGATTGTGACCCAGCTTCAGTCCAAAAGACTGACAAAGGCCGATGAAATTGCCAAGCGGTTTTCGATCAGTCTCCGCACGGTTTACAGAGATATGCGGGCATTGGAAGAAGCCGGCATTCCGATCATCGGAGAAGCCGGACAGGGGTATTCACTCGTGGAAGGTTATCGACTTCCCCCTGTGATGTTTACTCAGGAAGAGGCTCAGGCTTTTTTGGTTGCTGAGAAAATCTTTGAAAAAGTAACAGACAAGGGAAGCAGCGAGCATTTTCACTCAGCTATGCTCAAAATAAAAGCTGTACTCAGAACCACCGAAAAAGACCGATTGGATCAACTATCCCCTCAGGTTGAGGTCATTCGGATGAAAAATCGGCTTCAAGTGGATGAAAATGGGGGATTTATACAATCCATCTTAAATTCCCTGAGCAACAAAAAGCTAATTGAAATCCACTATACCACCTTTGAAGAAGAAAAGACGAGTTCGAGGATTATTGAACCGGTGGGCGTGTATTATGCTTTCGAGCAATGGTATTTGATAGCCTGGTGCAGGCTTCGGAAAGATTACCGCACTTTTCGTATTGACCGAATCCAGGAACTGAAAATCAAGGAGGAAACCTACCAAACAGATGCTCATCCCACGCTGAAGGAATACCTGAAAAAAGTCCGTTCAGAGGAAAATCTGACTCAAATCGAAATCTTAGTCCCTTTCAGTACAGAAAAGTACCTCCGCAAGCAAAAATACAATCAGGGATTTGTCACTGAAAAAAAGGTCGAAATCGGTATTGAAATGACCTTTATGACTTCCTCGGTAGAAGGTTTTGTTCGTTGGATTTTGATGATGGGGGATAAAATAAAGCTTCTCTCACCACCGGAAGCCAAAGACAGGATGAAAGAACTTGTCGAGGAAATAAGGTCTAACCTTTAAAGAATACCCTGGAGGGATGAAAAGGCATTTACTTCGCTGAGAAGGAAATAAAAATTAAGAATGAAAGAAATCAGCGTCGATTGAAATCGACATTAATTATTAAAATCGTCTTTTCAATTCGACATATTTTTTATACTTTTGTCGGACAGATTTGACATTTTATGGAAATTCTTTTTTCCACCTTCAAAAATCTACTCAATCAGGTAGATAACAGTTTCTTCAGATACCTTTTTGACCAAATTGACTGGAATCAAAGAATGATCGCTATCAAAGGTCCAAGAGGTTCCGGTAAAACCACGCTGATGTTACAGCGAATCAAGTTCGGCTTGAATGCTAGTCCTAATGAAACGTTGTATGTGATGGCAGATCATTATTGGTTTTACACCAACAATCTCGTCGAGACGACAGATACTTTTTACCAAAATGGTGGCAGATTTTTGTTTATCGATGAGCTTCACAAGTACCCAAACTGGTCGAGTGAATTGAAAAACATCTACGATTCATATCCAGATTTGAAAGTTGTCTTTTCCTCCTCATCTGCGCTGGATATTTACAGAGGAGAATCTGATTTGAGCAGGCGGGTGATTACCTATGAGTTGCCGGGAATGTCATTTCGGGAATACTTGAAGATCAGGAAAGGGTTGAATTTTCCGGTTTTTAGTTTCGATGAAATTCAGAGAAACCATACCTCAGTAACAATCGAAGTCGCAGAGTCATTTCATCCATTACCGGTATTTCATGAGTATTTGAAGACAGGCTATCTTCCGATTTTCAATGAAACAAATCCCCTGAATACTCCGATTTTTCTTCAGCAGATCATCAATGCCGTCATCGATTCAGACCTCTCCTTCATCGCAGATTACAATGCCGGCACTGCTTACAAAGTAAAAAAACTGATGGCTACACTGGCGGAATCTGTCCCATTCAAACCGAATCTTACAGCCATTTCCCGCAAAATCGAAACAAGCAGAGATTCTCTTTACGAATGGCTCAGTCAATTGGAAAAAGCCAGACTACTCAATTTTCTGATTGCTGAAGGAAAGGGAGTTTCATTATTGCAAAAGCCGGATAAAATTTACCTCGAAAACACTAATCTATCCTATGCATTAAAATCATCGCCGGATATTGGTTCTATCCGGGAAACCTTTCTGCTTAATCAATTGAAAAATCTGAAGAAGGAAGTTCGTTTGCCCTATTCAGGTAATTTTCTGGTGGACGGTCTGGTTATTGAAGTTGGAGGGAAAAACAAGGATGCTTCGCAAATCAAGCATCTTGAAAACTACCTGATCGCAGCGGATGAAATAGAGCATGGATTTGGTAAAAAAATCCCGTTGTGGGTATTTGGGATGATGTATTAAAAAAGATTTCGAATGTTGATAAAACTACTTAATCATCACACAAAAATTTTTAATAATTTGTCTTCATGGGAATAAACTTAAAAATCATAGCAGAGACTCTTGAACAGGATTTCGATCGAATAGCTAATGATCTAATGAATCATTGGGTTTTGGCTGTAAATGAACACCATTACCGAATAACTGAAATTGAATTTTACTGCAAAAGTGTCGCGGAAGATGGCATCATAATAGATAAATATACCCATGGACACCCAGAACAATTGAAATCAGGAACTTGGTATTTTCATGGCTCTGGACTTGACTTAACTTTTGGAACAGCCGAATATTATGGAGGTATTCTGATACGAGGTCTCCAAAGAATTAAAGATGAAAAGCATATAACAGGACCCCTTAATTCCATTACTGAAATCCTAGGCTCAATTGGAAGCTGTGAAAATAAAAAAATCGATTTCGGCTTAACTGAAGCTAAAATTTTCGACATAGGATTTAAAGACTTGATTAAAGCACCCCGAGTGGGTTTAAATCCTGCAAATGATCCTATCTCATATCAAAAGCTCTATCGGTACTTGATATTCCCAAAGGAAACTAACCGTGACAAATCAATCATAATTAATTCTTTAGAAAAACAAGGAATCGATAGAAATGAGGCTGAAAAAATTGTATACAAATAATGATCATCGATAGCCAAACCAATTTCGTCTATCTGGCAGATAGCCTCCATAAAACCTATCCTAAGTTCGCTAAAGATTTTGTTTTAAAACTGAAGGAAAATGAGATTAATTTCGATTTTCTGCCAGGAACCAAGGATGTATGGGCAGTCGATTATATGCCAATTCAAGTATCCGAAAATAAGTTTATCAGGTTTTCATATAAACCAGATTATCTAACCTCGACAAAAAAATGGGCAAAAACGATCTAAGATGTTGATGGTATTTGCCAGAATTTAGGCATTAAAACCATCAAATCTGATATAATTTTGGATGGTGGAAACATCATCAAATGGGAAAATAAAATCCTGATGACGACAAAGATATTCTTTGAAAACAGGGGCTTTTCAGAACTTCAGTTGATCGAGGAACTTAAAAATATTCTTGAGATAAATGAAATCATTTTTGTCCCAATTGAAAAAGATGATTGGCTTGGTCCTGCTGATGGAATGGCGAGATTTTTAGATTCTGAAACTGTTTTGATAAATGAGTTCGACCGCAATGATCCAAACAACTTCATCGATTTTTTGTCAGCCTTGAACAATGCAAAACTTAATTGGAAAACTATTCCCAATCCAAGTCCTTTTAATTTGGATCCTGTTGATGCATCTGGGCTTTATCTCAATTATTTAGAATTAGAAAACCACCAATTTTTGCCCATTTTTGAGCAAAGAACAGATCAACAAGCAATAGACATCGTAGAAGAGCTTTTTCCAGGAAAAAAATCATCCCTATCGTTGGAAATGAACCTGCAAAAGACACTGGAATTATCAATTGCCTTACATGGAACATATTAAAGTAATAATTCTTCGACAAAGTTAGAACAAGGCAATCTGCGGTCAGGTTCTCCCTCAAGTCCTTCCAACAAAAACCAGTCAAGTGAGACACTCACTGGGGCGGAAGCAAGACTTTTATGACAAATAACCAATAACTAAATTATCTTTATTTTCCAAACTGCTTTTTCAGCATAGCCAGTTTATCTGCCATTGATCCTTCTGGTTCTTCGGCTTTTTGAGGTTTGGCAGGAGGACCAGATTTCTCCATTTTCTTTCCCCGTTCCGCAAAAGGATCTGACTTCATGCTCAGCCCGATTCGCTTCCTCGGAATGTCCACTTCCATCACAGTCACCTTCACTTTTTGATTCACGGTCACGGCCTCATTCGGATCTTTCAGATAGCGGTCCGCCAAATGACTCAGGTGAACCAATCCATCCTGATGCACTCCGATGTCCACAAATGCGCCAAAAGCAGTGATGTTAGTCACGATTCCGGGAAGCTTCATTCCCACTTTCAGATCGGACATTTTATTCACTCCTTCTTCGAAAGCAAAAACCTCAAAGCTCTCCCGGGGATCTCTTCCGGGCTTTGCCAATTCCTGCAAAATATCCTGAAGTGTAGGCAAACCTACCGTTTCAGACACGTAGTTTTTGAGGATTATCTTCTTTCTCAGCTCTTCCGAACTCATCAAATCGGTTACAGATGCACTTACGTCCTTGGCCATTTTAGCCACCAAATCATACCGCTCCGGGTGAACTCCGGATGAATCGAGCGGATGCTTCGCTTTGCTGATTCTGAGGAAACCTGCAGCCTGTTCAAAAGCTTTATCCCCTAATCTTGGCACTTTCTTAAGTTGTGCACGACTGGTGAATGGTCCGTTTTCTGTTCGGAATTCAACAATGTTTTGAGCCAGCACCGGACCCAAACCGGATACATAAGTCAGCAATTGCTTCGAAGCGGTATTGACCTCCACACCTACTCCGTTTACAGCTGACATCACGGTATCGTCAAGTGCATTTTTCAAAGCATTCTGGTCGACATCATGTTGGTATTGACCAACTCCAATTGATTTTGGATCGATTTTCACCAGTTCCGCAAGCGGATCCATCAATCGGCGACCGATAGAAACCGCCCCTCGAATCGTCAGATCCAAATCCGGAAATTCTTCTCTTGCCACATCCGAAGCAGAATAAATCGAAGCTCCGCTTTCATTGACCATCGTCACTATCACAGATTTTGGCAGGCCGAGACTCTTTACAAAAGTTTCTGTTTCCCGACCGGCAGTTCCGTTTCCGATCGCGATTGCCTGAACGGCAAATTTCTCGACCAGACCCTTCACCGCCATTCCGGCTTCCATTATTCTCTTCTGCGGCTCGTGCGGATAAATCGCCTCGTAATGCAGGAACTGACCTTGCGGTCCAAGGCAAACCAACTTACAACCGGTTCGGAAACCCGGATCAATCGCCATCACTGATTTTTGGCCCAAAGGTGCTCCAAGGAGTAATTGACGCAGGTTTTCCGTGAATACTTTGATCGCTTCCTCATCCGCTTTCTTTTTGGTGAGCAGGCGAACTTCAGTTTCCATGCTCGGTTTGAGCAATCGCTTATAGCAATCTTTGATCGCCAGTCTGACCTGATCTACTGAATTATTTGCTGCATCTGCGAGAATTTCCCGCTCCATCAATGCCACAGCCGATGCTTCCTCCGGACAGGAATCCAGCATCAGAAAAAGTTCTTTTTCACCCCTCCTCATCGCCAAAACCCGATGAGACGGAGCAGTTTTCACAGGCTCGGACCATTCAAAATAATCCTTGTATTTGATCGCTTCTGCTTCTTTTCCGGGAATCACTTTCGAGGAGAATACTCCCTCATTCAGGAAAACCTTGCGCATTTTTTCACGCAAACCGGCATTCTCATTTATCCATTCGGCCATGATATCACGGGCTCCCTGAAGTGCTTCTTCGATTGATTTTACATCTTTCTCTGCATCCAGATACTTCTCCGCCTCTGCTTCGAGATTGAAAGAAGTCTGTGAAAAAATTCGCTCTGCCAAAGGCTCAAGGCCTTTTTCCCGGGCAATCGTCGCCTTGGTTCTGCGCTTAGGTTTATAAGGCAAATAGATATCTTCAAGCTTGGACATGGTCTCCGCCAACTCGATGGATTTCTTGAGTTCGGGAGTGAGTTTCCCCTGTTCTTCGATTGATTTCAGGATGGCTTCTCTGCGCTTATCGAGTTCGCGGAGTTGCTCGACCCTGTCGCGGATTGCAGCCACCTGAACCTCATCGAGTTCGCCCGTAGCTTCTTTTCGATAGCGGGAAATAAAAGGAACCGTCCCGCCTCCGTCCAGCAACTCGACTGTGGCTTGCACCTGATGCGGTTTGATCTGGAGTTCGGCAGCTATTTTAACTTCGTAATTCATATAAAAAGGGAATTGAAATCGATTTTGAACTCGCAAGATAAACTTCCTTCGAAAGAGAAATCAAGTTTATGTACGGCAAGTCACTAAGAAGCTGGAAATGTGAGGGTAATTTTGATTTCGGGTTTCGGATTTTGGATTTCGGATTTATCCAACTTCGAAATTCGATATTCAGTGTTCGATGTTCATTATTGAAAAATTAGAAAATTGCAAAATTGAAAAATTTCCGATTGATAGGACAACAGGATTCAACAAGATTTCAGCCTCGTAATTCGTATCTCGAATTTCAGATCGTAGTTCGTAGTTCGTAACTCGTATTTCTGATTTCAAATTTTATATTTCTCCGCGGCAGCGGAATATTTCGCGAAGCATATCTCCTCGTGAACAGGGTTCAATAGTGTTATTCACCTTATACTTTGTACTTGGCACATCGTACTTTATACCTTCAAAATGGATTGGAAAAAAGAAATTAAAAGCTGGGGCTGGATCATTGCCGCCTTCGCTTTCTTATACTTCACAGGGCTTTTGCCGGTGATTCAGGGCGGACTTCAATCGGTTTTGCTTGCGACGGGATTGATCAAACCCAGTATTGAAGTTCCGGATTTGACGGATAAAGAATTTGACTACACCGGTCAATTCAAAGACTTCGAAGGAAACATTGTTGATCTTCAGGATTATAAAGGAAAGACCGTTTTCATAAACCTTTGGGCTTCCTGGTGCGGACCTTGCCGAGCTGAGATGCCTCATATTTCCGAACTCTATAAATCCGTAAAAGACACGCCGGACCTGGAGTTCCTGATGATCGGACTGGACAATGATTTCAACAAAAGCAAAAACTTCATGGAAGGAAAAACCTGGGGTTTCCCGACAGTCCATGCAAGTTTTGGCATTAACCAAAGCCTGCAGAGCGAGTCTATTCCCACCACTTTGGTAGTAAATCCGGAAGGAATAATCGTCTTTTATCAGCAGGGAATGAGCAATTTCAATACCGATGAGTTCAGAGATTTTCTTCTTTCGCAGTAAGTATTCAGTTTTTTAAAAGCTGACAATCCCTTTCCGGAGAATTTCATTGGCTGGATCAGAGATTTATCGTAATCTTATTTCCAGACCCGATAACCTATGAAAAAGTCCCTGCTACTTTCCTTGGCAGCTTTTGCCCTGTTTCATTTTGCGGAAGCTCAGAAATCAACCCTTTGGTATCAAAAGCCTGCGGAGAAATGGGAGGAGGCGCTTCCTCTCGGAAATGGACGCTTGGGCGCGATGGTTTTTGGGATTCCTGGAAAAGAGCGAATTCAGCTGAATGAGGATTCACTTTGGCCGGGTGGTCCGGGCGATTGGGGTTTGGCCGAAGGAAAAAGAGCCGATCTGGATCAGATCCGAGCCTATCTCCTGGCCGGAGAAAATGAAAAAGCCGATTCTTTACTTGTTCTGAAATTTTCCCGAAAGGGTGTTACCCGCTCCCACCAAACTCTGGGAGATCTTTGGCTGGATTTTGGATGGGACGCAGTCAGTGAGTACAAAAGAAGCCTTGATTTAACATCTGCAATTTCCAGAACTGAGTTCCTTAGCGAGGGACATTTGGTAACTCAGGAAATTATCTCTTCCGCTCCCGATGATGCTATTATTTTTCGATTAAAAACAACGCATCCGAAAGGCTTCCGTGGCAAAATCATGCTCAACAGGCCGGATGATCAGGGTTTTGCGACAGCAGAAACCAAAGCTCTCAATGATAATCTTCTTGAAATGAGCGGGATGGTCACTCAGCGATCGGGGCAGATCGACTCGAAACCCTTCCCGATTTTAAACGGAGTGAAGTTCCGGGTTTTGCTCCTGGCCCAGAATCAAATCGGTGTGGTGAAAGCCAATGAAAACTATCTGGAAGTTAATGGCGCGCAGGAAATCATCCTGAAACTCGTGGCTAAGACTTCCTATTACCATGCCGATTTTTCAAAAGCTGCCGATTCCCAACTCGATAAAGTAATGTTCAAAAGTTGGGGTGAAATCCAATTTGTGCACGAACGAGAATATAAATCCTGGTTTGACCGAATGAGCTTGAGTCTGGGAACACTACAACCGGATGAAATCCCTACTGATCAGCGAATCCAAAATGTCAAAAACGGGCAAACTGACCTTCATCTGGAGAAGCTTTTGTTTGACTTTGGACGCTATCTTCTGATCTCTTCCAGCCGTCCAGGCACCAATCCGGCAAACCTTCAGGGAATCTGGAATCAACATATCGCCGCTCCCTGGAATGCAGATTACCATCTGAATATCAACCTGCAAATGAACTATTGGCCGGCAGAGGTGACAAACCTGAGCGAGTTGCATGGGCCACTTTTTGATTTCATGGATGATTTGGTGGAAACCGGAAAAAAGGCAGCCTCCGGGAATTTTGGGATGCAGGGAACGGCGATTCCGCATACAACTGATCTTTGGAAAATACCTTTTCTACAGGCTGCAACCGCTTATTGGGGTGGCTGGATCGGAGCCGGAGCCTGGATGGGCAGACATTATTGGGAGCATTATTTATTTTCCGGAGACAGAGATTTCCTTCGGAAAAGAGCTTTGCCCGCGATTGAGCAAATCGCCCTTTTCTACTCGGATTGGCTGATCGAAGATCCACGAAACGGGATGCTGGTTTCGGCTCCTTCCACCTCCCCCGAAAATCAGTTTATCAATGAAAAAGGAAAGAAAGCCGCCACGACTTTGGGCGCTGCCATGGATCAGCAATTGATCTCTGATATTTTCTCGATTTATATTCAGATCAATCAAATTTTAGGGATTGATTCTCCTTTGCTGGAAAAAGTAAAAACTCAGCATTCAAAACTTCGTCCGGGAGTTTTATTGGGTTCGGATGGAAGGATTCTTGAGTGGGATCAGTCGTATGAGGAACCCGAAAAAGGTCATCGGCACATGTCGCATTTGTATGCTTTTCATCCGGGAGCTGCGATTACACGAAGTCAAACTCCCCAATATTTCGAAGCGGTGAAAAAAACGCTGAATTATCGCCTTGCAAACGGAGGAGCCGGCACGGGCTGGTCCAGGGCCTGGCTGATCAACTTTTCGGCGAGACTTCTCGATGGGGAAATGGCGCACGACAACATCCAAAAACTGATTTCTCAATCCCTCTACCTCAACTTGTTTGACGCGCATCCTCCCTTTCAGATCGATGGAAATTTCGGTTACACTGCCGGAGTTGCGGAGATGCTGGTGCAGTCGCATGAGCCTGGTTTGATCCGGGTTTTGCCTGCTTTGCCTGAAGCATGGCAGACCGGGGAAGTCAAAGGAATCAAAGCCAGAGGTGGTTTTAGGTTGGATTTCAAGTGGGAAAACGGGGAGGTCAAATCCCTCCGAATCACTTCGCTTTTGGGAAATAAAACCATTCTGATGATGGACGGATCAGAGGTAGAACTGGAACTTCAGAAAGGTGAAAGCCTTGAAATGGAATTTTAAATCAACCGGTTTAATCCTTAATCAATCCCCAATAATCTTTCCTTAAATTCCATCTATGATCACCAAATCACCCCAGGTACTGATCATCGGAGGAGGATTTCAAGGACTCATGCACACCGGCGCCTGGACAGGTTTTCGGGATGCCTATCGGAAACCCGAAGACCCCTATTACTTTGCAGGAACTGAGGCCGCAACCCGCTGGCACGGTTATATCAAGGGTGCAGTTTTGGCCGGTGAAAACGCCACAGCCCTTGTTTTTAATTCATTAAAACTATGAGGCATCTTATAAGTCTGATTGTTCTCCTGCTCTTTATTTGGCTGATCTGGTCCTATTCGGGCAGAAATATGCCTTTAAGCGAAGCCAAAGCACATATTTCGGTGGTTCAGGAGATCAATCCTTCCGATAGTTTGAATCGGAATGTAGTTGGCATTCAGCCTTACATGGAAGTTTCGGATTATTTCTCTCAAGCCAAATTCAAGGATAAACTCCGGTTTTACCTGACAGAATCAAAACTCAAAGGGTTTTTAAACCAAAACACGATCGTGCTTTTTCCTGAATACATCGGAACATGGCTGGTTTTGGAAGGAGAAAAACACGTTTTGGCTAAAAAAGAAACAATGAAAGAAGCCATGACAACGATGATTTTGAGCAATTTCTTTGACTTCTCCCTGGCTTATCTGAAAACCAGTAATGAATCAGACCGGACTGCTTCCGCGATCTTTCGGATGAAGGCAAAATCTATGGCGAATAGTTATTATCTGACCTTCAGTGAACTCGCAAAGGAGTCAAAAATCCACATCGCTGCCGGTTCGATTATTTTGCCGGATCCAACTGTAGTTGATGGAAAAATCTATGTGGACCCGACTGGACCACTTTATAACGCCGCGTTTGTTTTCGGCCCTGATGGAAAAGTGATCGGAAACCCGATTCTGAAAGCCTTCCCGATTGATAGTGAAATCCCTTTTTTGACGGCAGGAATTCCAGGGGAAATTCCCACGTTTGACCTTCCTTTTGCAAAAACTTCAGTCCTGGTTTGCTCGGACAGCTGGTATCCTGATGGGTATCAATCTGCGATTACTCAAAACTCTGAGCTAATACTTGTACCATCTTTTTGTGCCGGAAATGAAGCGATGAATATCCTTTGGAAAGGCTATGGCGGAAATCCCGAACCTGCCGGAACAGACCTGAATGATATCAATAAACTCACAGAGCGGGAAGCCTGGGAGAAATATGCTTTGCCCGGACAGATTCAGAAAACCCGCGCTCAGGCCGGCCTTAATGTATTCTTGCGAGGAAATCTCTGGGATATGGGAGCAGACGGGCAGCCTTTAGCCGTTTTTCAAAACAAGCTTTTGCAAATCACTCCGGCAGACAGCGCCGGAATCTGGTCACTTAATTACTAAGCAATGTGCGATACCCTGGTTGCCCTGCCCGCTTTTACCAGATCAGGAAATTTGATTTTGGGGAAAAATTCCGACCGGGAACCGATGGAGGCTCAGGCAATCGCTCATTTCGCTAAAACTTTTCCGAAGGAGAAAGAACTCCAATGCACCTTTATCAAAATCCCTCAGGTTCTGGAAACGAATGAAGTCATCCTCTCCAAGCCTTTCCAGATGTGGGGAGCGGAAATGGGAGTCAACGAATATGGGTTGGTGATCGGGAATGAGGCGGTATTCACTAATGTGAAATTTAAAAAAAAGCAGGTTGGGCTAACGGGAATGGATCTGCTCCGATTGGCTTTGGAAAGAAGCAAAAAAGCCATGGAAGCGGTTATCTGCATTACTGACCTGCTGAATGAATACGGGCAAAATGCTTGCGGAGGCTATCAAAACGAAGATTTCTATTACCACAACAGCTTTCTGATCGCCGATCATTCAGAAGCATTTATCCTGGAAACTGCCGGCAAATCCTGGGCTTACAAGTGCGTGACGGGAATCGGCAGTATCTCCAATTCCCTAAGCATAGCGGAAGATTTTGAAGCGATCCATCTGGAAAGAGAATCCCGAACAATTCAGCGGATATTTGCAGAAAAAGGAACCAGTTTTCGGGGCAAATTCTCAGATTTGCTTTACACCAAACTGGGAAGAGCAGCAGGAAGACAAGCTTGCACCACCGGATTTTTGGAGAAAAGGAAAAATGGAATTGAGGTTGAGACATTCTTCGAAGCTCTTCGACTGCACAATCTCCCGGAGGGAAAATTCATTCCCAAAAGAGCAACCACGGGAAGCATCTGCATGCATGCCACCGGACTGACCAACCCATCAGACACGACCGGAAGTATGGTAGCTGAAATTCGAAAAAATCAGGCGCATACGGTTTGGCTTGCAGCCACATCACATCCCTGCATGAGTATATATTTGCCTTTTTATTTTGGGGGAAATGATCATGGCGCCCTGTTCAATCCCGGTGCAGAACCTGATCAAAGTCTTTGGTGGAAAGCAAAAAAACTCCATCAATGGATTGTAAAAGATTATAAAAAACGTCAGCCGGAAATACGCAAAGAGTTGGATGCTATTCAGGCGATTTGGCTGGATCAGGAAATGACGCTCCTGCATTATCATCCATTCAATTCGGACCTGATCGATTTTTCGAAGGCTTGCATTTCGGAATACAATTATTGGCTGGATGATAAATTGAGGCTTGGAGAAGCTGGACTTTTTTTTTTTTTACCGCCGAGACGCAGAGTTCGCAGAGAAAAATAGGGCCTTTTATTTAGTGTTTAAAAATCATTGAAGTAAACTTTGCGTCCTTTGCGTCACCGCGGAAAAATATTTTTTTCAGTTGTACTGCTTCTCCGGAAGCTGGACTTTTTTTCTTTTTAACCACAAAGTCAACAAAGAGCACAAAGAAGTTCCTCGCCACGGGGCAAAGTCGCGACGATATTAAATTTCCGCGGAAACACTTCCAGCAGCCTTAAAAAAACTCCGTGCAACTCCCCGTCGCGACGGGCAAGTTGTGCCTTCCCCTGCCTGGCAGGTCTGTGCAACTCAGTGTAACCTAAGCTCCCGCAAAGATTCACAATGAACATAAAGGCCTCGCGATTTGATTGTGCCCAGAAGCAGTGAAATCTAACTGCAAGAAATTCCGAGGGACGAGAACCTCAACTTTTCAACCATTTATCAAACCAATCAAACGCTTCTTTTTGCATCGCTAAATCAAACTTATGAGGTCCGGGATGAAATGAACATCTGTACTTATCCGAAGCATCAGCTTTTGCAAAAACATCCTGAAGGATCTTATCTGCCTTTTTCATTTCCGACAGGGTAAATAAAGAATCCTCAGAATCATTGAGAACCAGGGTGGGCAAAGGTGCTCTCAACCCTAAAATCTCAGGGAAATCAAGTTCCTTGGGCAGAATTGGCACATAACTCATCCAGGTATGAGTGAACGATTTATACATCAAAAAATCCGACCAGGTAGTCATAAAACCCACGGCAACCGCACAGGAAATTCTCGGATCGAGACCCCCGAGCATAACGGTTCTGAGTCCTCCCCCGGAAAGCCCGGCGCACCCTAATCTCTCCGTGTCAACATCTTCTCTGGAGGCCAAAACACTCAACGCCATCTGATCTTCTGCCAAAAAAACAGCCGGCCAGGTCGTCCCGGCGCAGAAAAGTGACTTGGCCAGAATATGCTCATGATCAGAAGCCCAACTGTTATATGCGTTGATTTTGTCGATCGTGTCCATAGAAAAATCGGAAAACCCACGCCTTCTTTCTTCCGGCACATCTTCCAGCATCACTCTCCTGCTGCCAAATGCAAAAGCATCATGGACCATAACGACATAACCTCGTTTTGCCACTTCATTGGCCCAGGCTTTCCCTTCGTAATAAGTACTATGATGATCGTTGATATAGGAAGGAACATCATCTTTGGTTTTGGTGATTTTTTCCAAACCCAGAAACTTATTCCCTCCATGACAATGAAGTCCCAGGATCGCCGGTAACTTACCAGTAGCATTTTGAGGTTTTAAGATTACTGCCCTCGTCGGATTCCCATAGGGAAGTTGATAAGAAATTTCTTCGCAAATCAACCCATCGTATAAGAGCGTCTGATGAACTGTCACTTTAGGAACGTCGCCCAAATCCACCACACCCATCCGTTCTTTTACCCGGTCCGTTGCTGTTTTCTTCCAGCTTTGGAGATCTGTGAATTCTTGACTCCGATAGGAAAGGCTTGGCAATTGATCCAGATTGAGGCTTTTTGCCCATGGACCGTATGAACCGATGAGGTTTTTTTCCAGCTCTTTGGTCACTGGCAGGATTGAATTGGGAAGCGGAGTTTGGGCATGAAGATCCAACATACTTCCGCTGAATACTCCCAAACCTGCAAGGCTGGTCTTTTTGATAAAGTCTCTTCGATCGTTTTCCATGGGTTTATTTGAAGTTATTTCTCTTCAACTTAAAAAATCTAATTAACTATTAAAAGTCAGAATCTTCAATTGTCTGGCTTCTCCGGAAGCTGGACTTTTTTTACCGCCAAGACGCTGAGATCGCAAAGAAAAAAATAGGGACTTTAATTGAGTGTCTAAAAAATCATTGCAGAACAACTTTGCGTCCTTTGCGCCACCGCGGTAGAATATTTTTTAGGACGATTTCTGATACTCAGTTTTGAAATTTCCGATGTGAACCCTGCTTTCATTGATCTTTTTATTCTGCCTCAAATAATTGAAGCTTCCCAAAATGAAGATGGTTGCTGAGATGAGATAAAACAATACCTGATAGATCAATCCACCTTCAACTTCCAATAAATTCTTGATACTCAATCCTGCCACCAGGAAATACATCGAGGTGCGGAGAAAGGAAAGAAACGTAGTTTGGTTTGCCAGAATAGTACGCTGAAGAGCGAGATTTTCCCGCAGGATTAAATCCTTGTTAACCTTATTATTTGGATCGGTGGTTTCCATTCGGTGGTTGCAGGGGTGATGAATAATACCTGATATTCATTAGAAACTCAGGCTCAAATTTTTCTAAATATATCCAAAAAACTCCTTTTCAAAGATTGGGGGTCCAAATCGAAATACCTAAGCCTGTACCGGGTATTTTTAAGATTGATGGTTCCGGAAGTTTAGGTTTGTTTCATCCTGAATTTTTCAAAACTCCCACGGATCCGAAAGAACAGAAATACTTGTCTTGCAACCTGATTTGATTTCGGTTAGTATTAGACCTGGTCCAATTACCCTTCCTTCCTCTTTCAGAGTTAAGTTTTCCCATCACTGGAAAACTGAAACCTAATAGATTTTGATAATTAATTCGCTTCCCTCATTTTCTTCTAAAGAATTCCAAGATATTGTATCAAATTGACACGATACCAAAAAAACCTGTTGAGATTATGAAAAAGCTACTACTGATTTGGCTGATCAGCTGTATTGCCATTGTTGTTCAAGGACAAACGATCGGTTCGGTGGAACGAATCGTCATTCACGCAAAGACTTTGCAAAATTCTGGTGGCGAAAATCCTGAACGACACGTTTCCATTTACCTGCCTCCCAACTATGAAAAATCGGAGGAGCGCTTTCCTGTCATTTACTACCTGCATGGTTTTATGGGTGATGATCAGATTAACCCAACCATGAAAATGGTGCTGGATAAAGGTATTTCTTCAGGGAAGATCAAACCTTTCATTTTCGTGATCCCGGATCAAAAAACCATTTATGAAGGAAGTTTTTATTCCAATTCGAGTTTGACCGGAAACTGGTCTGACTTTACCAGCAAGGAACTTGTGGAGTACGTCGATAGCCATTACCGAACCAAAGCCATGCGGGAAAGCAGAGGAATCGCAGGCCATTCCATGGGCGGATATGGTGCTTTTAAAATTGCGATGTTGCACCCTGAAGTGTTCAGCAGCACGTATGCATTGAGTCCCGGATTGCTGGCTTTTGTCAAAGAGTTTGGCCCAAATAGCAATTCATTCAAGGAAGTTCAAAAGATTAAATCTCAGGAGGAATTGGTCAAAACTTATTATCCCCGGGTACTAGTGGCAGTGGCAAGAGCCTGGTCTCCCAATCCCAATAATCCTCCGTTCTATTGCGATATGCCCTTTACCTATGAAGGTGACGAATTAATTATTCATCAGGATGTCATCGAAAAATGGGAGAAAAATATGCCGGTTTATATGGTGGGCGATTATGCTGAAAACTTGCGAAAATTAACCGCAATCAAAATGGATTGGGGGCGAAATGACTCCCCACGCTTTCCTGTTCAAATCGGTATGCTGAGCCAAAGACTGGAGAACCTTGGAATAAATCACTTTGCCGAAGAATATATAGGTGATCATGGCAATAAAATCTGGTCGGCAGACGGGCGTGTTTTACACGACTTGCTTCCTTTCTTCAATGAATATTTAAGTTTCTAATGATGGCTTTACTTGGGTTCTTAACCATTGCGGTATTTCTGGTTTTAATCATTTCCAAAAAACTTTCAGTCATCACAGCGCTGGTGGTCATTCCTGTCGCTGCCGGACTGATAGCCGGAATCTCCTTTGAGAACTTGGGCATCATGATGCTGGACGGAATAAAACAGGTAGCACCGACAGGGATTATGCTCATGTTTGCAGTCTTGTTTTTTGCGACCATGCTGGATGCCGGCCTGTTTGACCCGGTGATTTCCTGGATCATTCGTCAGGTTAAAGGAGATCCTCTCAAAGTGATAATGGGAACGGCTATTTTAACCATGCTCGTTCACTTAGATGGTGATGGCACCGCCACATTTATGATTGTCATTTCAGCCTTCCTTCCCCTTTATAAAAAACTGAACATCAAGCCAATCTATCTGGCAGGAATTGTGGCACTTGGCGTGGGACCGATGCATCTTGTTCCCTGGTCCGGAACATCAGCGCGCGCCATTTCCACCCTTAATACTGATGCGGATCAGCTCTTCAATCCCAACATTCCCTCCATAATTGCCGGAGTTTGCTGGGTCCTATTCGTCGCTTATATCTGGGGTAAAAAAGAACGCACAAGGTTAGGTATTTCAGAGGTCAGTTTGGAATCCGTCAACCAACCGGAAATTGATGTTCATAAACGCCCCAAACTGGTTTGGTTAAATGCCTTATTGACCATATTCCTGATCATTTGTTTAGTAAAGGCCTGGGTTCCTGCTCCTGTTCTTTTTATTGTGGGAAGTATGATCGTGATGATTTTGAACTATCCAAGATTATCAGATCAGCAAGCCTTATTGCGCCGACATGGCAACAATATTTTTTTTGTATCGAGTATGATATTTTCCGCGGGGATATTTTCCGGAATCTTAACAGGAAGTAAAATGATTGATGCGATGGCGCTGCAGATGATCGATTGGATTCCAACGAATCATGGCGGCTTATTGCCCGTCTTTACGGCCGTTACAAGTTTGCCCGCAAGTTTGTTATTCACTCCGGATGCTTATTATTTTGGTGTGGTCCCGATTTTAGCTCAGACAGCCACTTCGCTTGGAATTGATCCTTTGGAGATCGGAAGGGCAGCTTTATTAGGTCAAATGACCGTGGGATTTCCTATTTCACCGCTGACCGCTTCCACCTTTTTATTGATAAGTTTAACTGGAGTTGAGCTGGGTGAGCACCAGAAATTTGTATTTTTCTGGGCCTGGGGAACAACCATTGTCATGACTATAACAGCCTTGCTTTTAGGCTCAATTCATCTTTAAGCATGAAAGAAAAAATACGTATCGGTTCAGGTGCAGGATTCTCAGGCGATCGGATAGAGCCTGCGGTAGTCCTGGCAGCAAATGGGCAGCTGGATTACCTCGTTTTAGAATGCCTGGCAGAAAGAACAATTGCTTTGGCACAAAAAAGGAAATTGAGTGATCCTTCCCTTGGATATGATCCCTTATTGACCCGACGGATCGAGACATTGTTGCCTCATTTGGTCAAAAATAAGATTACCCTGATCACGAATATGGGGGCAGCAAATCCTTTAGCCGCTGCAAAAAAGGTTCAGGAAATTTCGCGTTCCTTAGGCTATTCGATTCGCATTGCTGCGGTAGATGGGGACGATGTCCTGACGGAAGTTGAGGAACAAAAGGAACATTTAACCGTGTTGGAAACGGGCAAAAAATTGAGTGAATATTCCATTCTTTCCGCAAATGCCTACATGGGCGTTGAGGGGATTTTAGAAGCATTGGAGCAGAAAGCTCAAATCATTATTACAGGACGTGTGGCAGATCCCTCCTTATTTTTGGCTCCCATGATGTTTGAATTTGGATGGTCTTCCTTAGATTATCACTTATTGGGATGCGGCACGGTAATAGGACATTTATTGGAATGTGCGGGTCAGTTAACCGGAGGCTATTTTGCAGATACAGAAAAAAAAGCAATGCCTGATCTCGCTCATTTGGGGCATCCATTTGCCGATGTATTTGCAAACGGTGACGCAGTTTTAGGCAAGGTTGAGAATACTGGTGGAAGCATTACGCTGGCAACAGTCAAAGAGCAATTATTGTATGAGGTGATCAATCCAAATGCTTATTTAACACCCGATGTATCGGCAAATTTCACGCAAGTTAAGCTTGCTGTTTCAGGCACTGATCGGATTCAGGTTTCCGGAGGAACAGGGAATGAAAAACCGTCCAATTATAAAGTCAGTGTAGGTTATCGGGCGGGATTTGTGGGAGAAGGAGAAATCTCCTATGCCGGTGATAAAGCATTGGAAAGAGCCCGATTAGCAGGTGAAATAATTCGGGAGCGAATCAAAATATTTACTCAGGACATCCGGGTAGATTACATCGGTTGGGATTCCGTGCATCGTAAGAATTTCAGGCCAGATTACGAACCTTACGAGGTGCGCTTGCGGGTTGCGGCTAAAACTGATTCGATGGAAAAAGCCATTTTGGTCGGGGAAGAAGTTGAGGCATTATACACCAACGGACCGGCAGGCGGAGGCGGCGTCCGGAAATATGCCCAGGAGCAATTAGGAATCGTATCGGTTTTGATACCCAGATCAACATGCATTGCAAAAATAACCCTGTTTGAATCATGAAATTAGCTGACATTGCACATAGCCGGGCCGGGGATAAAGGGAATATTTCAACCCTTTCTTTGATTCCCTATGATGAAAAAGATTACGCATTATTTGTAAATGAAGTGACGGTTGCAAAAGTAAAAGATCATCTTTCGGGAATTGTCAAGGGGGAAATCACCCGATATGAAATGCCCAATATCTCTTCCCTTTTATTTGTTTGCGAAGAGGCTTTAGAATCCGGAGTAACCACCTCACTGGCCTCTGATCCACATGGAAAAGCACTCAGCTACGCCTTATTGGAGATGGAAATTTAAAGTCTGAGACTTCCAGTAAAAATATGTAAGTACGCTTTCTTACGGTAGGAGAATTCTATAGGTTTTCATAGTTCGACTAGCTCAACACAAGTGGCTGGAAGACCCCGCCTCGGCGGGCAGGCGATGACGGAAGGCCCCACCCCGCCCCGGCGGACAGGCACGGTGGGCAGGCGAAGAAATCAAAAACCTGCCTTTCCCAGTATTTTCCCTTGTACAATAAATTACTGGCAGGATTGCGTATAACCATAAAAAAACGGGAATTTCAAAAACAGACCAGATAATCCAGCAGGATTACTCATCCATTTTTACAGTCATTCCTGTTGCAGCCGATTTCCTGGCAGCATCGAGGATCTCAACGACGAGCAGATTGTTTTCGAGAGAATAGAGATCATGCTTCCGGAGAGTCAGTTCCCCATTGATCACATCCTTGAAATAGCTAAACGGATCGCGGTACACACCCAAATCTTCTGCATTCGCCTTCAACTCAAACTCTCCCGAAGATTCGGATGACCTGATTCGCATATTTTCGGCATCCTTGGTGATCACATATCCGCGTTCTCCATAGACTTCCATGTCCTTTCGGTCAAATGGCCAGTTCCACGAACCCTGAATAATCCCCTGTGCATCCGGATAATCGACGATGATCGTGACCTGATCGTCAACTTTTGAATACGTTTCCGGCTTGAAAGTTCGGGTGACGGCTGTCACTGCAATCGGTCGCTGACCTTTCATCAGATACGTCATGATATTGGCACCGTAGCATCCGAAATCTACCAACGCTCCTCCACCATTGAGTTTGGGATCAGTCAGCCAGTCCAAAAACTCCTTGCTCACGCCGATTTCCTTGGGTCCTTTATGTCCATGATGAAATACCATCTTCCGGATTTCACCCATTGACTCTTGCTCCTTTTCAAAAACCTCATTCGTTTTGGTCGTTGTCGGGTACCAGGAAGTTTCATAATTCGTCAGGAGATGGATTTTATGCTTTCGTGCCAATCGCACCATTTCCTCCGCATGCTCCATACTCACCGCCAATGGCTTCTCAACCATCACATGAATCCCCCTTGGAGCAGCTTCATGTACAGCTTCCAAATGATCGTAAATAGACCCAAATGCCAGTAATCCTGTTGGTTTCACCTCATCGAGCATCTTTCCCAAATCACCGTAAAAAAGGCTTGCATCCAGTTTATATCGGTCAGAAAACTGCTTCACCAGCACCGGATTCGGCTCATAGATCCCCACAATTTGCACATCAGTTTCCTTTCTGTTGAAAATCCAGGAAGAATGCCCGTGAGAAAGTCCGGCCATCACCACAGTCAGAGGTTCTTTCGAGGAGGATGTTGATTGGGAGTTGACGGAAAATGTTGCTGAAAAAAGTATCAGAAAGCAAAGGAGAATGGATCGGAGGTTATTCATGGATCAGGTTTTTTTTCTTGGGTTATTTAAATGTAAGCGAATAAATGGTACTCCGGAAAACGTGGAGTGGAAGTTGTCTTTAAAAAATCTTCAAAACACCTTAGTAGAAGATGTTTTTAACCGAAAAGGAC
>JAKFCO010000091.1:0-101398 GCA_036676605.1 Algoriphagus sp.
GTTGCCTAAAGTCCAGGCTTTCGAGTTAAGTGTTTGATCCCTTAAATAACATTTTGAATATCCGCTTTATTACCCGTAACTAAATTAAACAAGGCTTGGAGTCCAGATAGAGTTGCTGTGGTCTGTTGACCTTCGTCAGTGGACTCAGCTATCAACCCTAATCATTAACAAACCTTCCCCAAAACCATGAACAACAACGACATCCTTCGCAGCATCCGATATACGTTCGATTTCAGCGACAATGCAATGATCGATCTTTTCGGGCTAGGCGGAGAAACAGTCACCAGGGCAGATGTCAGCAACTGGCTGAAGCGGGAAGATGATCCGGATTACAAGGGACTTCATGATATTGATCTGGCCATATTCCTCAATGGATTAATCATCCACAAGCGTGGAAAGAAAGAGGGAGATCAACCCGTCGCGGAGAAGACCCTGAACAATAACATGATTTTCAGAAAGCTGAAAATTGCACTGAATATGAAAGACGAAAATATCCTCGACATCTTATCCCAAGTGGACAGACATATCAGCAAGCATGAGTTGAGTGCATTCTTCCGCAATCCATCCCAACCCCAATACCGCCCCTGCAAGGATCAGGTACTGAGAAATTTCCTTCAGGGAATCCTGTTAAAATACCGTCCCTAAAAACCAACCTTTTCGGACTCATATTTATTTTAAAAAAGATAATTACCCGCAATCCTGCCAGAAGTTGATTTATTCAAGTTAAAATACTTGGAAACGCAGGATTCATGATTTCTTCGCCTGCCCTCCGAGGCGGGGTCTTCCAGCCAGTTGTAGTGAGCTAGTCGAACTAATTGTCCGAAGAGAATTCACCTACCGGTAAGAAAGCATACATACTAAAAAAAAAATTACTATTTTCATTCATTCACCCTTTAGCCACATTTTATTTATCCCCATGGAAAGACCGCATTACACTTTTGAAGATATTATCAACCTAAACCAAAAAGACTGGGACAAAGCCTACGTCGTACTTCAAGCCTGTCTGGAAAGCGGGCATCTTACCAAAGAAGTGCGGGGATATGAAGACATTGTCTATATCCCGGCCCTCGGTATCCAGGATCAGCATCTGATGCACGATCCGATCGTTCCGACAGAAGAGCAGCCAAGACAAAGCGGCCTCCGAAAGAGAATGGATTTCTGATCATTCCTTGCCCTTAAAACACCCCGCCACCGGAAGTGATACCACTCCGGCTGGTGCGTCCGTGTCGCGCATGACAATTAAAATTGTTATCCTGCTTCTCCTGAAGCTGGATTCTTTAACCCGGATGCAGTAGGATTCGTAATAGCCTGTCCCGATTTTTATCGGGAAGGCTTGAAAATGCAATAAAATCAGGCTGTTTGGAGATTTCAGCATAGCAACGCTGTGGTGCGCCAGCCGGCGGCAGGCAGGATTGAAAATGGCAACGAAGTGGCTGATTTTGCAGCAGTTTCAAGATGTAATAGATTTGCTAGCTAATGCATATTTTGGGTTCAACTTGCCATGAGCTGAGCATTGCTCAGGCTAATGGTAAAATCAATTCAAATTCTGCACCCTGACCTTGGGTTGAGGTCATTAATAGCTTTCCATTAAGTCCTTTGACAAGATGGTTTACCAGATTCAAGCCAAATCCAAAACCTTTTTCTCCTGAAGTCCCATTGGAGGAGCAAGTTCCTCCTTCCAGAATTTCGGCGATTCTAGCCTGAGGAATTCCAACCCCGTTATCTTTAACTTTTAAATGAAGAATCTTTTCCTCATCAGAAACTTTCATATCTAACAATACCTCAACTTTTCCTCCCTCAGCGGTAAACTTGATAGAATTTGAAATCAGGTTACCTAAAATCTGGAGAATTTTATTCTTTGGAAAGGGGATTTCAGCATGAGGGGGAGTTGCATTAACCTGGAACTCCACTTTCTTCGTCATTGCTTGTGGGTTATACATATCCAGAAGTTTAGACTGGAGTGTAAGCAATGTAAATTTATGATCTTTTGGTGCGCGCTTTACCTGACCGGGCGAATCCAAGTTCTGATTCAAAATCTCGTCCGCCAGTTCAAGAATCGACTTCCCGCTTTTTTGAATCAGGGAAATAAAACTCAAAACCTCTTCAAGTTTATTATCATCTCCCTGGGACTGAATAATCTCGGTCAAACCGATGATTCCTCCTATCGGACCTCGAATATCATGGGCAACTCGATTCTTAATGTTATTTGATTCCTGAACTTTAATTTTGAGTTTCGCTATTGCAAACTGAATCTTGATTCTATTCACCACCTCACCGGCAATAATTTCCAGCATTTCTTTCTTTTCCGCACTCAATTCTTTGAAGTTGTGATCCAAAACACAAAGTGCTCCCAAGGAAATCTCATCATTCAACTTGAGTGGGATTCCGTAATTATACTTTAAGAAAGGCGATTGAACAACATAGTTACGGTCCTTGAACCTCTCATCTTTTGAAAGATCTTTCACTTCAAATCCATTTTCGTTTTCCGGCATGATCGTATACTGGCAAACAGAGTTTTCTATTGGCATCTGTTTGACATCCAGTCCAAAGGACGAAACACTCCATTGAGTAAACGAATCTATTAGGCTAACAACGGAAATATTTGTACCGGCTACTTTCGCAGCAAGTTTGGTTAGGTCGGAAAATGACTTTTCTAAATCAGTGTAATCCAGATCGAACTCACTAAGGGCGAGAAGCCGCTCCATCTCATTGGATGGAATTGGGTGATTTTGACTCATTTTCGATTATTTTAGTATAAAAATAGCCTTTAATAAATGGGAAATACTCTATACTTTTTAGGTCAAAAAAAGAAAAAACGAGAGTCATTTTTGCTTACTTTAATTACAAAAAACTATTTCTAAAGCCATTTTTCATTCAAAAATAAATATGATAAAAATTCTTAGCCTTCTGATTTTTAAGATGTTGATCTCATTTTCAGTTTGCATAGGACAAATCAAAAAGGAAATTCCGGTGGGTCGGATCCTGACACCTTATGGTGAAGTTCTCATCAGCTTGGATGATCGCACACCCAGACACAAAGCAAGTTTTATAGAACTTGCGGAAGGAGGATATTGGGATTCATTGACTTTTAATCGGGTCATCCCAAATTTTGTCGCTCAAGGCGGATGTCCTGACACAGAAGAAGGCTTCAACGATCCTGAATACTTGCTTGCTCCGGAGTTTCATCCCGACCTTACCCATGCCTATGGAGCCGTTGGGGCAGGAAGAGATGGAAATGCAGAAAAGCTTTCAGCAAGATGTCAGTTTTACATCGTCCAAAATCCAGATGGGTTACATCGCCTTAATGGAGATTATACTGTTTTTGGGCAGGTAATTAAAGGAATGGAAGTTATCGAACAGATAGTCCGCGCAAAAAGAGATGGAAAAGATGAACCTTTAAAGGCAATTTTCTTGGACATAGAAATACTATATTTAAACCAACACGAATACACTACATTGATCAAAAAACAATAACCTAAACTTATGATTAATCCAATACGAATTCTTGTAGTTGGCTGTGGAAACATGGGCGCATCACATGCAACTGCCTACCATCATATGCCCGAGTTTGAAATTTGCGGTTTGGTAGCCAGAGGAGAAAGTAAGGTGAGACTAAACAAAAACTTGAAGGCAGAATATCCCCTCTTCGATCATTTTAAAACAGCATTAGAGAATACAAAGCCAGATGCAGTTTGTATCTCTACTTATCCAGACACGCATGAAGAATTTGCCCTGAAAGCACTCGAAGCCGGATGTCATGTTTTTATTGAAAAGCCATTGGCTGATTCTGTTATTGGCTGCGAAAAGGTAATCGCAAAAGCCAAAGAGAAAGGTAAAAAAGTGGTAGTAGGATACATTCTCCGACACCACCCATCCTGGATCAGATTCATCGAAGAAGCTCAAAAATTGGGCAAACCGCTGGTGATGAGGATGAATCTAAACCAACAAAGCCAAGGGTACATGTGGGATGTGCACCGGAATCTGATGAAAAGCCTGAGTCCTATTGTGGATTGCGGGGTTCACTACATCGATGTAATGTGCCAAATGACCCGATCCAAGCCAGTTTGGGTTTCAGCTATAGGAGCCAGGTTAACGGAGGATATTGCAAAAGACAATTATAATTATGGGCAGCTTCAGATTCGATTTGAAGATGGATCAGTAGGCTGGTATGAAGCCGGCTGGGGACCGATGATCAGTGAAACAGCATTTTTTATAAAGGATGTATTTGGTCCCAAAGGCGCAGTTTCTATTGTTGCCAAAGATGCCAGTGCAGCCGGCAAGTCATCCGACGTGGACAGTCATACCAAAACTGAGTCCATACGTGTTCATCACGCAGAAATCGACGATAAAAATAATTTCACTAAAAAAGACGAATGGATCGATATGAAAGACGAACCCAATCATCAAGGGCTCTGCAACCGCGAGCAACGGTATTTTTTTGAAGCTATTGAAAAAAATATTGACTTGACGGATCACCTGGAAGATGCATTAAATAGTTTGAAAATTGCGTTCGCTTGCGATGAATCTGTCAAAACTGGCCAAATCGTCAAATTGTAAGAAAAAAACTCAATCCTGACTGGTTGCAACTAAATGGAAAATTAACTATATTCCCTATCGATATCTCAGTAAAATATGAACCGGATTCAAGATTCAGCTTCTCTTTCTAATAATTCAACCAGGAAGAATCTGGAAAAAGAATTGAAAGAATCCCGTGAACTCTTGTGTAAGATAGAAGAAGTTGCTGGAATAGGATATTGGGAAATAGATCTTCTGACAGGAAAAAATAAGTGGTCAGAAAAGTTTTTTCGAATCTGCGGACTTGATTCGAAGCGTACAGAGCCAAGTACCGAACTGGGATTTTCACTTGTTCACCCGGAAGACCGTGAGTTCGCTCAAAGATCCTATGAAAGATCCATTAAAAATGGCTATCCATATAAAATAGAAAAACGGATCATTCGTCCCTCAGGAGAGATCAGGTATGTAATTTCTGAAGGAATAGTAGAGAAAGACCAGACAGGCCTTCCCGTTCGACTCTTTGGTGTTTTCAAAGATATCACCAAAGAAAAAAACATCAAAAAAGAACTGCTCGATAGGAATCGATTTATCGAAGCCACGCTTGCAAACCTTCCTGTAGGTCTCGCGGTTAATCGAATCAGCGATGGCAAGGCAACATACATTAATAAAGCATTCTCGGATATATATGGATGGCCACCCGAAGATCTGACTGACGTCGATTCATTTTTCAATAAAATATACCCTGATCCGGAATTTCGAGAATCCATCACCCATCAGATATTAGAAGATATAAAAAGCGGTCATCCTGAGAGAATGTTCTGGAAAGACATTCCAATCACGATCAAAGACGGCACGCAACGAATCATATCTGCCAAAAACATCCCCATTTCTGATTTGGACATCATGATCTCCACTGTAACTGATGAGACCGACAGATATTGGGCTGAGCATTCACTCAGGGTAAGTAACGAGCGTTTTCACTTAGCCACACAGGCTGTCTCCGACGCCATTTGGGACTGGGATATTCCTAATAACTCAATTTTTTGGGGTACCGGATATTCTCGCCTATTTGGGTATCCGGCAGAAATGGAAAATGTTCCTGAAGATTTTTGGGCAGAAAAAATTCATCCGGAAGATTTCACATCCATTTGGAATTCGATTCTGGAAGCTCGCCAAAATCCTACTGTTGATAGATGGACCGGTGAATATCGCTTTCAGAGATTCGATGGGACCTATGCATTCGTCAAAGAAAATACCGTCATAATCCGCGATGGTAACGGGATCCCGGTTCGGATGGTTGGCGCACTACAGGATATTACAGAAGAAAATAAAGCCCAAAATGCACTCCTGAAAAAAACCAGTTTGATTGAAACCACCGCATTGATCATCCAATCACTTCTGGAACTCAGCGACTGGCAGTTGCTATTGGACGGGTCTCTGAAACTTATGGGTGAAACTGTGGGCGCAGACCGAACCTACTTTTTCAAAAATTATAAGGACCCCCGCACAGGAAGGCTGTTCAGCCAACAAATCAGAGAATGGATCAATGGAAACATCTCTTCTGAAATTAATAATCCTTCCTATCAGGCAATTCCTCTCGATGAGCACCCTGATTTTTTAAAATCAGTTTATCAAAAGAAACCATTTGAACTTTTCACTTCTGATTGCAAAGGCGAGACAAGAGCTATTCTTCAGGCGCAAAATATCAAGTCACTATTACAGATTCCAATATTCGTTGAAAACCAATTTTATGGGTACATCGGCTTTGATGATTGCACCAAAAGTCGAATTTGGAACGAGGATGAAAAGAACTTCCTAAAGTCGATTACCACCAACCTTTCTTTTGCAATTGAGCGAAAGCAAAATTTGGATAAAATCCAGGAAGCCTTAGAATCAAAAAATTCCATTTTAGAAAGTATCGGTGACTCATTCTATGCGGTCGATCGGGACTTAACTGTAACCTACTGGAATAAAACTGCTGAGGAAAAAACCGGCATAAAAAGAGAATTAATAATTGGAAAAAATCTATGTGAATATCTTTCAATATTTGGGAATGAAGATTATTCAGACTTTTTACTAAAAGCATTTTCAGAGCAAACTTTGGTTCATTTTGAGGCTTACGACAAATGGCTAAATGCCTGGAATGACGTGACCATTTATCCTTCTCAGGAAGGACTCTCTGTATTTGTCCATGACAATACCGAACGAAAACTAGCCGAGCACCAGATTGCAGAATACAACGAGCGTCTTGCAATCATTTCTGGAGCAACCAATGATGCAATCTGGGACTGGAACATCGAAACCGGAGAGCATTTTTGGGGAAATGGATTCCGAAAACTCTTTGGAATTGATTCCGAAATTGAAGGTAAGTCACCTGAATATTGGCAAAAAAGAGTACATCCTGATGATTACGGACCAGTAAAAGATAATCTTGATAACCTCTTAAAAACCGAAGAATACACTTATTTCGAAATTGAATACAGATTCTTAAAAGGAGATGGTTCATATGCTTTTGTATTGAATAAAGGGTCGGTAATAAGAGACAAAAATGGAAAACCCATTCGCCTGGTAGGGGCCATGCAAGACATTTCACACAGAAAAATGTATGAAGAGTCACTAAAAAACCTGAACGAAGATCTTGCGAATAGCAATAAAGAACTCGAGCAGTTTGCGTATGTAGCTTCCCATGATTTACAGGAACCCCTTAGGATGATCACAAGCTTTCTTGGGCTAATTGAGAAAAAATATAGTGCTGTCCTGGATGAAAAAGGGAGAAAATACATCTACCATGCTGTGGATGGAGCAAGGCGAATGAGACAAATCATCCTCGACTTACTTGAGTTTTCGCGAGTGGGCAATATTACAGAAGAAAAAAAATGGGTAGGGTCAAGAAGTTTAGTCGAAGAGGTTCTTCTGTTTAATCAAAAAAAAATACAGGATAAAAAGGCCAAAATTCATCTGGGAGAACTTCCTGATATATTCTGTCATTCCAGTTCGGTGGTTCAACTATTTCAAAACCTAATTTCAAATGCAATCAAATACCAGAAGCCCGATTCTATTCCCGAAATTTGGATTCAAGGAGAAGACAAAGGCAATTTCTGGGAATTCAAAGTAAAAGACAACGGTATTGGCATAGAGCAGGAATATCTAACCAAAATTTTCATCATCTTCCAACGTCTTCATCAAAAAGAACAATATTCTGGTTCAGGAATTGGCTTAGCCATTTGCAAAAAAATCACAGAAATACATGGGGGGAAAATATGGGTTGAATCCACTCCTGAAAATGGATGTATTTTTTATTTTACCCTTAAAAAATGATCATGCCAATCTCAATCAAATCATGGATTGAAAATTCGCTATACAAATACCCTAAAGCCATTGGGTGGTTGGCATTTGGATTGACATTACCGCTTATGATGTATACCTCGTATACCGAATATCAATTGCTTCAATCCGATGAACAGGATCAGGTAAATTCAAAACTTATTGAACTTGAAAAGCACTCTGTCTTTGCCCTCAACAATGGAATCTCCGCTATCAAAACTCTCGGTTATTTGGCAGAGAACTATGAGGTGAAAGAAAACTTCGAAGAAATCGGTAGTGAAATCCTCGAAAGCAATCCTTTTGTCGATGTCATTCAGCTTCTTGACTCTGGAGAAATTGTCGCTGTTTACCCCCTATCAGGCAATGAAGTGGTTTTGGGGTATGATATTTTGAACGATCCCAAGACTAAAAATGAGGCGGAAGAGGCTGTCCGCCGCAAGGAAGTTTTTTTTGCAGGCCCATTTGATTTGAAGCAGGGAGGCAAAGGAATTGTTGGACGGCTTCCTCTTTTCAAAGATGGTCAGTTGTCTGGTTTTTCTGCGGGAATCATTTATTTGGAGACTTTACTGGAGGCCGGAAATCTTGAAAATTCGGAGGAAAACCCATTCTTCATCCAATTATCCAAGGTCAATCCCAATTCAGGAATTACAGAAAATTTGTTGCCTGCCCCCCCCGAAATCCAAAATTTTTCAACAATAAAGTCAACTATTGATCTTGAAACGGGTAATTGGATCTTGACAGTCCAGCTTAAAGAAAGCAATGCGATCTGGAAAACAATTCCAGTTGCTCTTTTCAGAATATTATTGGCTTTTGGGTTGGGAATAGTCGCATGGAGTATTTCGAGACAGCCTACCCTACTTGCTCAAAAAGTTAAGGAGCAATCCAAAACAATACTTGAATCAAATGAGCGATTTGAGTATGCAACCAAAGCCACTTCTGATATTATTTGGGACTGGGATTTACAAACTAATCAGGTTTACAGGTCTGATTTGTTTGTAGAAAAATTTGGATTCGCCAATTCCCAAGAAACGAATAATGCCGACTTTTGGACAAGTATCATCCATCCTGATGATCTGAAACAAGCAAAAAAGAACATTGTATCCGTTCTTGAAAGTCAAGATACATACTGGGAACACGAATTCAGATTAAGAAAATCTGATAAAAGTTATGCATACGTCCTGGATAAATGCTATATAATTCGAAATCAGGAAAATAAAGCTACCAGAATGATTGGTGCTACAGAGGATATTACCAAACGAAAAACTTCTGAACTGGAGCTAGCCAAAGAAAAGGAAAAGCTTGAGAACGTGATCAGGGGAACAGAAGCCGGAACCTGGGAATGGAATGTTCAGACCGGAGAGACTATTTTCAGCGAAATTTGGGCAAAAATAATCGGCTATGAGTTATCAGAACTTCAATCAGTAAATATTGACACTTGGAAAAGTATGGTCAATCCCCTGGATTTAGGCAAATCAATTGAAGCATTAGAAGCCCACTTTGAAGGAAAGAAAGACTTTTATGAATCAGAGTATAGAATGAGGCACAAAGATCAAAGTTGTGTTTGGGTATTTGCTAGAGGAAAAGTATCCTCCTGGACGGAAGATGGAAAGCCATTGATGATGTTTGGTACTCACATGAATATTACCGAAAAGAAAACCCAGGAAGAAACAATCTTACTTGCAAATCAAAAACTGACCAATGCAAATGAAGAACTCCAGGTATTCGCTACTCTGGCTTCTCATGACATGAGAGAACCTCTTCGGATGATCAGTTCATTCATGTCACTTCTTCAAAAAAAATACGGAGGGACTCTCGATCAAAAAGCTAATCAATACCTTCACTTTGCAATGGACGGTGCACAGCGTTTGACTTTCCTGATCAATGACCTTTTAGAATATTCCAAAATAGGTTTTGACGAGGAAAATGCAGAGTTTATTGAAACCAAAAAACTGATTGAAGAAATCATTCCATTGAAGCATCGGCTTATTTATGAGAAAGATGCTCAGATTATTCTTGGTAATCTCCCGGATATAAACGCAGTAAAAACACCTATAAGGACATTATTTAGAAATATTATCGGAAACGCCCTTTTCTTCACTCGTGACGGTGTAGTACCAGTAATTAAAATAGAAGGGGTCGAAACAGAAGAATTTTGGGAATTTTCAATAGAGGATAACGGAATCGGGATAGAAACTAGTTATCTTAATTATATATTCGGTATTCTAAATAAAGTAAATACACAGGATAATCATAAAAGAACCGGAATGGGCCTTGCGACCTCAAAGAAGATAGTCAGTCAGCATGGCGGAACTATCTGGGCACATTCAATCCCTTCTCAAGGAAGTAAATTTTATTTCACCCTTAAAAAAATATGAAAATCGCCCCAATCAATATTCTTCTGGTCGAAGACAACGAAGGAGATATACTTTTGACGGCTGAGGCATTGGAGGAAGCGAAAATCTCCAATTCTTTAACAGTCATTCGAGATGGAGCGAGTATGCTTCTTTATCTGAAAGAAGTTGCTGAAAAATCCCCTTCAGCATTGCCTGATTTAATTTTGTTAGATATAAATCTTCCAAAGAAAAATGGTCATGAGGTTTTGATGGATGTAAAAAGCAACAAGTTGCTGAAGCATATTCCTATTATCATGCTGACGACTTCTTCTTCCGAAATGGATATATTAAAATCATACCAAGAGCACGCCAACTGCTACCTTATCAAGCCAGTTGAAGTAAGCGATTTTCTCAAAATAGTAGAGAAAATAGAAGATTTCTGGTTAAGTATAGTAAAACTCCCCAAATGGCCTAACAAATGAAAAAGGATAATAAAACATATCACATTCTTATCGTTGAAGATAATTTTGGAGATTTCTTTCTGATTGAGGAGTACTTACTGGATTATATCCTAAGTCCACAATTGATTCATGCAAGTTCTTTTCAAGAAGCCAAGTCAATTTTAGAAGATTCTGAAAATACATTTGATGTCGTTTTTTTGGATTTATCCCTTCCTGACCTTTCAGGTGAAAAATTAATTGTAGAAATACTCGAAATATCCAATGGGTTACCTGTTTTGGCATTGACAGGTTTTTCCGATCTTGATTTTAGCATAAAATCATTGGCACTCGGTGTTTCTGATTATTTGCTGAAAGATGAGCTAACCCCAATCATACTTTATAAAAGTATAATTTATGCGATTGAGCGAAATAGGTATTTTGATGAACTCCAAAAAAGCGAAAAACGATATAGCGAACTTTTCCACTTAAGTCCTTTACCCATGTGGGTTTATGATTTGAATACTCTCGAGTTTTTGGATGTCAATAAGGCTGCAATTGTTCATTATGGATATGATCGGCAAGAATTTTTATCCAAAACACTGAAAAATATAAGGCCTCCAGAGGATCTTTCACTTTTGGAGGATGCTTTAGAAGCAAATAAAGAGCGGAATTCACTTTTTCATAAAAGGGTCTTTCGTCACCTTAAAAAAAATGGGGGAATTATAAAAGTCGAAATAATATCTTCACCGATCCTTTTCAATGAACGCGAAGCCAAATTAGTTTTAGTGAATGACATCACTGAAAAAGTTCACTATATCGAAACAATAGAAACACAAAATCGAACTTTTAAAGAAATCTCCTGGATTCAATCTCATGTGGTCAGAGCGCCATTGGCTCGCTTAATGGGCCTTGTAAATCTTCTGGAAAATGAAGCAAATGAATCCAATCCTGAATTAACCGGATTGTTGGGTTTCATTAAGAGTTCTTCAGTCGAATTGGATGACATCATTCGGGATATAAGTAAAAAATCAGAAAGTATATCGCCACTTGATGAAAATGAGCCCACAATTACTGATAATTGATGACGATGAGGTTCTCCTCATGATCATAGAAAAAATCTTTAAAAAAGTTAATCCTGAAAGAAATCTAAGTCTGTTTAGTTCTGGAAGGTCTGCATTGGATCGTCTTGAAGAAATGGAAACAGATCAAAAAATACGTTTTCTTATGCTGGATATTAATTTGAAAGACATGAGCGGATGGGACTTTCTCAAAGAATTGGAATCCCAAAATGATCAATTTTCTAAGGTAATTTTGATCACGTCATCAGTAAGCCAAAATAATCTGGAGACAGCAAAAAAATATTCTTCAGTTATCGGCTTTTTCGAAAAACCGATAACCTTTGATGTGATAAATCAAATAGAAAATATAATAGAATCGAATACACCCATTTCTTAATTTTTCATTTGATTCCTGTTGCTGTAATAGCTTCAATTTTTCAAATTCATGATATAGGATAAATATTCCCTCCCTTTAAAAGTCCATAAGAACCCAAAACACCATGAAAAATAAAACGATCTTAATTACAGGCGGAGCCAGCGGAATCGGACTGGCGATGGTGAAAAAATTCGCAGTAGAAGGAAGTAACGTCTTCTTCATCGATACCAACCATGCAGAAGGCACCAAGCTTCAAGTCGAAGAACATGAGAAAGGATACCCTGTCAAATTCCTTGAGGGAAGTATTGCTGATTTTTCTGAAGTTGAAAAGCTAATCCATTCTATTCCCGGCAAAATCGATGTCCTGATCAATAATGCAGGCATCTCTCATATCGGAAAAGTAGAAACAACCTCCGAAGAAGACTTTGACCGTCTCTATCAGGTGAATGTAAAGGGTGCGTTTAATTGCATCAAATCAGCTTTACCAAAACTCAAAGAAAACAGTGGCGGATCAATTCTGAATATGGCTTCAGTAGCAGCAACGATCGGAATTCCGGATCGATTTGCTTACAGCATGACCAAAGGAGCAATTCTATCGATGACACTCAGCATCGCGAGGGATTATGTGCACGAAGGAATTCGCTGCAATTGCATCTCTCCGGGAAGAGTTCACACACCGTTCGTGGATGGATTTTTGGCCAAAAACTACCCGGGCCAGGAAGCAGAAATGTTCGCAAAACTGGCCGCAACTCAACCCTTGGGCAGAATGGCAAAACCGGAAGAAATCGCTGACCTCGCCTATTTTGTAAGTTCGGACGCCGGAAGCTTCTTCACCGGAACTGATATTCCGATTGACGGGGGATTCCTGGGTCTGAAGATGTAAGATCTCGGACCCGCCTGCGGCAGGCAGGTTGTTGATTTCGGATTTGGATATAAACTTCAACATTCGATATTCATCATTCTATGTTCGATATTATTCAAATCAATATTTGAATATGCGTATCCGCATATCTGCACGATGGATTGAAGCCCATCGGTTTTAATTCCGATAGCTACCGGGATGCGGAAATGTGACTCCCCCTCCCGATAATTATAGGGATTTAAGGGGGTTAGGGGGATTTTTTCATTCAAATCCCAACTTAATTCTGTTACGTGCAATCAAGCGAATACACATATATTTGAAAACAACATTTCAACTCTTCAACTTTTCTCATTACCCCATGATGAAAAATTAAGCGGCCCTACTTCAAAAAAAACAGCTAATCAGCATTGGATCAAAACCTTATCACCAATTCGTAAGTCGAACTTAAAATTCTCAAAACCTTAATAACCCAATCATGAAACTTATTCGATACGGCGAAGCCGGAAAAGAAACACCAGGAATTCAGGATGAAAAAGGACGCAATCTGGATTGCTCCCTATTCGGTGAAGACTGGAATGAACATTTTTTTGCATCCAACGGCCTGGAGCGACTCAAGACCTGGCTGAAATCCAATCAGCAACTCCTGAAAGAAATATCTGCCGGATCCAGAATCGGATCCCCTATTCCCAGACCTTCCAAAATCATCTGCGTGGGTCTCAATTATAGAAAGCATGCAGCGGAGGCCGGAATGGCTGTTCCCGAAGTTCCGATCATTTTCATGAAAGCTACTTCCTCGCTTTGCGGTCCATTTGACCCGATTTTTATCCCAAAAAACTCAGTGAAAACTGACTGGGAAGTGGAATTGGCTGTTGTCATCGGCAGACGGGCCAAATATGTGAGCAAAGATGAAGCGCTCGATTATGTTGCTGGCTATTGCGTTCACAATGATGTCAGCGAGCGGGATTTCCAACTGCATCACGGTGGCCAATGGGTCAAAGGAAAAAGTGCTGACCACTTTGCTCCTCTTGGTCCTGTACTTGTCACAACAGATGAGATCACCGATCCCCATAACCTTCGCCTTTGGCTGAAACTGAACGGTAAAATACTTCAGGACAGTAATACCTCTGATTTGATTTTTGACATCCCAACCCTGGTTTCACATATCAGCCAATACATGACTTTGCTTCCGGGAGATGTGATTTCCACAGGAACTCCGGCAGGTGTAGGAATGGGATTGAAACCAGAACCTAAATACCTGCAACCGGGAGATATCGTGGAGCTTGGAATCGAAGGTCTTGGAGAATCAAGGCAAGTGGCGATGAAAGATCCTGAGGCATGAGACTCGATGCCCACCAGCATTTTTGGCAGTATGATAAAGTAAAGCATTCCTGGATCACAGATGAGATGAAAGTCATTCGGCGGGATTTCCCGCCGGGTAACCTTTTTCCGCTTTTGGAAGAAGCCAAAATCGATGGAACGGTCGCCGTTCAGGCCGATGAAAGCCTGAGAGAAACTGAATATTTGCTCGATTTGGCTGACCAAAATAAGTGGATCAAAGCGGTCGTGGGCTGGGCAGATCTTGGCGGAGATCAGTTGGAAGATGTCCTGGATCAGCTATCCTCTCAAAAAAAACTCAAAGGTTTTCGGGAAGTCCTCCAATCAAAAGATCCTGAATACATGCTGCGAAAAGAGTTTATTCGCGGGGTCCATAAACTCGGAAAACGAGGCTATACCTATGATATCCTGATTTTTCCAGAGCATTTGGACGCATCCCTTCAGTTGGTTAGCAAATGTCCGGGTCAGCCTTTTGTGATTGATCATTTGGCAAAACCAAATATCAAAGACGGAGAATGGAAAGATTGGAAAAAGAAGATGTCATTACTGGCTGAGCGGGAACTCGTTCATTGCAAATTGTCAGGAATGGTAACTGAGGCAGATCTGAAAAAATGGAAACCTGAAGATCTTCTCCCCTTTCTGGAAATAGCTCTGGAGCTTTTCGGACCAAAAAGGTTGATGTACGGAAGCGATTGGCCTGTTTGTTTGGTGGCTGGTGAATATGAGCAAGTTTTCGAAGTTGTGGACCGATTTACGGATTCACTTTCCGAAGGTGAAAAAGCCCGGGTAATGGGCGAAACAGCAACAGTATTTTATGGAATAATCGAGTAAATTCAAGATTCACCCAACTCAAACCCAAAATGAACCTGAATCTCAAAGACAAAGTCATCCTCATCAGCGGAGGTGCCAAAGGAATCGGAGGTGCTATCTCCCGTGGATTGATCGAAGAAGGCGCTATTCCTGTGATGATTGATCCTTCGGAAAAGGAAGGAAAAGAAATCATTGAACTGGCAAAAGGAAAAGCACTTCAGATTCCAATCCGGCTTTTTCATCCCGAAGATTCTCAGCAAGTCATCGCAAAAACATTGGAAGCTTTTGGGCGAATCGATGGACTTGTCAATAACGCCGGAGTAAACGATTCTGTGGGTTTGGAAAAAGGAAACCCGGAAGCTTTTGTCCAATCGGTCGCCAAAAACCTGAATCATTATTATCATTTGGCACATTATGCATTGCCCTATCTGAAAAAATCAAAAGGCAGCAGCATCGTCAATATCAGCAGCAAAACGGCGATCACCGGCCAGGGCAACACCTCCGGATACACAGCTGCCAAAGGAGCTCAACTTTCTCTCACCCGTGAATGGGCTGTGGAACTTCTCCCCTATCAAATCCGGGTGAATGCCATCGTGCCGGCTGAAGTCATGACTCCGATGTACGACAACTGGATTAAGTCTTTTTCAAATCCGGAAGAAAAACTGACCGAAATCAATCAAAGAATTCCTCTGGGGAATCGCATGACTACGGCTGAAGAAATCGCTGCCATGGCTATTTTCCTCCTTTCTGATAAAGCAGCTCATATCACCGGTCAGCATCTGTTTGTGGATGGTGGCTATACACATCTCGATCGAGCACTATGACCCAAAAACCCGCACTCATCCCAAAGGAATTAATCGTTCCTTTCATCCTGATCACCTCGCTTTTTGCACTTTGGGGCTTCGCAAATGACATTACCAATCCGATGGTTGCAGCTTTCAAGCGGGTTCTGGAATTGAATAACACGCAAGCATCCTGGGTGCAGATGGCTTTCTATGGAGGCTACTTTACGATGGCCTTGCCAGCGGCCTTCTTTATCAAAAAATACTCTTACAAAACCGGTATTCTCCTCGGTTTAGGCCTTTATGGATTTGGTGCTTTGCTTTTTTATCCGGCTGCGGCTTGGGAGAGTTATGGTTTTTTTCTGGCCTCACTTTACATCCTGACTTTCGGGTTAGCCTTTTTAGAGACAACTGCGAATCCTTACATTTTGTCGATGGGTCCGGAAGCTACGGCCACTCAGCGGCTGAATTTGGCGCAGGCTTTCAATCCTATGGGAGCTCTGGCAGGGCTTTTTGTAGCCAAACAGTTCATCATAAACTCCCTACTCTCTAACAATACGGACGCTACGGGAAATATCATTTTTGATACACTGGATGAATCTGCAAAAGCTGTCATTCGGACAAACGATCTGATGGTTATTCGCAATCCTTATGTGATTTTAGGTCTCTTTGTACTAGTGATCTTGGCAGTGATTGCGATGGCAAAAATGCCGGAAAGCAAAGACAGTTCCGGGAAAATAGACTTCAGCGCTACGATGAAGCGCTTATTCAAAAACCGGAATTTCGTGGAAGGCACACTGGCGCAAATGTTTTATGTGGGCGCCCAGATCATGGTTTGGACCTACATCTACCAATACGCTGAGTCAATCGGAATCTCCAACTTTGATGCGGTGAATTATGGATATGCTTCTTTGGGAATCTTCCTTGTCGGACGCTGGATATGCACATTTTTGCTCCGATACATTCAACCAACCAAGTTGCTTTCCCTTTTTGCCATACTTGCAATGGGGTTTACGCTGGGGGCTATATTCCTGGAAGGAATCACAGGATTGTATAGTTTGGTTGGAATTTCCTTTGCGATGTCGCTGATGTTTCCTACGATTTATGGAATTGCACTGGAAGGTTTGGGGGAAGATTCCAAGTTTGCAGCAGCATTCCTGGTGATGGCGATTGTCGGCGGTGCGATCATGCCAACACTTCAGGGAATGATTCTTGATTTGGGTGGAATCGGGTACACAGACGTTCAGATTTTGGGTGTTCCCGAAGTGAATTTCTCGTTTGTACTTCCGCTGGTTTGCTTTCTGATGGTGCTTTTATTTAGTCTCAGAGTGAAAAAGATAATTTAAACCACTTCTTTATTCATTATTCAACATTCGATGTTCGATATTAAAAATATGTGTATTCGGTTGATTGCACGTGACAATAAAAAATTCTGAATAAATTTCCCCTCGACTTTGCTCGGGGACCGAATTTAAGTCTTGAGTCTGGGGAGAGGGATGGAAAGCGCCGCCGCCGCTTTCCATCCCTCTCCCTCTAAACTATAAACCTCCGGAGGCCGAGCGCCCGCCTCCCGGAGGGCAGGCCCGCCTCCCGGAGGGCAAGTAGTAGAGGCCAGATTGAACATACGTGCATGATTACGGATACACATAATTAAAAATGACGAACATCGAATAACGAATGATAAAGTATTTCTAACCCATGAAAAACCAAACATTCTTGCTTATCTGTGATCTCAAAGACGACGATGAAGCGATCATCGCTTACGAGGAATGCCATAAAACCATCCATCCTGAAATAATTGAAAGCATTCGGATTGCGGGAGTTTTACAGATGAGCATCTACCGCTGGAGAAACCGACTGAGCATGATACTGGTTGGTGATGAAAATTTTACATTCGAGAAGAAGGTGGCTTTGGACAATGCCAATCCCAAAGTTCAGGAATGGGAAACTTTCCTTGGACAATTCCAAACAAACCTGCCCGGAACTCCACCCAACTGGCGCTGGCAATTGATGAAGCCTGTTTTTGAATTCAAATCATAACGATATTCCCATGAAAAAATCCGTATTAACCTTAACCCTTGCCCTGATGGCATTTTTCTCCCAAGCTCAAGATTTCACGATTCCACTTTGGGAAGGGACACCTCCCCTTCAGAAAGAAATGGATCTGAAGGAAACCTCGGTAAGAGAAGGAATCCTTCGAATCGCGAATGTTCAGAATCCAACTATCGAAGTCTACCTGCCCACCAGGCAAATTGCAACCGGAAAAGCTGTTTTGATTTTCCCGGGCGGAGGATATGGAATTTTGGCTTACGATTGGGAAGGAACTGATTTTGCAAAATGGCTGAATGCACAAGGGATTGCAGGAATTGTGGTGAAATACCGACTGCCAAAATCTGAATCTCTGACCGATCCCAAGGAAGTCCCACTTCTTGATGCGCAGCGAGCAATGCGATTAGCAAGGCATCATGCAGCAGAGTGGAGCATTAATCCTGCACAAATCGGAGTGATGGGCTTTTCCGCAGGAGGTCACCTGGCATCTACTATCAGCACCCAATACAAACATGAAGTAGATCGTCCTAAAGACGCGATTGATGCATTTTCGGCGAGACCGGATTTCTCGATTTTGGTATATCCGGTGATTTCGTTTCGGGATGCTTCAGCTCATTCAGGTTCCAGAAATGCCTTGATCGGCGAAAATGCCTCGCAGGAATTAATTGATCGCTTTTCAGGAGAATTAAATGTAAACGCTGAGACGCCTCCAACTTTCCTTGTTCATGCTCAGGACGATGCCGGAGTTCCTATCGAAAACAGCTTCCTGTATTACAAGGCTCTGCATCAGAACAAAGTGAAAGCTTCCCTTCATATTTACCCTACCGGAAGCCACGGATTTGGTTTTGGACTTGGAAAAGGCTCTTTGGATGGATGGAGAGATGTATTGTTGGGTTGGATGAATGATTTGAAGTAAGGGATTGGAGAATAGGGATCAGAGATTGGGTTGTGAAAGACTCCAAAGGAGTCAAATCATGCATAACCGGGGGTGAAACCCGTGGATAATAATATGAGAATGACTTAGATTTTGGCCTTTTTGCGGTGACCCAAAATCAGGCTTTTCGCCAAAAACAGAGAAGGTTAATTTTATGGAGTCCAGAGAAAATAGAATCAAATCATGTCTATAAAAGTAATAGCCTTCGACGCCGACGACACGCTTTGGGTGAACGAACCTTTCTTTCGCGAATCGGAGGAAAAATTCGCTTCACTGCTGGAGGATTTCATGCCTCATCACAGCATCATGAAGGAACTTTCCCGGACTGAAATTGAAAATCTGGGCCTTTATGGATATGGAATCAAAGGCTTTATGCTTTCCATGATCGAGACAGCCATGCGAATTTCAGATCAAAAAATGCCCCTGGGGATGATTGATAAAATCCTGGAAATCGGAAAAGACATGCTGGCCAAACCAGTGGATTTAATTCCGGGAGTAGTAGAAGTGTTGAAAGAACTGAACGGGGATTATAGAATCGTGATGGCAACCAAAGGGGACTTGGTTGATCAGGAAAGAAAGCTGAAAAAATCAGGTTTGGAGCCACATTTTCACCACATTGAAATAATGAGTGATAAGCGGGTAGCAGATTATTCCAAACTAATCCGTCATTTGGATGTTGCTCCTGAAGAATTTCTGATGCTGGGAAACAGCCTGAAATCAGATATTTTACCTGTCCTCGAGTTGGGTGGGTATGGAATACATATCCCTTTTCACATTACCTGGCTACATGAGCAAATTGAGCATGAAATAACTCACGAGAGGTTCTATCAAGCAGAGCGAATAGGAGAAGTTGCGGAATTGATAAGAAGGATCAGGTGATTTATTCAGCGACTTTTCGGTACTTCCATCCCCAAAACCTGAACCTGTCCGGAATCTTTTCCTTGGGCCAGATTCTTGACGATTGCCCGAAAACCTGAAACCGGAATCCAAAAGCTGAAAATCTCAAAATCTGGAATCCGGTTAAATTAAATTTTATCCTCGCCTGATACGAATACAACTGATAATACCTCGCTTGCCTGGCGATTAATTCATCTAGCATTCCTTGCTCCACGATTTTACCCTCCTCAATCACTAAACGCTGAACAGCCTGGCAAAATCGTGCTCAATCTCAATTCGCCATTATAGATGGAGGATTCTCTTATTTTGAAGCGAAAGCTCCAAAATCCTGATTCAGCATCTCATCCGTAACTTCCGCTCCGGAATAGACGATGATTCGATAGTTGAAAGTCAAAGACTCCCCTGCTTTCAGTTTATAATTCAGTTCTTCTTTTCCTCCACTCAATGCTTTTTGACCTAGTGGATTGGCTGCGAATAACCCATATCCCCGAGCATGCCAGTAAGTTGGGTAACCAACATTTTCCGGATGATCCAAGATCGCAAGAGAAACTCTCTCTCCTTTAATTTCTCCTGAGAGATTCACCCATCTCCCTCGTGTACCCCAGACATCATCACCCTCAATTCCCTCACTGCTTCGATAATGCCCGGTCACTCCTTCATTGTTCAGGGAAGGAACTGCAGTTGCTATACCACTTGCATCCGTGAAAATTTCAGGTTTATCAGAAGGATGTTCCAGTTCACGTGCCACTCGGATACCCAGCATTCCTTCCTTATTGTCCGTCATTGACACTTCTTTTTCCTGTGCAGTCAATTTGGTGATCCGATCTATCATTCTTTTATCTCCATCTGCTCTAAAGATAAACGTGGTATATTCTTTCAGAAGAACTTCCCCATCCGGACCGACCCAATCCATGGTCACTTCCAGCTCTGCTTTATCTTCACCGTTACTAATGCTATTGATTTTCCTATGGATGATGGAACCATAGCCACTCTTCTTATCCTTGGAAATTGCATCTGAATTATTCCAAAAGTCCAAGCCATTTACATCTCCATAATTAAGCCATAGCCCTATATGATGGGGATGATCTACCCGCTCTCCGGGACGTGGATTAAGCGGAAACCCCCGGGTCAAGTCCGATCCCTTAACAGACTTGATCGGGTATAAAACGGGCTTTGCAATTGTCTCCGGATAGAAGTATGCGGTAAAAAGCTGTCCGTTCACAAAGACCTCTACCTTTTTTTCTGCGTCATTCCTGACCAGAGTGACAGAACTGACTATTGCTGAGGAATCATTTGAAAAGGCATCCTTTTCTCCGGAAAAGCCCATAATAGAAATTGGAATAAAGAGGAGGCCGGCATATAAACTGGCCATTATTTGTTTATACATGAGCTGATCGGATTAATATTGGAACACTTCTCCTCCTGCCAAAACCTCTTGTCTTTTCTCGTCAAAGGTCACAAACTTGCCTGTTCTCAATGCTGCAGTAGTCATAATATTGGCAATAGAATGGTTGTAGCCTGCCATTACATCTGCATTTGGCTTCTTTCTTGTTCGGACACATTCCATCCAGTTTCTCATGTGAGATGAAGTCAGATTATCCACTCCGGTATTTGCACCTGTTTCAGTCGGAACCGCTTCTGCCAAGGTCATTCCTTTCAACAAATTTTCCTGCATTCCCATCGCTGAGGCATGATTTTTCTGCAAACCTCCATTTGGTGTAATTCGATTCGTGTCCATATTCAGTTCTCCACCATTGGAGTAATAGATTTCTTTGGTACCACCGGCTCCATTGGTAAATCTTGAAGAGTAAATTACCTGGAAACCTTTTGACATGTCATCTAATGGTCCGTAATCAAATACCGCTGTCATGGTATCAAAATTTTGTCTTCCGTCTTTCCAAAGATAAATTCCACCATTTGCGGCAACACTTCTTGGATGAGGCAGGTCTGTAAACCAGTGAACGGTATCAATCTGATGTGCCATCCACTGACCAGGGATTCCGGATGAAAAAGGCCAAAAAAGTCGGAATTCCAGATATTTCCTCGGATCCCATTCCTGATAAGGACGATTCATCAAAAATCTGTTCCAGTCTGTATCTTCTTTTCTGATTTCCTGGGCAAGCTTGGGAAGTCTCCATCTTCCGGGTTGATTTACATTCCAGGTCATTTCTACCGCCACTATATCACCGAATTTACCTGCTTTGATAAAATCATTCGCAGCATGATAGTTAGCTCCGCTTCTTCTTTGGGAGCCTACCTGAACTATTTTACCAGTTCTTTCGACAGCTTCTCTTGCAGCCCGGTTATCTGCCATTGTTTCAGCAAATGGCTTCTCCACATAAGCGTCTCTTCCGGCTTCTACCGCTTCTTTACAATGCAGTGCATGCTGAAAATCCGCTGTACTGACGATGACTGCATCCACGTCTTTTCGGTCGTAGAGTTCGTCATTATTACGAGCGGTGGCAATGGTAAGTCCGCTTTTGTCTTTTATATAAGCCACGCATTCGTCTCTTCTTCTGCTCCAGATATCGGAAACTGCGGTAAATTCAAAGTTCAATTCCTTGGAATGTCTGAGCATAGCAGGGATTAAAGCGCCTTTTGCCCTATCAGAAAAACCAACAATACCAATGTTTACACGATCATTGGCGCCAATGATGCGGCTGTAACTGCTTGCCGGGAAGGCCAAAGCGCCTAAGCCCACTCCGGCTGTGGTCAGTGCCGATTTTTTGAGAAAGTCTCTTCTGGTGTTATAAGTTTTCATGGTTAATTAGGGTTTGTTGTTGTTTTTTGATTATCCGCAGAATGATCTCACTTAAGCCAAATCAATGCTGAATAGTTTTGGGAAATTTCAACATTCTGCGGTACTCAACTGCTTATATCGAACTTGAGACACTATTTTTTATTCAAAAATATTTACTCAAGACAATTAATCTTTTGATTTCTATTTGAAATAGCTGTCTTGATTTTAAATTTACTGTATATACACTTTTCTACCGGTAAGCGAATTTTCTTAAAGTATCGGGTTGAAATACCGAAGACCCCACCACGGTGGGCAGGCGAAGAAATCCAAAATCAAACGTTCCTCTGGATTTTCAATTGTCTAAATAAACCAGTGGCAAAATTGCGGATATACATATTAAATTTTACCAGCCATTTTCAAAGCAGCTCTTATTGGGCTGCATTTACAACTAATTGGTTGAACAAGGTAAGCTGTTCCCTCAAAGCAGCAACCCGATCTGTCGGCTGCGTGCGGGCTTCCATCAGAATCCACCCCTCGTAATTCATCCCTGCAAACAGCTTGAAAAGTTCCTGATATGGATATGTTCCTTCATTGAATTCGCGAACATGAACCGTATCTCCAAACCATTTTTTCACCATATCGAAATTCCCCTCTAAGCCCGGAGAAAGCAGATCTTCTTCATTGCTATTCCAGCAGATTTTCACATTCTTTTCAGTTACCTGATCAAAAATTGCTTTCATATTGGGCAGTTCCTGAGTTAGGTGACCATGAACTTCCACCCGGATCAACTGCCCAAAATCCTGTGCAAACTTGCCCAGCTCATTAAATGAAGCTGCAATTTGGGCGATAGTTTTTTCTTTCGAGACTTCAGCTGGCAGGGTATTCGGTTTCACTTTGATGCCTGTGGCACCGATGTCATGACAAAGTTTGATGTAGGCTTTGGTTCCTTCAATATTCTCCCGAACTTTTATCGGATCAATACTATGATATTCGAAATTGCTCCCGTAGCCCAGGCAGGTAACCGGGCTATCCGCAAAGCGCTTTTTCACTTCGGATCGCTGGCTTGAATTCAGATTGGATTCTACTCCATGAGCATGCTGAGTGCGTAATTCCACTCCCAAAACTCCGGTCTTTTCACAATTTGCAATCAAAGTAGAAAGATCCCAATCCCTGGCCCATTCATAGGTAACCAATCCAAATCTCATTCCTGATTTAGCCAGAGGTGTAAATGCTGCAAGTGGGCTCAATGCTGCTAAGCCGATTCCGGCAGCAATACTTCTCTGAATAAACACGCGTCTTGATAAATCTTTTTCCATCTTACCTTAATAATAGAAATAAAAAAAAATTAATATAGTAAGAATAAGAATTTAATCTGCGCAAACGATTTAGACAACAGAAAACTCGAAGGCCTTTGAAGCGCTATTTTTATGACAGTTAAGTCAAGAGTTCGTTTTCGATTGTTTCCAGAATGCAATCCTGAATCCCGGGAAATTGGAATAAAAAAACAATTTAACCCGGATGCAGTAGGATTTATGCGTATCCGGAGGATATCTGCACGATGGATAGAAGCAAATCGGTTTTAATGATGCGGAAATGTGACTCTGACTCGTCCTAAAAAAAGTTTACAGGTTAATTTCTAAATCCTGATACTGATTGACTGTTTGTGTTAGTCCTTTAATTGGTTTACAAGTGTACGATTTTTGGGATAATAGTTTTTCCATAATCTTTCTGTTTTTTGATTGGTTAGGGGGATTTTATCATTCAAATCCCAACTTAATTCTGTTACATGCAATCAAACGAATACACATATTAGGATTCGTAATAGCCTGTCCCGATTTTTATCGGGACAGGCTTGAAAATGCAATAAAATCAGGCTGTTTGGAGATTTCAGCATAGCACCGCTGTGGTGAGCCTGCCTGTAGGCAGGATTGAAAATGGCAACGAAGTGGCTGATTTTGCAGCAGTTTCAAGTCGTAATAGATTTGCTAATGCAAATTTTGGGTTAAACTTTCGAAGGATAATACTTCTCTCTCCATAGCAAAGCCACCCTCACTAATAGAATCAAAGCCGGGACCTCCACCAAAGGGCCAATCACGCCTGTGAAAGCTTGTCCTGAATTCAGTCCGAAAACAGCAATCGCAACTGCAATCGCCAGCTCGAAATTATTCCCCGCAGCCGTAAATGAAATAGCAGCATTCTGATCGTAAGGTGCACCCATAGCTTTACTGAAGAAAAAACCAAGCCCAAACATGATCACAAAATAGACGAGCAAAGGCAGCGCAATCCTCAACACATCCATCTGAATAGTTACGATCAGTTCACCTTTCAAAGAGAACATCACGACAATCGTGAAGAGCAAAGCGATCAGAGTTATCGGACCTATTTTGGGTAAATAGACATTTTTGTACCAGTCCTCCCCTTTCCATTTTGGAAGGAAAATCCGGCTTAGCAAACCAGCCAGGAATGGAATCCCGAGGTAAATCGCGCCGCTTTCAGCAATGGTCGAAATAGAAATGTCCACGATTGCTCCTTCGAAACCGAAGTACGGAGGAAGCTTCGTGATGAAAAGCCATGCATAAAAACTATACCCGAACACCTGAAAAATACTGTTGAGCGCAACCAAACCGGCACCGTACTCACTGCTTCCCTCAGCCAGATCATTCCAAACAAGAACCACCGCGATACACCTTGCCAATCCTATCAGAATCAAACCCACCATGTATTCCGGGTAATCCCGAAGGAAAGTGATAGCCAGGAAAAACATCAAAAATGGCCCAACGATCCAGTTCAAAATCAGAGAAATGCTCAACACTTTCACGTTTTTGAAAACGGTGGGAAGCAGTCGATAATCAACTTTTGCCAAGGGAGGATACATCATCAGGATCAATCCGATCGCGATCGGAACATTGGTCGTCCCCGAATTCATCGAGTCAATCCACTTACTCCCGGAAGGAAAGAAATAGCCCGATCCGACTCCGATGAGCATCGCCAAAAAGATCCAACCTGTGAGATTCCGATCGAGAAAGCCTAATTTCTTTGGCTGAGCGATCATAGACTTTCTTTTACTTTTTGGAAAATCAGAAACAACTCTGCTCCGATCTGATGTGAGCGCTCAGTGTACATTTTCTCTTCCAAATCGGTCCCGTCAAAGGCTTTCGGATCTTCAAATCTTAATGGAATTCTCGCTTCGGCTCCCGGAATAAAAGGACAATTCTCATCTGCATGGTCACAAGTCATCACCGCCGCAAAGCCATTCTGTGCGTTGATCGGATCATCGTAAACTTTCGAAAAAGTCACGATCGGTTCTGAATCTTCACCATGAAAGACAAAGTAAACGGGGTTTCCTTCGCCTTTTAGGACGACTTTGAATCCGTCTCTCCTGATCGCAGCAACTGCCCGCTCATTGAAAGCCGTGACTTCTACTCCGCCGGAATAGCAAACCGCCGGAATCCCATAATAATCAGCAGCTGTCTGCCCCCAAATCTGCGAAAATTGGCTTCTGCGACTATTATGCGTGCAGATGAAATTCAGCCGAACTTCCTCGTTCGATTTGATTTTCGAAAGAATATAATCCGCCATGATATCGATCACTCCCATGCGATCCGCGGGAATCTGATCAATAGGCAATTTGGAAATTGAGGCTTTTAAAGCCGGGAAAAATGAATTTTTCATGAAAAGTCAGATTTCAGTTTAGCAGCAGCCCGAACTCGGGGCACAACATCCACCCTCATTCGCAGTCAAAGCTGAATGACTGAGTTTTGGTTTTTGAGCAGGAATCCCGCATTTATCTTTCGCCAGGCAATCGGTCATTTTCGCAGTGAGACGAAATTCTCCTTCTGAGAAATCCAGTCCGTACTTTCCAATTGTATCGCCCTGATATTCCACTTCTACATCCAGATCTTCCAAACCAAGAACTCTCTCAGACAGCTGAATGATATCCAGAAGTTTCTTTGCTCCCAGTCTATGATCGTAATCGCCATCTTCCCAAAGCTGGAAATTGATCGCTTTCTCGTCTCGAAGAGTTCCTCCGCAGTCGATGAATCGCTTGTTGATCTGACCAACTTCGGTAATATGAAAATGCGCCGGAACAGACGTGCCGTCAGGAAGTCTGAAAGTCAATTGGCTGAGTTCAGGAAGTTTTAATTTGATTTCTGAAAGTTTCATAGCTTTATTTAATTGTAATATTACGATAGATTAATTCAAATTTTTTTAGCAACAAGTGTCGCCACAAGCAGCGGCATACTGATCAAAAAGCCCGTTGAAAAGACCTTTTACTTTTTCCCAGTTTTCGGCATGAATACAATAGTTGACAGACACGCCTTCAATCGTTCCTTTGATGAGGCCGATGTCTTTGAGTTCGCGTAAATGTTGGGAAATCGTAGCCTGAGCAAGTCCAAGTTCCTGGACAAGGGTTCCGTTCACGCAAGAATTGCTCGCAATCAAATACTGCAAAATCGCAATCCTGGCAGGATGAGCCATGGCTTTTGCCAATTGTGCGAGCTCATTTTGCTCAGCGGTGAATAAGTCTGTTTTTGTTACGCCCATAATTACATCGTAATATTACGATTGATTGATTTTACTTCCAAATATTTTTGCATTTTTTATTTGTCAACCCTGATAAAAATATTTTCCCGGAGAACAGGAGACACGAGGAAGAAACCTAAAACCTCAGATTCCCCTCTTATCACTTTAATATTCGTATCCGGATTTTGGGGCGGAGGGCTGAATAATCCTCCATCACTGAAAAGTAGATTTACCAATTGAGACAAATAATCAAACATATCCCTGTTCATCCGATAGAGCTCCAGGCCAACTCTGTCTCCGGGTTCGAAAGCATAACCCAACTCCAAACCTTCTTCAAAAAACTTCAACCCAAATGTGTCGTCAAAGAGCAGATAATCGTCCCGATCGTTTTTCAATGTATCATTTTCAATCACACGAATCCGGTAATTATTATCCTCCTCAAACGGTATTTTTCCATATACTTTAATGTAATAACCCTCTTCCCTAAAAAGTCTTTCTTCCTGAAATTCATAAGTTAAACTATCAACGGTCGGGGCTTCCAGCATCAGGCCTTTTGCGGAAAAGACTTTGCCTTGCCACTCTACAAACAACTGATAGATCTCTCCAACTTTTGCAACATCTCTCGGATTGACCGGTCGGAAACTGAAGCTCTCAGGTCTGTAAGAGAATGGAATTATTTTTTCAGTCCCGGGAATCGTGATAAAAACCCGGGCTTCACTGATTATTTGACGATCCGTAGTGTCGAAGTAATTTTGCGCCAGCGAAATCCTGACTACATTGTATGAATTCCATTCCGTCCAGGTTCCCTCAATCACCGGCACCACTCCATCAATGGTAGCGAGTGGCAAATCCACTTCGTCCTGACAAGAGAAAAGTGAAATTGCGAGCAGGTATATCCAAAGTCTTTTCATATCAAAACCGGAAATTATAGGTAATTGATGGCAGAAAAGTAAAGAGATAAGTCATGACGGTTCCGGGTCTGGATGAGACAATCGGGCCGTCTGTTTCCTGGTCATAGTTAATATCATCATTGTAAATCTGCCGGAATTCATAGGCGAAAGGATTCTTCCTTCCATAGAGATTGTAGATGCTGAAATTCCAGCTGCCTCGCCATTTCCTGCCTTTATCCGCATTTTTCCAGGTGACTGAGGCATCCATCCGATGATAATTCGGGTATCGATCCTCATTTCTCAAATCCGAATATAAAGGAAAAACCTGATTGTCTGCGACATAAGTCCCTATCGGAAATGAAACTGCCTGGCCGGTGGTGTAAACAAAAGTCAGACCTGCTGACCAGCTTGGTGAAAATTCATGATTGAGGACCAATGTAATATCGTTTGGCCGGTCGTAGCGTGGATTGTATGATTGCCCTTCGCTAATTCCCTCGATTTTGCGCCAGGTTCTGGACCAGGTATATGCCAGCCAACCGGTGGTTTTCCCGATGTTCTTTCGAAGTAAAAACTCAGCGCCATACGCCCAGCCGTTTCCGACCAAAATCTCGGTTTCAACATTATCATTGAAAAGCACATTTGCTCCGTTTTTCAGATCAATGATATTTCTGAAATCCTTATAATATCCTTCCACAGAAAACTCCCAGCGGTTTTCATCGAAATTGTGAAACAATCCTACCGAAACCTGATCTACCCTTATTGGTGGCACATAGGTTCCTGCCAAAATCCATCGGTCAATCGGCAATCCTGCCGAACTGTTGGAGGCAATCTGGACGTATTGAAAATTTCTGTTGTAAGCAGTTTTTACGGAGAATTGATCATTAATCAAATATCGGAAAGCGATTCTCGGCTCCAGCCCCTGATAGAATTTGATGTTTTCAAGAGAATTGTACTGAATCGAATCCGTGATATCATCGGAACTTTCGGGCAACTCTGTCGAATAAATATAGTCGACTCCTTTTCCCACCTGATTGTAAAAGCCCCATCGCAAACCGGCTTCTGTGCTCAGTTTGGGACTGATCTCATACGTCATTCCTGCAAAGAGATTATTCAAAACTCCATTTTTGGGACTGGTGGAGATGGGCTGAATGTTGCTGTTGGCAGCCGGCACCAACTCGATCGGCGCAAAACGGTAGTATTGGCTATGAAAGCCCCAATAGGTTTGCACCGATTCACCTCTCAACAAAGTCCATTGGCCTTTTACTCCGGTTTCAGAGAGCTTGTTTTTCCATTCAAATCCATTATCAGGATCATCAAATTCCACCCGGTAGTTATACTTCGAATGATAGGTTTGCAGGTCAAAAAATGCTTTTTCGGAGATATTTCTATTCCATTGAGCAGAACTCACCCAATTCATCCAGCCCAAACCGAACGATTCATCCAATCCCAGAAAATCCGCTCCTTCATAACTGGATATAGTGAGTTTGTCTTTTTCACCCAGGACAAATGAAAACTTACCGCTCAGGTCGTGGAAGTTCAGTTTATTATTCTGAAGGTCTTCATCACTTGAAAGCTTCAAAAACACGTCGGCATAGGTTCTCCGGGCTGAAATCACAAAGGTTGACTTATCCGAAAATAAAGGTCCGTCAATCGTCAATCTGGATGAGATACTTCCAATTCCCCCTTCGCCATGGATTTGTTCATTATTGCCTGACTTGAGCGAGACATCTATTAAGGAGGAAAGTCTTCCGCCAAAAGATGCCGGCATATTGCCTTTGTAAAGTTTGACCTGATCCAGAGCATCAGGATTGAAAACCGAGAAAAACCCAAAAAAATGAGATGCATTGTAAACCGGCGCCCCGTCGATTTGAATCAAATTCTGATCATTTGAACCTCCTCTCACAAAAAGCCCGGTTGTCCCCTCGCCTGCTGTCTGCACTCCCGGAAGCAATTGCAAACTTCTCAGCAAGTCAACTTCTCCGAAAAGTGCCGGAATGTTCCGGATGGTTTCCATGGGAATTGTGGCTTTCCCTGTTTCCAAGTTTTTCACCTGTTCGTCCGGTCTGCGCTCTATGATTATGATTTCATCCAGGGACATTTCCTCGGGTTTCAGGAAAAAGCGAAGTGGTTTATCGAGATCGTTTTGGGTTATCGTACGGATTGATTTTTCAAATCCAAGGTAGGAAACCACCAATCTTGCCGGAAGGGAAACAGATTTGATTTGGAATTTCCCATCCAAATCCGCTACAACTCCGGTTGAGACATCATTTTCCCAGTAAATATTAGTCCCTGGCAATGGTTCGGAATTACTTACATCCAGGACTTCACCGGAAAGAACTCCGGATTCCCGAGCAGAAACGTTTCCTATTGAGAGAAGAATAATTGATAAAAACCACGCTAAAAAAAATCGTACCTGTAACCGCATCGTTAAATTTTGAGAATTTAAATACCAAAGCTAGACGATTGAGAAAGATTAATGTTTGTTAATTCTCCGAAAAGATTTGTCTGCGGTTCTACGCCAGGTATGAAAGGACTTTCAAAGTGAGCTTTATTTTATAATTTCAGGCCATGATTTGGGCTTACCCGGACGTCAAACTCACCCTTTTGATCGCAGGCATCTTCGCCTTGCTTTACTTAATTTACCTATTCCGCTATTGGTCAATCAATAAGAAGCTGGAAGTGGTGAAGCGCAGGCTATTTACCAAAATGGTTTTGAGGAGTTCTTATTTCACTTTGTTTCTGATTGCTTTTGCAGGACCATCGATTGGAGTTTCTACCAAAGAAATCCAGGAAGAAGGAAAAGACATTTTCATTGCGGTGGATCTTTCGCAGTCGATGAATGCGACTGATATTGGCCCCAGCAGACTTCAAAGGGTAAAATTTGAGCTAAAAAACCTGACTAAACGCTTTCCATCCGATCGGATCGGCCTGATCATTTTCAGTTCTGAGGCCTTTTTGCAATGCCCGCTTACATTCGATCAGACTGTTTTGCAACTCTACATAGATGGACTGAACACCGGACTTGTCCCAAATCTTGGAACAGATCTGAATGCTCCGCTTCGGATAGCAATGGATCGATTCAAATCAGACGAATCTCAGGAGGTCACTTCCAAATCGGTTATTTTGATTTCCGATGGAGAAAACTTCGGGGATGATCCGGAAGGAATTGGCTCGGAATTGAACGAACTCGGGATCAAAGTTTTTTCGCTTGGAATCGGAACGGAAGCCGGAAGCACAATTCCGAGAGGAAATGGTGTGGTGATCGATCCTGAAACCGGAAAGCCCGCAAAGACAATTTTAAATAGAACTCCGCTACAGCAAATTGCGGCAGAGACTGATGGACAATACTTTGAAATTTCTGATGAAGTGTCTGAAATCGGGGATTTGACCGGGGTGCTTGAGCGATTGGAAGGCGGAGTTACTGGTTCGCGAGTTGTAGAAGCCTCAGCCAATAAGTATTTTTACTTCCTGTTGGTGGCATTGGCGCTGGCGCTTTTGGATATGATTTTACCACTCAAAACGATCAAGTTATAAGATGAGCTGGAGCAAAGTTTTTATGGCTGTTTTTCTTTTGATTCCCGGTTCATGGACGCGGGTTTCGAGGTTGAATTTTGCCATTGACACTGCCGCTGACAGTTATGCTGAGGCTAAATATGATGAGTCTGTCAAAAACCATCTTTTCCTCGTTGAGGAGTTTCAATACAGTTCAGCTGAATTGGATTTCAATCTTGGACTCAGCTATCACCATTCCGAAAAGCCTGATGAAGCGGCAGGATACTATGACAAAACCTCGGTAACACCGAATAAATTACTCGCATCGTTTGCGTATAATCAAGGTGGTGTCATTATTGGAAACAAGCAGGAATATGAAGCTGCTTTGAGTAAATTCCAATCCGCTTTGATTCAGGATCCTTTGAATGAAGTAGCGAGATACAATTACGAAATGCTGGCCAGATGGCTGCAAAGAGACGAGGAACGCAAAAACCAGGACCCAAACAAGCCTGAGCCTTCGGAATTTGCGAAGCGCAAAAAAGCAGAAGCTGACCGGCTGGTGGAGCAATTCCGATTCAGGGATGCGCTCAATTTATTGAACGAAGCATTGCAGCAGGATGAAACTGTTGCTGCTTACCAGGAGTTTATAACTAGTCTGACAGAAGTCGTCGAAATAGATGAAAAATAGAATAGGCTTATTTCTGGGAATATTTATTTGCCTGGGTTTGAACTCCCTTCAGGCTCAGACTGCCGTTGATTTTTTCAATCGGGCAGCAAGATCTTATGTCAAAACTGATAAAGATCAAGCCTTACAATCTGTCAATGAAGGTTTGGGGAAATTCCCCGGTGATGCAAAGCTTCAGGCCCTGAAAGAAAAGCTCGAAAAGGAAAAACAAGAAGAGGAAGAGCAGGAAAACAAAGAGCAGCAGGACAAGCAAAATCAGGAGCAGCAGGACCAGAAGCAAGACCAGAAAAGTCAGGGCGAAGAAGGTGAGCAGGAGGAGCAGCAGAAAGACGGAGAAAAAACCGAAGAGGATAAAGCAAAAGAATCTCAGTCCGGCAATCCAACCGAACAAAGTGAGGAACCTGCAAAAGAAGGCGCCAATGACCAGATGGATGCAGATCTGGCCGATAAACAAAAAGCAATGGAAGCTTTCAAAGAAAAGCTGAAAGCCATGAACCTGACTCCTGAGCAAGCTTCACAGATCCTGGAAAGCATGAATGCTGCCGAGCTCCGATACATCCAGCAAAACAAAAAGAAACCGACCGAGAAACCGAAACGGGGATTACCGGATTGGTAAAAGGGACGGAAGACGGATGACCGAAGCCGGGAGTATCCAATTCCCCCTTTAGAGGGTTAGGGGGTGATGACCGATGACGGAAGGAAGATTGACGGATGAAGGAAGTTGGATGTCGGAAGTCGGGATGGAAGAAAAATGGAAATTCCTGATCTTATTTTGATCCTCGTTTGTTGGAGAGAAATCCATTGAAGGATTCCAGTCATTTCGAACGAAGTGAGAAATCTCATTTGAGTTAGAGCTAAACTTGGAAAGATCTCATTCCCCTCGAGTGGGGAAATCCGGTTCCGATTAACTTTGATTAAATAACTGAATTACTAATAAACTGACCCAACAAACCCAAATAGAACCATGATCAAAGAAGTCTACATCGTTTCTGCAGTTCGTACACCGCTGGGAAGTTTTGGAGGTAAACTCTCCGGATTGACAGCAATTGAACTTGGAAGCATCGCAATCAAAGGAGCACTCAGCAAAGCCGGAGTAAAGGCAGAAGAAGTGCAGGAAGTGTTTATGGGAAATGTGCTTTCCGCCAATCTTGGACAAGCACCAGCCCGACAAGCCTCTATCGGAGCAGGAGTCGGATACAATGTACCTTGTACCACTATTAATAAAGTATGTGCATCCGGCATGAAAGCCGTCATGTTTGGCGCCCAATCCATCATGCTTGGAATCAACGACGCAGTCGTGGCAGGCGGAATGGAAAGCATGTCAAACGTGCCTTTTTATGTACCTAAAGCTAGATTTGGCTACAAATACGGAAACGCAGAATTGGTAGATGGCCTTGTCAAAGACGGACTTTTTGAGGCTTATTATAAATTCCCGATGGGAAACTGTGCTGATAACACTGCAAGGGAAATGAAAATCACCCGCGAAGAGCAAGATGCTTATGCGATTCAATCTTATCAGCGATCTGCAGAATCCTGGGCAAAAGGTTACTTCAAAGACGAAGTAATACCTGTTGAATTGCAGGGAAGAAAAGGAGAGACGATTTTGATTGAAGAGGATGAAGAATTCAAACAAGTGATGTTTGACAAGATTCCTTCTTTGAAACCTGTTTTTGAAAAAGACGGGACTGTCACTGCGGCAAATGCTTCCACCATGAATGACGGAGCATCGGCTTTGGTATTGGTCAGCAAGGAAAAAATGGAAGAACTTGGATTGAAGCCTTTGGCAAAAATCAGAGGATTTGCAGATGCTGCGACTGATCCGCTTTGGTTTACCACTGCTCCTGCTTTGGCAATACCAAAGGCAATCAAGCATGCAGGTTTGACTGAAGCCGATATGGATTATTACGAAATCAACGAAGCATTTGCTGCTGTGGCTTTGGCAAATCAAAGAAAACTCAACCTGGACAATGACAAACTCAATGTCTTTGGAGGAGCGGTTTCTTTGGGCCACCCACTCGGAGCTTCAGGGGCGAGGATCATCACAACGCTAAATTCTGTCCTTCATCAAAAATCAGGAAAAATCGGTGTTGCAGCCATTTGTAATGGCGGCGGCGGAGCTTCGGCGATGGTCATCGAAAAATTATAACTCTCAAAAATAGCTCCTCAAGACTTAAAGGTCTTGAGGATTCTTATTCCCTCCGATGAAATACCTGATAACCTTCTTCTGTTTCTTATTTTTTGCAAAAGCCGGAATTGCTCAGGATACCATTCGCACATATTACGACGATGAATCGAGGCTTTTGAAAGAAATCTACATTCGGGTGAATGGAAAAGCGGAAGGAATCATCAAGAGATTTGACGAAGAAGGAAAACTCACCCAAATAGGAACGCTGGCAAACAGCCAAAGGAATGGCTTGTTTATCGATCTCGACCCGGAAACCGGTGACACGGTTCGCATTATTCCATTTGTCAATAATGAGCGATCGGGAGTTTCCAAAAGCTTTTTCCCCGGAGGCGCCCTTCAACAGGAATCCACTTTTGTGAATAATGAGCTTCAGGGAGAAGTGACCACGTATTTTCCCTCCGGACAGGTCAGCGACCGAACCAATTTCCATAACAATAAGCCTGATGGCCTGAGTCAGACATATTATGAATCCGGCAAACTGAAGTCAAAAGTGAATTTCTCAGCAGGCAGATACAATGGGCCTTTCGAGGAATTTGCTGAAAATGGACAGCTCACCTATTCGGTCAATTATAAAAGCGGAGTTCTCGAAGGTCGGGAAACCCGATATTTTCCGGACGGAACTATCCAATCTGTCAGAGACTATTCCGAAGGTATCCTGAATGGAGTTTATGAATTGAATTATTCCAACGGAAAACCGGAAAGAAGGGGTAATTACATTAAAGGACTTCCTGAAGGGGAACGCCTTGAATATTATTCGAGTGGGGAGATTCGTGAAAAAGCAGTTTACAAGAAAGGAATTCCAATCCAGCCAACAGAAAGGTTCTATTCCAGTGGAGCAACTCGTCAAAAAGTAATTTATGATTCGAAGGGACTTCTGCTTTCAGAAATCAATTTTCATGAAAATGGCCAGCTCAATTTCGAAGTGAAATATCTTAATGATGTCCCTGAATGTGAAGTGCGGGTATTCAGAGAAAATGGCACTATCGAGGAAGTTTTCACCTATGTGAATGGAAAAATGCACGGAATCAGACAGTACTTCGATGAAAATGGAAACCTGACCCGAACAGAGACTTACGAAAAGGGCAACAAAACCAATAAATAAACCACCAGCAAAAGGCAGAAAGGGAAAGCTTTTTCTATTTTTGCCAAAACTCTTTCAGAATGAGCAAAGCGATCAAGGAAACCCATTTTCAATTCCCCGGACAAGCGGGATTTTACAAAGGGAAAGTGCGGGATGTTTATATTTTCGAAAAAGAACTGGTAGTGGTCGCTTCCGATCGGATTTCGGCTTTTGACGTAGTCCTTCCACGACCGATTCCTTATAAAGGTCAGGTTCTGAATCAGATTGCTGCCAAATTCCTGAAAGCAACTTCGGACATTGTCCCAAACTGGGTAACATCAATTCCCGATCCCAATGTAACAATAGGACATCGCTGCGAACCTTTCAAAGTAGAAATGGTAATTCGTGGCTATATGGCAGGGCATGCTGCAAGAGAATATTCCACAGGAAAAAGAATGCTGTGCGGTGTGGCAATGCCGGAGAACATGAAAGAAAATGATCCTTTCCCCGAGCCAATCATCACCCCAACCACCAAAGCAGGCGAGGGACACGATGAAGATATTTCCAAAGAAGAAATTCTTGCTCAGGGAATCGTAAGTGCTGAAGATTATGCTGTTCTTGAAAAATACACCAAGGCACTTTTCAAAAGAGGCCAGGAAATGGCAGCTGAAATGGGCCTGATTCTGGTGGATACGAAATATGAGTTTGGAAAATTCGGTGACGAAATCCTGCTGATCGACGAAATACACACGCCGGATTCATCCAGATATTTCTACGCAGAAGGATACGATGAGAATCAAAATAAAGAATTGCCTCAAAAGCAGCTTTCGAAGGAATTCGTGAGACAATGGCTGATCGCAAATGGATTTCAGGGAAAGGAAGGACAAACTGTACCGGAAATGACAGACGAAATTGTAGAAAGCATCTCTGATCGCTATATTGAGCTGTTCGAAAAAATCACCGGAGAAAAATTCCAAAAAGCAAATACAGAAGAAATTGAAGCTCGGATTGAAAAAGCAATTCTTGCCCATTTAGGCTAAACCAACAATAATAAACAACTATGAAATACTCAATTGATAAAAAAGAACAATACGTAATTTTCACTCCCCTTGAAGAGAAATTAGATTCTCTTTTGGCACCTAAATTGAAATCTGAGCTTTTGACAATCCATGCAGAAGGTTTTGGAAACCTTGTTTTGGATATGGCCAAAGTGAAATATGTGGACTCAAGCGGTCTGAGTGCCCTATTAGTAGGTGACAGAGAATTCAGCAGAATTGGAGGAATTTTCGTGATTTCCGGAGTTCAGGATCACGTCATGAAGCTTTTGAAAATCTCTATGCTGGACAAAAAGCTGAACCTTGTTACCACTCTTGAAGAAGCCGGTGAAGCTATTTTCATGCATGCTATTAATGGTGGGGTGGAAGGAGAAAGTGAAGGTTGATTCCGGAGTTTGAAATAACAATTCTGGGAAACACCTCTTCGATTCCGGTCCACGGAAGAAATCATACCTCGCAGGTGATCCGCTATGGCCAGGAGCTTTTGCTCCTGGATTGCGGAGAGGGAACGCAGATTCAGCTCAGAAAATACAAGGTCAAGTCATCCAGAATCACCCATATTTTTATCAGTCATCTCCACGGAGATCATTATCTTGGCTTAGTCGGTTTGCTGTCCAGTTACAACCTCGCCAAGCGCTCTAAACCTCTGACTATTTTTGGTCCACGGGGATTAGATGAAATCATCACTACCAATTTTCGCTGGAGCAATACCAAACTTGGTTACCCATTAACCTTTGTAAAAACCGATCCTGAAGCATTCAATTTATTGCTGAATCTTCCAGGAATCGATGTTTTTAGTTTCCCGATGAAACATCGATTACCCACGACAGGATTCCTGATCAAAGAAAAACCTGGATACAGAAGCTTGATTAAGGAAAAACTCAGGGCATTTCCTATCCCACTCGAAGCAATTCAAAGCCTTCGAAAAGGAGAGAATTACAAAGATTCTTCCGGGAAAATTTATTCGCTTGAAGACTATACTTATCCCCTTCTGCCGATGCGGTCGTATGCTTTTTGCTCAGATACGATCTTTGATCCGGAACTGGCGAAATACATTGAAGGGGTTGATTTGCTTTATCATGAATCAACATTCATGGATTCTGATGAGAAAAGAGCCGCCGATACTTTTCACAGTACTGGGTCTCAAGCAGGCCAGATTGCCAAAATGAGTAGCGTGAAAAAATTACTCTTGGGACATTTCTCTTCACGCTATGTGCATTTGGAGCCGATGCTAGCCGAGGCGCAGGTATTTTTTCCGGATACAATCCTAAGTGAAGAAGGTCAAATTTATGCTTTATGATGAATAAAACTCAAAATTCGCGCAAGACAAACCTGTTCATCATCCTTGGAAGCATATTCCTGACCAATGCCATTCTTGCAGAAATTATAGGAGTTAAGATCTTCTCAGCCGAAAAAACCTTTGGTTTTGAGCCGGTTAACTGGTCATTTTTTGGAGAATACATTCTGGATTTCAACCTGACTGCAGGCGCTGTGATTTGGCCAGTTGTATTCATCACAACAGATATTATCAATGAATACTTCGGAAAAAAAGGCGTGAAAAAGATCAGCTTTCTAACAGCCGGATTGATCACGTATGCTTTTTTGGTCATCAGTCTGGTGACTGTTTTGACTCCGGCAGAGTTCTGGCTGGACGTGAATTCCGCTGCTCCGGATGGAAGCAAATTTGATATCAGTTATGCTTTCAACACGATTTTCCGCCAGGGATTGGGGATCATACTGGGCTCCTTGACCGCCTTCTTATTGGGTCAATTGATTGATGTTTATGTTTTTCAAAAGCTCAGAGAAGTCACCGGACCCAAAATGATCTGGCTTCGAGCTACGGGATCAACACTCGTTTCCCAGTTTATTGACTCATTTGTGGTGTTGGTAATCGCTTTCTATGTTTTTGGCAACTGGAGCATCAGTCAGATAGTGGCAGTTGGACTGATCAATTACGTCTATAAGTTCTCAGTTGCTGTTCTTTTGACTCCGCTTTTGTACCTCGCTCACAGTTTAATTGACAGGTATTTAGGGCAAGAATTGGCAGAAGAAATGAGTAATGAGGCTACGAATGATCGGTCTTTCTTATGATTGGAAGATTTGAAAATTGGAAAATTGAAAAAACCCCCATTTCGTAATCCTTTTTAAGAGCCTAAAATTCAATTTCTTAACTGGATTAAACTTAACTTTAGCTCATGAAAACACTTGCTCTAAATATTTCCTTGGAAGATTTGCTTAAATCATTAAGCAAGCTTCCAAGGCACGAAAAAAAAGCAATTCATTCATTTTTAGAATCTGAACTTTCAAAGGAAGAAGTAAACGAATCTGTTGAAACTTATTTGCTATCAGAAAAAACCTTAGCTAAGGATTGGTTGAAAAAACAAGAAGATGAGGCATGGAAGGATTTGTGAAAGGAGATATTGTAGTAGTAAACTTCCCTTTCTCAGACCTAAGTTCTTCAAAACGAAGACCTGCATTAGTACTTGCTTATGCCGAAAATGGTGACTATTTGCTTTGCCAAATTACTTCCAAAAACATCAAAGATAGCTGGGCTTTAGAATTGCCAGAGGACGAAATCATAGAAGGAGAATTATTCAAATCAAGCAACATAAGACCAAACAGGCTCTTCACAGCAGATCAGTCCACCATACTTTACAAGGCGGGAAAGATCTCTTTTTCTATGAGAAAAAATGTCATCGATTCCATTATCGCTTTAATTTCATAGAATTCCTTGTTAATTTTTATCAGAACAAAGTCAACTTCCTGAGTAATGAAATCGATTGAAACCAAATTTATTTCGTTTTTAGCTCTCCAATTTTTAAGATTATTCCAAAAACATTGATGCAGTGTTTGGATATCAAAATTTTTTAGCCTACTTTTGCACCGTCAATAAGACATAGAACATTTTTCTAGCCGTGAATTTCCTTACTGTCGCTTGTCTGGGATATTCATTGGGAGACATGGCAAGAAAAGTAAGGAAACATCATGGATCAAATACAAAAATTCTCAGACCTGGGGATTTCGGAAGAAATCATTCGGGCAGTGGAAGAGATGGGCTATACCCAACCTTCCCCAATTCAATCACAAGCTATTCCTTTCCTGTTACAAGGTAGAGATGTCATCGGACAGGCTCAAACCGGTACTGGTAAGACCGCAGCTTTCGCTATTCCTATTATTGATCTGGTAGATCCGGATTTCAATAGACCACAAGCGATCATCCTTTGTCCAACCCGCGAACTTGCAGTTCAGGTAGAAGGAGAAATTCAAAAACTAGCTAAGTTCCACAGATCGATCAACTCAGTAGCTATCTACGGTGGTGAATCAATCGACAGACAAATCAGAGTCTTGAAAAAAGGCGTTCAGATTGTCGTAGGTACTCCGGGTCGTGTGCAAGATCACATGAGCAGAGGTACTTTGAAGTTGGACAACGTTGGAATCATCGTATTGGATGAGGCAGACGAAATGCTGGACATGGGTTTCAGAGACGATATCGAAGCGATTCTTCAGGAAATGCCGGAAGAAAGACAGACTGTCTTCTTCTCTGCAACGATGGCTAAGCCAATCCTGGACTTGACCAGAAAATATCAGAAAAACCCTGAAATTCTGAAAGTTGCAAAAAACGAATTGACAGTTTCAAACATCGAGCAGGTTTACTACGAAGTAAAGCCTTCTTTGAAAATGGAATTGATGACTCGTTTGATGAACGTAAATCAATACCAATTGAGCGTGGTATTCTGCAATACCAAGAGAATGACAGACGAAGTGACTGAGCAGTTAGGCGCCAGAGGCGTTCTTGCAGAAGCTCTTCACGGAGATCTTTCTCAGGCTCAAAGAGATAAAGTAATGGGCAAATTCCGTAAGGGTTTGTGCTCAGTATTGGTTGCTACCGACGTGGCAGCCCGTGGTATCGACGTAGATAATGTAGAGGCTGTATTCAATTTCGACCTTCCTTTGGACGAAGAATATTACGTACACAGAATCGGCCGTACCGGTCGTGCTGGTAAATCAGGAACAGCAATCAGCTTTGTAACAGGAAGAAGAGAGACAATGAAGCTTAGAGATCTTGAGAGATACACTAAAGCGACTATTGCTAAAATGACTCCTCCTTCGGTATCTGAACTTCTTGACTTGAAAAAGACTCAATTGGTGAAAGATGTTTACAGAGTATTGGCTAAGGAAGAAGACAACGCATTTTTCGAAGGAACAATCGGACAGATGCTTGCTGAAGGTTTGACAATGGATCAAATCGCTCTTGGCCTGATCAAAATGAACATGGGCGATGCGGTAAAGGAAATGAGAGATCAGGACTTTGGTATCGATCAATATGCAAGCCGTGAAGGTGGAAGAAGAGAAGGTGGAAGCAGCTACGGAGGCCGTGATGGCGGACGTGGTGACAGATTTGGACGTGGCGGAGAAAGAGGCGGAGAGCGTTTCGGACGTAGCGAAAGAGGAAGCGACCGTGGTGGCGAAAGAGCTCCAAGAAGAGAATTCGGAAGCAGAGACGGTGGTGCACCAAGAGAATTTGGAAGCAGAGATGCCAGTGGCGCTCCAAGACCATATGTAAGCAGAGAAGCTGGCAGCAGCAGATTCGGTGATAGCAGAGATGGCGGTTCAAGAGAATTCGGAGGAGCAAAGACCGAAAGAGAACGTGAGCCAAACATGACTCGTCTATTCCTGAACTTAGGTAAAAAAGACAGAATCAGACCAAATGATATCGTTGGAGCCATTGCTGGCGAAACTGGTGTACCAGGACGCAGCATCGGAGGAATCGATATTTATGACAACTTCTCTTTCGTGGATGTGCCTTCTAAAGACGCAGATCAGGTGATTCGGGTAATGAAGACAAACACTATCAAAGGCAAGGCAGTCAACATGGAAATCTCCAAAGGTTAATTGTTATAAGGTTAATATGGTTTAAGGCACATTTCCACAGGAAATGTGCTTTTTTTGTGCCTTAGAGTTATAGCTATGCAACTTTTCTTCCAGGAAAATATCACCCCTCCCCTCGTAACGCTTGATCCGGATGAGTCCAGGCACCTCACTCGTGTGCTTCGCAAAAAACAGGGCGATTTGATCTCGCTGACAAATGGACAAGGGAAACTTTTTGAATGCGTAATCCTTGAAGCAAATCCTTCAAAGACCAGTTTAAAAGTGGTGAAAACTATTGAAGTTCCTGAGGAAGAATTTTACATCCATCTGGCCATTGCTCCCACCAAAAGTCCGGATCGGATGGAATGGATGGTCGAAAAAATCACCGAAATAGGTTTTCATGAATTGACACTTTTGGAAACCATGAATTCGGAAAGAAGCTACCTGAAAACGGATCGACTTGAAAAGAAAATTATTTCAGCCTGCAAGCAAAGCTTGAAATTTAGAATCCCAACATTAAATCCGATCAGCCGCCTTGATTCGATTTTAGAATCAAAGAAATTCGAAGGCTATCAGAAATTCATCGCTTATGTGGATGAACACCACGACCATCATTTATTTGACATCGCTAGTTTAAAAAGAAAATACCTTATTCTGATCGGTCCTGAGGGAGATTTTGATCCGGCAGAAATCAAAAAAGCTCTTTCCTATGGCTTCCAACCAGTAACTTTGGGCAGGAGTCGATTGAGAACCGAGACTGCTGGATTGGCGGCTGTGGAAATGCTTCAGTTAATTAATCGTTGATTTTTCAGTTTTTTTCATGTTTACCCAAAGTCTTATTTGAAGTTCAGCGGGTAATTTTACTAAATTAGAGTTTAAGCCATTTTTGCTGTGCCGTACAAAGAGAAAGAAATAGAGAAGAAGTATCATTCCATTGGAGAAGTTGCTACGATGTTCAAGGTTGCGCCCTCCCTAATCCGCTATTGGGAAGGTGAATTTGATATTATTCATCCCAAAAAAGACAAAAAAGGAAATCGTCGCTACACCAAAGACGATATCCAGAAAATCCGATACATCTATCATCTTGTCAAGGAAAAAGGTTACACCCTTCAAGGTGCTCAGGATGTGATCAAACAAGGAAAAGAACAGGGATTCGATAAAGTAGCGGCTATTCAGAAACTCCAGGAACTCAAAGATTTTTTAATCAATATCCGGGACGAATTCAATGCACGATCCAACTCATGAGGAACTAAGATATTTTTTAGCTCTTTCGCTCGCTCCCAAAGTCGGACCGGGAATTTTTAAAGCTATTTTGGCATATTCAGGCTCTCCTCAGCGATTTTTTCAGCTTCGCAAAGGGAAAGCTTCTAAAATTCCGCGAGTTGGTGAGAAGCTCCTGGAAATCCAGAAACAAGAATCTCAACTACTCAGACTTGCTGACGATCTGATTAATCAGGCGGAGAAAAAAGGCTTTAAAATTCTCAGTTCTCTCAATCCTGAATTCCCCCAAAGGCTTAAAACCCAGGATGATTCGCCCGTCGTTTTATTTGCTCTGGGAAAATCTGATCTCAATTTTGAGCGAACGGTAGGAATCGTGGGAACCAGAAGCGCAACTACCTACGGAAAAGCTGCCACACGCAAAATCATTGAGGATCTGGCAATCTATCAACCGGCAATCATCTCCGGATTAGCCTATGGAATCGATATCGAAGCTCATAGAATGGCACTTCAGGCCGGACTTCCGACGGTGGCGGTCATGGGATCGTCAATCGACCAGATCTATCCTGCAACTCATAAAAAGACTGCTCAGCAAATTCAGGAAACAGGAGCTTTAATCTCAGAATATCCTCCGGAAAGCAAAATGACTCCCGGTAATTTTCCCGCCAGAAATCGGATTATCGCAGGACTTTCTGATGCTCTGATTGTAGTGGAAGCCGCTGTGAAAGGCGGTGCATTGATCACTGCCGAGATTGCTTTTTCTTACAACAAAGAAGTTTTTGCAGTGCCGGGAAACTTACAATCCCAATTCAGTGAAGGCTGTAATCTCCTGATCAAGCGGATGAAAGCAAATATCTACACCGGTCCGGGAGATGTTGCTGAGGCACTTTTCTGGAGTAAACCCGGCGAAGTAAGTCAAAAAAAACCAGCACTGGATCTGAGCAATCGGGATGAGGAAGAATGCATAATCCTGAATCTTTTGCTTGAAAAAGGGGAATCTGAAATCGATCAAATGAGCTACCAATCTGAGATTCCTTTGGGCATGCTTTCCTCCAAACTTCTTGCCCTGGAATTCGAGGGCATTGTAAAATCACTTCCCGGAAAGAAGTATAAGCTGATGGTTTGATCGAGGGAAATCTTTTCCGTTCATCATTAAATTCTCCCGACCGATTTCATCTTTTTCGGGATCATATTGACAGCCATCAGTGGATTCAGTCGATAAAGGAAATCCATCAACTTCGAATCATTTCCAACCAGAATTCGAAATTGATTTTTCTCCATTCCTCGGAGGATTTGTCCGGCCACATCAGCAGCGGAAAGGATCTTCATTGCTCCGGCCTCTTTGCTGTCCTTTCCTTTAGTTTCCAGCCCTGAATTGACCATAATATTTGTTTTTACAGCTCCCGGGAAAACTACAGAGACACGAACTTTGGTATCCTTCAATTCGGAATATAAACCTTCGGTCATCAGTTTGACAGCGGCCTTTGCTGCGCCATAAATCGTCTGACCCCGAACAGGGACAAAACCTCCCATACTGGAAACATTGACAATATGAGCTTCCGGTCTATAGAGAAAATGAGGTAAAAAAGCCTTGACCATATAAAGAGACCCGTAAAAATTCACATCCATTACTCGCTTGATTTCATCGAGTTCCAGGTCATTTACCAAAATGAAATGTTGAATTATCCCAGCGCAATTGATCAGCCCGTCCACCGAACCGAAATGCTTAATCACTTCTTTTGGCAGTTGATTGACTTTTTCTAGATCGGTAATATTGAGCTCCTTTTCCAAAAACTGATCTGAATCGACCCCGGAAAGTTTCGCTGTTTCTTCCAGCGCTTTAAGTGAGAGGTCAACGCCCACTACTTTCGCACCTTTTGCAAGAGCCTGCAAAGTCAACTCCCTCCCAATACCACTTCCTGCACCTGTGATGTCAACAACTTTATTCGCTAATTCCATATCGGTTTTTGATTTGAATTTCTGATCCAAAAAATCAGGAGACGGATAATCTCCGCCCCCATTTCAATTCTATTTTCTGGCTTTATCAAAAAACTTACTTAACCACAACTCTCACACGCCCGAGATTCTTGATTCGAGCATAGGGAGTTTGAGCATCACCTTCTCGCTGAGAAGTAGCACGAAGCGTCACAAAATAGGTTCCCGGCTTGTTGAAAGTATAAGTTGTTTTGATGCTGGTTTTTGTGCCTGTGGAATTTTCAGAATTCAACTCGCTTGATATCGGGAAAGTACCCAATCCCTCGAAGTCCCATTCTGCAGAAACTATTTTCCCAGTGTTTTGGGGCAATTCAATCAATGCGGAAAAGTTGACAACCTCTCCAACCTTCACTTCCGTTCGAGAAGAACCATTTGCCTGCAATGAAACCACAGGCTGAATCCCTTTTCGATCTTCAGCAGTTGCAGGAACTTCCACTTGTCCATCAACAATTTTGTAACTGGTACTTGTCGGTGGAGTGATTCCTTTTTCCACCCATGCGCTCAAGTCACGCAAAGATTGTTGTAAAACTCCAAGGTAGCTGACGATGTGAGTTGGATCTCCGGGATTTACAAAATCGGCATGGTTTGCATGATCTGTAAACCACAAACGGAAGTTATCATCAGTACTTTCCCCAAGATTCTCCTGCACTTTTGATCGATACCAATCCGCCTGCCAGGGGAATGCTTCACTATCCCAAAGAGATTCAACAACAATCATCTTTCCTTTAAATTTTCCAGTTTGTACAGTTCCGGAAGCACCACGGGCGAATAATGGACCCAAAATCATCTGTCGTTGCGGATAAATTGGCTTGCCCTCCGAATCTCTGAACTGATCCCAGACATAGAAATCTTTTCCCGGAACCTGATGACGATGGTAGGTTTGAGCCGCCAGAAAATTGGAATTATCCACCTGCACTTCGTCTCCTATTTTGACTTGACCAATCGAAGCAGGATCAGCAACTCCGATAATCACCACATCACCTTCAATTTCTCTCAAGGCTAAATTTTTACCTGTGGCATCTCCCGTTTTGACAATCAAATCTCCACCCAGAAAATCCATTTCCGGCATTTGGCTGTCCAATTGGAAAGCAACAGGAATCGCGGCTTCTTTTTCATTCATACTCTGCCATGCAGCATCTGCAGTTCCTTTGGCTTGGCCGGCCATCGCCTCCACCCCAAGTCCCATTTTCAGTGCTTCTGCCTTGGTGATTATTTTGGATATTTTGGCTTCATGCTGAATGCGGTCGCCCTCAAAGGATTCAGGATGATCAAATCCATAATAACCAGGCTTGGTCCAGAATTCTTCAAAATAGTTAGGATCAGCCATCCCCATACCTTGATAAAGGACTGCAAAAGCATGGATTCCCATGGTTTCGTAGGCGAACCATGCTTTTGGAGGAAAGCCCATTTTGTTCGCTTCAGCCAATGCCTGCCATTCTTCTTCATTGAGACCGGCATACATATCTCCGCTTCCTCCTGGCTCGAGGGCGTCTGTGATCAGAGGAAATTTATCCTTCAAAACCCTCATGGCATGCATGCGAATGCTAAACACATTCGGAATTGCCATAGGTGAACCAATGACATAAGGCACGGCTCCGTCCCAAACTCCTTCGGTATTTTCCAACCCACCAATCGTGCGAAAAGCTCCTCCGCTCCCTCCGAATGAATAGCCAAACGGACGGTGATCACCATACATTTTGGCAGCTACTTCCCGGGAATATTGAGCCGAAGCGGCATTTGCCCGATAGGCACCGACAGAGGGATCCCCCATTCCGGGCATTGCTGACGCTGCTTGCCCCCCGCCATTAGTTTCTACAAAATAAGCTCCGCTGGCAATCGAAAATCCAATTTTATCTCCCTCACCTTCGGCTCCCTGGGAAAGCGTTTCGCTGTCCGGGACTGGCGTGAAATATTGGTAGAATCGTCCCTGATAGTTTTCTTTCGAAGGAAAGTAGAATGAAAACCGGGTATCTGTCCCCTTAAATCCACCATGGACATAGCGATGCCGAACGGGAGAATCGCGCCATTCATCTATATCGATATAAGGTTCCATGAAAAGCGAATCTTCTGAAATCCCGGTCTGGGAAAGTTCATTTCCCGAACTCGCCTTCACATTTGCAAACACCAAAGAACTACTTGATATAAGGAGGATAAAATAAACCAGGAATTTCAATAAGGGCTTCGGATTGTTCATTTTCAATTTGATTGGTTATAAATATTTTCCTCCAAACAGATTAGGTTAAAAAATCACTGAACCAAACAGAGACGACCAAAAATGGCCGTCTCATTGGTTCAATTCCGAAAGTGGTTTTACAGGCTTACCCGCTTGGCTTTTGATTCAAACATTCCCAACAAGGTGCCTTCCAGATTTTGGTTGTCCAGTTTCTTCAAATCAATGTTGATGTCCATTCCTTCTGCATAAAAGAAAATTACAATGCTGTCAGGCTTCTCTTCGATTCTGTCAATCTTGAATTTTGGTTTTGTGCTATCACTTGGATCAGACAAAACTCCTGTCAGTTTCCCGTCTACTCTGGTGAGGTTTGTTTTCATTTTGGAGTCTCCACTTGGGGTACCGTAAATCGTGATTTCCCATGGACCTGTAAAGAAATCCTTTGGTACTGTCTGAGAGAATCCCTGAAATGCCAATCCTAAGAAAAGGATGAAGAACATGATGCTTACTTTTTTCATAATTTAACTTGTTTTTTGGTTTATAAAATTGTTGAATTTCAAATGCAGAGTACAGCACAAACATAAAGAAAATAAATTCTTATTGTCTATAATAAAGACAATAAATTTTTTAGATTTACTCAGAATTAAATAATAGTCGGATTTCAAAGTGTCTTATTATGTTTTAATAAGACTCATTTAGACAAAATAATATTTGGACTTGATTTTCGATGAATAAGGGCAATAACCCCACCCAAAACCTTTACCCAAAATTGGAAGGTCATTATTTCTTTACTGACGGAAAGTTGTCTATTTGTCTATCTCGAAAGGTGAGTTACTTTCTGATACCGCTACAATTGGACTTGATTATAAATTATTGTCCAATCAAATAATTCTTTTCTTTCAATGGATGGGATGATTTAAGTTTGACCTTAAGTCATCCCGACGCTTAATTGCTATGGAAAACACTACTTTAAATTCATTAAATCAGCAAAACTTCATCCAACAACTATCCATCGATTGTGTGATTTTTGGATATGAAAATAGGCAGTTGAAAGTGCTGATTCCCAAACTCGATTTCATTGGAGATTTTTGGGCACTTCCCAGTGGATTTATTTTTCAGGAGGAAGGAATTGATCAGGCTGCTCGAAGAATTATAGAACACCGAACCGGTATTAAGGAAATGTATCTGGATCAGTTTAGGGTTTTTGGTGGAGCAAAAAGGTCCAACAAGGAGTTTTTCGATCACTTGCTGGCGCTGAATCAGGACAAACTGGGAGATAAAATGCACCGAAAAGCCGAATATGACTGGATCACCAAGCGGTTTGTGTCCATTGGTTATTTTGCCTTGGTCGATATCAGAAGAGTAGTCCCAAGGAAAAGCGAAATTGACCAATCCATCGAATGGTTCGATATTAATGATCTCCCCCAAATGGTCATGGACCTTAATTCAATGGTCACCAAGGCCTTGGAATCATTGAGAATTAACTTCGATGAAAACCTGATCGGATGTCACCTTCTCCCAGAAACTTTCACCATGAAAGAACTGCAGGAACTCTATGAAACGGTTTTTGATAAACCTTTCTCAAGAAATAATTTTCAGAAAAAAATCCTGGACATGAATCTTCTGGAGCGGTTGGAGAAGAAATTCACAGGTGCTGCCAACAAAGCCCCATATCTATATCGGTTAAAAAAGGAATTGAAAAAAAAGGAAGTTGAAATGGTTAAACCCTGAATAGAAATTGACTACTCACCCTTCAAATAATTCTTCCAGATCAATACGCATTCCCGGGACACAAACCGATTCCACGATATCTCCCGAAGTAAAAAGTCTTGAGGGCTTGAATTTCCCATTGTCCAAAGAATAGATCAACAAAGTTTGTTCATTGGGATGGATCACCCAGTACTCTTTCACTCCTGATTCTTCATAGACCTCGTATTTATTTTTCAGCTCCCTTTTGTTATTTCCGGGAGAAAGGATTTCCACCACAAGGTCAGGAGCCCCCAGGCAACCGGCATCGTCCAGCTTGACAGGATCACAAACCACACACAAATCGGGCTGAACCACAGTATCGATGTCCTGATTTTTCTTAGACTTCACCGGCAACCTGACATCAAAGGGTGCATGGAAAACCTGGCATGATTTACCGTTCAAAAAATTGAAAAATGCCGATGTCAACCGAACAGAAACCCTTTGATGACTCATTCTCGGAGCGGCAGCATCTCTTTTGAATACCTTTCCTTTAATTAACTCCACCATCTCATCCATTTCCCATGTCAGGTAATCTGCATAAGTATAGCGACCGTATTCGATATCAGGCTCTTTTACAGTATGTTGCTTCTCAGGATCCATAAACTAAAGCTACAAAATTTTGGAAAAGAGTTGATTAAATTTTCTTAGCAGGAAGGACCTATTTCCATTTATTAAAAAACCGGAAGTTTGACTTACTTCCCTTTCAACTTCCGGATCACCTTCGGAAAATACCAAAGATAAAATCCGCTCACACTCATAAAAATCAATCCCAAAGCTGTCAGCGTGGAATAAACCAACTTGGTGGCTTCATCTCCGCCGAAGTAAAAATCTACTATGCTTCCGTCGTGCACTTTTTCTATCCAGTCGGAATGTCTTGTTCCTATAGACAAGACTTCGCCCGAAATTCCATCAAGCTGCACTTCTGTGAAATGAGTTTTGAAAGTAACTTTTGCGACACCTTTGTCTGGTCTGATATCGATACGATCTACTTCAGTTGACATTTCAAGGCTGTCCATTTTTAGCTGTGCAACCTTTACCATTTCCTCAGGAGAAATCCAATCCTGTGCATTTTCAACCTTTGTTTCCAAAGTCGCCGGCAGCAACTCAGCTTTCTTTTTCCATGCTAAAAGAATGGAAGTAATCCCGATAATCAGGAAAAATATCACCAACGGAATTCCCACCCAATGATGCAAAAACCTTAACAATCTGAGTGATTTCACTTTACTCTGAATATTCTTATCAGACATTTATCCTACCGATTAAAAACAAAATTGGCCAGTTTCATAGCTTCCGAAAACTCTGTTTTATTGAATTTGAGGTCGTAGCCGGACTTTTCGAGGGTGGCGATCATCACCTCTGTCGCCATATTTCCGACAAGTTTGTCTTCCGCCATCGGGCAACCTCCAAAGCCTTTCAAAGCTCCATCAAATCTCCGACAGCCTCCTTTGAGTCCTGCCAGAACTTTCTCCTCAATACCTTCCGGTCTGCTGTGCAGGTGAGCTCCAAATTCAATTTGTGGAAATGCCTGAATCTGAATTTCGAAAAGAGTTGATATAAGTTTGGAGTCAGCCACTCCGATCGTATCGGACAAGGAGATCGTTTCAATTCCCAACAAAGCCAATTTCTCAACAAACTCAGCGATTATCTCGGGGGAATATGGATCTCCGTATGGATTTCCGAAACCCATGCTTAGGTAAACGACTTGCTTTTTCCCTTTGGCTTCGCAAAGATTCTGAATGGTCGCTACAGTTTGCAAAGCTTCAGAAATGGAAGCATTGGTGTTACGCTGTTGAAAAGTTTCGGAGACAGAAAGTGGAAAGCCAAGAAAATCAATTTCTTCAAAATGCAGCGCTTCCTCCGCTCCTCTTACATTCGCCACAATCGCCAAAAGCTTGCTTTTTGACTGATGCAAATCCAGCAAGCTCAAGACCTCAGCGGTGTCTCTCATCTGAGGAATTGCCTTTGGACTCACAAAACTCCCAAAGTCTATCGTATCAAAACCGACTTCCAGCAATTGGTTGATGTAAGCAGCTTTGATCGCTGTATCGATAAATTCCGGGATTCCCTGCATTGCATCCCGGGGACATTCGATCAATTTAATCATGTCCGAAGATAAACAGATTCAAGCTATTGGGGACTGAAAAACGGAATGATTGGCAAACTTTGGGGTTCCAAAAACCCAAAGGTTTATTTCCAATAGTATCTTCGAGGTTTGATATGCCTCGAAGGTTAAAATACTTCCTTCGCGATTTTATAGGTCGTATCCGCCTTACTCATTGTGTAGAAGTGCAGTGAAGGCACATTGGCTGCAATCAACTCTTTGCATTGTTGAATTGACCATTCGATACCAACCTCTTTCACTTCAGTATTTGTCTTGCATTTTTCGAGTTCGTCCATGAGATCATCGGGAAGATCCAGGAAGAAGGTTCGAGGTAGTATCGTGATCTGACCCAGAGTCGTGATCGGTTTGATCCCCGGAATAATCGGAACCGTAATCCCTGCTTCCCTTACTTTCTCAACATATTCAAAGTACTTCTGATTATCGAAAAACATCTGAGTTACGATGTATTCTGCCCCTTTATCAACTTTTTCCTTTAGGTATTTCAAGTCAAATTTCATACTTGGAGCCTCAAAATGCTTCTCCGGATATCCGGCAACTCCGATACAAAAATCAGTCTGAAAGCCAGTTTCTGTCTCATCATGCAGGTAGCGACCGTGATTCATTCGGATTATTTGCTCCACCAATTCACTGGCATAGCTATGGCCATTCGGTTCCGGCACAAACTTTCCTTCTGTTTTGGGCGCATCTCCACGAAGAGCAAGCACATTTTCCACTCCGATAAAATTGAGATCAATCAGTGCATTCTCGGTTTCCTCTTTGCTAAATCCTCCGCAAAGCAAATGAGGCACTGCGTCGATATGGAATTTGTTCATGATTGCTGCGCAAATCCCAACCGTTCCGGGACGCTTTTTAGTACTCACTTTCTCCAAAAGTCCGTTTGGATGTTTCTTGTAAATAAACTCCTCCCGATGGTATGTCACGTCTACAAAAGGTGGCTTAAATTCCATCAACGGCTCAATTCCAACCAATAATTCTTTCAGACTTTGACCTTTCAGAGGAGGTAATATTTCGAATGAAAAAAGCGTTGATTTCGCGTTTTCCAAGTGTTCAGTTATTTTCATGGAGTTGGAATTGCAAGAGATAAATTAGGTTGGTAGGCAAGATTCGGAGAAAGTAAACGCTCGGCATCTTTGAGAGAAACACCTTTGCGCTCAGCGTAACTTGCGACTTGATCCTCTCCTATTTTGCCTAAACCAAAGTATTTACTTTCAGGGTTTCCGAAATAAAATCCTGAAACTGATGAAGTCGGATACATCGCAAAACTGGACGTAAGTGTGATTCCGACAGCATTTTCCATATCGAGCAAACTGGCAATAGTTTCTTTTTCCGAGTGTTCAGGGCAGGCAGGATAACCCGGAGCAGGTCTGATTCCCGGATATTCTTCCCTAATCAGGGAATCATTATCGAGAGATTCCTCAGTTGAGTAGCCCCAATAATTGATTCTCACTTGTTGGTGCAAATATTCCGCTCCGGCTTCAGCCAATCGATCCGCCAAAGCCTTCAACATAATATCATTGTAGTCATCCCCATCCTTTTGGAATTCAGCCAATTTAGCTTCCATCCCGGTTCCGGCAGTCACCGCGAAGCATCCCATGTAATCGGTTTGGTCTGGATGTAAATAATCTGCCAGAGAACGATTTGGAATACCTTTTCCCTTTTTTCCTTGCTGTCTCACAAAATGAAATTTGGCGATTTCCTTTCCATTCGGATCAAAAACCAATGCATCATCTTCTATTCTTTGGACCGGATAAAGGCCAAAAACAGCATTTGCACTCAGCCATTTTCCGGCGATCAATTGATCCAACATTTCATTGGCATCTTTGAAAAGCTTTTTTGCTTCCTCTCCCACAATCGGATCTTCGAGGATTTTTGGATATTTCCCACTCAGCATCCATGTGCTGAAAAACGGAGTCCAGTCGATGTATTTCCTCAGAACTTCCAGATCCAGATTCTTCAAAACCGTATTCCCAAGTTTAGCAGGTTTTACCGGAGGGAAAGCAGCCCAATCAATTACAACCGGATTTGCTTTGGCTTCCTCGTAAGTCACCAACTGCTTGAGGGATTGTTTGGATTCGTGATCGATTCTGAGAAGACGATACGTTTCCTTGATTTTCAGTCGATATTCCTCTTTCGTTTCTTCAGAAATGGATTCACCCGCGATCGGAACTGATTTACTTGCGTCCATCACATGAATAACTGTTCCCGAATAAACCGGGTCAATTTTCACTGCGGTATGAATTCTGGAAGTAGTAGCACCACCGATCAGCAAAGGAAGCTTGAGCCCCTGGCGCTCCATCTCGGAAGCCACATTGACCATCTCGTCCAGAGAAGGAGTAATCAACCCGCTCAATCCAATGATATCGACTTTATTTTTGATTGCTTCGTCGATGATTTTCTGCGCATCCACCATCACACCGAGATCGATGATTTGGTAACTGTTGCAGGCTAAAACCACTCCTACGATGTTTTTTCCGATATCGTGAACATCGCCTTTGACAGTCGCAAGCAAGATTTTTTTCAGAGAAGACGCTTCCTGTCCTTCTTCCGGCAACGGCATGAACGGCTCCAGATAAGCAACCGCTCTTTTCATTACCCGGGCGGATTTCACCACCTGGGGAAGAAACATTTTGCCTTCGCCAAAGAGATCACCCACCACATTCATCCCGTCCATAAGCGGACCTTCGATGACTTTCAGAGGATTGACCAGCTCCAATCTTGCAGCTTCGGTATCCTCGACTATGTAATCTAAAATACCTTTTACGAGTGCGTGTTCGATTCTTTTCGAAACTGGATCTGTTCTCCAGGCCTCGTTGGCAACCTCTTTCTTTCCGGAAGCTTTTACCGTCTCAGCAAATTCAAGCAATCGCTCGGTAGCATCTTCCCTTCTGTCGAAAAGCACATCTTCCACCCGATCGAGCAAGTCTTTGGGGATATCTGCATAGACCTCGAGCATGGTTGGATTCACGATTCCCATGTCCATTCCATGATGGATGGCATGGTAAAGGAAAGCCGCATGCATCGCTTCTCTCACCGGATCATTGCCACGGAAAGAGAAACTTACATTGCTCACCCCTCCGCTGACTTTGGCTCCGGGCAGGTTTTCTTTGATCCATTTGGTGGCCAAAAAGAAATCAAGTGCATTGCGTCTATGCTCATCCATTCCGGTTGCTACCGGGAAAATATTCGGATCAAAAATGATATCCTGAGGATTAAATTTCACCCGATCCACCAGGATTCTATAGCTTCTTTCGCAGATTTCAATTCTTCTTTCGAAGGAATCCGCCTGACCTTTTTGGTCAAAAGCCATCACAACTACCGCTGCGCCAAACTTCTTGACAGTTTTAGCCTGATTGACAAATTCCTCTTCCCCGTTTTTCAGGGAAATGGAATTCACGATCCCTTTGCCCTGCACGCATTTCAATCCGGCAAGGATAATGCTCCATTTGGAGCTGTCGATCATGATTGGAATTCGGCTGATTTCAGGTTCGGATGCGATCAAATTCAAAAACTTAACCATCGCAGCCTCGCCGTCAAGCATACCTTCGTCCATACAGACGTCAAGTACTTGTGCTCCGCCACGAACCTGATCGAGGGCTACTTCCAGCGCTTCGTCGTAGTTTCCGTTCAGGATCAGACGGGCAAATTTCTTCGAACCGGTTATATTGGTCCGCTCACCGATGTTGACAAAATTGATTTCGGGTGTAAGGATCAAAGGTTCCAGTCCCGATAGTTTCATATAATTTTCCATCTCCTCAGTCCAGTGATTCTTCTTTTTGTTCTTCTTGTAATTTTCTAGGCTGGAAATTTTCCGCCATATGTGCCAGGGCACGGATGTGTTCAGGAGTGGTACCGCAGCAACCTCCCAGGATGTTTAGCATTCCTTCTTTCAGAAAATCCCTGACCTGATCTGCCATTTCATTGGCACCCTGATCATATTGCCCAAACTCATTTGGCAAGCCTGCATTTGGATAAGCACTCACATAAAATGGCGCTTTTTGTGCCAACACTTTCAGATATGGTCTCAACTCTTTGGCACCAAGAGCACAGTTCAAACCCACAGAAAGCAACGGAACGTGAGAAATGGAAATCAGGAAAGCTTCGGTTGTCTGACCGGAAAGCGTACGTCCGGATGCATCAGTAATAGTCCCTGAAACCATGATAGGAATCCCGCCATCTTTTGGATCCAGCGGAATGCCCCGCTGCTCATACACATCCTGAATTGCATATAGCGCTGCTTTTGCATTCAGCGTATCAAAAATTGTCTCAACGAGAATCATGTCTGAACCACCATCAAGCAAGCCTCTCACTTGTTCTGAGTAAGCAGCTGCGAGTTGGTCAAACGTGATCGCACGATACCCGGGATCATTTACATCGGGAGATAAAGAAGCCGTTTTGTTGGTCGGACCGATTGCTCCGGCAACGAATCGAGGTTTGGAAGGATCTTTTGCAGTGAATTCATCTGCAACTTCGCGAGCCAGTTTTGCTGATTCAAAGTTGATCGCATAGGCCAGATGGGACAAACCGTAATCCTCCTGAGCGATGGATGTCCCCGAGAAAGTATTGGTTTCAATGATGTCTGCACCAGCTTCCAGGTATTCCCGGTGAATTTGCTTGATAATATCAGGTCTGCTTAAAGACAATAAATCATTATTTCCTTTGAGTGATTTTGGATGAGCGGCCAGTTCGGGAGTCCGAAAATCCTCCTCGGTCAATCTATAGCGTTGAATCATGGTACCCATCGCTCCATCGAGGATCAAAATTCTTTTAGAAAGTTGTTGAAGCAGGGTTTCCGTTCTGTTTTGCATGCTGTTATAGTTAATTCAAAAAGCCAATCGAGCAAAACACGGATAAAAGTAACGAGTACTATTCCGCTCATCTTTTTCCGGCATTTCCGAAATGGGAGTTAGCACCTTGATTCAGGTTGCTAAGACGTCGTAGGGCCCTTCCCTCGGTCTTTCTCGATAAGCAACCCAAATGTAAGCATTTTGACAAAAAGTAAGTCTAAATATTAAAAAAACGCCTGAAACTACTTGGATTTTTAACGAATCAAAAAATCAAGGCCTGACTCCTACTCCAAAACTTACGTATGGTCCTGCCATGTAGTTGACCATGTCAAATTCACCCAATCGATAGCCTCCAACCGGCAGTTCGTAGCCTGCGGCGGCAGTGAAAACAAGATCAAAAAACTTTCTTTTGGTCATAGGCATGCCATACTCAGCAAATATTTCAGGCTTCATCATCAAGCCGCTTTTTTTCAAATAGCCATCGAAGTCCCTTTGCTCCAGCAACTCCGGAAAATCAGGTTTGATGTTTTGAGACAATGTGTACCGAACATTTCCAAAACCAATTCCGGCCAGACCTCCCAGTCCAAAATTCTTGAATTGCAGAAATTTTAGCCCGCCATTAGCATACACCCGGAGGCTGTTGAGAGTTTGAGTATGAGTGTTGCTGGCATCTCCAGTTTGGGATAAATTGTACACTTCTGCACCGTATAGCAATCTTTCGGTTTCTCCCAAAATTCTCAAACCAAAATTTGAAGGTGAGCCTTCCAGCGGATTGTACCCTGCGGCAACCAACTGCTCATTGAAGTCTTCCGGTGCGGTGAAGTGGATTGCATTGATCAAATAGAATCCAACAGAGGCATCTTTGTAAAAAAAATTGCGGTCAGGAAGCGAAATGCCAGCTCCTACCCTCACAAAAGCTCCGCTTTGAGTATTGTCAAATGACACTCCTGCCATACTCCATTTTCCTTCGAATGGACTGAAAGAATAACCCATCTTGGCCATGACCTGAACTGCTTCTTCCCGTCCTGGCATATCGAAATCGTAACTCAGCTGAAATCCTATTTCCGTCAGAAAATTCCCATAGTTTGAAGTTCCTTTTTGAATGTCCTTTTTACGAAGGATAAATCCTTCCGCAGGGTCAGCTAAAAAATATTGCAAATTATCTGGCTGTTCATCCGGAGTCATTTGAAAATTCAAATATCCAACCCCAAGAGACATGTAATGAATGAGCTGAAAACGGGACTCCTCCGTAAAAGCGTACCCAACATTTATCAAAGCCCTGCTTGTCCGGTAGCTCAGGTTGTAATTATCAAACTCACTTTTCTTCCCGAGATTTTGATACAATTCCATCCCCAGTACAAAATCATTGATCCTCGCCTGATAACCCAGGCCAATCGTTTGGTAGCGGTTCCTAAGACCGGACAATCCTCTCTCTGCCAGTATTTTGTCAAACTGGTTCAATTTGGCACTGGAAGTACCTGCGACTACATAGAAGGAAGATCGTTTGGAAACCAATTGCTGAGCGCTCAAAGAAATCGCAATCCCCTGAACAAGGAAAAGAAACGCAACTCTGAAAAATATTGACATGAACAACGGGTTTGGCGGAAGGCTGGGGTAACTCTTCAGCCTATCGGCAAAATTAATGCTAAACAGAAAATTATTCCTGAACTTTTGGATTTAGGTAATTTATGAGCTTTTCATAAAAAGTTTCCGGAGTAAATGGTTTTGGAATAAAATCATCGATCCCTGCATCTTCCATTTCTTCTTTGACCTCGTGTAAAGAGGATGCAGAGAGTGCCAAAATAGGCACATCCCTTTTCTCAGGATCCGGGTGATTCCGAATCGCTTTTGCAACAGAAAACCCATCCAGCTTTGGCATTTGCAAATCCAACAAAACGATGTTGAAATAGCCGGAATTAAACTTATCCAAAGCCTGCTCTCCATCTGAAGCAATGACCAATTTTCCTACGTTCCATTTCTTTAGGAATTTTTGAATCAGGATTTGATTCACAACATTATCCTCGGCGACAAGAATCGAAGCTTCTTGAAGTGATTTAGCTTTAGTTTGACCTTCGGGGGATTTAGTATGACTATTTTCTTCCACAAAATTAAATTCCAATGTAAACTCAAAAACACTTCCTCCTGATGGTCCTGACTTGACCACAATTTCACCTCCATGAAGTTCCACCAGACGCTTTACGATTGCCAAGCCCAATCCCGTGCCTCCATACTTTCGTGTAGTAGAAGATGATGCTTGGGTGAAAGCCTCAAAAATTGTTCCAAGCTTCTCAACGGGAATTCCGATCCCGGTATCTTCAAACCTGAAGTTGATCAAGGATTTTCCTTTCTGCAAAATTGATTGCTGAAGGACAATCCGAACAGAACCCTTCTCGGTAAACTTGATCGCATTTGAAACCAAATTATTAACTATTTGCCCCAATCTTACCGGATCTCCAATCAATTGCCCGGGAATGCTTTCGTCTATCTCGCAACTGATTTTGAGGGACTTCTCATGAGCCTGAAAGCTATGAGAATGAACTATCCTGAGCAATAAATTTCTCAGATCAAATGGGATCTTCTCCAGCTCCACTTTCCCTGATTCTATTTTGTTGTAATCCAGAATGTCATTGATCAACCCCATCAGATTCTCTGCGGAAAATTGCAGTGTTTTAAGATTCTCAAGTTGGTCCGGACGAGGATCTTCTTCCATCAGGAAATGAGCCAAACCAATCACCGCATTCATTGGAGTGCGAATCTCGTGACTCATGACAGAGAGGAATTGTGATTTGACAATCGAGGCTTGTTCTGCCTTTTCTTTGGCATGAAACAGTTCTCTTTGAGCCTCTTTAAGTTTAGAAATATCCCGGGCAATTCCGGTATAAAACCTCTTGCCTTCATGTTTGTCTTCAATCATCCTTCCATTAGAATTGAAGACCCGATATTCCCCGTCTTTGTGTCTCAAGCGAAATTCCAGAAATTGATTCTCCGCCAAAAAATCTTTTGACTCTCCCAGCATGGACTGGAATACATCCAAATCTTCCGGATTTAAGAATTTAAAAATGCCCAACCCAAGGACTTCATCCACCTCATAGCCCAAAAACTGCTTGACATTTGGTGATATATAATGCAAATGGAAAGTATCCGTGAGCGAGAAAATGATCTCAGTGGATTCCTCCACGAGATTTCGATATTTTTCCTCAGACTTTTTAAGGTTTTCTTTGGCTTGATGCTCTTCATTGATGTCACGAATGATGCTCAAAGCAAACTCTACTTCCCCATTTTCAATAATTGGCCGGATTATCCGCTGATAATATCGGCCTTGGAAGAAAAACTCACTCTCGTAGATTTCACGATTATTATAGACACGATCAAGAATCCTATCTATTTCGTCGTAATTGGTAATTGAGATTTCATGAATGGATTTGCCCTCAAAATCTTCCCGCTTCATTCCCCAAAATTCAAAACTGGTTCCTTCCGCGATGATGAATTTTCTTTCTTTGTTGAGCAGGAAAATATTGCTTCCCGGGATATTGGCTGCAAGAATCCGGTATTGTTTGTCTTTTTCTTCGTTGAAAAACTGAAGTTTTTTTCTATCTGTAATATCCTGAAACAGGCCTTCATGAAGAATGACAAACCCATTCTCATCATACACTTCTGTGGTGCGATCCTCCACCCAGAGGAAAGTTCCGTCTGCTTTTTTGATCCTGTATTCACATGAAAATGCCGGAATCCCGCTTTTAGTCCTCGATTCTGTAGAATTCCGTAAAATCCAGTTCACATCATCGGGGTGGAGTAAATCCAGCAATGAAGTTTCCCTTTGGATCAATTCTTTGGACTCATAGCCAAAGCGATTGATATTTTCGGAGATGTACGTGATCTTATAATCCTGGTTAGGATCAACAATAAAAAGAACTGCCGGGCTATTTTCCACGATCAATTGCGCTCTTTTGGCAATCTGCTCATTTTCGTACTTCTCAGCGAGACTGTGTAGAATAAATGAATAGCCTTTTCCTTCATTTCCATCGGAATGAATGATTTGCACCGAAACTTCAAAAGGAGAAAAATTTGTAATCAAGGTCTCCAAAAAAACTATCTTCTTCCAGGGTTGACCCATCTGCAAATTCGCTGTGATAGACTCGAATGAAAGGTCATCTTCTGAACTCAGCTTAATCAGGTTTCCAATCGGCCCGGTGTAGGTTCTTTCTGTATCCCGGCAGCAAACCTGAATGGCAGCTTCATTCAAATAAATCACCTCCAGATTAAGATTGGTTACCACAATCGGATCACTTACCTGCGCCAAAATCTGAGATTGCAATCTCAGATAATTCTCAGCGTCTCTCATATTTGTGATATCCTTACAGAAACCAAAAATCTCAATTCCTTGCGTCAAAAAGTCCTTTTTTGATTCAATCTCATAGCTGAGGTTGAGCGATTTCCCTTCCTTGTTGGTGGTAGTAAATTCGCCCGAAGTCTTGTCTGGTTCCTTAATTACCTTTTTCAGATTCTGGACAAACTCCTTGCGGGAGGGTTTGTCAATACGATAAATCAAAGTCGTGAATTCGGCAGCGATTGGTTGATTTCCCATATCAAATAAGCTTGACAAACCTCCGGACATGAAAAAGCGGTTTCGAAAGGTACTAAACGTCCAGGAACCTGATTTTGACAGGATTTCTGTGGTTGTCAGCAAGTTTTCATTCCGCTTGATTCTCCGGGTCAATTGACTTCCTACATAAACTCCGGCCAGAATATCTCCGAGTTGCCTGAGGATTTGGAGCTCTTTTTCAGTAAACTGAAAATTCGCCAACTCCAACTCAAAACTGATTATTCCAAGGATTTTGAATGATGAAATCATCGGAATCAAAAGTAAACCGGAAAGCTCGTCATGATTTATCTGACTCAATAATTTAACTTTTCCTTCCTCCAGGAAAGCTCTTTGATTTCCTATATGTTCCTGACAGTCTTCGTAGGATAATTCTGAAATTTCGGGAGATCTTTTCCAGTCATTAAGCAATTCAAAACTCTGAGTCTCCTTATTGAGAATTAATATTTTGGACTTTTTGGATTTGAGAAACTCACTGAAAAGGGAAAGTGATTCATTGAAATGATTCTCCAGGTCCTGAAGCCGGCTGTTGATCAATAAGGTGGATATCTTATTGATCAGATTTTCAATTTCAAATCTCCGCTGCAAAGAAAGATCTGTCTCCACGTAATCGGTGATGTCACGGGCGCTGAAGAGGATTCCCTGAATTTGAGGATGGTTGAGAAGATTTTTTGCAAAACTCTCGATATAAATCTTTTTTCCATTTTGCTTATGAATCCAAAAGTCAATTTGCACTTCATCTTCAGTCTTCATCGCTTCCCGGAAATCACCCTTTATGATTTCTATAATTCCGTGAGCCTCAAAATCCTGGTAATTCTTGCCAACTATGTCCTCGACGCTGAAACCAAGCTTTTCTCCTACCGAAGGAATTATAAATTTAAACCTTCCCGCCTCATCCAAAATCGCAATCAAATCATGGCTGTTGCTGAGAATACTCTGTATGTACGCAAGTTCGTGGCTAACGATAGCCTCATTATCCACCAAATCTCCATCCTGGAAATCCACAGAAAAGAATTTTATCCTGCTGCCTTTTACCACCAGGAATCGGGAATTGTAACTGGAAGGGAGGTGCATAAAACTCCATTCAAACTTATGGGGCTTCCCGGATTTATCTTTGATCGAATTGATGTAGTCTCCTTTGGGGAGATCTCCTGACTCAAAAAAATTCTCAAGGTTTTCAATGATTTTTTCATCAACGAAGAAGTCTCTCCATGGATCATTTAGTAACTCGAAATTCTCATTGAAGTACTTGTTGAAAAAAATAACATCCTCTGAATCGATCAAAAAGAGCGGGTCCTGAATGGCATCAAAAAAATCAGAAATATCGAACTGTTTGAATTGATTCATAAAACGCTAAGGTACTTCTCCTTTAACTTTCTCTTTTGGAAATTATTACTCAATGAACTAAAAATATAACTATTAACCTTGCCTTCCTAGATTTAGCAGGCATGAAAATACAATTTCACCTATTAATTGCTGGAAACATGTATTGCAATTACTTTTCTTTTTTGAAGCTTCAAAAACAAAAGTTGGAGCTTTATCGTCTCAAACAAAAACCAAAACTCATTTAACAAAAATCAACTGAAATTTTATGATTATTACGACAACCAACACACTGGATGGATACCAAATTGATCAGTATTTGGGTATTGTCTCCGGAGAAACCATTATCGGAGCAAACGTTTTCAAAGATTTTTTCGCAAGTATTACAGACATCGTTGGGGGAAGATCCTCATCCTATGAGCAAGTTCTTCGGGAGGCTAAATCCATCGCAATGTCAGAAATGGAAATTCAAGCCAGGGCTTTCGGAGCGAATGCAATTATAGGGATTGACCTGGATTATGAGACGATCCGCGAAGGAATGCTGATGGTGACGGCATGCGGAACAGCAGTAAAAACTACCAAGTTATAAAGCGAAAGTCCTGATCACTCAGGACTTTTTTAATTTTTCCAGAACCTTTTCAGTTGTGGCTTTTTTGCAAAAATAATCACCGACGATGACAACAGGGGCTGACTTGCACATATCCAGGCATTTGGTCTTGATCAATTTCAAACTCCCTTTCAAAGGTCCTTGCTTACATTCCGCTTTGAGTCCTTTGAGGATTGATTTTCCACCGGATTTTTTACACTCCGAGCCTGTGCAGATAAAGATGAGTTCTCGATTAAGTTTCATTATCCTCCGGAAATAGCCTGCATCATCAACCCTGATAAATATGCCCCGTAAGTCCCCAGCGCATATCCCAATACCGCCAACAATACCCCAACCGGCGCAAGGGAGGGATCAAAAGCTGAGGCAACAATCGGCGCGGAAGCAGCTCCGCCCACATTGGCCTGAGATCCGACTGCCACATAGAAAAAAGGTGCCTTGATCACATAGGCAACAATAGACATAATCAATATATGAAAAAACATCCATAAAATCCCGATCAAAAACAAAATAGGATTATCAAAAACAGCCATCAAGTCCATTTGCATTCCAATCGTAGCAACCAAAACATAGAGCAAAACGCTACCCAACCTGGAGGCTCCTGCCCCTTCCAATTTTCGGGCTTTTGTAAATGAAAGCAGTAAGCCCGCAGTCGTGGCAATGACCACAATCCAAAAGAAAACCGAATCGAGTGAATATTGCTTGAGCTGAGGATAGTTTGTTCCAAAAAATGGAGCCAAAATATCTGCAACCCAATGGGAAAATCCGGTTACACCAAATCCAATCCCAAGAATGACCATGATATCAGTAAGACTGGGAATCTTGATAGTGCTTTCACGAACGAGGGTTATTTTGTCTCTCAGTGCATAAATTGCGCTGGTATCCGCTTTGAAGAACTTGTCAATTTTCTCTGGTTTTGCAGCCCAGTACAACAAAAACGCCATCCAGAGATTAGCAACCAAAACATCCACGGCAATCATCTGAGCAAACAAGGTTGAACTGGCACCAAATACCTCAAGCATCGCAGTCTGGTTGGCACCGCCGCCAATCCAGGAACCGGCAATCGTAGATAATCCGCGCCAAATCTCTTCCGGCCCACTTCCACCGAGTAACTCCGGTTTAATTAATCCAACTGTCAGCAAGGCCAATGGTCCTCCAAACATGATCCCGACCGTACCTGCCAAAAACATGGTGAGTGCCTTTGGACCCAGTTTCAAAATTGCTTTCAGGTCTATGCTGATTGTAAAAAGAACAAGAGATGCAGGAAGTAAATATCTGCTTGCCACTTTGTACAATCCTGAAGATTCACCTGAAATCAATCCAAACGAATTGAATAAGGCAGGAATAAAATAGCAGAGGAGGACAGTAGGAACCACTGAATAGAATTTCTTCCAGAAAGGTTTATCGCTCGCTGCTGTAGCAAAAACCAGCGCCAACGTAGTCATCAACAAACCAAAAACAACTGCATCGTTGGTGATCAGCGGGGTATTTTCTTCCATTATTCAGTGGGTGGAACCTATTACAACAATACCAACAAAAGCTCAGAAAGGCTAGAATTTACTGTTTTCCGTTTTCCAAAAGCTGGATGAGTTCGCTCAAGATCATCGCCGTCGCACCCCAGACCATCTCCTGTTCTACTTCGAAATACGGCGTATCCAGCTGAAATTCATTGCTGAATTCCAGGACTTTTCGCTTTCTCAGTTCCGGCAGGTAAAGTCCGCTTAGAGCAGTGGGAATGATTCGGGAGACTTCACGCTCTTCCGGTACAAAATCAGGTCTCGAATCAGAAAAACCTAAAACCGGACTGACTAAAAAATTACTCGTTGGAATAAATAAATCACTCATCCGCCCGATTAACCTCACATTTTCATGGTAAATCCCAACTTCTTCTGAGGCTTCTCTAAGTGCAGTCTGGATTTCGTCTGAATCACCGGGCTCCATTTTTCCACCCGGAAAGGCAATCTGACCGCTGTGAAAACCGGGATACTCGGGTCTCTTGATCAAAGGGAAATAAGCCTTTTCATTTTCCGGGTAAAACAAAATCAAAACAGCTCCTTTACGATAGTCGACCGGTAGTTTGGGATCAAATCTTCTCATGTCCACCGGATTTGGCGACATCTGCAAATGAGCATATTTGCCAGGCAAAGGAAGTTGCATCCCTCTCTCCAGCAAACTCAAAACCTCTTTGAAATCCATTTTAACTCAAATCTACCAGTTTAATTTTTCGGTTGATATAGGATTCAGGAGCATATTCATCTGAAGTTTTCTCCAGCCGGAATTGCCTCAAAACATGATTTTCCACATTAATCAACCATGCCATGGGTCTGAATCCGGCATCATCCTGAAAATATCCCAACACCAAAAATTCTTTTTCATTCAACCACATCCCCTCTTCAAACATTCCCGAAGGGCCCATAAAAAGCAAACGCTCCTTCATCCCGTCCTCGCGGTACCAGATCACTTCAGAGTCCGGATTTAGAAATGGCCGATCAATATTTTCTGATGCTTCCACTTTATAAGAATAGATATCCATCGTTCCGTTTCCGGTCGGATGAAGAAGCTGGTAAGGGTAAAGCGGATCATCGATCAGGATCGGATTTTTCTCTGGCATTTCCATCGGATCGATTGAATCCGTCAAAACAAGTGTGAAATCAGCTCCTTCAAAAGGCCCTACTTTAGCTGACCAATGGGAAAACCAGGATAAGTTTTGCGCCAAAGCCAAATCCAGATGTGCTATGTATTTTGTCATTTCTTCCACCGAAGTTGACACCACCGCTTCATTTTCGCTTTTAGATTCCGTGCTTTCACAAGAAATAAAAGTCATCATGCCAACAGACATAAGGAATATCATTAACAATCTGGAGAGAGAAATCCTCATGGGTATTTTATTTTGGGAATGTTAAGCTAAGCTATGATGCTAAAAAAACAAAAAAGGTTGGAGTATTACCCCAACCTTTTCTAGCTCTCAAACCTATTAAACCTATTGTAGATATTCAATTCATGAATACCTTCGAAAAGTAGAAAATGTTTTCCTATCCTCCAAACAATCGATTGCGAATGATTTTCAAAATTTTATTTCCCAATGATTATTCTGCATAAAACCTTAAAAATCAGGGAAATCAAAAAAGTGGTCGTTCAAAATATTTTTATTTCCCCGATTTTACCCTGATTTTACCCCGACTTTGACCTCTGCAATGCCCGAATACCTGAGTTTTACAATTGCATCCAAAATTCTGCATGGTTTTCTTACCTACAGGGAGCTTTTCAATACCTATACCCGATTGACTCCGGCCTATTTCAGCCAAAGAAACTGGCAAGCCATCCAAGTCAACCATCGTCAAAGGCTCAGGCTGTACAAAGACCTGCTTTTCCCATTGGCCAAAAATTGCATGGAAATTCTGGATGAAAAGAAATCGGATCGGGAGATTTGGAAAAGCATAAAAGCAGAATATTCGGAGTTGATCGCTGAGAGAACTGACATCGAATTGGCGGAGACATTTTTTAATTCAGTGATCAGAAAAACTTTCCCGGGCATATCTATCGACGAGGAATTGATGTTCGTGATGGAAAGCTACAACTCATGCAAAATCCAGAATAACGAGCATTTGTTTCACTCCTATCCCGCCTCCATGGGACTGAACCGAATCATCAGGCAGATTCTTGAGGATTATGATTTTGGCGCTCTTTACATGAATAAAGGGCAGGATGTCAGGTTCCTCGTCGAAAGCGTCAAAAAGGTAATCCTCACCCGATATAAGATCGCCCCCGATACAACTACTCAAATCCTGAAATCAGTTTTTTACAGAAATAAAGCCGCTTACCTGATTGGCAGAACTTACCTCGGGCATAAATGGATGCCTTTCCTGATTCCGGTGATGCATGGAGTTGAGGGGGTTTTTGTAGACACGTTGATCTTTGACCCGAATCTTATGAGCGGGATGTTCAGCTTTACCCGGTCCTATTTTATGGTCGAAGCTGAGATTCCTTCTGAGATTGTGGGCTTTCTGAATTCTGTCATTCCCCAGAAAAAAATCCATGAAATCTACAATGCTCTCGGATTCAATAAACATGGAAAAACACTATTTTACAGAGATCTTTTACACCATCTGGACCAAAGCAAGGACGAGTTTATCATCGCGCCCGGCATCAAAGGAATGGTCATGACGGTATTCACGTTGCCTTCCTTCAACATTGTGATCAAACTGATCAAAGATCATTTTGATCCGCCAAAAGAAATGACCCGTCAGGAAGTTCGGGAAAAATACAAGCTCGTTTCCCTGCACGATCGGGTTGGAAGAATGGCTGATACGCATGAGTTTGAGTATTTCAGGATTCCTAAAAACAGGATCAATTCCGAACTTCTGAAGGAGCTGCGAAATACCGCAAATTCGCTTCTCGAATTCACAGATACACATCTGATTATTAAACATCTATACACTGAGAGAAAAATGATTCCTCTCAATATATATCTTGAAACTTGCTCGACCGAACATGGTATAAGTGTCTCAGAAGACTATGGAAGAGCTATTCTTCAGCTTGCTCAGGCTAATATTTTCCCCGGAGATATGATGACCAAAAACTTTGGTGTAACGAGGCAAAAGCGGGTGATTTTCTACGACTACGATGAAATCGAATTTCTGACGGATATGAATTTCCGCGAAAAACCAAAAGCAGAAACCTATGAACAAATATACGCTCCGGAGCCTTGGTACTGCATTGCCAAAAATGATGTGTTCCCGGAAGATTTCAAGCGATGGATGATTGGCAGAAGTGATCTTAAAGATCATTTCATTGAATATCACGCAGCACTTTTTGACCCAAAACACTGGCAGGAAATCCAGGAAAAAATCAGAAACGGAGAGCTGATCCATGCGTACCCTTATCCTGAAGAAATACGATTCAGGCCCGGACAAATCATTTGAGATGATCGAAGTTTCTTCATTCTTAACATGGCAAAGCGTATTTTTGCATTTCCGGGTTACATACCCATCACCCCTTCCATGCAGTCCGAGATCAAACAACATTTAAAACCTATTACCCGAACCAAAAAAATCATTCTCCAAACGCCGGAGGACGATGATCGCCCTGTTTACCTTGCGGGGAATTTCAACAACTGGGCGACCCAGGATTTCAAATTTCTGATGCAGAAAATCGCTCAGGGCAAGTACGAGTATGAGTTTCTGGAAGGTCCTGAGGTCGAACAAGAACTTATTTACAAATTCACAAAGGGGGATTGGTCGGAAGTTGAAATTGACCGGGACGGTCAACGAACTCCCAACAGACACTGGAACGACGAAAAGTCTGTCAAAATAGAAAAAGTCGCAAAATGGCGAAAAAACTGGCTCCCTTACAGACCAAGTCAACTACCGCAAATCCGCCTGATTTCTGAAGAGTTTGAGATCCCCCAACTCAATAAAACACGGAAAATCTGGGCGCTTCTCCCCCACGATTACGATACCAGCACCGAGACATACCCAGTTCTTTATCTGCAGGATGCTCAGAATCTTTTCAACGAAAACGCTGAATATGGAAACTGGCAGATTGATAAAAAGCTGGCTGTAATGTCCGATTACGGGATTGGAAAGATCATCATCATCGCCATCGAGCATGCTGAATCGGAGCGTCTGCAGGAATACAATGTGGGACAAACACTCCTGGGATCAGGACATGGGAAGAAATACATCCGATTCATAACCGAAACTCTCAAACCATTTGTCGACCTAACATACCGGGCTAAAACCGATCGGGAAAATACCGGAATTGGAGGAAGCTCGATGGGCGGATTAGTGAGTATTTTCTCAGGTCTTATGTATCCTGAGATTTTCGGGAAGTTGATGATATTTTCCCCTTCACTATGGGTAATACCTAAAATAAAGCTTGGCTTTTTTGACTTTTTTGAGACCTTGGAAACGCGCCTTTACCTGTATGCCGGCGGGGATGAAAGTAAGACGATGGTCAACCATGTCACCAAACTTCGCGACCGGTTAATTAAAAAAGAAAGCCTGAAAGGGAAGATGAAAGTTAAATTAAGCATCAATGCAGAAGGCAAGCACAACGAAACCTATTGGAGCGATGAGTTTCCAAAAGCTATCGAATGGTTGTTTTTCAGTGATAAAGAAGAGTAAATTCTAAAACAAAATTTTATGCAATTCAAAATCAATCCCAAGTCAGTTTCCGAGAAAGCACTTCGGGTAATTCCTGTTTTAGAAAAAGAGAGAAAAGCCATTTTGCTTGAAAAGCTTGGGGAAAACAATCTTTCAGAATCACTTTTTTCTGCGAAAAAGGACAGCTCTTACGCCTTTTCCCTTGGAGATCAATTAGTTCTTTTAATTGGCTTTGGTGAAAATACTGAGTACAAAAACGTTGAAAATTCATACCGAAGAGTTTTATCAAAAAATGCCTCCTTGGTTGAAAAAGTGGCTGTTCTTGACTTTCCTGCCAGTTTTCCGGAGGATTTATTAGAGCCTGCTTTAGTCGGATTTCAGCTTGGAGCTTATTCTTTGGGTTTTTTCAAAAAAGAGAAGGACAAGAAAACTGATTTTGCAAAGCTGAAAGTTGAAGTCATTTCCAGCCTGAAAAACGCCAAAGAAATTGCTGAAAGAGCGGAAAAAATCGCCGAAGCAAAAACTGATGCCTTTGAATTAGTTGACCTTCCTCCCAATGAAATCACCCCTGAATATTTGGCAGATTGGGCAAAAAAAGCCGGTAAAAAATCAGGCTTTGATGTCACTGTTTTTGACCGCAAAAAATCCAAAACTCAAGGGCTGGATGCCTTTTTAGCAGTGGGAAGAGGTAGTGCCAAAACTCCTCAGTTCATCATCATGGAATACCGGCATCCCAAGGCAAAGTATCATTTGGGCCTGGTCGGCAAAGGGGTGACTTTCGATACAGGAGGACTGAATGTAAAAACTCACGGAATGGTCCACATGAAATCGGATATGGGAGGAGCGGCGGCAGTTTTAGCCACCACAAAACTGATCGCCGAACTTAACCTTCCAATCAACCTGACCTCCATCGTACCTGCTGTAGAAAATGCAATTGATAAAGACGCCTACCTGCCTAGTGAAGTAATAGGAAGTCATGCCGGACTCAGCATTGAGGTGATTGATACAGATGCGGAAGGCAGACTGATCTTAGCCGATGGACTTTCTTACCTGGTGAAAAATTACAAGACAGATCAGATCATCGACCTGGCAACTTTGACCGGAAGCAGCATTGGCACGTTCGGTTATGAATGTGCCGCTCTTTTTTCAAACAATGACACTTTTGCGGAGGCTTTGTCAAAGGCCGGAATGGCTGTTGGCGAGAAGGCCTGGGCACTTCCGATGTGGGAAAGCTATCGCTCAGAAATGGACAGCGAAGTAGCCGACATCAAAAACTACCATGGCAAGCCTTTCGCCGGAGCGATCACGGCTGCTAAGTTTTTGGAAGCATTTATTCACGAGCATCCGGAGTGGGCACACCTGGATATAGCAGGCGTGGCTTTTGGCGACAGCGAATTTGCAAAAACCAAATCAGGGACTGCTTATGGTGTGAGTTTAATCCTTAAATTCATCGAAAACCGCTTATAAGTATGGATTATCCAGGAAAAACTTTCCTCTGCATTTCCAATTTTTTTAAAGGAAATGCCTTTTTGACTGCCTTGAAAAAGCAGGGAAACAGAGTTTTTTTGATCACATCAGAAAATCTTAGAGAGAAGCCCTGGGCCTTCGAATACATCGATGAGGTTTTCTATATGCCTGGTCAGGACCTCGATTGGGATCTGAATCTTCTACTTCAGGGGGTCGGAGGTTTGATGAAGCATCATAAAATTGAGGCGATCATTGCTCTTGACGATTACGATGTGGAAAAGGCAACTTTCCTCCGGGAAAGCCTGCGAATACCGGGTATGGGACAGACCACTGGGAGATTTTTTCGAGACAAGCTTTCTATGCGGATCAAAGCTCAGGAGGCTGGAATAAAGGTCCCTCCTTTTTCCCCGCTTTTCAATGATGAGGAAATCAATCAATTCGCCGATCATGTGCAGGCACCTTGGGTCTTGAAACCAAGATCTGAAGCTTCGGCCCATGGAATCATCAAAGTCTACGACAAAGAATCTCTCTGGAATCATATTTACCAACTTGGCGACAACCGGCTTTACTATCTGGTCGAGCAGTTTAAGCCCGGCGACGTTTATCATGCCGACGGGCTGATGTTGGATGGGAAAACTCTTTTTCTGACCGTTTCCCGCTACCTGGACACTCCGATGGAAATCTCTCAGGGCGGAGGAATCTTCAGAAGCGCCAATTTGAAATACGGTTCGGATGACGATAAGGCTATCAAAAAAGTGAACGCCGACATCATGAAAGCATTCGGGATGAAATCCGGAGCAACACATACTGAGTTTATCAAAAATCGCGAGGACGGCGAAATCTACTTCCTCGAGACTGCATCACGAGTTGGCGGAGCGCATCTTGCAGAAATGGTAGAGGCTGCAACTGATATTAATCTATGGACAGAATGGGCCAAAATCGAGGATTCAATCGTGAAAAGCCATAAATATGAGCTTCCAAAAGTTGCCAAAAACTACGCCGGAATCGTGCTTACTCTTTCCAAGTTTGAGCATCCTGATCTGAGCAGTTTCAACGATCCTGAAATTTATTTCAGAGTTCCGCTTCAATACCATGCCGGAATGATAGTGAAATCAAAGGATCATAAACGAGTGAAGGAGTTACTGGATGAATACACCGAGCGATTGGCCAGGGATTTCTCTAGTGTGGCGGATGCTCCGGAAGTAAAGAAGTTTCATTAGGAATTGATAGACCATAGACAATGGCCCATAGTTAGGGGCAATTGCAGGACAAAATATGAAGTTACTTACAACGATATTCTTCTTACTCAGCACACATTTCATATTTGGACAAACTGATGATTTTTGTTGCTCTAGGGTAACCGATAAAATTAAAATGACAGGTGACACTTTTTTTTTATGAGGACTCTTTCATCTACGTGAATAAAAAAATTGGACATATTAAGGACTCAAAAACCGACTTTGAAATTAGATATTACAATACACCAAGTCTAGTCAATGGCGGACACGTAACAATCATTAATTGCACAGGAGACAAAATAAAAGGTAAGAAGATTAACTACTGGTTTTCTGTAAAGAAGGAATACAACAAAAGAAAGATTAAAAAGACCAGGACAATTGAATTGACTCCATTAAAATCGTGGGACGATTTCTTCAACTCATTGGAAATATTGAATTTTTATAACTTTCCAACAATGGAGACCATCAGACCGAAAATGAAAAAGTTTGTGACTCGGGCAGACGGCAGAGTGGTTGAAAAAAGATCCATGATTACAGACGGAGCTAACTACACGTTTGAAATCAAAATTGGAAACATCATCAGAAGCTTCACTTACCATTCACCAGACGCTTGGTATAGTGCTTATGACAATGTGGACGAATTGAGGCAGGTGACTGAGATAATAGAGTTTTTCAAAACAAGTTTGAGAGAAGGCAACAGCCCCTTATAAAATGTATAATTAATGGCGGGTTTCGGTTTAAGTTAGCATTTTGAGTTTTTTTTACATTAGGTTTCTTGGGACAGTGACGCACTTCTTATTCCCGCCACTACTTGTGCACAAAGCTTATCTGAATTAGGAATGAAGTTTAAATAGCTTCCAAAGAATCGGTTCATTAAATCGCGTTGACTTATTACCAAGAACGGAACTATCGTCTATAGGCTAAATACTATGGGCTATCCATTAACTGCCTAATACTTCTCCTCTATCCCCAGCCCAAAAAGCGCAAAATCATATTTCACCGGATCTAGTGGATCAAATCCCCGAAGCTTCTGTGTCAACTCCACAGCCGTGAGCCAATCGGTTTGCTTCCGGGTAATCAAACCCAACTTTCTTCCTACCCGATCTACATGCAAGTCACATGGACAGATCAATTGTGAAGGACTGATTTTTTTCCAAAGGCCAAAGTCCACTCCTTTATCATCTGATCTCACCATCCAGCGCAAATACATATTGATTCGCTTGCAAGCCGCTTTTCTGACCGGGGTTGCGATATGCTTTTTGGTTCGGCCGGGGGAATCCGGCAGACTAAAGAAGAACTGGTGAAATCGGGCCAAAATCGACTCCATGGCATCCAATTGATTGTTTTGGCCCAATATGAAAGCTTCCTCAAGGGAATCATGATTTCGGTAAAACCATGCTAAAAAATGAATGAAATAAAGCGTATCCACGTCATTAAACGTTCGATGCTTGAATTTCAAAAAGGTTTTGAGGTCGGTTTCCTGATAATTCAAAAGAAAATCATGCGGAACATTATCCATCAAGTGGAACAATTCAATGCATTTGTTGATGATGGTTTTGCGCTGTCCCCAAGCCAGAATCGCTGCGAAAAATCCTGAAATCTCAATGTCTTCCTTTTTGGAAAACCGGTGCGGAATGGAAATCGGATCCAGCGTGATAAAGCCGGGTTGATTGTACTTCTCAACTTTCTCGTCTAAAAAATCCTTTAATCCCTGCATCAAAGGGCAACTTTTACTTCACCGCCCTGAGTGCCATCAAACCATTTGAAGGAAAGCTCATTGTCCACTTTTTCGGAGACATGCCAGTCAAAGCACTTGATATTAGTCAGTGTTCGTAGCGAATCCTGATGCGGGTCATACAGGCAAATGTCAAAATCGGGCAGGTCTTTAGATTCGGTGCTATTCCATTTTTCCAGGATGTAGCCTTCCTCCATCACTCTGATCTTTTTCCCAAAAACATAATCACTCAAAACAGAAGGTATTCCATCTTTTCTGCGAAGTTTAAATCCTGATGGCCCAAACATAATCTGCTTAACCAATCTTCCTTCCAGCAAATCATTGGAATAAGGCAAAGTCTCCCATTCTGTATCTTTCAAAACGATCGCTTTTCCCTCAGGTCTGAGCCTTGTCAGGAGTCTGGAAATCAATGAAAAAAAGTAGGTAAGTCCGATAAACAACAATCCGAAACTCGCTAAAATCGGATAGGAGATAATGAAGATAGCGTTCCAGATAAATCTGAAAACATGATGAAATATGAGTTGTCCTTTATTCATGGCAAGAATGGGACTGCAATTTACCTCCATTGTCCCATAAAGCAAAAAAGCTGACCAGAAGCCAGCTTTTTGATGTGGAATTTTGGAAAATTTAAGAACGAATCCGGAGAAATCTGATTTTTTCCAATCAGGTTTTTCAATAAAATCTCAATACATAATCTCAACCGGAAACCGCTGATTAACAGCTTTCAACTGGTCAAATGCTGCCTGAGAAAGCTTTATTACCAATTTACCGTTATCGCCTGTTTCAGGAAGTGTACCAACTACTCTTGCAAAAATGGTCACATCGTTTTCCTCGTTTTTGATTCTCATGATCGTGCCCACAGGAGCTGTTCTGTGCAGAACCAAATATTTCTTATGTCCGCCGGTACCTTCAATTCGTTCTGCCTGACCGGTTTCACGGATGTTTTTGTATCCACCGGTATTTTCAGCAGTTGGCTCAACATTCATTTCCTCCACATTGGTTACCACCCGAGGGGTACCAACAACAGGGACTTTGGAAGCTTCGGCAGGCCCTCTCCCAACTTTCAGATTCTGGCCTTCCCGAAGATTATTTGAAGTCAGCGCATTCCAGGTAATCAAGTCCTCCACTTTGGCCCCGTATTGACTGGAAATTGAGAAAAGCGTTTCGCCGGCTTTCACTTGGTGAGTCCTGAATTCGCCGGGAACCATCGGAACAGAAGTAGACGCCTGATTGGATGTGGCTTTTTCCTGCTCATTTTTAACAGACTCAACCTCCTTTTGCTTTGGAGCAGGCTTTTCAACTTTAGCAGTTGAGGCGACAGCAACTTCTTTGGCAGGAGTATTTTGAACAACCTGTTTCGGCTGGGTTTGAACTGGCGGAGTCGTCTGAGAAGCGGTTGTTGCCAGTCCGGCTTTTTCAATAATTAAAGACTGACCGACACTTAAATCATTTCCCTTTAAATCATTGCTAAGCTTAACCTGATCCACAGTGACTCCGTAATTTTTGGAGATGGAGAAAAGCGTTTCACCCGGAACAACTTTATGCAATACTGAACCGCTTGGCACATCTGTCTTGGGGATGAAAGGAACTTTAATCGTTTGTCCTATTTTCAATCCTTGTTTCAAAGCTTCATTGGTACTCACAATATCATTTACCGGAGCTCCATATCGCCTTGAAATCCCAAAAAGTGTCTCTTTGGGCTCGACCTGATGCAGGATGAATGACTTATCTCCTACCCGCTCAACACCAATAGAATCGAGTTCGGAAGACCCGAGAGCCATCGAAAATGAGGAAGAAAAACACAAGAAACTTAGTAAAAACCAGAAAGATCGAGATCTCAATATCATGGGAGGATTGTAATTTGAATTGCTATGGCCGAAATACAAGATTAATTTCAGAAGACAAAAAGAACAAGAATTATGCTAGAAATCGAGCATGACGCAAGCGAAGCACACCGGTATGATTATCAGCCATGCGAAGATTCCATATGGCCAATAAAAATCAAATTATTGTCATATGAAAAGAAACCGGAATACTTGACTCCCCAAAGAGCCGATAAAAATCTGATCCATTTAATAAAAACAGTTTTGAATCGGTTTTTGTATCTTTTACCAATCCAAAGCTTATCCTTAAATGAGACTTTCTTCTATCGCACTTTTATTCTTACTCTTGTTGTCGAGCCAATTGGTTCAAGCTCAAACCAATGAGCAGACGACTAAGAAAATCTACACTTTCAAGATAGATAAAGACATCGATCCGGCTATGAATCGAAGAGTCGAGCTTGCTTTAAATAAGGCAAAAGAGGCAGAAGCAGATTTAATAATCATCGAAATGGATACTTACGGAGGAGCGGTGAATGACGCTGATGATATCCGCACCATGATTTTGGAGTCAAAAATTCCAATTTATGTTTTCATCAATAAGGACGCAGCTTCCGCAGGTGCATTGATTTCGATCGCCAGTGACAGCATTTACATGGCGCCTGGAGGAAGTATTGGCGCAGCCACGGTAGTAAACGGAACAGATGGAGCAGCCGCTCCGGATAAATATCAATCTTACATGCGGTCCATGATGCGAAGTACCGCAGAGGCAACCGGCCGGGATCCAAAAATCGCGGAGGCAATGGTAGATGAGAAAATCGTTATTGAAGGAATTTCAGATTCAACTTCTGTCATTACGTTTTCGGTTTCTGAAGCCATCAAATACGGTTTCTGCGAAGGAGAATACAAAAGCATCGATGAAATTCTCGCTGCCCAAAATCTCCAATCGGCAGAAATCATCGCTTATGAAGAAGACAGCATTGAAAAAATCATCGCTTTCTTCCTGTCTCCTGCCATCAGCGGATTTCTGATTTTGATCATCATTGGAGGAATCTATTTCGAGTTGCAAACGCCCGGAGTTGGCTTCCCGCTATTGGCATCCATTATTGCAACGATGCTTTACTTTACCCCTTACTATCTGAGCGGCCTGGCGGAAAACTGGGAGATTCTTGTCTTCATCATCGGAATCGTCCTTCTGGCAGTTGAGCTTTTTGTGATTCCGGGTTTTGGTATTTTCGGAATCCTTGGAATCCTGGGGATTTTGACCGGATTGGTTTTGGGAATGATCCCAAATCAGAATTTTGACTTCGAATTTGTACCTGCTGCCGATCTCTTCGCTGCTTTGCTGACAGTTATTTTAGCCGCTTTGGGTTCTGTAATCTTGATATTTTGGCTCACGCCTAAGATCAACCAATGGGGTGCTTTCAAATCCGTCTCACTCGCAGATACCCAGCAAAGATCCGAGGGCTATACTTCCAGCTTCTATTCTAATTCCATGCTTGGAAAGACCGGAGTGGTTCATTCCAGACTTCGCCCAAGTGGAAAAGTGGAGATTGACGGGGAAATATATGATGCCTATTCAAGAGGCGAATTCATGGATCAGGGAGAGAAAATAATCGTCATTTCCACTGAAGGAACTTCTTTAAAAGTAAAACTGTGGGAAGGCTGATAGCTGAAGAAATCACTAAGTTTGCCTCATGAATCCATTTCAGTCGATTTATGAATTGGTCGGAGAAGATCAGATCAGGCAACTGACTCATCACTTCTATCAGGAAGTAGAGAAAAATCCAAAGCTCAGAAGTCTCTATCCTGAGGATCTTGCTTCTGCGGAAAACCGTTTGTTTCTGTTTTTGCTTCAGGTCTTTGGCGGACCACAAACCTACTCTGAGCAAAGAGGTCATCCGATGCTGAAAATGAGGCATTTTGACTGGGAAATCGATGAATTCATGCGAGATCACTGGCTCAATTCAATGTTTACAGCAATGGACAAGCTAGATCTCGACCCTAATGTGCGCGAGTTGATGATGGGATATTTTATCAAAGTAGCTAACCACATGATCAATCATGCGTAACCTGCTCCGAAGGTCTTACACCATTTATGCAGGACTTCTTTTTGCGATTAGTTTCCTCCTCGTCTTTCCAATCTTACTTATATGTATTTGGGTGCCGGGCTGGAAAAAGTTCGGACGAAAATTGCAACGATATTGGGCCAAAGTTTATTTTTCACTCATATTCCTTCCTGTCAAAATTGAAAAGCGAGCAAAAATCGAGAAGGGTAAACCTTATATTTTCCTCGCAAACCACTTCTCCTATCTTGATATTCCCATGATGGGATTTGTGCCGGGAGATGTGCTTTTTGTAGGAAAAGCATCTATTCGAAAAGCCCCGCTTTTTGGGTATTATTTCAAAAGCCTCCATATCGCGGTGGATCGGGACCGATTGAGAAGTCGGGCTGAAACGATGAAAAGAGCAGGAGAAAGTCTCGATGCGGGCAGCAGCGTAATCATTTTTCCTGAAGGAGGAATCTATACCAGCCATCCTCCGCATATGGTTCCGTTCAAAAACGGAGCTTTTCGATTGTCTACCGAGAAACAAATCCCGATTATACCTGTCACTTTATCCTATAATCATCTAATTTTGCCCGACAACGGAAAAATGCTTTTGAGACGGCGACGGGCTAAAATGATTCTTCATGAAGCTTTGATCCCCTCCCCAAATGAAACCGAAGACACCCTCAAGAAGAAATGCTTTGAAATCATTCAGATGCAACTCAATCTAGACGCCGAAAAAATATGAAAATCGATAAGAACTCCATCAAAAAAATCGCTCACCTGGCAAGACTGGAATTTGACGAAAGCAGTGCTGAAAAAATGTCCAAAGACATGAGTCAAATCCTGGATTGGGTAGAGCAATTGAATGAACTCAACACGGATAATATTGAACCGTTGACGACCATGTCCTCCGAAGTAAATGTGATGCGTGAAGACAAAGTCGGTTCACATCTGGACCATGAAGCAGGTTTGAAAAATGCTCCAAAAAGAGATTCAGACTATTTCCGCGTACCGAAGGTGATGGAATAATGTCCGTACAAAAAGACTATCAACTTCCTTTAACAGCCCTGATTCCTGCCCTCCTATTGATCATTTCAGGAGGGCTTTTTGCGCTGTATTACCTGATTTTTGATCCCCGGCCTTATTCCTTTATAGAGGCAGCGCAATTCCTGGATACTATTCCGGTCCCGTTTGACTGGGTTCAGATTGGCCCGATTTCATTTCCGATTACAGTTGATAATTTTCTGGTTTTTCAGGAATTCAAAGCACTTGCTCCGATCTTCAGAAGTACTGAAGCCTTGATTTTTGGAGGAATTGTTTGGCTTGTTGTGTCCGCATCGCTGGCGTTGATCTCGGAATTCAAAAAAACCTATTTTCTGATCGCAGCTGTTGTCTGGATTGCACTTTTGACTTTCAGTAATTTCAATGGATTGAATATCGGAGGACCAAGTTCCAACTTCCCTTTGATCATCATCATTTGCGGTAGCTTGATTCCCATTGTGTATTTCCACATCTGGGGCGAGCAGTTTTCCTTTTGGATCAAATGGTTGGCTTCCTTACTTTCTTCAGGCGCTTCGCTCTTCGTCCTGATTAAATTCAGCCCGATCATTTCACCCGAAATTTACATTGCTCACCATTCCACCGTTTTGGCAATTGGTCTTTCGATGGCCTGGATTTTCTGGAGCGGACACTCGATCCTATCAGGTTCATACATTTTGCTCAGCCGGGCAAACAGGAATCTGGGAATGAAAATTTCGGTGCAAATCGTCCTTATTTCCCTGCTTTACCTGATCATTCTTTTTACCCTTTTTCTGGCTCTCACCGGGGAATCTATTCTCTATTTCCCAACTTTCAATCCCTTGTATCTGCTGGTTCCAATCGGGATCATGGGTTGGCTTCCATTAAATGCCAAAATTGATCAGGTCAAAGATCTGGCTGCAGGTTCGATAGTTCTGAAAACCTTGTACTTATTAGGATTTGGATTGAGCCTTTGGCTGGTTTGGAAACTGAAAATATCCGGAAATCAGCCTGCTGAGGAATTGGTAAAACATCTGCTTGTCTATTCCCAAATCGGTTTTTCGCTCTTTTTTCTGGTTTACATCCTCTCCAATTTCCTTTCGGTGATGGACTTAGGTAAATCTGTAGATCAGATTCTTTTCAAGCCTTACTCGCTTCCCTATTACCATCTCCGAATCGGCGGACTCATTACCATGCTCGTTTTGACCACTTATTCGGAAGGAATAGTCGGCGTCCAGGTCAACTCGATGACCAACAATATTTTGGGGGATTACTACTACGAAACGGATCAAAAGCTGGAGGCAAGTATTCTCTATGAAAATGCCTGGGCTCGCTATCGAAATAATCCCAAAGCAAAACATACGACTGCCCAATTACTGTTTCAATTGAATCAGCCTACTTTGGCAAAGCAGCACCTGGAAGAAAGTTTTGCAGAAGCTCCACAGGTTGACAACATTATACTGATCAGCGATCGGCTGCATCTCGAGAATAAGATCTTCGAATCTGTCTATTATTTGGAAAGAGGGCTCAGAATCTTCCCAAATGACCCAAGGCTAACCAATAATCTTACGCTCTTTTACACCAAAATAAATCGCTCAAAGGATGGACTTGCTTTACTTGAAGAGGCTGAAGGAAACGATCCGACTTTGAAATCAAATCTGAGTGCATTAAGGACCAAATCAGGTCAGCCCGTCGAATCAGAAACTACAAGCAATGAACTATCAGCCCAGCTAAATCAGCTTGCTGCCAGCAATGCTTTGGGGAATATTCCTTCCGAAGACTTGATCGAGTCTATAAATCAGAAGTTAAAATCTCAGGTATCTCCGATGCTTTTCCAGGCCGGACTTCGAAACCTTTGGTCTCAGAAAGATCGAACAGATCCTCAGGCTGACTTGAATTTGCTCGATAGCTTGGGCAAGTTGGAAGGAATGCAGGATTACATCATGAATCTTCAGGAAACTGCTGTCATCCGAAGTTTTGCTGCCGGAAGAGTAACCGAAGCGATCAAAAATCTGAATGGGTTGGCCTTCAGAAATCCCGGGGATGCCGGCTATTTCCTTCAGCTTTCCACTTCTATTTTGGCTCAAAATCTTGATTTCAATAAAGCCGCTGTCGAACTTCTTGCTGCGGAGGAAAAAGGATTTCAGGCTTTTCAGCCACATCATTTGGCAATTCTGAATCTTGGAGGAATGCCTGAAAAAGCTGAGGAAATTCGCCAGAGATACGAAGTGATTTTCCCCATTTACCTGAATGAGGAGGGAACGCAAACATCCGAATACCTGAAACTGATCGCCCGATTTAACGAATCTTTGGGCTCAAGGCTTTGGGAATCGTGGGTTACTTTTCAGAAAAATGAGCTAAAAACGGATTTGGCTATTCGGATGATCTCACATAAATCACACGACCTGAGTCCTGATCAATTGAATCAACTTGCAAAGCATATTTCGGATGAAATTGGACCTCAGGAAAAATTGGATGCCTTTATCGCCAACCCGGATGGAAAAAACCCTGAAAGTCTGAAAGCCTATCTGGAATGGCTGAATGCAAGTGAAGAGCTCAATTCAAATCCTTACCTCACTCCTTTGATTTTATTCGCGGAGGAGAAAACTGAAGATCCGCTTTTGAAGTATGAAATTTTGAACACCGCTACAGAATTCAACCGGGATCCGATTCTTTGGTTGAAAAAAATCAGAGCTGCAAGTAAAATTGGTTTGGACACTTATTCTTACGAGGCTTTTATGGAATTGAAGGGCTGGGTTTCGGACCAGGATCTGGAAAAATTGCAACGCGCGAACTTCTAATCTGTTTTCACGTATTTTGACAAATTGAACCACTATTTTTAAAACCTAAATTCTATCTTAAGCAAAATTTTTCTACCATGAGCAAAATCATTGAAACCCACGAAATCAACAAAACCTACAAAATGGGTTCTGAAATTATACAGGCACTTATGTCTGTTAGCATATCTATTGATCGTGGCGAATATGTGGCTTTCATGGGTCCATCCGGATCAGGAAAATCAACGCTGATGAATATCATTGGCTGTTTGGACACTCCGACTTCCGGTACTTACATTTTGAATAACAAAGATGTGAGTGACATGACCGAAAATGAGCTCGCCGGAATCAGAAACAAGGAAATTGGATTCGTATTTCAAACGTTTAACCTGCTTCCAAGAGCATCTTGCCTTGAAAATGTTGCGCTTCCTTTAGTTTATGCAGGATTCAGCAAAGCTGACAGAGAAGAAAAAGCATTCCAGGCACTTTCAAACGTTGGTCTTGGAGACCGAACCAAGCACAGACCGAATGAACTTTCCGGAGGTCAGCGTCAGCGTGTGGCAATTGCCAGAGCTCTTGTCAACAATCCAAGTATCATTCTTGCCGATGAGCCAACAGGTAACCTGGATTCCAAAACTTCCCACGATATCATGGAGCTTTTCCACGAACTGCATTCCAAAGGAAATACCATCATCATGGTAACCCACGAAGATGATATCGCTCATTATGCGCATAGAATCGTTCGATTGAGAGACGGATTGGTAGAAACTGATAAAATTAATCCAAATCCTTCCCGCGGAATGACTGTTCACGCCTGATCAGCACCTGTTATTTGAAATAGATTCTTATTTTTGTCGCTGGAGATATTAAGAGGAGATGAAAATCTATACCAAGACAGGAGATCAGGGAATTACATCATTGTTAGGGGGAATGCGAGTTCCCAAATCAGACCTCAGAATCGATGCCTATGGGACTATCGATGAACTCAATTCCTATATCGGACTTTTGAGAGATCAGGAAGTGAATGTATTTCGCACTGATTTACTCAAAGAAATCCAGGATCGCCTGTTTACATTAGGTGCAGATCTCGCCACAGTTCCAGGCAAAGACAAAGTGAAAAAGCCGGATCTTCACGCAGAAGATGTTCAAATGCTGGAAGATCAGATGGATCTCATGGATGCCGTCCTTCCTCCATTGACTGCTTTTATCCTTCCCGGAGGTCATCAATCCGTTTCTTTTTGTCATTTGGCGCGGACAGTATGCCGCCGTGCAGAAAGGGTCACCGTGGAATTGGCTTCATTTGAGCCGGTTTCAGATCTAGTCATCCAATACTTAAACAGGCTTTCAGATTTTCTTTTTGTTCTTGGCAGAAAAATGGCTCAGGAACTTGAAGTGGAAGAAGTGACCTGGAAACCCAGAATTTAATCATTTATCATAATCGACTCAGGTCGGAATAAAGGCAAAACCCATGAAGACATCACTTGCCATACCGGTTGAAAAAATTAAAAAATCCAGATTAGCAGAAACTGACTTCTCCAATCTGATTTTTGGAAAAACGATCAGTGATCACATGTTTGTGGCTGATTATAAAAATGGAGAATGGTCCGATCTCAGAATCGAGCCTTATGCTCCGATGGAAATCCATCCTGCCAATGCTGCTTTGCATTACGGGCAGTCCATTTTCGAAGGAATGAAAGCCTACAAAGATGCTGCAGGTGAAGTTTTGATTTTCCGTGCAGATGCTAACTGGAGAAGATTTAATGAGTCTGCAGACAGAATGTGTATGCCTGAACTTCCTGAGGAAATCTTTATGGAAGGCCTTGTTCAGCTTTTAGATTTGGACAGAGATTGGGTGCCAACCGCACACGGCGCATCTCTTTATGTTCGTCCATTCATGTTTGCGATGGACAATTACATTGGAGTAAAGCCTTCGGAAAGCTACAGGTTTATGATTTTCACATGTCCTGTCGGAAATTATTACAGCAAACCTGTCAGCGTGAAAGTGGAAACGACTTTCACAAGATCAATTGAAGGAGGAACCGGCGCAGCTAAAACTGCAGGAAACTATGCTGCTTCACTTTATCCGGCATTGCAAGCTCAAAAGGCAGGTTACGATCAGCTACTTTGGACTGATGGCAAAAGCCATAGCAAAATCGAGGAAAGCGGAACCATGAACGTGATGTTCAATATCAAAGGAACTATCATCACCGCTCCGGTCAACACCGGAACAATCCTCAAAGGAATCACCAGGGATTCTGTGATTCAGCTGGCAAAAGACTGGGGACAGCAATTGGAAGAACGATTCCTGACGGTTTCAGAATTGCAGGAAGCTTTAGACGCAGGAACATTGGAAGAAGCCTTCGGTACAGGAACTGCTGCGACAATCGCACATATTGAGCGAATCAATGTCAGCGGAAAAGATTACATGCTCCCTCAAATTTCGGAAGATGCATTTTCTAAGCGCATCCTTGCGGAACTTGATGGAATCAAATACGGAGAAGTTGCAGATCCACATGGTTGGATTATCAAATTCTAAATCGAAGCGGGAAGACATCTTCCCGCTTTTTTTTTGTTAAATTTTATTTGCCAAACCAACTAAGTCGGCTTTTTCTTTTTTACTTAGCTTCATGAAAAAGGCATTAATTCTGGTTTTTCTTTTGGGAAGTTGCCTATGCTCTTTTGGTCAAACCAGCGACTTCATTTTATTGAAAAGGGGCGCAAATCAGAGAACTCAAATTCGATTTTATCCCGGGGAAGAAATCACCTACAAAAGCAAAAAGCTCGGCTATTTTGTGACAGACGTAATCGTGAGTCTCGATACCGATTTTATTTACCTGAGTGAAAACATCCTCTCTCCCCAGGATATTCTGGAAGTTGATATCCGCCACAAAGACAAAAGAAACAGCACGCTAAAAAACCTGAATGCACTTTTTTTGGGGGCGGGAATAATTCTGATTTCGGTCGAAATGGTTAACAGTGTTTACCAAAATGGTGAACTGGAAGTCAGTGACGGGGTGGCCATTACCTCAGGAATCCTCTTGGGAACTGGCCTTGCCATGCTACCTCTCCGCTACAAAACCTTCAAACACGAGAACCGAAATAACATTCAGATTATCCTTATGCGAATGGAATAATCGAATGAGTTTAGCATAAAAGGATTTTTTTTCGGACTTTTGCACCTCATTTTCAACCTAAACTCATGACTTCGGAACAACTGAAAGACTTGAAAGCTCGCACCTCGGCTTTAAGGAGGTATCTTTGACTACGATCGTAAGAAAGAAGAATTAGAAGATCTCGAGGCAATATCGACCCAACCAGAATTCTGGAACGATTCCGAAGAGGCAGAAAAAACAATGAAAGTAATCCAGGCCAGAAAAGGCTGGACAGGTTCTTTCGAAAAACTGGATCAAATGATTCAGGATCTTGATGTGCTGTATGAATTTTACAGCGCAGGTGAGGTCTCAGAAGAAGAACTTAAAGCTGAATTCACCAAAGCAAAAACCACCGTCGAGGAACTGGAGCTGAAGAAAATGCTCTCAGGAGAAGAGGATCAGCTCAATGCTGTCCTTGAAATCAACCCGGGTGCAGGCGGAACAGAAAGTAACGACTGGGCTTCAATCCTGATGAGAATGTACATCATGTGGGGAGAGAAAAACGGCTACAAAGTCCGCGAAGTAGACGTTCAGCAAGGTGAAGTCGCAGGTATTAAATCTGCCACACTGGAATTCGAAGGACCTTTGGCTTATGGTTTTTTGAAATCAGAAACCGGGGTGCATCGATTGGTGAGGATTTCTCCATTTGATTCCGGAGGAAGACGCCATACCTCTTTTGCATCCGTCTATGCTTATCCTGAAGTGGACGATACGATTGAGATTGACATCAATCCGGCAGATATCGAATTGCATACTTCCCGCTCAGGTGGTGCAGGTGGACAAAACGTGAATAAGGTAGAAACCAAAGTTCAGCTGACTCACAAGCCTACGGGAATCGTGGTGGTCTGTCAGATCGAGCGCTCTCAGCTTGCCAACCGTGAAAAGGCCATGCAAATGCTGAAATCCAGGCTTTATCAGGTAGAATTGGAAAAGCGAAATGCTGAAATCGCAAAAATCGAATCTTCCAAACTCCGTGTGGATTTTGGTTCGCAGATCCGAAACTATGTGCTTCACCCCTACAAACTGGTGAAAGACGCCCGAACCGGATATGAAACTTCCGATACCCAACACGTATTGGACGGTGGACTGAATGAATTCATGAAAGCTTTCCTACTCGCGCAAAGCGAAGAAGAAGCAAACAAAGATTAATTGCAACACTATAAAGGCCGGCTAATCACCGGCCTTTTGTTTATTTTCGTGGCAAGAATATGAAACTCATCCCCTCTTTTTTTACGCTTGATTTTTTTCTGCTTTGCCTGAGTTCCTTCCTTTTTTTCTCTTCCTTCAACATGATCGTTCCGGAGCTCCCTTCCTATTTGTCTTCTTTGGGCGGGGAAGATTATAAGGGATTGATTATCGCTTTATTTACTCTTTCGGCAGGTCTCTCTAGACCTTTTAGCGGAAAGCTTGCAGATAAGATTGGGAGAATTCCGGTGATGTTGGTCGGAGCATCTGTTTGCTTTGTCGTTGGTTTGATGTATCCACTCCTTAGCTTTGTCGGTGGTTTTCTTTTCCTTCGATTTGCTCATGGATTCTCGGCCGGGTTTACTCCAACAGGTGCGTCGGCTTATGTTGCAGACATTGTTCCTTTCAACAAAAGAGGTGAAGCAATGGGAATTCAGTCCCTTTTCGGATCGATGGGTATGGCTGCAGGACCGGCAATCGGAGGATGGATAGCTAGTTACTGGCCGATCGAAACGCTTTTTTATTGCGCAGCCTTCACTTCCATCTTTTCCATCTTAATCTTAACAAGGTTGAAAGAAACTTTGAAAGAAAAAGAACCACTCAGTTTGGGATTGTTCAAACTCAACCGACACGAAATCATCGAAAAGCGAGTCTTGATTCCTTCTGCGATTTTATTTCTTTCGGTGTTTTCTTTCGGAGTGGTTTTGACGATAGTTCCGGACTTTTCTGCTTTCCTCGGAATAAAAAATAAGGGCCTCTTTTTCGCAGTATTTACTCTTTCATCTCTCGGGATCAGATTGCTTGCTGGAAAAACCTCAGATCGCTACGGACGGGTTCCGGTGATGCGGGTTGCTATTCTGATGTTGGTTTTGGCAATGGTTACAATTGCTTTTGCAGATAGTAAAGCCATTTTGCTTTGGTCAGGAGTACTTTTCGGATCTGCCGTTGGAATGTATAGCCCCACAACCGCCGCCTGGGTTGTGGACTTGTCTTTGGACAAATTCCGGGGAAGAGCAATCGCAACAATGTACATTTTCCTGGAAGCAGGAATAGGCATCGGAGCGATTGTTTCCGGTTGGCTGTACAACAATAAGCCGGAAAACTTCAAACTCGTTTTCCTTACCAGCGGAAGCATTGCAGCTTTGGCTTTTATCCTTTTACTATTTGTGAAAATGGACAAGAAACCCATTCACACCATTTCTGCTTAGTTCCCAGATAAGGACTTGCTCTTGGAATCGGCAAAATCGAATGTTGACGCCCATTGTAATAAGTCACTTTTGACCATCAAAAAAAGGCTCCTTCCTCGAGTATAATTCGCACATCTTTGTTCCATTCTTTCACAAAAACAACTGGTTTAATTCAATCGCCTAGCCTGTATTGGCATGCAATGGAAAATCTCCGGCTCCGGGAGTGTCACCCTGGTTATCCCACATTCTTATGTAGGACCTGCGGAATGGCCGTAGAATCCCAAAGGGTGCGAGTAAATACTTCCTCTGATTCCTTCGGCATCCATCATTTTTCTGGCTTCTCGAAGGATTTGATTTCCTGTCCAGCCAGCGACAAAGTTTTGGGTCAGCAAACCCTGCACACGATTCCCTGCTTTAAATGCTTCCTTTAAATATGCCGGAACTTCAGTTTCCCCGGGCTTAAGAACGTATGCAAATTCCTGGGTGTCGGTATTCAATCTCAAATAGGTAATCCCGAAATCGATATGAAGTAAATCTCCCGGCATGATCACCTGCTCAGAAAGTCTTGAGGCAAAAGATCTCGTGCTTTCATTTGAAGCAGGGTCAGGTCGCTGAATATCCACCGTCGGATGAAACCAGGTATCCAGTTTCAACGATTTGATTTTCTCACGATACCACCAAACCACATCTTCTGTGGTAGTCACTCCCGGCGTGATCACTCGCTCAGAAAGTCCCTCCTGAACGATGTTATGAGCCAATTGCTGAATATGTCTGTAAGTTGCCATTTCGGATGGAATCCTTGTTTTTCAGCCATCGAACAGCAAGCGTTTGGGAAGAAACCATTTTTTTCCGGGTATCCTGCGGGGAGATTTTTAACCAATTCCTCGAAATCAAAATGCGTCAAACCATCGGCATGCCCATAGTCTTTGGCGAAGTTGAGTCCGATTTTCTTGGGATTTTTTGAGGTTACCAACTCTGTGAGGGCTTTCCATTGGTTCAGTTGAGTTTCCGGATCCCAGGCTCTTTTAAAGGCTTTTCCCACATCATAACGGGCGACAGCATAGTTTCCACAGGTGCATTTGGCAAAAGCTGGTATATGACCAAAATCGTCCGTCTCCTCACTGCCATCCAGGTCGCCGGCAACTTGGTTCGAATCACCGGATCTTCATTATACTCCCTCGAAACCACCACCTACATATCGATACCTGTCTCAGTCATCAGTTGAGGTAAAAGATTGGTAATCCGTTCATCCAGCCAGGAATCAATCACATCTGCCTGCTCACGCTGAGACAAAACGGCCAGGTCTTGTGCCTGAATCCCGGTGAAAACCAATAAAAAAAACGACGGTGTAAATGAATCTAATCATCCTTAAAGAAGGGTTTAAACCCTTCATATATCGGAATCAGAACGAATCGGAATCAGATTTTACTTCAGAAATGAGTTTCTCTGATTCAGCTGGTAAACTCTCTTCAATTCGCCTTTTGCTCAACGCATGAAAGCGATAGAAAAGCAAAATGGCAGTAATACTTAAACCGATCAGCAAACCATACCAAATTCCTTTTTCTGCCATTCCAAGTTCAAAAGCCAGAAAATAGCCCAAAGGCAAACCCAATACCCAATAGGCAACCAAAGTCACCAGAGTTGGCACTTTTACATCTTCCATTCCCCTCAGCACTCCCAATCCTGCAACTTGGGCTCCATCCGACAATTGGAAAAGTGCAGCAATGATCAATAAAGAAGCCGCCATGGAAACCACCTCAGGATCATCGATGTAGAGAGTTGGCAAAAACATCCGGAAGATCACAAAAGTCATGGCTGCCGAAAACATGAAAATCAAAACCATCCCGAAGACGACCATTCCGGCTTCTCGCATTCCTTTCATATTTCTGCGACCAATCAGGTTGCTGACACGGATCATTCCGGCGGTAGACAACCCGGCTGCCATCATGTAGCTGATTGAAGCAAGGTTGAGTGCGATTTGATGACCTGCAAGAGCATTTACCCCGATCCAGCCCATCATAATTGCCGCAGCACTGAATGCACTTACTTCAAAAATGTACTGGAAACCTGTTGGAATACCGATATTCAAAATCCTTGAAACAATCGGAATACTTACTTTTTTCAACCTGAGAGAAAGCGAATAAACAATGTATCTCTTCGATCTGAGGATATAATATCCCATCATAATTGGCATCAGGATCCTTGAAATCAAAGTTGCCCAGCCTGCTCCCATTAATCCCAGTTCGGGTGCTCCGAACATTCCCCAAATCAAAACCCAGTTTAAAAACACATTCACCAGGTTACAAAAGATCGTGATATACATTGCCTGCTTGGTTTGAGAAAGGCCTTCGGCAAACTGCTTGAACGTCTGGAAAATCATGAAAGGGAAAAGAGAAGCCGTGATGACGAGCAGATAAGGAATAGTCAATACGACCACCTCTTCCGGTTGACCAAGAAAATGGAGGCCTTTAGAAAGTCCCAGGACCACACCTGTCAATGCTACCGCTGTAATAATATTGACCCAAAGACTGTGTCCAAGTAAATTGGAAATCCTCTTCGCCTTCCCTTTTCCTTCAGCGACGGAAACCAGTGGAGTAATCCCCATGGAAATCCCCATTCCAAACATCAGAATCACAAAGAAAATACTGTTTGCTAGGGAGGAAGCTGCAAGTGGCAACGCTCCAAGTCTTCCCACCATCATGCTGTCAGCCACACCTACGGATACCTGCCCCAGCTGACTTATCATAACCGGAAAGGCCAGCGCAAATGTTACTTTGAAGTGTTCTTTAATTGTCATCTCAATAGCCCAATATTCTGGCTGCTTTTAATATTCCTGAAATACTGATTCCATCCGTGATTGAACCGTTCATGACCATTTCCAAAACTTCTGAAAAAGGCAATTTACGGATCTGCAAAACTTCTGTCTCCTCAAATTCAGTTTCTCCCTGAGTCAAATCTTCCGCCAGATACACAATTCCTTCTTCATCCGTGACGGAGTTTGAAGTATGGATTCTCATAATTTCGGTCCACTTTTCGGCAGTCAAACCAGTTTCTTCCCTGAGTTCTCTTTTGGCGCTTTCCAAAGGATCTTCACCGATTGGTCCACCTCCCATTGGAACTTCCCAAGAGTATTGGTTTAACGGATATCTGAACTGACCTACCAACCAGGTATTTCCATCCTGATCGATTGGGATAACTGCAATGGCTTTATTCTTAAAATGGACCGTGCCATAAATCCCATCTTTCCCGGCAGGATTGATGATATCGTGCTCTTCCACCTTGATCCAGGGATTCTGGTAGATTTGAGCAGTTTTTTTGGTGATCCAGGGATTATCGGTTTTCATTTTTGTATCAAAAAAAAAAGGGTGACTTTCGCCACCCTTAAATTAATATCGATGTCCGGACTAAGCCGGAATAGGCATTACTTTGGAGTCTTTGAAAGTAGACAAAATTACCATGGATTGCATGGAATCTACTTCTTTGATCTCAGATACTTTTTCAAGCATCAATTTCTGGTATGCTGTGATGTCTTTAGCGATGATTTTAAGGATAAAATCGCCGGTTCCTGTAATGTGATGACACTCGATTACTTCAGGGATCAGATTGATTTCCCTCATGAAGGCATCAATATTTCCTTTGTTGTGTCCAACCAAACTTACCAATACAAAAGTGCTTACTCCTAATCCAATTTTCTCAGGATCAAGCTTCGCATGATAACTTTTGATAATGCCGGATTGCTCCAATTTCTTAACTCGTTCCAAGGTCGGGGCAGGAGAAAGTCCTATATCCTTTGAAAGTTGTGCGTTCGTTATTTTGGCATTAGCCTGAAGGATTTCGAGAATTCTGCGATCTATTTTATCGAATTTGATTCTTACGTTATTATCCATGATCTTTTGATATTGCAAAATTTTATGTGGTACAAAGTTAATATAAATGATGAAAGTTTTTAACCACTCATCAGATTTTAGAATGGTAAATTCGAAATATTCTAAAGTAAACGAGGGCTTTTAGCAAACAATACTTTTAAAATCCTCAGCTCTATTTGATATATTCAAATTATCTCCTGTCTTGAGGAGTTTAGAACGTGAGATTTTTCATTAAAGTTTATTCTTTTTGATAAAATCTCTGGCCTCCTGATGTGCAGGGTGTTTTCGCTTCGCATACTTCTTCACCTGGTTGAAATATTTCTTTGCAAGCGGCTTATTTTTCTCAGCTGTAGCGATCTTTCCAAGCTGAATCAGGGCATGCAAATAGTATCCGCTTTCCTGAGATTCGGTTTCTTCCCCGTAGGAAATTGTCTTCAGATAATAGCGTTTTGCTTCGCCCTTATCTCCTATCCGATCATAATATTGAGCGATAAAAAAGGAAGCGTATCTCCCGCTATTAGATTCATAGCCCGGCATTTTGGAATCGATTCTGCTGAGAATTTCCAAAGATTCTTTCATCGATTCGGTCCATCTGCCTACCGCATACAAATGCCTTGCATAGGATCGATGGAAATAGGGGTTGTTTGGAAATTTAATATTCAAATATTCAGAAATCCTAAGAGCTTCATAGGGTTTCTTTTCTTCCGAAGCATACAATCGGAACAAAAAATACTGTGCTTCAACTCTCGTATAGAAGGCATTCTCCGCAACAGTTTCCAGTTGTTTCAAGCCTAATGCCTTACTTCCCTTTGGAAAAAGTGACATTACCGGCTTCATAAGAGGATAGTTCTCCGGAATCCAAACCGAGAAGTAATTGAAAAGGGCATCTCCCAAAAGCAATTCCGGGTTAAATTCTGCTTCTCCCCTGCTCAAATCCATGTATTTCAACGCATTTCTTCCTGCCCAGGCGGCTTTAGTCCAGCTTTGTCTCTCGCTGTAAAGTCTGCCCTGAAACCCATAACCTGCTGCCAAAAAGAATGCGGCCTCTTTATTTGTATCATCTTCATCCCACATATCTTCGGCCTTTTCGATAGCCCGATCCAGATACTCTATGAATGCATCATCGTAGCGTTCATTCGTCACATCCACTTCGATCCTCCACCAATAGCCGAGCGCCATCAGGAAATCGGGTAATGGGTGATCGGGATATTGGTTAGCAAACACAGCAAAATCTCTTTCCGCAGTGGGGAAATCGAAATTATACATGCTGTTGATGGACTTGGTGATTCGATATTGAAGTCCTTTGTCAAGCAATAAATACTTGGAGGGAGCATTAACCATGGTACCGGAAGACGGTCCCTGTGCCGCCACTTTGGCTATTCCGGATAATCCACCAACGAAGATCAACATAAATGCTAATCGCTTATACATAACTTTTAACTCTTTAGGCTGCAAAATTAGGGGGATTTCAATACAATCTTTTAGATTTGACAGAGATTCATTTTAAAATGGCCAAAACCCTTTCCCAAGAAGCAGAACGTTTGAAGGAGCTGATTGATTTCGACAAGAGGCTTTATTTTTTGATTTTAGTCGTGCTTTTCCTGGCTATCAGATACTTGACTAATATTTTGATACTTGAGGCTATCCCGGATTATGAAAATCTGGAAGCCACCGGGAGTTTCATGATTTACCATATTTTCAATGCGCTGAATTATCTCTGGACACCTTTTGCATTGCTTTGGAAATTCACCGTTATCTCATTTCTCTTCTGGCTGGGCGCTTTCATGATTGGGTACAAAGTCCCTTACAAGGAGCTCTGGAGGTTTGCCTTAGTCGCTGAAGTTATTTTTATATTCCCTGAATTGATCCGTTTGGTAGTTTACCTGAATCCTGGTTCAGGCGTCACTTACAAGGAAATCGATGAGTTCCGGGCTTTTTCTTTGCTCTCTTTGCTAGGCTCCGAAAATATCACCCAGCAATATCACTATACCCTTGGCACCATCAATATTTTTGAAATCCTCTACGGTATCCTCTGGATGTACGGATTTCACATGATCAGTCGTCGAAGTTTGGGAGAATCTAGCCTGGTTGTATTGCTTAGCTATTATTTCCCTCTGGCAATTTGGCTGAGTTTCTACATGATGGTTTACAAAGGCTAGGATTTCTTCAGCTTTTTTGAGTCTGCAGCGCATCTTTTGGAGCAATACTTTACGCCTTCCCAGTTTAGCTCCCATTTTTTTTCTCCGGGAAAATGGCCGGTTGCAGACCACACAAATCTTTTCAGGTAAATTCTCTTTTTTCATCTATTCAGCCAGTGGATGGAAGTTTTTGCAAAAAGCTTAAACCTTCTCTCCGGGGCAAAGTTTGAAGAACATGGAAAATTTTGATCAGCTCTCTGAAGAAGAAATCAATCGAATAATCGAGATGGTCTGGGAAGACCGGACGCCATTTGATGCGATCCATGCAAAGTTTGGAATTCCAGAAGCAGTAGTAATCAAACTCATGCGAAGGAATATGAAGCTGAGTTCCTTCAAAATGTGGCGAGCCCGAGTGCAGGGAAGAAAAACCAAACATGCTCAAAAAGTCGTCGAAGACGTAGACCGATTCAGGTCAAGAATGCAAAGGGGAATTGCACTCAACAAAATTTCAAAAAATCGAGTAGGAAGATATGGATTAGTTCCCTATCTGTCCACTCACACCACCGTACGTACCGTTCGGTATACGGCGGTTCCCTAAGTTTTGACTCGAACCTTTTGGTAGTAGTTTGACAGGAATACATAGCTTGCTTGTTCCAGTCTCTCTGTCGTGATTGTGGTGCTCAGGATGTGGCTGTTAGTAATTGAGAAATTATAAAAAAACGTGAGTGCTAACACTCACGTTTTCTGAAAACCACTCACCAATTAAATTGAAGTCCTATATTAAAGGCAGCTCCTTTACCCTTTGTGTATAAACTGGGTTGTGTAAACCATTGGGATCTGGCAGGAAAATAATCTTCATTTAAAAGGTTTTCCACAGCCATGAATAGGTTGATTTTATCATTTGCCTTGAACTTTGCAGAGATGTCCACTAATTGATAGGGTTCCACCGGTGCCTTATAAGTATCATATGAACCCCTTTCATTCTGTTCAAATCGTTCTCTTCTTCCGATTGCCGTCATCTGAAGTCTAAGCGAAAGCCTTTCTTTGAAGGCAGAGTACCTTAGAAAGGCTGCGGTTTTAGGCGGGGAAATCCGCTCTCCTCCCAGGTAATCATCTTCAGTATCTTTCAAATCTCCATCATCGTTTCTGTCCATTTTGCCTTCTACAAAAGCATAGGAAAGACCGAATCCCAAATTTTCTGATACTGCATATTCCGTAACAAGTTCAAATCCATAAATTGTCTCCGGGGCCCTGAGAACCTCAAAGATTCCATCCTTAAACTTACCGCTGGTACCCAGTTCAGAAGTACTCATAAAGATGACTCCCTCAAGACGCAAGTTTGAAAACTCAGAAAGAAAACCTGTTTCATAATTATTGACCACAACGGCTTCGGTATTGATATCCTTGATATCATTAACTCTTGCGGCTCTTAGCATCACTCCCAAATCAGCTACCGAAAATCCCTGAGAAAAACTTATGTAGGGAGAAAACACTTTCCACTTGTTATACCTTAAGCCGGAGTTAAATAAAAAGGTTGTGTAGTCTAAATTTCCTCCTTTTACATCAAAGCTTGGGATAATCGCTCCGGTAGCGGTATTAAGCGTTTCTAGGGTAGAATAATCATCCACGGATATATCAACTTTCTCAGCCCTCAGTCCTCCTTTCAAAACAAGGTTTTCCCAAAGATTGAATTTCAGTTGAGCAAAAGGGGCCTTATTCACCATGTTCATTTCCGGAACCCAGATTCTTCCGTCCACTAAAGGCTGGGAAGTAATGTCGTTCATTAAGTCAAAGCCATAGGAAATATCACCTGATACTTTTTTGGATGTCAATAATGGAGTATTGATAAAAAAACGAAGGCCCTTTTTATCCGAAGAAATCATGGATTGTCCACCTCCCACAAAAACAGGTGAATAAAAGAACACATTATCCACAGACTGGTAATACACATCTGCCTCGTAAGAACTACTTAAAAAAGCTTTTTGGTTAGAGAAATTCAGATTTAAATTATGGTTTCCTCTCACACCCTGAGGAACTCCGCTTTCAGGGCCAAGTTTGGCTTTGGTCTTAAGTCTTAAGTCATAATTTCCAAACTCGGAACCATAGTTTGTCTTTTGTTCGCTCGTGTAATAATTATAGCTCAGCTGTAACCGTTGATGATCTTTTACCTGATAGCCCATTTTCAAAAATGCATTGTAGGAATCTGTCTCTCCCAATCCATAAGTAGGTGGAAGCACATCGCCTTCCGCATCTTTCCATTCTCCCGTTTGTTCAAAGACTCCTCCGATCATGTAATCAAACTTTTTCTCCCTACCCTGAATCAGCTGACTGATTCTTGAACCTACACTATTGTCGATGTTGGAAAGAGAACCGCCGGAACTGATTTGGGTCTGCGCGGAAAAGTGATCCCCATTTTTTGGTGTTCTGGTAATGTAATTGACCAAGCCTCCTGCAGCACCGTTTCCATAAACAGCCGTGGCACCTTTTATCACTTCTACTCTATCGATCATTTCCGGATCAAGGACTCTAAGTTCCACTCCCCCATTTCGCAGTGGAGTGGATTGCGGCACACCATCTATCATTACCAATAAAGGTCTTCCACGGAGTGTTTGTCCGAAATTACTGGAAGTACCGGTGCTTGGTCCTAATCCGGGGACGGCATGACTTAATATGTCTATAATGTTTGAGGTGATGGTGGTGCCTTCATCCAAAGACTTTCTCGAGAGGATTGTAAAAGAAGAGGGAACCTCATCTATGGACTCAGGATTTCTGCTTGCAGACACTACTGTTTCCTGAAGATCCAATAACTGTCTGGAAAGGATAAATTCAAATTCCAAAATTTCTCCATCTGAAAGTGAAATGGTCTTTTGTACGGAGATATAACCCAAAGAGGAAAACTTTAGTTTATAGGTTCCGGAGTCAACCCCGGAAATTTCGAAGGTTCCATTTTCGTCACTTAAGGTACCAATTGCCGTACCTTCCAAAATGATGTTTACAAAAGGGATGGGTTCATTTTGGTTAGACACAATTTTTCCTCGGATCGTCTGTGACCAGGAATGATGAACTGCCAGGATCGTTAAAAGCAGAAGCAATAAGTATGTTTTTCTCATATTAGAGGGATTAAAGGGTTTTTAGAAATCTTAATTTTATTTTTGTTTCCGGGCTTTAATTTTTTACCCAAAAACATCAGGATACCTGTTATGGGTAGACTTGCAATACCCAATGAAGCAAGTAGGGCCACCAGTTTCCCTCCCAGTCCCCAAAATCCTCCGGTATGCAAATCATAATTACTTTTCAGAAATTTTTCTGCGAGTCCTCCCTCTGTATAGGGGCCAAATCGACTGCCCAAGTCAAGAGAAGCACCTGAGTTAGGGTCAAAGGCAAAAAATTCGAGGTTTTTAAACTGGGATGTTTGATCATTCACACTAAGCACCAAGGGTGAATTCTCCGATTTTGGGAAGTACAGAGTGTAGGAAAGTTTTTCACCCCGAACATCGACCAGCGAATCAAACAGGTGATCTATTTTCGATTCGTTTTTGCTGAAATGGGAGGAGGAGATTTCGGAGGGGAGTTCCTGAAGTTCTTTCCCGCCACTTAAAATAAAATGTGCCCCCTTTTCATACCATTTAAATGCCCAAATCAAGCCGGTTAACACGAAAAAAAGACCGAATACAAGCGTGATTATCCCAATGTTTCGATGGAAATCAAAATTCCTTCTTCTCCAGCGTGCCTCTTTTTTCCAATTCCAGATTTTAGGAGACTTAAACTTATACCAGAGAAAAAAGCCAGAAACCAAGACCAAAACAAAGACTATTGAGGAGGTGCCAACCACTACCTTCCCTATTTCCGGTGGCAAGAGGAGGTACATATGAATGGTTAAAAGCAAGCCAAAGAAATCTTTCCTAAAATCCTGATAATGGAGGACCTCCCCGGTGTATTGATTTACAAATACGTATCCATAATTTACCGGATTGTTAAAAAGAACGGCTACAGAACGCTCAGGAGAAAAGCGATGAAGCCGTGCTGAATTTTCATCTCCAAGGTGAGTTTCCGAGATGGCTTGAATTTCTGTGGGAGAAAGAGGAATACCTGTTGGATTTACAAAACGATGGGAATAGAAAATATTTTGTAATTCCTCCTGTAAGGCATAAAGGCTTCCTGAAAGAGCAACCACAAAGACTACCAGGGAGGAAAGTACCCCAAGAACCAAATGGATTTTTCTTGTCAAACTATACCAAGAACCAATTTTATTACTTCCTTTCACTTTTTGGACTGCTAAAATTCAAGCATTATTATTTTGAATCATTCTAAACAGTCGCAAAAATAAAGCAGGAAAAATTAAATCCAAGACTTTATTTATATTTAATCTAAATAATAATAGAAAATTTGAAAATGGTGCTTTCTGAATAAAAGTCACAGCTAGATTGGTCGGGGAAGATGCCACCAACGGTGCCTAAGGAATTCGATTTAAATCCTCATTCGAAAATATCGGACACTCCAAATGTCATCATCAGAATATCGAAGAAAAAAAAGACGAAAGGTTACAAGCTAATTAGCGAAAAGCTGAGACGTTTAAACCCCGATTATGTATTAGGATTCGTAATAGCCTGTCCTGATTTTTATCGGGAAGGCTTGAAAATGCAATAAAATCAGGCTGTTTGGAAATTTCAGCATGGCGGTGCTATGCTGAGCCTGCCTGAAGTAGGCAGGATTGAAAATGGCAACGAAGTGGCTGATTTTGCAGCAGTTTCAAGACGTAACAGATTTGCTAATGCATATTTTGGGTTTAACTCAGATCGTTTGAAAAAAAAACCATGAAGATCCTTTGCCATATCCTGCAAATTCATGAAACTGGAATTCCACAAAAGCGGCAATCACCCGTGCTAAAATAAATTGACAGTAGTTTCAAGGATTGTATTTTATGAAGATAAAAGTATAATTTATTGATTTACCCTTCCCGGTTTAGTCTATGCCTTTTCGCCTCTGAAGTTCCCCAAGATGCTGGGTGTAATCCCGTACAGATTTCCGGAGCAACGACACCTTTCTATTTTTCATTCTTGCTATCCTGTCCTTTCACTATTGATTGAATTATAAATTCCTTTTGATAGTCTAGCGTGGATGCAATTTACACCCAGGTAAACGGACATTCTACTCCTGGTGGTGGCTTTTGCCGCAAAGAGCCATCGGAACAAAGGAAGATTCCAGGAAATTAAATGCATACTGGCCCGAGATGGAATTAAACAAAGCCAGGAAATGCTGATAAAATCGGTGAGATCTTACTGACAAAAGTCCTTGGTATTGAGCTGTTTCCTCGATGAATGGTGTTTTAGTGATAAAGCCATTTCCCGATTCACTGCGGTCTCGATAAAGGTTCTACAACCCGCCACCTCCTAACTTTGATTACTTCTTTGGGCAAAACTAAACTCAGAAACCAAGCAAAATGCAAGAAAACTGAGACTAAAAATCCATTTTATTTTAGACATAGGATAATAAATTGATAATGAACCGATTTTTGTATTCAAGGTAAAAACCATCTTAACTTCAATCAAAACAGCTTAAGTGGGTCTTACTCTATTTTCACTCCTGAGAGGATAGAGATTTGGAGGTCATTTTCCTGTGGAGGAATGGGGCAGGAATAGCGGTCGCTGTAAGCGCAATAGGGGTTATATGCCTTGTTGAAATCAATGATTATCGTGTCACCAATTGGTATTTCTACATCCATATACCTTCCCCCTCCATACGTTTCTTTGCCATTACTCTGATCCGTAAATGGAAGAAAAAGGCTGTTTTCATAACCTGGCGTTATTACTTTTGCAGTGCTTTTGAAAAGTGTTAGTTGGAATTGTTTTCCCTCAAGCTCAAAAGTGGCGATAGCGAATCGTTCATAATCCCTTAGCCGCTTGTCACTGGTTTTTAAAGACACCAAGAGTTCTGGAGGCAACTTTTCAAACTTAGCCGTAACTCGATATTTCTCATTAACGGAAAAAAAGGGCAGGCCTTCAAAGTCCTGAATTTTGTCTTTCATCAATGGGGATTTCTCCGGATTGCCAAACGATTGGTTCAGCTCCTTCTGAAATTTCCGAATAGATTTTTTGTAAGATTGTGCAGCTAAGAAAATTGGAAAAAGACTGAGACAGACAATAAGGACAGCCCGCATAGAAAACATTCAAGTGGTATTTTATAATAGAAATAAATAACTCCCAAAAGATCAGGAAAAGTTTTTTGAATTCTTTTTTTAGTTGAATTTTTTTTCTTGTAAACAAAAAAATAATTGTCCCCTCCTGTCTACTTGATGCATTTTGCAAGTCTTACCCCCTGTTCTTGGATTTCAAATCCCTGAAAAATAAAAAGGCTTAATTGCTTCCGAGAACCGTACTGCATTAAGACTAGTCAACCGACTATTCTTCCGCAAAAGGTTGTTTCATCCACCTCAAAGGCTTCGATGCAGCTTTGATTTTCTTTTCCGAAAAACACCAAAAAATACCCTATATAGGGTATTTTTTGGATGAATATTAATCCTGTAATTCGAGTGCACAATTAATTTGGAAACTTTAGTTATGAGGCATCACCTGATTTTTAATACCCCTGAAAAAGAAAGTCCGGTTCAGAGAAATTTTCAGATTTCTCTAATCCCCCATCTTATCCTCTTCCTTTTGTTTTTTTTCTGCTTCGTGGTGCAAAGCAGTGCTCAGAGAATTACCGTCTCCGGCCAAGTCCGGGACAGCTCTACCGGGATCCCGCTTCAATTCGCAAATGTGTTTGTCAACAACACCACGATCAATACCGTCACTGACGCACAAGGAAGGTATTCCCTCTCAGGGATTAGTCCGGGAACTTACGAACTGGTGGTCTCCTACGTAGGCTATAAAACCCTCAACCGGAAAATAGAGCTGCAAACAGCCAACAATCCAATTTTGGATTTCAGCCTCGAACCCAAAGAAGATGATCTGGAGGAAATCGACGTCACCAGCCGAATGGACAAAAAATGGGGACGACAGTTAAAGAGGTTTGAGAAAGTTTTTATCGGAAACCCGCTGGATTCAATCGCCGGAGCAGCCAAAATCCTGAACCCCTGGGTACTGGATTTTGGGGAGGGAAAAACCTCAGATGGCCCCCGTTATTTTTATGCAACCGCACAGGAACGGATCCAGATCGAGAATACAGCCCTGGGATACCGGATCATGTACGATCTTCTGGATTTCAAGCAAACGCGGAACGGATTTTATTATTTGGGATTGTCCCGGTTTGTAGAAATGGAGCCGTCCTCCAAGGATATCGCAGGGCTATGGCATGAAAACAGACAGCGCGTTTTTTTTGGATCCACCAGGCATCTGCTAAAAACGATGATTGAAAAGGATACCATCAGCAAAGAATACCAGGTGTATGAAGTAAACCCATTTCCAAGTAAACATATCAGGACGAATAGATTTTACCAGGAACTGGGAAACAGCCTGGAATTAGTCCCCATTGATTCTATTACAATTCCGGATTCAATTCCGGGAAGGAATTTACTGGTGTCGGATGCGATGCTGGAAGCGCACCATATCAAGGGATTTACATTAAACAACTATTACAGGGACCTCAAATATCCCATCAGCTGGCTGACGTTCAAAAACGACACCCTGCTCGTAGATCCAAACGGGGTGCCTCTTGATCCTGCAGAGTTAATCCTATCCGGACATATGGCTGAGGACAGAATGGGCCGTTTTCTGCCATTGGATTTCCAGCCGGACTTAGCATTGGCTTTTCTGCAGCAGGAGGCAAACATTCTGGAAGATCCCAATAAATGGAATAACCTAAGGGAAAAACCGTTTGTCCAAACCGACAAGCGGTATTATTACCCGGGAGAAACAATTTGGTTCAAGTCCAATATGCTGTACCAAAACCCGATCATGGCAGATAGCCTGAGTCAGGTTTTGTATGTTGAGTTATTCAGCGATAACAAAGAACTGGCCGCAACGGGTACTTTTCCGATCACCAAGGGATCAAGCAATGGGCAGGTAAAACTCCCCAATGACCTTCCTAAGGGAAATTATGTGCTCAGGGCCTACACCAGTTGGATGAGAAATTTCGGGGATGCCGATTTCTTATATCAGGCGGTTCCGGTCCTCGGCCTTAACGAAAAAGTTGTAGGCCCCGTGGCTTCAAACGTTGAACCAGAAATTGATCCTGAAATAGAGGTTCAGCTTATCCCTGAAAACATTCAATTAGTCCCCGGAGAAAAAACCAGGATTACCATGAGGCTAACAGATTCTTATGGGGAACCTGTGGCAGCAGAACTTTCTGTTTCAGTTCAGAATTCAAACTTGGTGACCCATATTTCCGATGATCCAAAAACAGGTGCCGCATCGAATTGGCTTTTAGAACCTGAGATGATCACTCCTGCGGATAGTCTGGAATTTCCGATTGAATATGGGATCGCATTCAGCGGGCAGTTTTTGAACAGAAAAGACAAACCGGAAAAGGCCAATGTCACCATCATTCAGGGTAAATATGATGATTATGGGGTGGTTGAAACCGATTCTTTGGGTAGGTTTTGGGCAAATGGCCTGTTTTTCACTGACTCAGCTGAAATAGCAATAGCCGCATTCGATATGAAATTAAGGCGCTATGGCAGTGTTATTCTGGATGAAAAATCATTTCCGATTTTACCAGAATCCTTTCCCAAAATTGAATTGCAGATTGAAAATACGCAAATCAAGCAGCGTGACTATATTCTGGAAGATATGGCCGGTGTTATTACGATGGAAGAAGTAATTGTTGAGGATGAAAAACTTGAATCACTGAAGGAGCGAAATTATGGCTATGGTGATGGTGATTATAGTTTTACGGAAAAGGATTTGGAAAAATATCTTCACCTTACCATTGGTGAATTTTTAAAGAGGTTTACAATTCAAAGCAATCGAAACTGGGGTTTAATAACAGGTGGAAGACTTTTAATGATTGACGGAGTAAGAATTGATCCAGGATCAGAAGTAGACTTACTACTCAGTGACGTTAAAAAAATTTCAATATTTACAAATAGTAATCAAATATTCGGAATGGCTGGATTTGCCGGTGCCGTCATGATTAGTACTAAAACTGGGGGCCGTTTTGTAGATGATCCGGAAAAGAAAATTTTTAATAAAGATCTTTTTCAATTGTTTCAAATGGATGGTTTCACCAAAGAACAAAAATTTCCCGATTTTGAAAATTCAACCCAAAATAAGGCCTTGATTGATTACCAGCCTACCGTTTATTGGAATCCTTCACTTCAAACTGATCCTGAAACCGGAGAAGTTACTTTCTCCTTTTATTCCGGTGAATTCGAAACTACCTATAGGATCGTAATCCAGGGATTGACAGATGAAAATATGCCATTTAGGATGGTGAAAGATATTAGAGTGTTGAAGTGAGAGAGCAACCATACAATTCTATTTCTCATTTTTGCTATCCTGTCCATACACTATTCATTGAATTATAAATTCCTTTTATGTATGTACGCTTTCTTATCTATAGGAGAATTCTCTTTGTAAACAGTTCGACTTGCTCACCACAAGTGGCTGGAAGACCGAAGAAGAAGTGTCATTCCATCCTTTGCTTTACATGAGATCATTGCTGATGTCAGGAGGACACTCCTGACAGCGTGGTTAGTAATTTTGATGTTTTCATCGGTAGAGTTTTTGGTTAGTTCTCCACTTACTAAGTAGGGTCTGCTGAAAAACTCAAAGTTTCAGATTCTTAAAACCAGTCCAGAATTTACTCTGAACTGGTTTTTTTCTCTAAGCTCTTATAAACTGCTTCAACTATTGCTATTAGGGCATAGTTGAATGTTGCCCATGCTGAAAAACTCAGGCACAACAGTGCTGCCCCGGCCAATTTGACCAGGTTGAGCACTAAGA